>NKIR01000018.1 GCA_002255985.1 Sphingomonadaceae bacterium PASS1
CCACTGGTCAAAGCGATCCGGACGGCCTCTTGCTTGAAATCTTCTGTATGCTTCATCATCTCTTCGGTCTCCTTGTATGAGTGTTTAACTCTCAAGTGACCGGCACGAAACCGTTACAAGTCCATGCTGAGGCGCGATCCATATCGGGATGGTCCATCACCACGGTCTTTCCACCGCCTGCATCGAGCCCGGCGATAGCACATTTCAGCGTCATCGCAGAAGACAGCTTGCGTTCATCGGCAAATGCATCAATCGTCGTTCGATAGGGCTGCGTCCGGATACCGCCGCATGCAGGCCCTAGTGTCACATCATCGATCGCGATGATCGCACGTAATCCGCTTGCCGCGTCGTTGAGCGCGATGATCCGATGCGCGCCGGTTTCGGCCATCACTTCGAACAGTTCGGTCATTCCAATGTTTCCATCAGGTGCGGCAACAGGAACATGCGCGGAACGATGCTGGAGATGTATAGCCGTTCGTCCAGGGTGTAGCCACGCCGTCTTTACTTAGTCCCTTTGGATCTATTGTCCGGAAGAACCGGTCAGAGATATGGGCCGACTAGAACTTCATGCTCGCTCGCACATTCCACATCCGCGGCAGCGACAACTGTATGTTCTGATTGGCACCTACCCCCGGGAAGCCAAAACCGCCCGGTCCGATTGAAACAGGCACCTGATTGTTGAACACGTTGCTGACATTGAAAGCTAGGCGAAATCTCTCATCGACTTCGGCTTCAATCGACATGTCAACAGAGTCGCGAGAAGGAATGCGCAGCGCTGTGCTGTTATCGCGATCTTGAAAGAAGCCGTCAACATAGCTGTATTGTGCGCGTCCGCCCAGAGTAAGCCTGTCGCTGACAGGCACGCGTAGCGTTCCTGTTAAGCTTGCAGTAAGTTCGGGCGAATTTGGAATGCGGTTACCGTCAAAAATCAACGGTAAACTACCTGCAGTAGTATCGCGATAGTCTTTGAACCGAGCATTAGCGTAACCAAGCGTTCCAACGACGGTGAAAGGCTTGAAAGGTCTAACCCTTACCTCTCCTTCGAAGCCCCGGATTCGAGCACTGGCAGCGTTAGAAACGACTGCAATAAGTGCCCCGCCACCACCCAGTACCGGCACCAACTTGGCAGTCTGGATATCACCATAGTTCTGCTCGAACGCCGACAAAGCAAACCCAAGATCACCGTTCAGAACGTCACCTTTCAGTCCAACTTCATAGTTGGTCAACTGCTCGCGATTGAAGCGCAGTTGTTTAAACGATGTGATCGAAAAGCTTGTGACATTGTCAAGGTTCCAGCCGCCACTCTTATAGCCGCGAGACGCAGTACCATAGATCGAAATATTTGGTGCGAACTTGTAACGCACAGTGACCAGCGGCGAGAAATCCGTGTCGGATCCTTTATCGGTTTCGCGTGGCAGGCTTGGCGCCACAAACGGGAAGCCTTGCTGAAGGAAGTCGAGAGATTGCTGCTCGTAAGTTAGCCGCGTGCCAAGGGTAAGGGTCAGTCGAGGAAGTGCTTCCCAGTCGGCGTTGACAAAGCCGGCAAAGGACTCTGATCCGACAACTCCGCTCGTGAAACCCTTCAAGCCTCGCAGGAATCCTGGAACATTGGAAATGTTACCAAACGTGCTAGACGCATAGCCGTCCACTTCCTGCTTGAAATAGTAGAGCCCCCCCACGAAAGAAAACGTCGGGCTCAAATTTCCACCTAGGCGCAACTCCTGAGAGAATTGCCATTGATCCTGCTTTTTCTGACTGTCTACAACCGCCAGTGGACCGAAGTCTGGGTCATTGTTGCGCAGCGAAGACGCGGTTCGGTAAGCGGTAATCGAAGTCAGCGTCAGGTCAGTTGAGGTCGACCAGTCGATCTGACCGGAAACACCGAACAGCTCCCGGTTTGCAATAAGGGGAAGGTTGGTATTGGTCTTGTAGGTGCCTGTGACAGCGCCGTATCCGCTGATCGGCTGCGGTGCGGGAGCAAGCTGGTCTTCGTTCGTGTAGTCCGCCGACAGCAAGACCGAGACGTCGCTGTTTGGCCGCCAAAGAGCCTTGATCCGACCACCGACGGAATCGATATTCCCGATATCCTGCCCATCAAACACATTGATAATGTAGCCGCGCCGAGTGGTTCGGAAGCCACCGATGCTGACAGCAAGCTTGTCTTCTGCAATGGGTCCGGTCAGGAATGAAGAAAGCCGACGCTCGTCATAGCTACCGAGTTGCACCGCAGCATCTCCGCTGAACTCAAACTCCGGCTTGCGCGTAGTAATGCTGATCGCGCCAGTGATTGAATTCCGACCAAAAAGTGTTCCTTGGGGGCCCCTCAGAAATTCAACTCTCTCGGTATCGAACAGCTCCTGGTTGAAGCTGTAGAGTTTTCCTTGAACCACACCGTCGACATAAACGCCGACACCTGAATCAAATCCTGCATTAACGCGTGATTGGCTGGCAACGCCACGAACGACGATTACGGACAGAGAGTCATTGCCATTGCTGATATTGACAAGATTTGGAACTGAGTTGGCTAGGTCAAGCAGTCGCAACGATGCTTTTTCAGCAATATCGTTCGCCCCCAGCACACTGATCGACAATGGCACATCGACAATGCGTTCGTCCCGCTTGCGGGCGGTAACCACGATGGTGTTGTCGTTTGCTTCGGTGTTGTCGTTCGCTTCCAGCTCACTGGAGGACGCATCGACTTCAAGAGCGAATGAAGGAGTGCTGATTAGGATAGCACCAAGAAAAAACGGAAATTTACGCATTGATTCATCTCCCCATGAAAACACTTATTGCCGATGTTTAGTGTCAAACGACCGGTCGGTCAATTAATATTAAGCCGGGCCACCGATGAACCATGTTTTGCGTGTTGAAACCCTGATAACGGCCGTAAATCATTGCGCCGGAAGGTGATTTTAGGTCGTTCGCTCTTACGCTTTGCCGCGTAAATCGGAGACGATTCGATCCATGTTAGCGTGATGGTGGCATTGTCACAGCAAATCTATCGAATCGGTAGCGAGTGTTGGATGTGCTGCCTCGATGACATCTCGCGCCCTATATTGGCCGCGATTTCTATTCGGCAGTTAGGTCGACCAAGGTCAAAGACTTCTTGATCGCGAACGGTTTTAGCGGCAATGTTTTGTGCCGCTTCCAGTGATCGGATCAAACCTACGGCATCTCGACGTCACATTTCAAATCCTTGACCACCATAAGCGGCGAAATAGGTGGCTAGACCCCCTAGTGCGATCAATACTTCCGCTTAGGCAACATGCGCCGGTGCACCGGTTGTTGCCAATCTCTTTAAGCAGCGCAGAATGGTCGATTGCATTCGCGCCGACAGGCTGCGAAATGTGCCCAGCATCGATAAGGTTCCGGGAATGATATTGACGGTCGGCTTCGTGGATTCTTTTCTATCATGACGCCTTAGGCTTGCGGGGCATATTCCAGAACGATATCTTGGGGCCAACAGCAGTGCACAGCTATGGCAGCACAGCAGCACCGTCCGACCCTTGCCGCTGCCCTGCAAGATAGCGAATTGGTCGGTCGGAGACGAGACTTCACGGCATTCGAGCAGAGCGACGAATTCCTCTATGATGCAAATCATGTCGAACATAGGTTATTCCGAGTTGCATATTGGCGCGCAATATCTGAACTATACAATCACTGCATTCTGTCTGGGGGTTTTGCTTGGTTATGAGGCTTTCCACGGATGTTTTTCGGGACTGACTATCATGACCCCTGCCAATACCGTTGCGTGAATCATATTCGCGAGCCGGTCGATGCGGATGTTTCCTTCGGGGTTGTACCAGTTGGATGTTGCATTGATCGTGCCGAAGGCGATGTAGGTCAGAGAGCGCTTCAAATCATTGCGTGAAGCGATTGCCGGATTTAGCCGGATCAATATTGATTCTAGCGCATCGACAGGTTCATTTTCGATTGCCTTGATTTGCTCCTGTTGCTCCAGCGGAAGAAATACCATTTCATTGAACAGTACGGGATAATTGATACGGTACTGCGCGTAGATATTTAGCGCCATCTCGATAAACAGCTTAAGCGACTCTTCAGGGGGCAAGTTTTGTTGGGCGGCGTAGATCAACCCATTGCGCACTTCATCCACAAACTCTTTCAACAACGCAAAAAGTATGTCTTCCTTCGCTGGAAAATAATGATAAATCCATGCTTTAGATGCGTTGCAAGCCGCCGATATCTGCGCAACCGACGTTGCGGTAAAACCCCGTGCCGCAAAAAGATTTGCGGCACTTTCCAGTATCAACCTGCGCTTCGCGCCATGGTCTTTCGAACGTATGCCTGACATTTTCCATTTCCTGCCAAATGCTGCCATCGGTGTAAAGGTTGTTCATGAATATTGCACATTGGATTTGAGTTGGGCTCGGCTTGCAGAACTACCGCTTTTTTAATGAATTAAGGTTCTTCAAAATCGGATTTGAAAGGGTCATCGGAAAATGGCCAGATCGTCCTTTTTACACGTTGGAACGGCATATTGCGCCAATCCGATGCACATACGCCCGGCGCATCGACGACGATGTCGTCATCGGTTATATAGTGAAAATAGGGGTGATAATGCTGCCCCGATTTGACGATAATGACTTGCTTGCGCATCAGGTCGATGCCGAATTGCGTGAACAGGTCAGGGGTGTAGGTCTGCCACCTGACACCAATAACGACGATGTCGATCTCTTCATGGGCCAGCCATGCGGCCCTCCCGATTGGGACATCAACGCTGGTCAGTGCCGCATTATGCTGCAGCCCCTTGACTTCAACCGCCAGATCAAACGGATCGCCTGACAAGGAACAGGCCTTGCCTCCGAGGCGCATTGTCAGCTTTGCACCAACACCGGCCTCAAATGCATAATCCAAGGCTAACGGATCGACGAGGTAACCAAAGGCGATGCGCCGCGCGCCAGCAGTCCTAACGGCGTTAAAAATATAGGTGGAATCGCCCGGCGCGCCGCCGCCAGGATTGTCGGCCAGATCGGCCAGAATCGTAGGACCCTCGGTTGCCATCGCAAGAGTCACGGCTTCGTCAAGCGGCACCACAGGCTGTGCAGCATTGCCGCGCATCGCGAACACTTCCATGCCCAGTTCTTCTGCCAGTTTTTCGCCAAGTTCCGGATCGTTGTCGGTGATGACTACCATATGGGTGCCCATCAGCGGCGTATCGGCGCGGCGGAAGCCATGCACCAGTGAGATGTCCAATATCCCGTTCTTGCCTTCCATTTCGCGCAGCCGGTTGACGAAGCTTTGCATCGGCTCTCGATTGGTCTGAAACACGTCGGCCATGCGGCAATCGAAGGTCGATATCACGGGGCGGATGCGCTTTTTTGCTGTATCGATCGCCAAGCGCAGCAGATCCTTTGCGCGTTGCGAGATATCTGTATGGGGGTTCTCTTTGAAAAAGCATAGCAGGTCCGACGGGCGCACCATGTCGTCGGAAAACTGGCTGTGTGGGTCAAGGCGGGCACCAACCACACATTCATCGCCAACGATGGCGCGGATGCGCATAAGCAAATCGCCTTCGCAGTCATCATAGCCCTGTGCGACCATGCCGCCGTGCAGGTCAAGCAGTACGATATCAAGCGGCAGTGCAGCTTTGACTTGGTCGAGCAATCGATCGCGCAATGTTTCATAGGCGGTGCGTGCAATAGCTGAGCCGGGATGGGCATCCGCGATCAGGCCGGACAAATGCGTCCATTGCCTTTCCTTGCAACAGGCCGCCACCAGATCGCGCAACGAATTTGATGGTGGGTCCAACTCGAATGATGCTAGCCCGGTCGGAAGCGGGGAAAATGTATTGGTTTCGGTCAGGATACCGCCGGTGAACAGCCTCATACCCGGCCAGTCCCTTCTGCACAAGCCGTGACAAAGGCTTTAAGGATAAGGCGGTCGCCATCACTGATGTGAAATTCCGGATGCCATTGCAGCGCCATCCAGAATGTGCCGGATGGGCGTTCAACGGCCTCGACCACTCCGTCATCTGATGTCGCTGATACGGTCAGGCCGGGTGCGGCTTGCGTTACGCCCTGGGAGTGTCCGCTGTTCACCGGCAAGCGCGGCTCGCCGACTATAGCAGCTAGCCTAGTTCCATGCTTGATAACAACGTCATGGACATGTTTGTCAAAGCCGCATGTTCGCCCAGCATCTGCATGGTGGGACCAAGCCGCGTTGGAAGCCTCCAGATTGGGAACGATCGTGCCGCCCGCTGCAACATTCATTGTCTGAAAACCCCCGCAGATGCCTAGTATGGGTACATTTCGCGCCTCCGCCGCCGCGATAAGGGCAAGCTCGAAACGAGTCCGTTGCACCTTTTCGGCTGGAAGATCTTCAGTAGCTGCAAAATCGACAAGCTGCGGGGATGGAAATTGCCATCCGCCTCCGGCAATCATCACCCCATCGAGCCGTTCGAGATAGGTGTCGATAGCTTCAATGTCATGCGGAAGCATTACCAAGGCGGCGCCAGCTTCCGCCATCGCTTTGCCGTTTTGAGCATCAAGAAAATAGAAATCCCGGGGCGGATGTGCCTTGTTTTCAATTGCGATGTCTAGCGTTATGCCGATCAGCGTTTTTGCCATCATGCCGTCCTTTGAATGCCGGCGTCTATCGCCAATGCTAATTTATCGGTTATCTCCTCGACATGGCTTGCATCGATAATAAAAGGCGGGGCGAGCAAGACATGGTCGCCTGATATGCCATCGGCCGTGCCAAACCCTGGATAGCACAGTAGCCCAAGTTCCATTGCTGCAGGTTGGATTGCGTTCCAAACCATGCGGTCGGCGGCGAAAGTTTTTCGGGTCTCACGATCGGCCACAAGTTCCAGGCCGATCAAAAGCCCGCGGCCGCGGATGTCGCCGACATGGGGGTGATTTGCAAAGCGCTCCTTCAATAGACCGCTCAGTGCGTCACCTTGCTTACGTACATTATTGAGCAGATCCTGTTCTTCGAGCGTCTTAAGGACAGCTAACCCAGCGGCTGCGGCTGTGGCATGGCCGTTATAGGTGTGGCCGTGGAAGAAAAAGCCTCGCCCATTGGAGATGGCCTGCACAACATGGTCAGCAACCAAAATTGCGCTCAACGCTTGGTAACCAGCCCCAAGCCCTTTGGCCAAAACTGCAATATCAGGAACAATGCCGTCTTGTTCACATGCCAAGTATGTTCCGCAACGGCCAGCTCCTGCCAGAATTTCATCTAGGACAAGCAGGACGCCATGCTTGCGGCAAACCGCTTGCATCGCCTTGAAATAGCCCGGCAGCGGCTCGATCGCACCTGCGGTTGCGCCAACAACGGTTTCAGCGACGAAGGCGGCAACTGTTTCCGGCCCAAGCGTTTCGATCCGATCGTCTAGTTCCTGCGCCAATCGGGCGACATAAGCTTCGTCGCTCTCTTGCCCGCCTTGTTCGCGATAGGGATAGCAAGCTGAGACAAAATGTGTTTCGGGAAGGAACGGTTCAAAAAGCATCCTACGCGGATAATTGCCGCTGATTGCCAAGCTGCCTATCGTGCAACCATGGTAGCTTTGCTTGCGTGAAATGAAGCGGGTTCGGCGAGGTTGACCGATTTCGTTCTGATATTGCAGCGCGAGTTTGAGCGCACCATCCATCGACTCCGATCCGCCTGAACCGGGATAGACCCAATCGAGCCCCTTTGGCGTTGCCGCGATCAGCGCTTCGGCATACCGTTCTATGACCTCTGTGGTGAAATAGGCGTTGTACAGATAGGGCATGCTGTGCGTTTGCTTGCAAATCGCGTCGGCAATTTTAGTTGCGCTGTGCCCCAGACATGACACGCCGGCACCGGACGCAGCATCAAGATAACGCTTACCGTTCGCGTCGATGACATAAGGTCCATCGCCGCCAACAGCGACGGGATATTCAGCCTTTAATAGGCGGCGCATCAATCCTGTCATTGGGCCCTCATTTGTTTCTAACTTATATCATTTACCGTCCGGTCGTTTAATGCATTGCATTGGGCGATAGTCTGCGTCAACATGTATATGAGATCCAAGGAAAGGGGAAAGCAATTGGCAAAGATCATAGCGCGGCGGATGGCTATGCTGGTGCTGGTCATGCTCGGCGTCAGCATCGTCACCTTTTTTGTTGCTCGTGTCATTCCCGGCGACCCGGCTTTGCTGATCGCGGGGCCGCGCGCTACGCCTGAGATGCTCGCCGGGATCCGGGCTGACCTTGGGCTCGATCAGCCGCTTATTGTACAATATGTAGGCTACATGCGTGATCTGTTGCAGGGCGATTTGGGTGCATCGATCATGACCGGAAAATCGGTTGGCCCCGAATTATTTCGCTACATGCCGGCAACGCTCGAACTGATGCTTATGGCACTTTTTCTGACAGTGGTAATCGCTGTCCCCTTGGGTGTGCTTACCGCGTTAAAACGCGACCGCTGGCCTGACACCGCAGGTCGCGGCTTTGCCATGATTGGTATTTCGATGCCGACATTCTGGGTCGGCTTGCTGCTGGTTCTGGTTTTTTACGGCTGGCTGGGCCTGTTGCCCGGTAGCGGTAGGCTGGATACAGGGCTTGCGGCACCGCCTTTTGTGACAGGCCTTTACCTGCTTGACGGGCTGATTGACGGAAATATGCTGGTCGTCAAAAGTGCTTTCAATCATCTGCTGTTGCCCTCTGCGGCATTGGCTTTGGCGTCTATCGGTATTGTCGTTCGAATGATCCGCGCGTCGATGATCGAGGTGATGAACGAGGATTATATTCGCACCATGCGCGCCTTCGGGCTGTCGCGTAGGACGATCATCGGCAAACATGCCTTGCCCAACGCCTTACTTCCTTTTGTTACCGTGCTCGGCCTGGAATTGGCGACTCTATTGTTCGGGTCCGTCATTGTTGAAAGTGTATTTGCCTGGCCTGGCGTGGGCAGTTATGTGTTGTCCGCCATACTCAACTTAGATTTTCCGATTATCATGGGTTTTACGATCCTGGCGTCGATTGTTTATGTTTTCGCCAATTTGATGGTGGATCTGGCCTATTTGCTGCTTGATCCAAGGATGCGGGGGAATGTGCAATGACCGGATCTGAAATGTCACTATCGCCCTGGCGCGAAGCTTTTGGGCGACCCCTGCCCATGATCGCGACGATTGTTTTGGGATGTGTGTTTTTGCTGGCTTTGTTGGCTCCCTTGCTTGCGCCTTATCCGCCCAACGCCATCGATCTGGATGCAATGCTCGCTCCGCCGTCGCTCTCCCATCTTGCGGGCACTGATGAACTGGGCCGCGACATATTTTCCCGACTTTTGTGGGGTGCACGCCCATCCTTGTTTGCGGCGCTGGCGATTGTTGGTATTGGTGCCAGCGCAGGCGTCATCATCGGCGCGTTTTCGGGCTTGAAGGCGGGGATTACGGATGGCGTAATCATGCGCATTATGGACGTCATGCTTGCGCTTCCGGGGTTGGTGATGGCGCTGGCTCTGACGGCGGTTTTGGGGCCCAGTTTGGTGAATGCAGTTATCGCTTTGGGCATATTGTCAATACCTGCCTATACGCGGGTTGCGCGCGGGGCGGCGCTATCGTTACGCAACCGGGATTATGTCGATGCGGCGCGGGTATTGGGGGCGGGTGACGGGCATATCCTTCTGCGTCATATTCTGCCCAACGTGCTGCCACCGCTGGCCGTGTTCATGAGCTTTCATTTGGGAGGCGCTATCCTAGCGTCGTCTGCGTTGAGCTTTATCGGCTTGGGCGCGCAGCCGCCCACGGCGGAATGGGGAGCGATGATCGGGGCAGGGCGCGAGTTTTTCCTGATTGCTTGGTGGTATGTCACCATTCCGGGAATTGCGATCCTGCTAACTGCACTTTCGACCAACATCGTTGGCGATGCATTGCGTGACGTGCTGGATCCGCGGCGTTAAAAAAGCCGTTCAGGTGCAATCTGGTTGCGGGTCAGCCCCAGCGCTTGCAACTGATGCGGCCACGGTGATCCCGTAATCAGGCTCGCGACGATGTCAGCCATTGCAGGTGCCGTTTGCAAACCATAGCCACCTTGTCCTGCCAGCCAGAAAAATCCTTCCACATCGGGTGCAAAGCCTGCTGTCGGCACCCGGTCGGCGACAAAAGAACGCAAGCCCGCCCAGCGATGGCCGATACGTGGAACGGTGAGCGTCGTGTAATCCTCCACCTTCCATGCCGCCAGCGCGACGTCATAGTCTTCGGGCTGGGCGTCCGTCGGTTCGCTGTCAATCTCGTCAACGGGTGACGCAAGCAGGCGACCTGATTCCGGGATCATGTAAAAATCATCTACAGCCGTTTTTACGAACGGCCAGTTTGCGATATCTACGCCCTCCGGCGGATCGAACAATATCACGGTACGCCGTTTGGGATGTAGCCCCAGCGGATGCGCGCCCGCCAGAGCCCCGATTTTATCAGCCCATGCCCCTGCGGCATTGATGACGATGGGGGCCGCCAGCTTTTCACCACGCTGCGTCGTCACTTCCCATACGCCGTTCTGGCACGTTAGCCCTGCGACGCTGTGATCTGTCAACACTTCGCCGCCTTGGATTTTGACCTGTTTTGCAAATCCCTGCAGTAACCCATCGGCATCAAGACGCCGCCCGCTGCTGTCGATTACACCCGTAACGATCGCCCCATCACCCACTTTAAGTACCGGGAGCAGCGCCCGCATATCGGCCTCGGTCGCGCGGGTGATGGTATCGGTGAAGCGCCGCATATCGGCCTCCAGCGCATTGAGCGTGTCCACCATATCCTCCCGTGCAATAAAGAGCGCGGGTGTGGGACGGCAGAGCGGCCGGTCGGCGAAACCCTCTGGCGGATCTTCGAAAAAGGCGCGTGAGTAAGATGTCATCGCACGTACTGGGTTGTTGCCAATACCGAAATGATAATATGTCGCGCTACGTCCGGACGAATGATAGCCCACCGCATTTTCCGCTTCACAAACGACAACCTTGCCGTGCGACGCGAGGCGTGCCGCTGCAGAAAGCCCAGCGATGCCCCCGCCGATAACAATAAAGTCGGCGGTTTTCATGCGCCCGCCCTGTCTGCTTCCGGGCCTCGGCCATAAAGCGCCATCACCTCGACCAGCCGGTCAAGGGGGAGCGCATGGACAATGGTGCCAGCCTTGCCCTGCATTGTTTCAGCCGCTGTCATAGAATTGACGATTGCCTCTTCGACAGCCTCGGCTACCGCCCGGAACAGATCGTTCATATCCTCATTCGGATACATTTTTAGCCCCTCTACAATGCCCGTTTCCTGAAAGGGCAGGCGGTTGGCGGTTGAGAACGCAATTATGAAATCGCCTGAACGGTTTGAACCAAATCCACCCACACGGCCAAGACCGATCCCCGCGCGCCGCGCCAAACGGCGGCATTGGGGCGGCAGCAACGGGGCGTCGGTTGCCACGATGATAACGATCGAACCTTCATCGCGGCGCTGCGGGCTTTCGGTGATATCATAGCCGATATGGCGGCCGACCGGGACACCATCGATGGTCAGATCCTTGCGGTTGCCATAGTTGGACTGAACCAGCGCGCCCACGGTGAATGTGCCGTGCGGGCCGTTGACCAAGCGCGAGGATGTGCCAATCCCGCCTTTGAATTCATGGCACATCATGCCGGTGCCGCCGCCGACTGCGCCTTCTTCGACCGGGCCAGTCTTCGCCGCTGCCAGGGCCTCCTCTACATGGGCGCGGGTTATCGGGCCGTGCCATCCATCATTCAAAACGCCATCGAATGTTTCCGCAGCCATCGGCTGGTGAAGCCGCTCGTCAATCCCGTTGCGTTGCGGATTGGCAAGCAGAGTGTCGCGCAACACGCCTACGGAAAAAGCGGAACTGATGCAGATCGGCGACGTGAGGATACCAGTTTCCTCGATCCAGTGGCTGCCGGTCACTTCGCCAAAGCCATTATAATTATGGAAGCCTGCAAATACCGTTTCCTCCCAATAGGGCACATTGAGCGGGTGGATTGCGGTGACCCCGGTGCGCAGGACATGCGGGTTGTCTTCAATCACGGTGACATGACCAACGCGGACGCCGGCCACATCGGTGATGGCATTTAGAGGTCCCGTCGGCAGATAACCGACCTTGAGACCCAAATCGCGGAGTCGTGCACGCATTAGTTGGACGTCCTGTACATGGTCTTGAAATCATGGATGACGGGCATCGCGAAATTATAATTCGGGTTCTGTACATCCTTGCGCTTGGCATAGCTGCCGAACATTTGCAGTAGCGGGACCACGGGGACGTCCGCCAGCACCATGCGCTGGGCCTCTTGGTACATCGCTTCACGTGCGGTGCCTTCCCTCTGATCGGCTTGCATAGTTAGCTTATCCAGCTCTGCATTGGCATATTGCGCATAATTGGTCGCGCCGATCGACGCCGAGTTGAAGGCAAAGTTGAACATCAGCCAGGGATCGGGAAAGTCAATGCTCAGCGATTGCACGCTCATGTCGAAATCGCCTGCTACCAGCTGCGATCGCGCGGAACTCGAAATCTGGCGAATTTCGATGTTGAGCCCGATTTTGCTCAGAAAGTCCTGGATTGCGAGTGTCGTTGTCGACGGGTTGCCGCTATCGGTGACTGCGGTGATCGTCAATTTCGTTCCGGCCTTTATTCCGGCCTCTTTCAGCAGCGCGCGCGCTGCATCGGGGTCATAACGCGAGACCGGAATCGATGGATCATGCCCTGGCACCCCGGTCGGGATCAGGCCATTGAGCAATTCGCCTTCCTTGCCGTAAACCGTGTCGAGCAAGCGCTGACGGTCAATAGCCAGGCTGATTGCCTCCCGCACCCTGACATCCCGCAAAATGCGGGCTTTGGTATTGAGGTAGAGAAACAGCACTTGCGGCGCGGGGCCGATCGGCGTTTCAATACCGGGCTGTTTGCGCAGCCACTGTCCCTGGAACGTACGCACGGATTCGACGATATCAACATCGCCCGACGCAATCTGCATCGACCGGGAATTTTCATCACGGACCGTGCGAATGTCGACGGTTTCGAAATAGCGTGGTTTTAGAAGCGCGTGTGGATTGGATTTCAATTCCACCGCCGCTCGCGACTGAAAGGCCGACACGCGATAGCTGCCGCTGCCGGCCGTATTGTCGCGCAACCAAGCGCTGCCTTGGTCGCCCGAAACCGCCTGATCCACTACCTTCGGATTAACGATGCTGAGGCCGGGATGCCAAAGCATATGTTCGATGAAGGGCAGGAATATCGCTGCCTTCATGCGCACGGTATAGGCGTCAGGGGTGTCCAGACCAGCCAGCCAGAACAGCGCCTGGCTTGCGGTCTTTTTCTGCTTGACGATCCGGTCAAGGCTGAATGCGACCGCTGCAGAGGTGACCTCGCTGCCATCATCGAACCGGTTGCCAGGTTTCAGATAGAAAGTGACACTGCTTTTGTCCGGTGCCCACACCCAGCGTTCGGCAAGATCGCCAGTAATCCCGGCAAAGCGGCCATTGTGGACAATGGGGGCGAGCAGGCGCTGATAGGCGGCTTGCGAACAGGCAAGATCGACCATCGACAGGGTGGCTGATGGATCGAGCACGCTCATTTCTTGCGGCAGAGCGATCACCAAGCGGCGCGGGTCTTTCGGGATGTCAGAGATATCACAGACGCTTAGCAGCGTTACCCCTCCCGCGAGACCTGCGCCAAGCACGGTGCGGCGGCCAAACTCCATCGTCATGATGCAATCTCCTCAAACGGCCAGAGCGGGCGGGGACGAGCGATATAGGCCCGCGACTGGGGATCAATCTGCGAAGGAAGATTAAGCACATGGTCGCTTATTTGCGCAAAGCCGATCCGGAATTGCTGGCTGGATTTCAGGATTAGATAGTCACGTTTAGCCGGTTCAATTCCAACCGCGCGAAACAGGTCAGGATCATAGGCCTGGTCTCGCAAGCTGGTCAGCAACAGTGCAACGCCGTTCGCCTCAACGCCCACGGCATCACCAATTGGGACGATCGCATCGCCCAGCTTCTGAACCGCGTCGTACGCTATGCCGGTGACGGTGACGTTCACATCCAATGGCGCGCCAGCGTCGGGGCCTGACTTGCCTCCGATTCGAAGTGCCATCTGCGCCCCGACCCCGGCATCGCTGGCAAAGACGACGGCCTGCGGATCCCATATGGGTCCGCACGCCGCGTTGCTCATGCCGGCCGCGATCAGCGCCCGCACCGGTGCCATCGAATCGCCTCCCGCGCCGCCGCCAGGATTATCGCTTCCATCGGCCAGAATGACGGGGCTGTGCGGCGCGGTGCGGGCTTCGGCCAACACATCGGCATAAGTTTTTTTGTCTCTGTCTGGATAAAGTTCGTTCCGGTGAACCATCAGCCAATGCGCCAGTCGCCGCGCCTCGCTCTCAGCATGCACCTGATCACCATCGGCAATAACCAATATCCGCGTGCCCATTTCGGGTGAATCCCCCAGCGAGAATCCCTGTACGCAGGAGGCTGAAAGAATCGGTGCCTGTTCCGCCGCGCTTAGCATCGCCGTGAACGTGGTACCCGGCCCTTGATCGGTCCGAAACCCGATTATCAAAGGCGGTGAGACGAGAACGCTGACGGGATTGATTTCCCCTCTAACGCGGCGTTCGAGCAGGTCGAGCAGTTCGCGCGAACGGTCCAGAAAGTCTGTGTGCGGAAACAGTTTGAACGCGATCAGGACATCGGCGGCATCGACCATGGCTTGCGAAAGATGGGCGTGGAGATCGAGAACGGCACCAACAGCGACGTCGGAACCGACGATGGTTCGGATATGCGCGAGCAGATCGGCTTCGCAATCGGGATAGCCATGCGCCATCATCGCCCCATGAAGGCCGAGCGCGACGATATCGACGGGCAAAGCTGCGCGCAGCTGATCCAAAATCTCGTCGCGAATTTTTTCATAGGTTGCGCGCGCCACCAAACCGCCGGGCATCGCAAAGGCGCAGGTGCCTTCAATCACTAGCCAGCCTTGTTCGCGTGCGCGTTCACGGCAAATCCATAATGGACCCGTTGCCTCGGTCGGGAAGTCTGGATGATCGCCGGGTTGCCACCACATTGTCGAACGAAACCCCGCGTCGCCAACAGGAATTGACGAGAAGCTGTTGGTTTCAGTCCCCAAAGTGGCCGTAAAGACTCGCATAATTCTGATATTTTTCCGATTCTCTCTAATTGGTAACCGATAGAAATCATGTATTGACCGGACGGTCGGATATTGCAAGACTGCAAATGAGGAGAGGATAAAATGGAACGGAATATCGCACAGGCAGTTCGCAAGGGAGGAACACTCGGCGCGCTGATTGTCAACGCCTGCAATCGCTGGGGCGACCGTCCGGCGCTGGCAGATCCGAACCAGAAGCTTAGCTACACCGAACTGGGCGAACATATTGCCCGCGCCATGACTGTGCTTTCCAGCTTTGGCCTCCAACGCGGCAGCGCGTTGGCGATTATGGCGGGTAACCATGTTGATGTTATCATTGTCAATTGCGCTGCGATGCTCCTCGGCGTGCGTGCGACGCCGATTTCGATGCTGACCTCCGATGCCGACCTTAGCTTTATCCTCGCTGACGCCGAAATCGACCTGTTTGCCGTCGATGCCTCACTCAAGCACCGTATGGAAGCGATGCGCGAAAAGATGCCGCCATGTCTTTATCTGGGTTGCCCCGATTTCAGTGCACAGCTTGCAGCTGCCCAACCGGCGTTACTGCAATCAACCGCGCAAACCGACGACATTGCTGTGATGGGCTATACCGGCGGTACCACGGGGCGACCCAAAGGCGTCGTGCACACGCACAGCTCGGCATTGGCCGCAGTCCAGATGGCGGCTTCGGAATGGCAATGGCCGGCCAATGGACAGGTTCTGGCCGTCACACCGGTCAGCCATGCAGCGGGGATATTAGCCTATCCGACATGGCTTAATGGCGGCACCTTTCATATGCTGCCAACTTTCGACCCCGACAGCCTCGCAGCCTATGTGAGGGAGAATTACATTGGGGCGACGTTCATGGTGCCCACAATGATCTATCGTTTGATCGATCATGCCAAGGCCCATGGGCTTGATCTGTCCCCGATGGAAACGATTCTTTATGGCGCCGCGCCGATGGCGGTGCCGCGGCTGATCGAGGCAATCGAGACTTTTGGACTGATCTTTCAGCAGCTTTACGGCCAGACCGAAGCTCCAACCTGCATCGCCTATCTGGCGCGTGAGCAGCATGATGTGGCGAGGACGGACCGTCTGGGGTCCTGCGGCACACCGCATGCTGGACTTGATCTGGCGTTGCTGGATGCTGACGGGCTGCCGGTTGCGTCTGGTGAAGCTGGCGAAATCTGCGTGCGCGGGCCTTTCGTCATGCAGGGATATTGGAAACGTCCCGAAGAAACCGAGGCTGCCTTTGCCGGCGGATGGCTGCACACAGGTGATATCGGCCGGTTCGACGCCGATGGCTATCTCCACATTGTCGATCGCAAGAAAGACCTGATCATTTCAGGCGGGTTCAATATCGTTCCGCGCGATGTCGAAGATGCGATCCTCGGTTTGCCCGGTGTCGTGGGATGTGCAGTGGTTGGGCTGCCAGATCCAAAATGGGGGGAAGCTGTGACCGCAGCCATTGTTTGCGAAAAGCCTCTCGATGCAGCGGCTGTCGTTGCGCATGTGACCGATGCTCGCGGCAAAGTGGCAGCACCCAAGGCGGTTCATTTCATTGCCTCTATTCCCCTCACGCCGATCGGCAAAGTTGACAAGAAGGCGCTGCGTGCGATGCTGATGGCATGACTTGTTTGCTCACCGTAGACGGGCTTATGCTGAACGCCGCCGGCCAGCCGATCGTCGATGATGTGTCGATAACCATTGCGCCCGGAGAGATTGCTGGCCTGGTCGGCGAGTCGGGATCGGGAAAATCGCAAACGGCGCTTGCCATTGCCGGACTTACGCCCCCCGGTATTCGGCGAACTGGCGGGCAGATCAGGCTCGACGGCGCATGTTTATCGGCAATGTCCGAACAAGAACTGCGCGCTGTTCGCGGCCGGGATATTGCCTTTGTCTTTCAGGAACCGATGACGGCGCTTAACCCGACGATGCGGGTGGGGCGGCAGATGGTCCATATCTTGAGCGCTGCGTGCGGACTGTCGGCGCAGGAGGCCGAGGCGCGGGCAAGGCTGTTGCTGGATCAGGTCGCGCTGAAGGATGTCGATCGAGTGATGGCCGCCTATCCGCACCAGCTGAGCGGCGGAATGCGGCAGCGCGTGTTGATCGCGCTGGCTTTTGGCTGCGAACCAAAGCTGGTCATCGCAGATGAGCCGACCACGGCGCTTGATGTAATTGTGCAAGCCCAGATTCTGTTCCTGTTTCGTGCGCTGGCCAAATCCACCGGTTGCAGCGTGCTGTTTATCAGCCACGATCTTGCCGTCGTGCGCCAGCTTTGCAGCAAGGTTTATGTGATGAAGGACGGCAAAATCGTTGAATCCGGTCCCACGCTCGCCTTGCTCCAAAATCCCGCGGAAGATTATACGCGTGCGCTGATCGCCAGTGCGGCGGAAGGTGTCGCGGCATGACGGCGCCCTTGCTTCAAGTTCGGGGATTGCGCGCGCGCTATGGCAAAGTACCTGTTTTGTATGATGTCGATCTTGACCTTGCGGACAAATCGTCACTGGGCATTGTCGGCGCTTCGGGTTCGGGCAAGACAACGCTGGCGCGGGTGATTGCTGGTCTTTTGCCAGCGGATGCAGGACAGATTATTTGGCGCGGGCAAGACATAACCCGGCTGTCGCGCGCCGCGCGGCGGGACGCTGCTGTTGCGATTGCGATGGTGTTTCAAGATCCGCAAAGCTCGCTCAATCCGCGGATGCCGATCTGGCAATCGGTTACCGAAGCGGCCATTTTGCGCGGCACAGGGCAAGGTCGCAGCGCGCTTCGCGACCAGGCGGCATTGTTGCTCGACCGGGTGTCGTTGCCTACGGCCTTTGTTGACCGCTTGCCGCACGCTTTGTCGGGCGGACAACGGCAACGTGTGGCGATCGCCCGTGCGCTTTGTGCCGAGCCGCAATTGCTCATTCTGGACGAGCCGACTTCTGCGCTCGACCTGACGGTTCAGGGGCAAGTTTTGGAGTTGCTGGCCCGGTTGCGGTCGGATCTTGGCATTGCGTCGCTATTTGTAACTCACGACTTGCACGTCGTCCGCAGGGCCTGTGACCAGGTTCTAGTGCTCGACGCCGGGCGGGTGGTGGAGACCGGCGAGATGGCGGCTGTGCTTGATGCGCCGACGCACGATTATAGCCGTCGTTTGGTTGCCGCGACGCCATCGATCGGCAAGGCTATGGACCTTGATCAATTTGCTTAATGGAGGAAGACTAGCATGACCAATGTTGTAAAGCGTTATCCCATTTGGAGCTTCTTTGTCCTTTCGGTACTGATCGCGATCATCACCAATTTGTTTCGCTTGCTCGATCCGACATTCGGGGCCGCCATGTTTCAGGAGATGGCCAGCAAGAATATGAAGCTGGATATTGTCACCGGCTTGTCGATGACCTCCAAATATCCCATGGCCCTGACGTTCCTGATTTTTCCTCTGGCACCAACTTTGGCTGCATTTATCGTGATTGCGATCACCGAGGGCAGTGGTGGATTGAAACGCTGGGCTGCGCGGCTGAAGCCCTGGATGGGCGTGGGCTGGCGGCAGGGTCTGTCGGTTTGGGCGCTGGTTTATCTCGGTTTCTTCGCCGCTGTCGGTGTCTTGCTGATCGCGATGGTGACAACCAAACCCGATGCGATCGGACCGACCTTTGCCATCCACGGCGGCGCAACCCCCGCCATCCTCTTCTCACTATTTATCGGCATGTTTTTATCCGCCGGCCCCTTGCTCGAAGAAATGGGCTGGCGCGGTTTTGCGTTGCCATTGCTTCTAGAACGGTTCGACCCCCTAAAGGCAAGCATCTGCGTCGGTTTACTCTGGGCTGCGTGGCATTTGCCGCGCGAAATTGTGCCTTTGGCGACGGGCGGAGCCGACGCTTGGATCAAGTTTTTCGCCAAGCAGATCATCTTCTTCCCCGGCTGCATCGCGGGCTCGATCATCGCCACTTTCTTGTTTTTTAAGCTGGGCTGCAGCGTGTGGAGCGGCATCCTGGCCCATGCCTTCCACAATGAAATCTCGGTCAATTTCCTGATCGCATGGCGACCGGACATCATGCTGGGGCCGGTCTTGTTTGACTGGTTCTGGGTGATGGAGATCGGCATTGCCGCGATCATCCTCATATTGTGCGGCCGCAATCTGGGTGCGCCACCAAAGGTCAGCCAAGCCAGTCCTTGAGGATGCTGTCACGGTCGGCATCGGTTTGCGGTGGCGGGAGCGGGTTTTGCCCTGCCGTCACGGAAAAACGCGGCGCGACATTGGCCTGCAAATCATGCGTAAACGATCCCCGTGAGCGGTTGTGCGGATGCTGCGGTGCCTCTGTCATGGACAGCACCGGGGCAAAACAGACATCGCTACCTTCCAGCAGCGTGCACCATTCATCACGGCTGCGGTTTAGAAATATCGCTTCGAGCTTTGCGCTTATTTCCGGCCAGCAGCGTTGATCATGCTGCGCGTCAAACAGCGGGTCGGATAGGGACAGGCGCTGACGCAATTCAGCCCAGAATTGCGGTTCGATAGCTGCGATCGACACCCATTTGTCGTCGGAACATTGGTAGCAGCGGTAAAAGGGCGCTGCGCCGTCGAGGAAATTGGATTGCCTTGCATCCGCCCAGCGGCCTTCGCTTCGCAACCCATAAAACAACCCCATCAGCGAGATGGCACCGTCGGTCATCGCGGCATCGACGATCTGGCCCTCGCCGGTGGCGCGCGCATGCGTCAGCGCAGCGAGCAGGCCCATGACAAGATAGAGCGACCCGCCGCCAAAATCTCCGACCAGATTAAGCGGCGGAACCGGCGGGCCGTCCTTCGGCCCGATGGCATGCAGCGCACCAGAGAGCGCGATATAATTGAGATCATGGCCAGCGGCTTGCGCCAGCGGGCCATGCTGTCCCCAGCCGGTCATGCGGCCATAGACCAGTTTCGGGTTTGTCTTGAGCACGCCCTCTGGACCAAAACCAAGCCGCTCCATCACACCGGGGCGAAAACCTTCGATAAGAATGTCGGCCTGCTGGGCAAGCTCTGCGGCCATCCTTTTGTCGTCCGGAGCTTTCATGTCGAGCGCGATGGACCGTTTCCCGCGCGCGAGCATTGTTTCATGAGGCGCATTCGGCCGGTCGATTCGCACCACATCAGCGCCCATGTCGCCCAGCAGCATGGCGGCAAACGGGCCGGGGCCGATGCCGCCAAATTCAAGAACCCGGACGCCCGCAAGCGGGCCGTTAGAAGCCATATTTGGGAACGCCCTCAGACTGATAGAAACTGAGGAAGGATATGGTTTTCATCATCTCGACTGCGTCCGCCACCTTCAGCCCGATCGTAAACGCCCCGCGCCGTTCGAAACATGGCAGATAATCGAGCATTTCCGGTTGGGATCGGCTGAAAAAATCCATTTCAAGGTCGAAATGAAGGGGTTGGGGCAGTGGCGCGATGCTGGCGCGGCGTTCCAGCGCCCGAGCCACGCCCGCCCGAATGGCCGCGCAACTGGCCGCTGGTGTCAGCGATTCTGCCGACGAATAGCCAATGGCCCTTTTGGTTATGACCGTCTCGATTCCTGGCAATCGTTCCTGGCAATGTGCGATGTAGCAATCATCGCCCGAGGTGAAGATAACCGGCACGCCATAATGGCCCGCCAGCAGAACATTAAGGCTAGTTTCCGATTGCGACACGCCGTTCAGCCGGATGTCGGCAAATGTGCCGGTGAAGCTGTGCGCAAGGATGCCGCCCGCCATCGTCGCGCTGGCATGATGCCCGATGAAGATCGCCGCATCATAATGGCCCTGGTCAATGGCCTCCATTTGCAGCAGCGGGCGCGGCCATGACCGGATCAGCCGGCTGTGGTCCGGAAAGCTGTCTATCAGCAGATTATGTGCGCTGCCGTGGCCGTCTGTTATCACATATTCGTTGGCTCCAGCGGCATCGCACGCGGCGATTGCAGCAAGCACTTCGTTAGTCATCCATTGGCGGGCCGATGTTTCCCAATCAATGCGTTTGGGCCCGGTGCTGGCCAAATGTGCGATGCCACCTACCCCTTCGATGTCTGCTGAAATATAGATGCGCATCGTTCAAATAATCCTTCCGGTTCCTGCCCAATGGGGTTCTTTCAACTTACGGCGCAGGATTTTACCGGAATCCTCGCGCGGCAAGCGGTCGTGAAATTCCACTTTTTTGGGCGATTTAAGGGCCGCTAGATGCTGCCGGACGTATGCGATCACAGCGGCCTGGTCTAGCGCTCCTGGCTTCACCAACTGCACCGCGGCGCAGACGGCTTCGCCAAATTCCTCATTGGGAATGCCGAACACCGCCGCATCGGCAATATCAGGATGATTGAGCAAGGTCGCCTCGATCTCGGCAGGGTATATATTGACGCCGCCCGATATGATCATGTCGTTCGCGCGGTCGCACAGAAACAGATAGTCGTCGCCATCCAGATAGCCAATATCGCCAATCGTCACATAGCCATCGCGCTCAATCGCATGGCGGTCTGTATCGCGACCATGGTAAGTAAAATCGGGGAAGCTGGTCGAACGGATAAACACATGTCCCGGTGTTCCGACCGCTACATCACGGCCCTCGTCGTCTAAAATGCGGATGCTGCATCCCGTCATCGCGCGCCCGACTGTTCCGGGCTTGCGCAACGCCTCTTCAGACGTGTGAAACACGGCGCCGCCCGTTTCGCTTCCGCCATAATATTCGTTGATGATCGGGCCCCACCATTCGATCATCGCGCGCTTCATGTCAGGCGGGCAGGGCGCGGCACCGTGCGCAATGAAGCGCAGGGAGGAAAGATCATATCTTTTGCGTACTGCTTCCGGCAACTTCAGCAGACGGACGAACATCGTTGGCACCATGTGCAAATGGGTCAAACGATGCTGTTCAATCATCGCCAGCAATTCTTCGGCATCAAAGCGCGGTTGCAAGACAACGAGATCGCCAACGCGGGCCGACACAAGTGCGTAGGTATTGGGTGCCGCATGATATATCGGACCAGTAATCGCGGTCCGAATTGGCGCGTCAGGCGTTAGTCCCAAGGCGGTTGCCATCAATTGCCCCATCCGCTGCGCCATTTCTGGATTGGCGGGTTGGCGGCGGACGCCCTTGGGCTTGCCGGTCGTGCCGGATGTATAGATCATACCGAATAGTGGCGCCTGTGGTTCACCGTTCCATGGACTATGGCTATCGCGCCAAATGCTCCATCCATCTTCTCCAGAGGCTTTGGTGCCGTAGGTTGTCGACACTTCATACGGTACCGGACAAACCAGCAGCGGAATACTTAGCAAGTCCAAATCGCCTAGTATTGGCACCAGGTCCTCGTGCGCGATGACAAGTTTGGAACCGCTGTCGGCAATCACATAGTTGGCCTCTTCAGGCCGAAAATGCCAGTTAACCGGAACGACATAGGCGCCAATCAAAGCCGCGCCCATCGAGATTTCGAAGAAAACGGGATCATTGCGCAGTAGGATAGCAATAGCATCTCCAGCGCCAATGCCCATTGCAGCAAGGCCTGTGGCGATCTTCGCTGCTCTGACGTCAACGGTTTCGCCGCTTAGTACCGTTGCTCCGCTGATCACCGTTGCCGTCATTTTATTGCGACCTCTGCAAACCCAGCCAATGTTACAGCGCCGCCTTGAACCGATGAAGTAATTTCAAGTCGGGCGCGCTTTTCGCCATCAGCCTCAAAAATCTCGGTTACGTGCCCACTACATTCGACGATGGCGCCGACCGGTGTGATTGATGTGAAGCGCGCTTCCCATGATCGAATTTGCGATTGTGGCACCCAACGGGTTATTAACTGCGCCAGATAAGCCATCGACAGCATGCCATGCGCAAACACATCGTCGAGCCCCGACTTCTTGGCGAAATCAATGTCAAGGTGAATGGGATTGTGATCCCCGGAAGCGCCTGCGAACAAAGCGAGGGTCGTTCGAGTTATGGGTCCTATCAAATGCGGAGGCAACCGATCACCGACCGCGAGTTGCTTAACGTTTTCAGCCATGTCGTACCACCAGAGTTGTTTTGAGTATCGCACATTCAGTGCCATTTGAATTACGTATCGTCATTTCGCGTACGTAGAATTCCAGCAACCCACCTTTCTTTTCATAGGCGTCGCTGATACGCGTTTCAATCGTCAGCTTTTCTCCAGCATAAACCATATTGCGGTATTCAAAACTCTGTTCGGCATGGAGTATCTTTTCTAGCGGCAGGCCCAGATCATCAAGCCAGAAGCTGTCAGATGGGGCCAGCATTTCCAGTGAAAATAGATAAGTAGGCGGTACAGGCAAGTGAGGATAACCAGCTGACCTTGCAGCTTTTAAATCACTGTATATCGGGTTGGTTTCTCCGGTGGCTTTGGCAAAAAAGCGCAGTGCGCCCTCTTCGGGTACAATCGCTTTAACCGGCCAGCTTTTTCCAATAACAGAGCGGTCGATCATCACACAGCCTTGTACATTGTAACGACGCACGCGCCGCCTAGGCCGAGATTGTGCTGAAGGGCTACGCGCGCGCCATCGACCTGCCGAGCGCCTGCGTCCCCACGTATTTGCCAGACGAGTTCACTGCATTGGGCTAGTCCCGTTGCACCCAGAGGATGTCCCTTGGACAACAGGCCACCTGACGGATTGGTGACGGTACGCCCGCCATAGCTGTTGTCGCCGTCGCGGATGAACTTTTCGGCCTCTCCCGAATCGGCGATGCCAAGAGCTTCATATGTCAGCACTTCGTTTGTGGTGAAGCAGTCATGCAGTTCGACCACTGGAATATCCTTAGGCCCGATCCCGGCCTGTTCATAAACCTGCTGGGCAGCGGCACGGGCCATGTTGAAGCCGACGGCATCGATCAGGCTGCCGCTGTTGAAGGATGGCTCTGGATCAGTCGTCATCGCCTGTGCGGCAATTTCGACGTATCGGCCGGGGTTGGCACGCTTGAACTTTTCCGAAACGATGATGGCCGCCGCTGCGCCGCAGGTCGGCGGGCAGCATTGCAGTCGTGTCAAGGGACCGAAAATCTGGGGCGACGCCATGATTTCGTCAACGCTGAGCGGATCGCGAAATATGGCCAAGGGGTTGTTCGCGGCATGGCGGCGCGCTTTTTCCGCAACCATCGCAAAGCTTTTCGTCTCAAATCCGGTTCGGCGCTGATATTCCGCGCCAGCTCCTCCGAAAAGCCGCGCCGCAGCAGGCTTATCGGGCTCATCGCCGGGGCTGTTCGCCGCGATCTGGACATAGCTGTCGAGGATCGAGGGACGGTCTGTGTACATCACATCGAGCGCGCCCGGTGTCATCTGTTCAAAACCGAGCGCAAGCGCCACATCGACCATGCCGCTTTCAACTGCCTGACGCGCGAGGAAGAGCGCGGTGGAGCCCGTCGCGCAGGCGTTGTTGACGTTGATGATCGGGATACCGGTCAACCCGACCTGATAAATCGCCTTTTGCCCCGAAGTCGAATCGCCGTAGCAAAAACCGGCATAAGCCTGCTGGACATCGGCGTAACCGAGATCAGCGTCCGCCAACGCACCGCGCACGGCCTCTGCACCCATCGCATCATACATCGCGCCTCGCCCCGGTTTGGTGAACGGAACCATGGCGACACCTGCTACATATACTTTTGACACAACATTTCTCCAAAAATCCGAATCCATCTATTGACCGACCGGTCGCTAAATGCAAGCATTGTGTTAGAGGGGCAATGTGAATTTCGATTTTTCCGAAGACCTAAAGTTATTTGCAGATGGATTGGCTAAGGGGCTTGCCGCGGCTTGTACGCTAGCTGATGTCCGGCAATGCGTCGTCGATGGACGGTTTCACGCACCAAGCTGGCAGTTTCTTGTCGATATGGGCGTGCCGGCCTTGGCTTTGCCAGAGAGCGATGGTGGGGCGCATTTGGGCATGCTGCCGTTGGCGTTGGCGGCGCAAGCGATCGGTCATGCACTCGTGCCGGTACCCTCGTTCTCCTCGCTCTACGCTTTTACTAATGCTTTAATGCTGGCGGACGCGGCAGAGGCTGCGCTTTGGCGACACCGCATTTCGGACGGAGCGGTTTTGGGTTGTGTCTGTTTATCTGTACCGCAAAGTTTGACTTTCGATGGAGGGTATATAAGCGGGACCTCCGCTCCCGTTCTTGATGGTGATTGCGCCGATTGCGCAATTGTGTTGGCGCGCGGGAAAAATCGAACATTTGTATCTGTTCTCGTGCCACTTTCGGATTCTGGCGTGCGGCGTGAGCGACTGGCATCGGTGGATCCCTCTCGCCCTCTGTCCCGCCTCCATTTTGATCGTGCGCCAGCCATTCTCATTGGAGATGAAGCTTTAATCGAACATACCCGCGACGCCGCTTCTGTGCTGCTTGCTTTCGAGCAAGTAGGGGCGGCGACCCGCGCGCTGGACATCACGCGCGACTATGTGTTGCAGCGCGAGACTTTCGGGCGCGTGGTCGGCAGCTATCAAGCCGTCAAACACCGCATGGCGGAAATGTGGTGTGCGATTGAGCTAGCCAAGGCGCATAGCCTATACGCTGCCTGGGCCCTTGATTCGCGTTCGCTCGACCTGCCGCTGGCGGCACGATCGGCAAATGCCGCAGCCAGCGAAGCTTTTCGCTTTGCTGCACGTGAATGCCTGCAATTGCATGGTGGTATAGGCTTCACGTTCGAAGGGAATCCGCAGCTCTTTTACCGGCGAAGTCGGCTCTATTCCTCGCTGCTGGGCTCTCCGTTCGATGCTCGTGCCCAAATCGCCGCTCGGCTAATGGTCGGCGAACGTCCACTAAATTGAAGAGGAACTGTCGTTGGATTTCAGTGATACCCCATCAGATGCGGCCTTCAGGAGCCGCGCGCGAGCTTGGTTAGAGGCGCATGCGCCCAAGCGTGGTGCAGGCCGAACCTTTAAAGACGATATGGACTTGTTGCGCGCAGCGCGCGGCTGGCAGGCGGCAAAGGCAGACGCGGGCTTCGCCGCGATTACGCTTCCCAAAAAGTATGGCGGTGGGGGCGGCACGGCCATCGAACAAGTTATCTACCGACAGGAGGAGGCGCGCTTTGATACGCCGTTTGGCGTGTACGAAATCGGGCTTGGGATGTGCATCCCGACGCTGATTGAAATTGGCAGCGATGCCTTAAAAGAACGCTACGCGCGTCCCGCGATCTGCGGAAAGGAAATTTGGTGCCAGTTATTCTCAGAACCATCCGCCGGTTCCGACCTCGCTGCGTTGCGTACGCGCGCAGAGCTGGTCGATGGTAGCTGGCGCGTGAACGGCCAAAAGTTGTGGTCAACTGGTGCGCAATTCTCCGACTTTGGGCTGTTGCTGGCGCGAACCGACCTGAATGCCCCAAAGCACGCTGGGTTAACAATGTTCATTATCGACATGAAGGCGGCAGGCGTTGAGGTTCGTCCCATCAAGCAAATGACCGGCGAAGCCGAATTTAACGAAGTCTTTTTTTCAGATGCCATCATTCCTGACGATCACCGCCTCACAGTTCCGGGCGGAGGATGGAAAGGTGCGATGACGACATTGATGTTCGAACGACTGAATGTTGGTGCTGATATCGGACTTATCGACACGCTTGGGCTGCTGGATTTGCTCGGTACAGATGCTTTTGCCGATGATTTAGCGCGTGATTTGCTGGCGCGTTGGTATCTAAACGACCGAGGGTTGAAGCTGCTCGGCTACCGGGCTGTCACTGGCCTTGCAAAAGGGCAAATGCCGGGGCCGGAGCAATCGATAACGAAGCTCTATCTTGGACGACAGGCACAGGAGATGGCCGATTTTGTGTTAGATCAACGGAGGGAGTACGGCGCCCTGACTGGCAAAGATCTAGGCGATTGGTCCGCCATTGAGCGCGCTTGGAGTTTCGGCGCAGCGATGCGCATTGCTGGAGGGACGGACGAGATACTGCGTAATATCATTGCCGAGCGGGTGCTTGGCCTGCCTTCCGAACCGCGAGCTGACAAGGGTGTCCGATGAACCGATCAGTCCATCATAACATCGGCTTTCCAGGCGGGCCAGCCCAGTGTGCGAACAATCGCGGCATCTACGAGTTCTGCGCTGGGCAGGATGCCCTGATCGATCAGCGCTTGACCAAGCGCACGCAGCTGTTGGCGCTCGCCGCCGGTAGCGCGCAGCTGCAGCTCTACCTCTTTCGCAACGCTAATCTTGGTCAAAGCGCGGTCGGCAAAGAAATGGCGCCGCAGAATATGCGACTGGCGCGAGGCGCGCAATTGCTCAAACAATTCGGCTTCGCGCGCCAGTCCAGCCTCCAAACCTTCAACAACACCTGTCCGCGCAGCGTGGAGCGTTGCGTGTGGCGCTTCCCAATCGGTGTCAAGACCTGTCGCGAAACGATCAATCTGCGTCAGCGCAAGTTGCGTGGGTTCCGGCTGCATGAATCGCACGGGGCGTTTTTGCAGTGGGCTCGACATGGCCATAGTGCTATCAAGATCGCCGATAGCATCGACAAATCCCATTGCCTGAGCGGTGGCCAGATCAATTGGGTTGGCACCAATCAGCAGATCGAGCGCGGCCGTCATGCCAACCAGCCGCGGCAAAAACTGGGTGCCGCCAAAGGTGGCGAGCAGACCCAGCTTCACTTCGGGCATTCCGAATATGGTTCCTGGCGCAGCAACACGGTAATCCGCGCAATAGGCAACCACCATACCGCCACCCAGAACCGAACCATGCATCACGGAAATCACCGGTTGTGGAGCCAGTCGGCACGCTTCTTCCAGCTCCAAAAGACCCGGCGTGCGGACCGGATAATCGAGTTCCGCGATATCGGCGCCGGAAAAAAAGGTTCGCCCTTTGCAGGCGATTATAATGGCGGCTGCATCGCTTCGCGCAGCCTTCGCAACAGCATCGATCAACGCTACGCGCACATGGTGCGCCATCGCATTGACCGGCGGATTATTGGTCTCGATCAGCGCGAATGCGCCGTGACGATTCAGAGTAACGGGGGCGTTCATGCCGCCTCTTTTGCATAGGCATTCCATAAAAAGGCAAGGAGAAATGAAAATGAGTGAACAACTACGCTATGACGGCCGCGTTGCAATAGTTACCGGAGCAGGTGGTGGGCTTGGCCGTGCACACGCCTTGTTGCTGGCATCGCGCGGCGCCAAGATACTTGTCAACGATCTCGGTTCGTCGGCCAAGGGTGACGGCGCCGACATGGGCCCGGCAGATCAGGTTGTTGCCGAAATCACGGCTGCCGGAGGTGATGCAGTTTCCAATACCGATTCCGTGGTCGACGGGGGGAAGATTGTCCAGGCGGCAATGGACGCCTTTGGCCGCATTGACATCCTGATCAACAATGCCGGATTCCTGCGCGACGTCGGCTTTCATAACATGACCGAGGCCGACTGGACCGACATTTATCAGGTTCATCTTTTTGGCGCGTTCAAGGTGACACACGCGGCATGGCCGATCCTACGTGAGTCCCGATACGGACGGATCATCAACACCTCATCCGCGGCCGGGATTTACGGAAATTTCGGACAGGTCAACTATTCCACGGCGAAGCTTGGCCTGCACGGTTTTACACAGGCGTTGGCGGTCGAAGGGCGGCCCCGCGGCATTCACGTCAACACTATAGCACCAGCGGCCGATTCCCGTTTGACGCGGACCGTGATGACCCCGGAGCAACTGAAAAATGTTCAGCCCGACCGGGTAAGTCCGCTCGCTGCCTGGTTGTGTCATGAAAGCTGCAACGAAACCGGCGGCTTGTTTGAAAGCGGCGGCGGCTGGAATGCCAAGCTGCAATGGGTGCGCACCAAAGGAACGCGCGTCGGCGCGGGTGAAGCGTTTGGGCCAGAGGCGGTGCGGGATGCCTGGGGCGCGATTACAGATTTCAGCGAGGCCAGCAATCCTGGCGATTTCGCCAGCAGCATGGCTCCGCTTACGGAAATCATGGGTAATGGTTGAGCCGCAATCTGCAGGCGTTGGAATTGCAAGCGAAATCAGCGATGGCGTTGCCGTCATCCGGCTGACGTCGCCGGAAACGGCCAATGCGTTTGAACCAGGCGATATGCTGCGGCTTGCAGCGGCGATCAAAACCGCTACTTGTGCTGAATCTGTTCGGGCGCTCATCCTTATAGGCAGCGGACGGCATTTTTGCGCGGGCGCATCGTTCAATGGCCTGGCGGGTGCGCAAAACATGGATGATCTTGCGCAAGCGGTGAGGGATGATGTTCGCGCCCTGCAAGCAGCCTTTGGTGCCTCGCCGGTTGTTACCATTGCCGCAGTTAACGGCATAGCTGCAGGCGCGGGCAGTGGTATCGCGCTGATGGCGGACCTCATGCTGGTGGCTTCCAGTTCCCGGCTGATGTTCCCGTTTGCGCAGATCGGACTTGTTCCTGACACCGGTCTTACTCACAGTTTGGCGCGCAGGATTGGGGAAGGAAGAGCGATGGGCCTCTTCATAACAGGTGGCGCCCTATCGGCCAAGCAATGTGTGGATCATGGCCTTGCGTTGGCCTGTCATGCCGACGATGAATTCTTCGAGGAATCGCTCAAATTGGCTGGCAAATTGGCGAGTATGCCGAAAGGCACGCATGTGGCGATTCGAAAGTTGATTGCCCGCGCAGGATCAGGATCAAATAAAATAGCAATCGATGCCGAAGCCGAAGCTCAGTCGGTACGATTTTCTGTGGCTGAGACACAGCAGGCCATAAACGCTCTTGTTGAAAAGATTTAACGACTACACAGAAATTGATTGACTAACCGGTCGGATGAATGTCACTTTGCGCACCCTAGGGGTTTTTTCAATCAGAGAGAAAAGAAACGAGGGAGTGAGCATGAAAACTAGGTTAACGCTGACTTGTGCAACATTGGCTATTGTTTGCGCGGGCTTTGCTCCGCAGATCGCATTTGCCCAATCTGAGGCGCCAGCCGCTGAAAAGAACGGTGAAGGTGAAATCATTGTAACAGCACGCCGGATCGCTGAATCGCTTCAGGACGTCCCAATCTCTCTTTCGGTCGTTGGCTCTGCGGAGGTCGAAGAGCGTAATAATACACGCGTTTCAGAACTTGTCGCGACCATTCCCAACGTTACCTTTACGTCAGGCGTTCTGCCAACCATAACCGTACGTGGGATCACCAGCCAGGCACGCGTGAATCCTGGGTTTGACTCAGGTGTCGGGGTATATATCGACGGTGTTGTTCAGGGGAAACTCTTTGCCTTTGATCAACCGCTTTACGATATCGACAGGGTAGAATTCCTGCGCGGGCCTCAGGGTACCTTGTTTGGTAAAAACTCAGTCGCGGGCGCGATCAGCATGACCACGCGTAACCCCGAATTTGCGCCATCTGGTAAAGTTGATGTCGAATATGGCAGCTTTGACAAGCGTGAACTCACTGCTTGGGCAACTACGCCGCTTAGCGATACGATCGCTGTCAGCGCTGGTGGTTTCATCACGAAGCGCGACGGCTATGTCACGAATAACTTCGATGGTCGAAAGGTCGCGAATGACGACGGCTGGGGGGCTCGCGCGAAAATCCTCTGGAAACCGACTGACAATATACAGTTTGTCGTTGCCGGGGATATCATGGAAGACGATATTCTCTCTTACAACTCGGAGATTGTCAGCGGCTATGGCGGACCCAGCGGCCGGTACCGGACAAATGTCAATCTACCCACGCTTGCCTATCGCAAATTGAAGGGTATATCGCTAACTGCTGACATAGATACTAGCTTTGGCGCACGTATTTCATCGATTACCGCTTATCGCACTGCCGTATCGCAACGGACCAACGATACTGACGCCGGTCCACTTCCAGTAGTGAATTCCGAGTCACAGTCGTCGCAAAAACAGTTTTCGCAAGAAATCCGATTGTCTGGTGGGATCGGTGACAGTTTGAATTACATCACGGGACTCTATTACTTCCGGCAGACCACCGACAATTTTTCGGCGAGTACATTTGGCGCAATTCCTAATGTGCCGGGCTTTCTGCGGGGCCTTACTGGCAATACTTTCGGGTCAATTGATACGGACAGTATGGCGATATTTGGCAGTGTCGACTGGAAGGTGGCTGATCGTCTCACGCTCACGGCAGGCCTGCGCTATACAATTGATGACAAGGATCTTAGATATCAACAAATAGGCTTTCCGTTCATTGCTCCCTCGCTCCCGGTCCAGGCGGATGGCGTTCTTGCCAAGGATTTATCACCTACATTTAATATCCGGTTTGAAGCCAACGACGATCTGATGTTCTATGCTACCGCATCGCGCGGCTTCAAAAGCGGGGGGTGGAATGTTGACAATATTACTGATCCAGCGATCACAAAATTCAACCAACTTCGCTTTCTTGATGAGAGTATCTGGAATTATGAAGGCGGCCTAAAGTCTCAGTTTCTGGATCGGAAGATAACCTTCAATCTATCAGCATTTTATCAAAAGTATTCAGATATCCAAACGCCGCAACTGACACCAGTACTGGGTGGAGGCGGAGCAGTGGTGGCGATTGTCACCAACGCAGCGTCCGCCGATATCAAGGGTTTCGAAGCAGAACTCACTGCAAAACCTTTTGATGTTTTGGCGCTAAACGGCTCACTCGGCTATACCAAGGCGACGTATTCTCGCTATCGCGATGGGGTGAATGACTTCAGCGGTAATCGCTTGCCGAACGCGCCTGATTGGACCGCCAATCTATCCGCAACCTTACGCGCTCCAGTTTCCGAAAGCTGGTCGATCGGTGCGCGCGGTGAACTTAGCTATGCTGCCGGCTTTTTTGGAGATCGTGAAAATACGGCAGTGCGCCGCACGCCGAGCTTTACCACCATCAACGTATCTGCGGGGATTTATGGCGAAAGCTTCGATCTGGAAGGGTTCGTGACCAACCTAACCGACTCAGAAGATGTAATCTTTCTTAGCGGCGGAGGTTTCCCCTTCGCGGGGGTCGGTTTCAATGATCTAGCGACTCGTCGTCTAGGCCGTACATTGGGAATTAGGCTTTCGGGCCGCTTCTGACTTTGAAATGAGGGCTGCGCCAAAGCAGCCCTATTTCTTCGCCATTGATTGTTCTGCAAAGTTCTGCAAATAGTCTGAGTGGTCAGTCAGTGCATGTGCTGACCTCCGTTTTGGGTCTCGTGCCATTAAGGCATGTCCGGCGAACAGCGAGGGATTTTTTTTGGCGCGTACCCGGTCAGTAGACTATGAACAACGAAAAGCCGTGATCGTTGATACCGCGGCGGAGCTTATAGCACGCAGTGGTTTCAGCGGAGCCTCAGTTTCTGACTTGGCAAAATCATGCGGAATTTCTAAATCGCTAATCTATCATTATTATCCTGCGAAGGAAGATATTCTTTTTGCAGTGATGGCCTCGCATATAGATCAACTAATCGACGATGTTGAGCTTGTCCTGATAAAATCGCACCCGCCGATCGAGCGCCTGCGCTTGCTACTTCACGCATTCATGGATCATTATACTGGTGCTGCAAGTCGCCAAAAAGTGCTGCTGAATGAGTTGGCGCATCTGACCGACAGTGCCAGAGCCGATATCATCGGCAAGCAGCGTATGATAATAGATTCCGTCCAGCGCCTTGTAGTCGAACTCCGGCCCAATCTGGCCGCCGATCCGGCCAGAGCCAGGGGGCAGACGATGCTGCTCTTCGGGATGATCAATTGGACCCACACCTGGTTCGATCCCAAAGGGCAATTGTCGGCGCACGATTTGGCGGAAATGGCTTTCCAGACATTTATTGGCCATCGCTAAGGCATCGCGCCGCACAACCCGGCCTATAGATCGAAATGACCGACACGCCTTCGTCTTCCGGAATGGACTGGCAGGTCAGGATATAGCCTTTGGCGATGTCGTCATATATGTCCGCTGCGTTAGCTACAGTTGTGCCGGGTTGCAGACCTTTGTGCCTGACTACCTGCTCGCCGTCAGCTATCATACTGAAATAATAATTTTTATGTTTTGCAGGGTCGGGCGATTACAGCGTTCAGAGCGCCCCAGGGTTGGCCAAATGGGCCTGTGATTAGATTTCCGGTACAGACATATCAGCTGAGGATAGACAATTGGCTGTCGCGGTTTCGCAAGACCGCTTAGAGGTCGTGCCACAAAACAGCAATCCGCTCTAAACTTCGACTAACCCCGCAAAATTCTCGTCTTCAAGTCGAATACGCCATTTCCCGTCCACTTGAAGCAACAGACCAGTGTATGAGTAAAGCTCGGCTGTATTCGCCCCCTTGGCCTGCCATAGCAATTGCCCAACCGCGAGTAAGCCTCCTTCGCCAACCAGCTCTAGCACGAGATCCTTCCATTTGAAGCTGACGGGAGGCTGCCATGCGGGCTGCCGATAACGGGCCTCCAGTTCCGCAAAACTCAGCAGTTTCGGGGTACCGTTCCGCACCATCCATGCACCGTCATGGTGATAGCGGGTGAAGATCGCCGATATGTCGCCTGCCTTAAGCTCTCGGGCATAGTCCTCGAACCAAGCGCGTGCCGCTGAGCTGCTGGTCATCAAACTGTTGATGCCATTGCGATAACCGAAATCTCGACCTTGTAATCGGGACTGGCCATGGACGATTGTACCGTTGCACGAGCTGGTGCGTGGCCATGTGGCACCCAGGCATCCCATTCGGCGTTCATCGCGGCGAAGTCGGCCATATCACCCAACCATATATTGGCGCTGAGCATCATCTCGCGTCCGCTGCCTGCCTTTTCTAGCAGGGCGTCGATCTTAGCTAGTATTTGACGGGTCTGCCCGCAGGCATCGGCTTCTGTGTCGCTTGCAACCTGTCCTGCGAGGAAAACAAAACCACCTGCTGCAACCGCTTGGCTCATCCTTTGTTTGGTATCGAAACGGGTAATCATCCTTTACTCCTAATTTTATAGCCACATTGCAAGTATTGGCCGTCCCCCAGTGAGTGGTCCGGGTTGATTGTTAGTGCATCGTCACCTCCTTGGCTAGCACTGACCAAGGGACGGCTTCTGGTGAGGGTGGACTGTTCAGGAACTCCTTCTCTATAGCCTGCGGCCAGCTTCGAAATCGATCATACAACCTCTTTGGAACTGCCGCTGTTCACCTCCACAGTGCCGGCCAGATTTCCGAGCCCGGCGGATGATCACATCGAAGACAAGTCCCGCCGTGCGCCGTGGCGCGCTCGCCAGTTCATCGGTGATGCGGAGGTCACGGATCTTGACGCCAGTGTTGACCTGCATGGCAGAGGTGGCCTCGCGATGTCTGCCAAGGATCTCGCGATACTGACGGCAGCGCTGTTAGAGGGGCGCCTGTTCGAGCGCCCCGGGACCATGCAGGAGATGTTGTGGCAGGGTGTCAAAGGCCAAAGCGGACGTCGATTGGGCCCTGTAAATTGTTAGCAATCGGCCCTTTCCAGCCATGGGTCTTGCTTGGCGGAGGTGACCCCTCAAACTATATGGGGGCCCGCCAGTCATATTTCCGCACGTTCAGCCGCAGTAGGATCATGTCTCCGCCGCTTCTACGATACCACTGCATGTCCCGAATCCGATGGTACGAAAACCTTCACGGATGGCCTTTGCCGAGAGGATGACCTCATCGCCATCTTCGAGAAAGGCACGTTCCTCGCCACATGGTAGTAGGACGCGCACCTTGCCTCCCTGTGAAAGCTCCATAAGGCTTCCCAAACCCGACGAATCTGGTGTCGAGATTGTTCCGGTGCCCAAGAGATCGCCCGGCATCAGGTTGCATCCATTTGCTGTGTGATGCGTTATCATTTGCGCGATGGTCCAGTACATGGAAGTGGCGGGCCCCTTTCCTAGCCGATGGGGTGCCAAGCCGACTTCGCGCATGGCACGGGTAGCAAGCCAGGTCTCGAGATTGATCGAGAAGGCGCCTTTTGTTTGATCGGTCGCATCCAGCAGATAGGGGAGCGGCGCGGGATCACCTTCGGGCCGGGCAGGTTGCGCGATACGAAACGGTGCAAGTGCTTCTGACGTGATTACCCATGGCGATACACTGGTGAGGAAGTTCTTGGCCAGGAAGGGCCCTAGCGGTTGATACTCCCAGGCCTGCAAGTCGCGTGCCGACCAGTCGTTGAGGAGGCAAAGGCCCCCGATGCGTGATCCTGCCTCCGTTATCGAAACCGTTTCGCCCAGGTCATTCTCGCCAGCAATCCAGACACCCAACTCAAGCTCATAATCAAGCCGCCAGCGCCCGATCCAGTACGTCGGTGATAGAGTCCGCTGCAATCATGGCAGGTTGGGCTGCGAGGTGGGCATAGCGGGCAGTGGTCTGCACCTGCGTGTGTCCCAGAAGCTTTCCGATGATAGGAAGCGAGTGTCCGGCCGCAATCGCTGTCGAGGCGAACGTGTGCCGAAGATCATGGATCCGGACCTCGGGCAGACCTGCGCGGGCGCGCACTCGCTGCCAGAAGGGCTGAAGATCAGTCAGCCGGGCACCGGGCAGCGTTCCCGTGATCACCCATGGGTTGCCGGGTAGGCGAGGGGCATTTTCGAGCAGCTCGCATGCGGGCCGGCCTAGAAACACCTTCTTCGCCCCCGATTTGGAGTCCGGTAGGTTGAGGGTGCGGGCTTCGAAATCCACATAGTCCCACTGCAAGGTCATGATCTCGTTAAGGCGGCATCCGGTGTAGATGAGCAGTCTGATGGCGAGGATAGCAGACGGCATCTCGCGGCCTTCCT
>NKIR01000004.1 GCA_002255985.1 Sphingomonadaceae bacterium PASS1
GACGATCCGCCGCTATGCCAAGGCTTGCGGCAAGCGCGTCGAACTCCAACTGGTTTAGATTTGACCCCCGGTCGCTAACTCGCGGTTGCGCGTTTTTTGGACCAAGCGCGGTTTCCCCCGCCAAAGCCCCAGACTTTCGAGGCGCCCCCCGGGCCTGATCATTCGGCCGGCCAACCGTCGGGTCCCACGGCGACCGTCCTGCGATGGCCGAATTGCGCAGCGGTGTGCCGAGCGTGGCACCCGGCGCAGAGGCAGCGGATGTTGCTGTCGTCGTCCGATCCGCCGTGGACCAGCGGCACGATGTGGTCTGGCACCGTCGCCGCCCGGATAATCCCCTTGGCGGCGCAATCGCGGCATAGTGGCTCTACCCTTAGTCGACGAACGCGCTGAGCGACACCCGCTCGACCTCGGAGACGCCCTATGCTAACGCGCCCGATTATGTCTGATCGCCGTTTTATCACTAACGAAGCTTGCCCAAAACTGATTGATGATACGGGAGCGATCTGCGGCGAGCCTTCCAACATCATTGAGCAGCGGACCGACCCAACCACAGGTTTGATCAATGCTGTGTCCGAATGCCGAGCTGGGCACCAATGTGCTGCATCGATCGATCCTGAAACCTACCAGATCTACAACCGGCGCTGGATCAGCTAGAACGAAACAGCGCCCGAAGGCCTGTAGGCTCCGGGCGCAGTTGTTAATTCTCGAATTTCGGAACACTATGCCAAATGCATAGCCCCGTCAACATAAAATTAAACAATATATCAATTAAATCAGTTTGTTAGCTATCTTGGTAGGCGAGCGAATCTGGTCACAAACTGCCCTATCGCAATCGGAATAGTCGGCACAATGCATCCAAACCATGGCACAATTGGCGCATGTCTGCTGGACCCCAATGCAGCGCATCGGCGTCGTGGCAAACCGCCGCATGAACCAAAACGCTTGGCTTGCGTCCAGTAATGCCCGGCGCATCGCTATCAGCTGCCTTCAGTACCAAAATAGCAGCTGCTGCCTGTTTGCGAACCTTTGCAACCAATTCAGGATCAGGGTCAGGAGCCCCGCCGCCAAAGATACCCTCGTTGATTAAGATCCCTGTCACCGAGCGCGGCTGGTCCATGGGGAGACCCATGATAGCCCTGTTACGCGCTATAATCTCCCCGTAATTCTCACCAGCGGCATATTGATCCGCTGAAATATACCCCGCAAATGCAAGGCGGCCAAGCGCCGAACCAAGCCGCTCATCCTTGGCCTGCGCCGCTGATACGCCGTAATGACGCCGGCGGGCTTCGAGTGCGGTCGCCATCACATCCTTCCTGTTTTCTGCGCGCGACCGCTTACCGCATGGCAAGCGCTTGCCAGCCTTGCGCTTACGCCCGCGTGCCATCCAAACCTCCATAAAGCCGTTCACCAATCGCACGGATGGCTTCACGTTCCAGCGGGGTTAGCCGCTTGTCGCAGACCGAGACGGCAAGGATGCCGCTTCGCCAGCCATCGCGTTTGAGTTCTTCGCCGTCACGCTGCCGGGCGCTGTTATAGATCCGAGAGGTAAAACTCATGAGCGCACCTCCCGCAGCAGTGCGGCATAGCCGATGACATCAACCACGCTGTCGACGTGACCCGGATCGAAGGCGAGCCGCACCAGCTTTAGGTCAATCATGCACAGCGCAACCTTGGCCGGTGACACTGGCGTGCCCAAGGTGATCGACCAGCGATCGGCGATCGCTTGGAACTGCTCGGCAGGATCTCCGTAATCATCGCGGCGCTCTTCGAGAACCTTTGCGGCATGGCCAAGGATAGACCAACTGCTCATTGCACACCTCCCTTGGTCTCGGTGGCCCAGAGCATGATAGCTATCGCGTCTGCTTCGTTGTCATCCACAGGCGCAAAGCCGCGCTGCCGCACCGCGTCGATCACCGCCGCCTTATCGGCGTTGCCTTTGCCGGCAATGAACCGCTTGATCGTTCCTACAGGAACGCCTTGATATGCGATCAGATGCTCTTCGCAATATGAGGTCAGGACCGCCTGCAGGCCGCCATAAACATGGGCAGCGTCGGTGCCTACATGGCGGCGAACCTCTTCGTAATAAATTGCTTCAATGGGACCTGCATCGCTATCGAGTTGCTCCAGCCAGCGCCGAAATCGCACAAAGCGCATTCCGCCGCCATCGAAGCGGGAGGGCTTGAACGATACGGTGCCGCTACTGATAACATCACCCCTGCCCCGCAGCGCCCAGCCTGTACTGGTGCCAAGGTCAAGAGCAACAAGGGAACCACAGGCTAAAGTGGTTGCCTTTGCCTTAGGGGTTGCACTGCAAGGCGGCACAGGCAAGGTCAGTATATCCATGAATATTCTCCATTTCGGGATTGATTTGTGGTGCGGACGGCGATGGTTTTGTGCTTGGCGGTGCGGACCACCGTCGTCCGGTCTTGAGGGTGAGAGTATCAAGGCATGGCAGCCTCCTCGGGTAAGACCGGCATGAGAACGGCCGATATCAAAATGGCCGATATCAAAACGGAATGTCCGAAAGTTCATCGTTGAGTTCATCGATGGCGACCTTAGATGGCCGGACACTCACCACCTGTGCTCCTGGAAACGCCTCCTTGGCTGAAGCAATCATGGGATGGCAGCGGATTACATTGGCGATCTCATCGAGTGACCAGACCTGAGCTTTGCGCCCATGACACTGGGCTCTGCCGGTATCCCGCAGATCGCGTACCAAAATGACGAGACCTTGCTCTGTCTCAAACTCCCACTGGTCGACCGGCAGGGGCTCACCCTTGATTTCACGAGCAAGTCCATCAAGCTTGTCATACGCCCGCAGCATGGCATCGCCGTGCTGACGGATAAGGCACAGATCGAACGCCCACACAGCAGCGTTAAAAAGTTTTTGCTGTGTGTGAAAGCGCTCGGCCCACGCAAAAGGCACAAGCATCGGCAACCGGCCAATGCCCCAGCACTGGTCCATTTCACGACCGCGCTGATCGACGCAGTTGATGATGATCTGCATATCGCTGATCTGACCATGACGGGTAGGTGGTGCGCCCTTCATGGCAGCCTCCTTTCTCTGTTAAAATTAAGGCTACCGATGCGCCTGAAGCGCAGTCGGAAGCCCTTAGGGGGTATGGGGGGGAAGCGACTGCGCGTTCCGACAGCTTGCGACCGTGCTTCCGACGCCTTCCGACTGGCTTGCGACTGACGCAAATCTGTGCTTCCGACAGCTTGCGACAACGAGGTTTTATAGCTCATTGGACAGGCTCCAGATACTTCACGACCCTGAGCCCTGTGGCCTTGCCGTGGAATTTTCCAGCCTCTGTGACGAGGTAGCCATGCTGCTGCCACTTGCTAATAGAGGTCTCAGCCTCGCGCTTGCTTACCCCATATTTTTCAGAAATAAGGTCGACCGCAAACCGGCCCTTGCGCCTTGCATGCGGAAATACAGACCAAGGTGATCCTGCACGCCAAGCTTCGTCAATCGCTTGGAATATTTCACGGATATGGTGCCAACTTAGGCGCTTGTCGTCCAACGGAGTTACACCTGCGCCTAGCACTGGCACGAGCGTATTTTGCTCAGGGCCAAGTCCGACTGTCAGGTCAACAACCTTCATTGTAAAATGCAGATCATTGAGTTCTTCGCCGTCCTTCTGCTTTTCAACACAGAGCGTCGTGATATCTTCCTCTTTGGCGATGCGGATCGAGGTATCACAGCCACCCAAAAGCACAGTCGAGCCGCGCATGCCGCGGTCGAGTTCCTTGCCCGAATGGTGGACCCCGATCACGCTGCCAGAGCAATGCTGCTGAAGGGCGGCGCAGCCGTCGATAAACAGCGACATGGCTTCCTGGCTGTTCTCATTTTCGCCCGGGATCGAGCGCGACACGGTATCGATCACAACCAACCCGATGGCAAAATCGACCTCGGCGCGCACTTGGTCGATTGTTCGCTTCAGTTTCTCAATGCTGGCAGGATCAAGCATACGGACGGCAAGAGGCAGCAGCTTAAACGGCGCATCGACGCGGTCCAACCTATGCTCGCGGCGCCAGCCCTTGATCCGCTGACCAATTCCGTATTTGCCTTCGCCAGCGATGTAGAGAATGCCGGTCTGCTTGGTCGGCTTTCCATGCCAGCAAAGACCATATGCAACCCGCAGTACCATATCGAGCGCGATAAACGTCTTATGCTCGCCTGGCCGGCCATAGAGCAGCACCAGGCCGTGCGCTGGGATCAGGCCATCGATCCGCCAGCTTGGTGGCGGCATGTTGTCGATCTCATCAAGGCTCAAGGTCTCAAAGACGTCAGGGGTGCTAACAATATCACTGACTACACTGCCTGCATCCAGATGTGTCCTGACCGCATCTTTGCCTGACAGCGCAGCCATATCGTTAAAATCTGTCCCGTCGGCTCCTTGCCTGAAAATCGGAAAGACCGCATCGCAGCGCAAGATGCGCGCGGCTTGGACTGCTGCATCACGGCCGACGTTATTAGGCTTGCCCCGGTCATCGTCACCGGCGACCAGCCAACGGGACTTGGGATAGGCTGACACAAGCTGCTCAGCGACTTTGGCTAGGTTGCCGGCATTGAAGGTGACGATGACGCTGCGGCCGGTGGCTTCATGCAAGGAAGCGCCAGTTGCGAAACCTTCACAAACTAAGACAGGCGCGGCTGCCGCTGTGACTGGCGGTCCGATGATGAACATAGCGCCTGCCACCGGAAGATCGGCTTCAAATAGCTTGTGGCCGGCAGGATCAATCGACTGCAAAGATTTAAGCACGCCATCGGTATCGAACAGCGGCACCAGGACGTGCTCACGATCGAGCCGCGTACCATTGGGCCCAATGCCCTTAGCCGTCAGATAGGGATGGGATGAATAGCCGGGATCCGCCGCTGCCCAACGCAGACGCATTTGCTCAGCGGCGGTCTTTCGGCGCGCGGCCTGCTCTGCCTCAAAAAGTGCCTGCCTCTCCTTGAGTTCATTGGCGCGAGCTTCGGACAGGACGGGCATCATTCCGCCCGTTAGGTGCTTAGCTGCGGCCCCTAAATCGAGACCAACCTTGGCTTCCAAAAAATCAAATACATCGCCATTTGCTCCGCAGCCGAAGCAATTATATCGCTGGTCCTGCGGATACACCGTAAACGACGGCGTGCGCTCTGTATGAAACGGGCACAGTCCGACAAGCGTCTGGCCGCGCTGCTTAAGCACAAGATGCCGGCGGATTTCATCAGCCAGCGGGAACTGGTCCTTGATCGTGTCAATATCGATGCTGCCGGTTTCAATGCGACGCGCCATGGCGGCCAGGACCACTTTCTGCTGAGGACTAAAGGGAGGATCGCAAGTCTGATGCCGGGCCGCCGCAGCGACCCAGCATCTAGCTGATCAGAACAGTGGCGCGCCGGCAGGTGCTGGTGCCGGCGCCAATGGCGGTGGCATGTGTGCGGCCGGCCCTGCGGCAACCGGTAAGGCTGCTCTCGCTGCAGGTGCAGGCAGCCCTGCATCGCCGAAGGCGTCTGGCCGATCAGTCCACCCTAAGATCTCAAACTTGGGCTGATAGTTAGTGCCGTGCTTGTTAGTGACCGGCTGGACACCGACGCAGCGCACCACCGGAAGCTTGCCGGTCGCCGTCTCAGGCGCTGCCAACCAAAGATCATAGAGGCTGTTCATCGCCTCGATCACAATGCCGGCGGTGGAACTGAACTCCCGCAAACCCAGCAGGTTCTTCTCTGAGTATAGATCTAGCTGAAAGCCACGCTTAAAGTCCTGGCCCGGATTGGATGCAGCCTCGCTAAACGAGGGGTCCATTACCTTTTCCGGGGCCACATTTGCTGCAAACTTAAACCAGCCTGTCTGCAAGCCCGGCATGTCGAACACCGCTGTCATGTCGGTGACCTCGAACTGGGGTTCGTCCTGGCCGTCGCGCTTGGTGTACCAACGTCCTGCTTTAGCGTTGAACGAGATAAATACCTTAAAATCCGCGCCAGTGGCGGATGGAGTCATAAAACCCATAATCCTGTTTCCTTATTACATTTGGGGTGCCGCTTGTCAGGCCTGCGGCGCGGCCTCGGGGGCAAGGCCCCAGATCTCTTGGGCGGCTGCTTGCGCGCCAAGGTCGTTCCAGTAAAAGCTGTCAAAGTCAGGCGAAAGCGAGCCTGTCAGTGCCGCACCGTCATCTGACAGGCTCAAGAACCGCTCGATTGAGTTTGCGATGCTCACAACCCGGCTTAGGTGACTGCGCGGATCCTCGAGCTTGTAGACCCCGACCTTTTGCGGGGTGACGTAAGCGAACCGGATTTCAGAATTACCATGTGCGGCGTGATAGATCGCGCCTTGCCTCGCATGTGGATCAGAGATCTTGGACGACAGTCTCAATTGCGTTTTCAGATCAACGATGATGCCGTGATCCGGAAACCAAAAGTCGAGCCAGCCAATGAACGGCACAGGCACGCCGGGGATCATGACCTCAATGCGGTGCTGGCGATTACCATCGGCGGTAGCCGGAACGCCGTATTGGCGCAGTTCCCCAAGGCCAATGGCGACCGCAGGAGCAATACCGGCGCGTTCCTTCTCGACGCCGGGGTGGCCCGATAGCGCAGTCAACTGGTTAAACCTAGCCACCGCCAGTTCCTGGCAGGCCTCCACCGAGGCATCAGGCTCAAACAATCCCATCTCGACCCCGGCCTCAATGGACGTGCCGCGATGCGCTGAAGGGCCAACGCCTGTTTTGCGGCCCATCAGTTTTTGCATCGCCCACATTGCTGGTTGCGCGACAAACAAGTTAATCGACGAGGCCGACAGATGGTCAAGGCCATGACGTTCAAAGGCATTTACCATCATGCCACCTGCGACAGTTCGATGTCGGCGAGCGGATTACCCGCACCAGGGGCTCTGGGCCGAGCGATAGCAATGTAGCTATAGCAATCAGGTCCGAGGCGTTCTTGGACAAGATGGACGCAGCCCTTATCGCAAGCCCAGCGTACCCGCTCGGACAAACGCTCGAGTATCTTGCGCTCCTTATCGCCAAAGCGGCGCTTAGGGCCTATGTCTATGTCCTTAGCAAGGAAACCGCGGTGATATTCATAACGGTCCCCACCTGCGGCATTGGCCAACCAGGCACAAAAAAGTAGTTCGTGCCCAACCGTGCGCCGGACATTTGTTCTTGATATGTTCTGCATTATACTTTGCCTTGTAGTTGGTTGGATGAGCGGTGAGACAAGCGGCCTCGGACAGGCTTTTCGTAAGATTCCATGAATGTGCGGATCCGGGCCTCTGTATCTGGCCAGAGCCTTCGGCCAGCGCGCAGTTGCCGCACAAGCTTCCAGTCATTGGCAGCTTTACGGCCAAAATAGCTCTCGGCCATTTGGTTGGCCTTGATGAACGAATCAATTTCTAGAATTATGGGATGTGTCATACATTCCTTATTCCGATATCAATCCAACATCGCAAGTAGGGCGTTATCCCACAATTAAGATTGCGGGAACCATCCCACAATGTTACCCACAACTTATGACTCAACCCTCAGCCTTCAACATCGCTTTCCTTAAAAACGTTTTGGAAGATGCAACCGCGCCAGATGCTTTGTGGAACTCGCGCTCGCTTTCGCTCGCTGCCACTGGAGGCAAGAACGCCTACCTTGTCCGCGACATCATAAAGGGCAAGAGCATTAACCCTACGCTTGATACGCTGGTGGGTCTTGCCAAGGCTCTGGAAATGGACATCTCACAGATGATCCCTGCGGGCGCTTCGGTCATGCAGCGAACAGGCGGGCGCCAAGCCGATGATACCCTCACTGTAGTTGGCGCTGTTGCAGCAGGCGTCTGGCGCGAGCAAACCGATTGGGGGCCTGAAGACTGCTATACCATTGAGGTTGGACCCAATCTTTATCCCGGCAGTGAACGACTAGCTCTTCGCATGGAAGGCTTCTCGATGGACAAGATTATCCCGCCTGGCTCAGACCTTGAATGCTTGCGAGTTGCCTATGGCTATGTCGAACCGCAACCTGGCGACATCGTCATCGTCCAGCGCAATCGGCACGATCTACAAGAGCTCACCTGCAAGCGGCTTGACCATGATGGACAGAATTTTGTTTTGCGCGCAGAGTCTTCGCGAGCAGAGTTTCAGGAACCCATCGTCATTGGTCGGCCAGATGAAAATCACGTCGGCGATCATGATACCACGATCATCGCAATTGTCTTGCGGGCGCACCAGAGTCTTTACCGCCGCGGACGGTGATACAACCCTTTGTCAAGTGGTTTTGTAATCAGAGACCGTTTGTAGTGGGATACATCCATCGTTATTCTTGAGGGCAGAAACAGGAAAACCCGAAGTACGGGCCCCTGTAGACACCTTATCAAGGATATATCGATGCAGACCACCGCTGCCCATTGTAACGGCCTTTGCCCCAGCCTGATGACCCCTGAAGCGAGGATCTGCGAGTTGGGCCAGATCATTGCAACTGGCGTTCTGCGCATGCGCGAACAGTCCAGTCCTTTATCTGCCCCAAGCGCAGATAGTTCACTTGGTTTTCCCGCTAGTAAGAGCGTTAGTCGCTCCGGGTATGATGCCCGCAATGGAGAATATTGATGCAGGATAATGACGATCCGCAGGTGCTAGCAAGGCTGGCATCGTTAAAACAAATGTCTGTGACTGAGCTAAAAGCCCAGTGGCAGGCTCTCATTGGCAGCGAGGCACCCAACAACAGCCGTTCGTTCTTAGAACTGCGGATTGCCTATCGAATCCAGGAACTGACCTATGGCGGTCCATCCAAGCCAGTCGTCCGGCTACTCGATTCCTTGGCCGACGAGGTAGACGGCAAGAAGGTGCGCAGGTCAGTTATCAGCGATCCGCGCAACCCTGTCATTGGCACAAGGCTGGTTCGTGAATGGGATGGCGCAGAGCATATCATTACAGTGCTGCGAGATGGCTTTGATTGGCAGGGCCGCCGTTATAAATCGCTCTCGGCGATTGCGCGCAATATTACCGGCACACAGTGGAACGGCTACCGCTTCTTTGGCCTTCGAGCAAACAAGAGGACTGCAGCATGAAGGAGGCAGCACCCCCTCGCCGCCTGCGCTGCGCGATCTATACCCGCAAAAGCTCCGAAGAGGGGTTGGACATGGCGTTCAACAGTCTCGATGCCCAGCGGGAATCCTGCGAGGCCTATATCGCCAGCCAGCGTGCCGAAGGGTGGCTGTGTATGCGCGAGCATTATGATGACGGCGGGTTCTCAGGAGGGACACTGGATCGTCCGGGGCTCAAGATGCTGCTTGAGGATATCGAGGCTGGGCTGGTTGATGTCGTGGTGGTCTACAAAATTGATCGCCTGTCACGCTCCCTCATGGACTTCTCGCGGCTGGTGGAGGTGTTCGACAAGCACGGTGTCACGTTCATCTCCATCACCCAGTCGTTTAACACCACAACCTCCATGGGCCGTTTAACGCTCAACATCCTGCTGTCGTTCGCCCAGTTCGAGCGCGAGGTCACCGGCGAACGCATTCGTGACAAGTTTGCGGCCTCCCGCGCAAAAGGAATGTGGATGGGCGGTTTTGTGCCAATGGGTTACGATGTCGAAGGCCGAAAGCTTATCATCAACGAAGCTGAGGCAGACAGGGTCCGTCAGATGTTCCAGCGGTTCGTTAAGCTTGGATCAGCGACGCTGCTGACCCGAGAACTGGTAGCGGCAGGTTCGATCAACAAGCGCGGTAAGCCGATCGACAAGGGGTTCTTGTACAAACTGTTCCGCAACCGGCTCTACCTCGGCGAGGTAGTCCACAAGGGCACCAGTTATCCGGGCGAGCATCAGGCCATCATTACGCATGAACTGTGGGATCAGGTCCACGCCATCTTGCAGGAGAGCCCCCGGCAGCGCGCGGCGAACACCCGAACCCAGACGCCAGCGCTACTCAAGGGGCTGATCTTTACTGCCAGCGGCGTGGCCATGACACCAACCGCCACCAAGAGAGGTAGCCGCCATTATCGCTATTACACTTCAATGGACGCAATCCGGAACCGGGCGGGCGAAGGTACTGATGGGTTTGTAAGGCTGAACGCCGGAATGGTCGAGGGTGCGGTCATCCAGCACATCCGAGACCTGCTGCGCGCCCCGGAAATTGCGGCGCGCGCAGTGGCGGCAGCGCGCCGAAGTGACCCCGACATAGACGTGCACGATGTTGTCACCGCGCTGGCCGGGTTCGATGGACTTTGGGAAGCTCTGTTTCCAGCCGAGCAGGCGCGCATCGCCCGATTACTGATTGAGCGGGTCACAGTCAGCGCCGATGGCCTCGCGGTCGATCTGCGCACCGATGGCCTTGGATCGGTCATTCGCGAAATGATAGCGCCCGAACGGAGACAAGCAGCATGAACGCACCTGTCACCACGCGGGTGTTCATCCCGCTCACCATCCGCAAGCCCAACGGGCGGCCCAAGATCATGCCGCCAGTCGATATGGTGCCAGACACCGGCGGGGTGGCCCCGCACATCCTGAAGGCAATCGCCAAAGCGTGGGGTTGGAGGCGGAAACTTGAAACGGGAGCTGCTGCGACCCTTTCCGATATCGCTGAAGCCGAGGGCGTATCGGACCGCTATGTTGGGCCAATGCTGAGGTTGGCCTATCTGTCACCAGCCGTGCTGGAGAAACTACTAGTTGCACGCGTGCCACCTGAGGTTTCGATTAAGGAACTGGGGATGGTATCGGAGTTACCGTGGGCCGAGCAAGAAAAGTCGACATTTGGGCTAGCTTGAACGGTCGGGAGTGAGGCCAACCTCAGGGGTTGGTCTTAGCTCGCATTTGCGGCACACTGCATCAATGATCGGTATTATCTCCCCGGAAGCAGAAAACCTAGCAGTTGAGATCTCGCCGCTTTTGAGGGCTGCGCTACTGACCCTCGAATATATGGAGGTCAACGGCTCTATAGGCCTGACGCCATCAAAGGCCCTGAAACGCTACTTTGTGGAATGGGCAGCTGAAGCCTTCGCTTGGCCGGAATACACCGCCGCGGACCTCTACTCCTTTAACAAGGTCCTCAATGAAGTCGACTTCCCGCCTTTGGTAGTGCTGCACGATCTGCTCGTTGGGCTGAAACTGGCACGCCACCAAAAAGGTGTGATGCAAATATCGAAGTGGGGAACGAAAGTCAGGCACCACCCAGGTACCGTCTTAGCCATTTTAGCCGAGCACCTCATGCATGGCTACGACCACAGCCAGCATAGCCGCTTTGATGACACCATCGTCGGCAACTGGGATATCTTCATCAACGTAATCAACGTGGAAGTCCATGCGGGATGTAGCGACGATCACCTTTGTAAGGCGCTATTCGGCAGTAACGCCAACGAAGGCAGCCTTGGGCACACCCGGGTCAGATCCGCATTCTACATCCAGGTCTTGCGGCCGCTCCTATGGCTAGGGCTTTTACAGGAGCACGTGGTGGGAGAAGGCCGCAATCGAGAGAGGATGTTCACCAAGACGCCGCTGTGGTCCTTGGCATTGAAGTTGGAAACGGATCGGCAAGTGCCGGATCTGGTTGTTAATTGAAATGACATCCGCAATGGACGCTGCCGATCCTGACCTACCCGAAGCTGCCGTCGAACACATTAGCCAGATGCTAAAGCTAGCTACGAGCAAGCATCAAGAGGCCATGGCCTTGCTTGGCACGCCCGACCCAAACGCGCTACCCCGGCTGCATGAAGTGCTCCGGCTGCTAGAAGAGGTTGAGCTACTTGCAGCTGATGCTGCGACCTACGTGGAAGCTGACGTCATGAAAGCCGCCATCAAGGATCTCCACCTCCAACAAGCCAGCGTTCAAAATGCGATTGGCCAAATACAGGCAATGAAGGCGCGGTCGCCCTGGGCGACGCCTTGGCCCTGGTTTACGTTAATTGTTTTGGCGCTACTGATTACTCAGGCGATAGCGTGAAGGCAGCTTTTAAGACCGAAGCCTGAATTTCTCTCTCACTCCGCCACCCAAGATTGCGTCCAAAAAGTTCGGTCGGCACAAATCGTCAAAATACTGAAAGATAAGAATTCTTTCTAACCGCACGTTTTCCGAAGAGGTTCGGGTGAAAAGAGACAAAAGCCGATGAGAGACCGATTTTAGCCTTTTAGGTAGTCTCCAAGGTTCGGTTGTAAATAGCAAAACCCCGCGTAGGCTGGGGTTTTTTGCCCTGTAACGGGCCATCACATTGATTCGCTTTGATTTATTGGCGGAGACGGTGGGATTCGAACCCACGATAGAGTCACCCCTATACACACTTTCCAGGCGTGCGCCTTCGACCACTCGGCCACGTCTCCGCATTCCCCTAAGGGACGCACGCCCCTAGCCGCTCCTTTCCGCTTTCGCAAGGCACAGTGATTTGCCATAACCTTATTGATGAAAAGATATCTGCCCTTGTTCGCCAGCGCCGCGATATGCGCCGCTCTCCCCGTCTCTGCACAAGACGCAAAAACCTACCCCGCGCCGTCGGAGATTGTCGCGGCGGCCAAAGCGGATAACTGGGTCGCCATTGCGCCGTCGGATGTATTGGTGATGGATCTCGCCTCCGATTCGAAAGGCAAGTCCCGCCGCGTCGTCATTCAACTGATGCCTGCGCCATTCAGCCAGGGTTGGGTCAGCAATATCCACAAACTGGCGGCGGCGCATTGGTGGGATGGCACAAGCATCAACCGCGTGCAGGACAATTATGTGGTGCAATGGGGCGATGCGACCGAGAAGAAGGCGTTGCCTGAAGGGTTGGCGACCGTCGGCGCGCAGGATTATGTCACCCTTGACTGGCCGACCAAGGATTGGATTTTGGCTCGGGCAGACGGAAGGCAAGACGCCTACGCGGGGGCCCATGGCTTCTATCTTGGCTGGCCGCTGGCACAAGGCCGTGAGGGGCTTTGGCCCGTGCACTGTTACGGCATGGTCGGTGTTGGCCGGAACCTCTCACCTGACACTGGTAGCGGAGCAGAACTTTACACCGTTATCGGTCACGCGCCGCGGCACTTGGACCGCAACATCGCGCTTGTGGGCCGTGTGATTGAGGGCATCGAGCATATGTCGAGCCTACCGCGTGGTACCGGCGCGCTTGGTTTCTATGAGAAGGAAGAAGAGCGCGTGGCGATCCTGTCCGTGCGGCTTGGCAATGAAGCGAAGGACTTGCCAGCGTTCGAATATCTTTCGACCGATAGCGACAGCTTCGCTGCCTATGCCGACGCGCGCGCCAATCGGCGGGATGCCTTTTTCAACATACCTGCTGGCGGCGCAGATATTTGCAACATTCCGGTCCCGATACGGCGGAAAGCCAACTAAGCCGTTTCATACGCCATCAGTTTAAGGCTGCTTTTCCTGATGCTGCCCAACCGCAAGCGAGCGCAAATGGACTCCGACCCGCAACTCAGGGCGTTGGAACGGGAACGTCCGACGGTACGGTCTCAACCGGAGGCGCAACAATTACGGGAACCGCTACGGGTCGAAGGATGGCTACCTGTTCAAGCCGGTCGAGCGCTTTACGCGCGTCGCTGAAGCGTTTGGCCCGTGCCATCCATGATTGCGCGATGGATGCGCCGGGCAAAGCCGCAACTTCCTCCACAGCAAGATCAAGCTTCCCCGCATCGACCAGCGCTTCGGCGCGGATCAGCCGTTCGTTCGGCGCGAGAGATGGTCCGTTTTCTTTGCGCAGCACGAACAGTTCCGACAATTCCCGCTTCACGGTCGCCCACGTGCTGTCGTCTCGATTGCCCGTCAAAAGCACCGGCGCAAGTCCGCGCAATTCGGTTTTCAGGGCATCAATCGTGACCGGCGCCTGACCTGCAGATAACACCGCCGCGACAGATTGCGGCTGGGTCGCGCCGAAACGCAGGCGCAACTGTTCGGCAAGATTGCCCAGCGGCGTCCCTTTATCTATCGAACGGCGCACTGCATAAATGAGCAACAACCCATCCGCGCGCGCGGCTTCGGGCGAGAGCATATTGGGTGATGGGAAAGTTGGAACCATTTGGTCCGTAACCGGCTGTGCGATAGCATTAGCATCGGTGGTGGCCACATTGCCTACTGGCCCTGTGGATGACTCAACCGCCACGGGGGCATCAGCAGATGCCAGGAAACCATATTTTTCGGCGATCACATAGGCGACAATAGCGCCGCCGACAAAGGCAACCAAAATAAGCAGCATGATGTGCTTGAATGTGAATCCACGGCGTGGCGTGGCGGTCGCTGTTGGAAAATCGGTCATGTTGTTCCTTCAATAGCGGCATTCGGCGGCAGGGTGCAATGTATCGTTGGAAAATGCTGTCTTATTGTGTCCATTAACGCAGCGTCATTTGGTAAGGGTGCGACAATTATCTGTGCCCAACCGTCGCCAGCGCTTTGCGCGATAGCGTTCGAAAACGTCGCGAGCGTGACTTTGCTGCGTGATAGGCCGCCCGCATCGCAGAGACCGGCAAAGTGCGCAGCCGCGCGTGAAGAGTGCAGGATAACCGCATCGCATACTGCAACCTGCGCCGTGAATTGCGCTGGTGTTTCGAGCACCGCGCTTCGGTACACGATAGCGATGTCAATGTGGACGCCAGCAATCTGCGGAACAGCACTATGGTCTTCGCCTGCAAGCCATAAGAGTTTTTTATGGCCGTCTGCGGCAGCAACGCCGACAAGTACTTCCACGCCGTTTGATCCGGTCGCAGCGACCAGCAAAGCCAAATGGGCCAACGCGCTGGCGGTCGCACTACCGACCGCATAGATCGGGGTGTCGCGCGCAGTTTCCAAAAATCCGCATGCGGCGCGCACCGCATTCCCACTGGTCAACAAAATTGCATCATATCCGTCAACCGATACCGTTTGCAGCGGCACATGTTCAATGGCGAACAGGGGCATAAGCACTGGCGCATGTCCTGCATCCTTAAACCGGCGGGCGGTGGCATCCGCACCGGGTTGCGGCCGGATAATCAGCACCTTCACGAGGCGAACATGCTCCGCAGTTCATCACTGGCATTTGCCAGCAATTGCTCTGCCAATTGTGCCGGACCATCGCCCGGCGCGTCATAGACGATTTCGCCCGCGTGCATTTCCCGGCCATCCGCGGTGAAAACTTCACCTTTTAAGCGTATCTGGGAACCTTCGACCTGCGCGAATGCGGCGATGGGTGAATGGCAATTGCCCCCCAATGCCTCAAGCAAGGCACGCTCGGCCTGTACGGCAACAAAGGTGTCCACATCGTTAATGGCCGCCAAAAACGGGACAAGCTCATTGCGGCTGGTCAACCGGTCAATGCCCACAGCACCTTGCGATGCTGCCGGCAAAAACTGGCTAAGCGGCAATGGCGCACCGACATTGGGCATGTCCAACCGGTCCAACCCGGCCGCAGCCAAAAGTGTCGCGTCCGCGTCACCATTTTCAATATGCGCCAAACGGGTTGCGACATTGCCGCGCAATGGCACGATCCGCAAATCAGGACGAGCCCGTTGCAGCTGCGCCGCGCGCCTTGGGCTGGATGTCCCGACCCGCGCACCATGCTTCAGATCGTCCAGCGCCGCTGCACCGATCAATCGGTCGCGGACATCCGCACGCGGCAGCATGGCGGAGATGTCAAAAATGTCCGCGCGCACGGTCTCGACATCTTTCATCGAATGCACCGCGATATCAATCTGGTCATCGATCAACGCGCGTTCCAACTCTTTGGTCCACAGCGCCTTGCCACCGATTTCGGCAAGCGGCCGGTCCTGAATCTTGTCACCTGTGGCGAGCATCGGGACCAACACGACGGCATCATCGGGCAGATTATGCGCCGCCTTGATGGCAGCCATGGTCATCTCCGCCTGCGCCAAAGCGAGCGGAGACCGGCGTGTTCCGATGCGTAACGGACGGTCGGAGGAAAACGATATCATTGTCATGCGACTTGTTCATAGCGCCACGTCCACCTATGGGAAAGCGCAATGGCAATCATCCTTGGTCTTGAATCCAGCTGCGACGAAACCGCAGCGGCAATTGTGCGTTCCGACCGGACGATTTTGAGCCATGCCTTGGCTGGCCAGGAAGATCATCACCGCGCATTCGGTGGCGTCGTGCCGGAAATCGCCGCGCGCGCGCATGCCGAACTGATGACCCCCTTGGTGGAAACCGCGCTCGCCAACGCAGGCATGACGTTAAACGATGTCGATGCCATTGCCGCAACCGCTGGCCCCGGCCTTATTGGCGGTGTCATGGTTGGGCTTGTGACGGCAAAGGCGCTTGCCATGGCGTCGGGAAAGCCGCTGATCGCCGTCAATCATCTTGAAGGCCACGCGCTTTCGCCGCGGCTGGTCGATGCCGATCTGGCATTTCCCTATCTGCTTCTGCTGGTGTCTGGCGGCCATTGTCAGTTGCTGCGGGTGAATGGTGTCGGCGACTATAACCGATTGGCCACCACCATCGACGATGCGGTGGGCGAAGCTTTCGACAAAACGGCGAAGATTTTGGGCCTGGGCTTTCCCGGTGGGCCAGCCGTCGAACGCGCAGCCGCGTTGGGCAATGCGAAAAATGTGCCGCTGCCCCGCCCGTTAAAAGGCGCTGATGAACCGCATTTTTCCTTTGCCGGCCTCAAAAGCGCGGTGCTGCGCGCGCATGAGACTGGACAATATAAAGTCGAGGATATTGCCGCATCATTTCAGCAAGCCGTTATCGACTGCCTGTACGACCGGATACGCTATACGCTGGATCGTATTGATGCGCCGGCTGCGTTGGTTGTCGCGGGCGGCGTCGCGGCGAATGTGCCCATTCGCAATATGCTCGAAAAGCTTGCCGCAAGCCGCGGCATGCGTTTTGTCGCGCCGCCATTGTGGCTGTGCACCGACAATGGCGTGATGATCGCTTGGGCTGGCGCGGAGAGATTTGCGATGGGCCTGACCGATGGCCTTGATTTTGTTGCGCGGCCACGATGGCCGCTGGATCCCAACGCGGCACCCGCACGCGGTGCGGGCGTGAAGGCATGAGCCAGATGCAATATCCGGTTGGTATCATTGGCGGCGGCGCATGGGGGACCGCGCTGGCCGCCGTCATGGCGCAAATCCACGATGACGTCCTCATCTGGGCCCGCGAAGAAGAGGCCGTGCAGAGCATAAACAACCTGCACGAAAACAGCCTGTTTTTGCCGGGCACATCATTGTCACCAAAAATTGAGGCGACAGCTGACCTCGCCCGCATGATCGCATGTAAAAACTTGCTCATCGTGACCCCGGCCCAGCATGTGCGCGCCACGCTGTCGGCGCTGCCGGATACACAGGCCCCGCTGATCCTTTGCGCAAAAGGTATTGAGGCCGATACCCAAATGCTCGTGTCAGATGTTGCCGCGACAACGCGCCCGGGCAATCCGATAGCCGTGCTATCTGGCCCTACATTTGCGCATGAGGTTGCTGCTGGAAAGCCCACAGCGGTCACGCTCGCTACCGCCGATCAGACGCTGGGTTCCGAGTTAATGCGTCGCATCGCCACACCGTCTTTCCGTCCCTATTGGTCTAATGATGTTGTCGGCGCGGAAATTGGCGGTGCTGTTAAAAACGTACTCGCAATCGCATGTGGTGTCGTGGACGGCGCAGGTCTTGGCCTCAACGCGCGCGCGGCATTGATTGCGCGCGGTTTTGCCGAGATGCAGCGATACGGCCTTGCGCGCGGTGCAAAAGCCGAAACTCTGGCCGGACTATCGGGATTGGGCGACTTGGTATTGACCTGCAGCTCTGAAAATTCGCGTAACTTTTCGTTGGGCCGGGGCCTTGGACAAGGCCAATCATCTGAAAGCCTACTCGCAGACCGCAAGACTGTTGCCGAAGGCGCATATACCGCGCCGGTCCTGCTGCAGTCGGCAACGTCGCTTGATGTCGAAATGCCCATCGTGAGCGCCGTATGCGCGTTGCTTTCGGGATCAGCGACCGTCGATGCCGTCGTGGCCGAATTGCTGGCGCGCCCGCTCAAGTCCGAAAGCTGGTAACGGCGGACCTAATCCGCTAGCGTACCATAAGAGGCCATCCATTGACTGCAGCCAGAACCGACGAAGAAGACATTCAGGCACTCGCAAAGGGCGGGCGGACGAATGTATTTGGTTTCCTTTTGCGGTTGGCCGCCCGCATACCATTTTTGTTTATCGCGGGCAGACTTTATGGTCCCGAAGCACTTGGCCGCTTTGCCTATGCCATCCTGATTATAGAATTCGCCGCGCAGCTTGCATCACTTGGTCTGCGCCGCGGACTGGCGGAATTGCTTGCGAAGGATGACCGCCCGCACGCCCACATGATTGCGGATGCGCTTTTCGCGGCGATGGCAGCATCAGCGGTCGGCGCTGCATTTTTGATTATGCTGCCCGAGCTGATGTTTCCCAACAGCGGCATTAACGGGCTCGACCGGTTTCTGCCGCTCGCCATTTTTGCAATCGTCGGAACGGACATCGCCTTGTCCGCTTTGGCCTATAAATTCGATATCGCATCGACCGTGCGGGCACGTGCGATCGTTGAACCGTGGGCAATCAGCATCGCGGCAGGCGCGCTCTATTTCTATTCCGCGCGTGATGGGTTGATCCTGTCTTATGTCGCTTCGCTGGCAGCTGCATTGTTGTTTGCACTGTGGCCCTTGTGGAGCAGCTATGGCTTTGCACGGGGATGGCGGCCAAGTGTGAAGCGTTCTTTGGTAATTGCCCAACGCAACCTACCATTGGCCGCAGCGGACGCCGCAGAATGGGGCAGCAGGCGGATGGACCTTGCCATATTGGGCCTGTTTGCATCGCCCGCAGTGGTTGGTATCTATTATGTCGCCCAACAGGTGGCGAGCCTGCCACAGAAGCTTAAAACCAGCTTTGACCCGATATTAGGCCCCGTCATCACGCGCAATTTACAGACCCGCAATTATACCGAAATCGCCAAACAGGTCGGTCAGGTCGGTTTCTGGATTATCGCGGCACAGGCCGGAATTGCACTGGCGCTTGGTATCCCGGGTGAAGCTGTCATGGGATTGATGGGCCCCGAATTTGCCGGCGGAGCAGCAGCGCTTGCCTTTTTGCTGGCTGCGGAAGTTGCGGCGGCCACGGCGGTCGTCAGTGAATCCGCGTTGGTATATATCGCCCGTCACCGAAATCTGCTGATTTCAATCGGGATGTTGGCCGTGCAAACTTTGGTGAGCGTGGGCCTTATCATGCTGGTCGATGATATTCCCGTTAAGCCCGAATATGTTGGCCTATGTCAGGCAGCAGCCGTTGCCTGCGGGCTGATGATATCACTTGGCATTGGGTCGTTCATCAAATCGCGATTACTGTCTCATTTGCTCGGACAGCCCATACGCGTGTGGCGCTGGGCATTGCTGACTGCTGTCGCTGCGGCAGCCTTGCTCGGCATGGCCATCGTCAGCGTCCCTGCCCGATTGGAATGGGTGGAACTAGCGATTGGCGTGCCTGCAATCCTTGGCCTTTATGGCTGGATTATCTGGCGCTGGGGCTTTGGCCCGGAGGACCGGGTGCTGTTCCGCAAGAAAAAGGATTAAGCCAGACGCTTGGCAACAAGCTCTGCGATATCCGCTTCTGGCCGCGCGCCATAATGCGAAATAATCTCGGCAGCGCACACCGCACCCATGACAAGGCATTCGGCCATTGGGCGACCCTGCGCAATCCCGGCAAACACACCTGATGCGAACAAGTCACCTGCGCCGGTCGTGTCGACCAATTGGGCGACAGATTCTGCGCCGACTTCAGTACGCACGCCATTTTCGATGGCGATGGCGCCATGTTCGCCGCGCGTGCAGACCAGCAATGGAACCTTCGCCGCGATGGCAGCGACCGATGCTTCGAAATCATCGCTGTTGTTGAGCGCACAAATTTCGACTTCATTCGAAAACAATATGTCGATGCGGCCCGCGTCCATTTCGGCCAAAAAGTCTGGGCCATGGCGCGAAATGACAAATGCGTCGGACAATGTCAGCGCAACCTTGCGACCGGCAGCACGCGCAACATCGATGGCGGTGCGCATCGCGGCACGTGGCTCCTCAGGATCCCACAAATAACCTTCCAAATACAATATAGCCGCGCTTTCAATCAGCGACTTGTCGACCAATGTGGCAGGCAAATATTGCGACGCGCCCAAAAAGGTATTCATCGTCCGCTGCGCATCTGGCGTGACGAGAATGTAGCAACGTGCGGTCGAAGGCGCGCCATCACGTGCAGGAATATCGAAATGGATACCGCCCGCACGAATGTCATGTGCGAACACTTGGCCAAGCTGATCATTTGCCACTTGCCCGATAAATGCTGTTTTATGTCCAAGCCGCGCAAGACCGGCCAAGGTATTTGCGGCAGAGCCACCGCTGATTTCACGGGCAGGACCCATATGGGCATATAATGCTTGCGCACGTTCCTCATCAATCAGCTGCATACTGCCTTTGGTCAGGCCTTCGCTGTCGATAAAAGCATCGTCGGTGTTGGCAATGATATCAACAATTGCATTGCCAATGGCGAGGACGTCGAAGCGGCTTTCAGTCATGAATTTTCCTATATGTAAGCTCGCTGCGCCCTACTGGGGTTGGACATTTCGGGCAAGCGCTTTAGAAGCGCGACATGATACAAGCGCTCCAGCTTTCGTTCCAAAGCCTCTCGGACAGGCGCGTCGCAATGCTGCTCATCAAAGTGGTGTTGTGCACTTTTGTCAGCTTCCTGTTGTTGGGCGTGGCCATGTGGTTTGCGCTCGACTGGCTTTTTGCATGGCTCAACATTCAAAACGGCGCATATCTGTCGGCCTTCCTGTCGCTGGCTATCATCCCGATTTCGGCTTTTCTGCTTTTCCGGTTGGTCGCCGTCGCAATCACATGGATCTTCGCCGACGATATTATCGATGCTGTTGAAGACCGACATTATCCCCAGAAAGCCGCGTTTGGAAAACGTCCGGGCGTAGGCGCTGGCATGCATATGGCGGTGCGATCAATTGCGCGGGTAGTTGGTTACAACCTCCTCGCCTTGCCGCTGTATATCGTCTTGCTGGTCACGGGCGTTGGCACGGCGATCACGTTCATGCTCCTCAACGCGCTCCTTTTGGGCAAGGATTTGGAAGATATGCTGATTGCTCGCCATGGCGTATCGCAAGGCAGCATCCAGAAACTGCCGCGCCTCTTACTGGGTTTTGTTGGCACCGTTGGCATGCTGATCCCGTTTTTCAACCTTCTGGTGCCCGTGCTCGCTACGGCGATGGCTGTGCACATGGTCCATTCGGGAAGCAGAGCGATATGAAACACGCCATAAACGCATCCGCACTCGCTTTGATTTTGGCAGGCTTTGTATCTGCGCCGTCTGCACGTGCGCAAACGCGCCAGCCAGCACCCATACAACGCACTGCGCCGCCCATTCCCGTTCGCCCTGCCATGGGACCAAGGGGCCTAGAGGCGGTCATGGGGAAGGATGTCGGCACGCTGAAACGCCTTTTTGGCGAACCGCGGCTTGATGTCATTGAGGTTCATGGCCGCAAGCTGCAATTTGTTGGCAAAGCCTGCGTCCTTGATGTGTTTCTCTATCCCGACGGCAAGGGCCGGACCGAAATCGTTACCTATGTCGACGCGCGACGCAGTGATGGCGCTGCGGTGGATCGCGCATCCTGCATTGATGCCTTGCAACGCCGCTGATTAACTCAGCGTCCATTCGGTACGAACCGACGGGTCCAGTTCGTCGGCAAAGCGCGCCTGCTTTTCACGCGCAAATATCTCGGGCGACAGCCGCGACATCGCCCAGATCGCGGCACCACGGACGACCGGAGACGTGTCATCCATGAGCATCTCGACCACGGGTAGCACGCCGAGGTCACGGCCATTGCCAGCAGCGATCAATACATTGCGCACAAAGCTGTCGCGGCCAATGCGCTTGACGGGCGATCCGGAAAACAGCTGACGAAACTGCGTATCGTCCAAAGCCAAAAGGTCCGCAATGCACGGCGCGACCAAGGCTTCGCGGGGCAAAAATGCCTTATGTGCTGCAGCCGTCTCGGCAAATTTGTTCCACGGACAAACCGCCAGACAATCATCGCAGCCGTAAATGTGATTGCCCATCAATGAGCGCAGTTCGCGGTCGATGGGGCCCTTATGCTCAATGGTGAGATAGGAGATGCATCGGCGCGCATCGAGCTGGTACGGCGCCGGAAAGGCATTGGTTGGGCAGATGTCCTGACACGCCCGGCACGAGCCGCATGTGTCGGTCGCGGGAACCGATGGCGCAAGCTCTGCAGTCGTATAAATCGCCCCAAGGAACAGCCAGCTGCCATGTTCTTTGCTGACGATGTTGCTGTGTTTGCCTTGCCAACCAAGTCCCGCCACCTCAGCCAGCGCCTTTTCCATAACCGGCGCGGTATCGACGAACACTTTGACGCCGACCTCTGCAGAATGGGCCAGCCAACTGGCGAGCCGCTTGAGCGCGCCTTTGATGACATCATGATAGTCGCGTCCTTGCGCATAGACCGATATCCGCGCCTTTGTGTCATCGCCGGCAAGCGCCATTGGATCATGTGGCGGCGCATAGCTCATCCCCAGCATGATCACTGATTTTACTTCGGGCCATAAAATATCGGGGTTAGCGCGCTCATCGACGCGGCTTTCCATCCACAGCATGTCGCCATGGCGGCCTTCATCGATCCACTGGCGCAGCCGCTGCCCCGCGCGTGGCGCAAGATGACCCGGCGCAATACCAAAAGCGACTAAGCCCTCACTCTGCGCCTTGGCCTGCAATTCGTTAACTATATTTGTGTTGTTTCTTTTCACGCGCCAACCTTATTCATAACCGACCATCTCTACGGGGCAGTTCAGTATGTACGCAATAGAGGCAAAGGGACTCGTAAAGCAATTCGATGGCTTTCGTGCCGTCGATGGGGTCGACCTGAAAATTCCCGAGGGCAGCATTTTTGGCATTTTGGGTCCAAATGGCGCTGGCAAGACGACCATGTTGCGCACCTTACTTGGCATCATTGATCCGGATGCCGGTACCCGCAACCTGCTGGGTTCGGACCGGCCGATAACACAGTCCCGCAATGTGGGATATTTGCCCGAAGAACGCGGCATGTATCAATCGATGCGCGCGGTCGACACGATTGCGTTCATGGGCGCGCTGCGCGGGCTATCGTTGAAAGAGGGTGCGAAAAAAGGGCGGGCCTTGCTCGAAGAAGCTGGCCTTGGATATGCCGCGGACCGCCAGATCCGGCAGCTTTCCAAGGGGATGGCCCAAACGGTGCAACTTATGGGGACAATCGTGCACGACCCAAAGCTGATCGTGCTCGATGAACCTTTTTCGGGGCTGGATGCACTCAATCAGGCCAAGCTTGAAAAGATGATCCGCGCGCAATCTGCCAAGGGTGTGACAGTCATTTTCTCCACCCATGTCATCGCGCATGCCGAACGGTTGTGCGAACGCATCGCCATTATCGCCAAGGGCAAAATCAGTTTCGACGGGCTTGTATCCGAAGCACGTGACCGCTTGCGGCCGCAGGTGCATTTGGAAACCGAAACGTTGGACGGGCCATGGCGCTCGGCGCTTCCCGCTGAAACCAAAGCAGAAGGGCATTGGTGGCATTTCACCTTGCCCGAAACCGGGGTGGAGCCGCTGCTGACGGCGCTGGTCGAGGGCAAGGCGGGCGTCAAATCGCTGTCGATCGAAAGGCCGGGGCTGCACGATGCGTTCGTGGCGATCGCTGGTGAAGCCGTCGCTGCGGAAATGGATGATACTGGCGTGGGAGAAGCAAAATGAAGGAAATTATCCGCGCCGCCTTCGTCATTGCCCGCCGTGACTTTACGGCGATCATTTATTCCAAGGCCTTTATCTTCTTTCTGCTTGGACCTTTCTTCCCTGTGCTTGTCGGATTTGCGGCGGGTAATTTGGGTGGGCAAATCGCCAAAGAAGTGTCGCAACCCGTTGTCGGCATTGCGTTGGCGAAAGAGGATGCAGGGAAAATTCTGTCCGCTCGCGAGTCGCTTTCGAAGACATTGGGAGACAGCTATTTCGCCCGCATGATCGTCGTCGGCGATTCAGCTGCAAATCAAAAAACGCCGCAAAGCTATCTTGCGAAAAAGACGGACAATCTAAGCGTTGTTGTCACGGGCACGCTGGCGAAACCCGTAATAACGGGTACAGCCAACGCCATCAAACGCGAACGAGCCGACATTGAACTGTTGGCAGGCTATGCGCAAAGCGGCGGCACATTGACGTTGCCGCGTTCAACTCCCGATATTGTTGTCGAGTCCGCTAACAACGACAAGAAGCTGCGCACCATCACTGCGCAGGGTGGGCAGTTTCTCGTTTTCTTCCTGACAATGTTGCTTGCAGGCATGGTCCTGTCGAATCTGGTTGAGGAGAAATCCAACAAGATTATCGAAATTCTCGCCGCTTCGATTCCCATGGAATCGGTATTCTTGGGCAAATTGTTCGCGATGCTCGGCATGGCCTTGCTGGGTATATTGGTTTGGACGACCGTTGGCCTTATTGGTTTCGCAGCGATCGGGCCGGATTTGCCAAATTACCCAACGCCGGCGGTTGGCTGGCCAATGTTTATTGGCCTGTGCTTTACCTATTTTATCATGGCGTATCTCATGCTCGGCGCGCTTTTCCTCGGAATCGGTGCAATGGCGGCCACGGTACGGGAGGTGCAGACCATATCCATGCCCGTCACCATGGCGCAGTTGATCAATTTCTTCTTCGCATCCTATGCCCTGACCCAAACAGGTGAACCGCTCGAGAAACTTGCTGCCATTTTCCCCTTTAGCTCACCCTTTGCGATGATTGGACGCGCAGCACTTGAACCGGTTTTGTGGCATCACGCCGTCGCAATTATCGGCCAGATTTTCTTTGCGATATTGTTGCTGCGGCTGGGTGTGTATCTTTTCAAGAAAAACGTCATGAAATCAGGAAGCGCTGGCCGCGCCAAGGATGACGGTGCGCGCCGTTTGTTCGGCTTCATCAAAATGCCGGGATGAATGTGTCGTCACCTTTAATAGGTTGCGGTTCGAAACTGGATTGACATTTCTGTAAGTAGTGGCAGTTTCGGTGATGAGAGGAGTCGATAATAATGGCAACTGCCCCCCTAATCGAAAGCGATTCACTGCCTTGGGAAATTAACAAGGCACCACATCATTGGGACGTAACAAAGCCCGATATTTATACCGAAGATCGCTGGCACCCAATCTTTAAAGAGATGCGCGAAAAAGCGCCGATCAACAAGATTGAGGGTTCTGATTTCGGCAGCTATTGGAATGTCACGACGCTCAAAGCCATTCAACATGTCGAAGCTCTGCCCGACATTTATTCGTCGTCGTTCGAACATGGCGGCATAACGTTAATCGACGACAATGCGCTTGAAGAGCCAATCCCCGAAGACCAAAAAATCGTCATGCCAATGTTCATTGCAATGGACAGGCCCAAGCACACCGAAGAACGTCGCGTTATTGCACCTGCGTTTACACCGGGCGAAATGGACCGCATGTCTGGCGATATCCGGCGCCGCACAGGCGAACTTTTGGACTCGCTTCCGGTTGGTAAGACATTCGACTGGGTCGACCTGGTATCCATTGAACTGACCACACAGATGTTGGCGCTCATTTTCGATTTCCCATGGGAAGACCGCCGCAAGTTGACCGAATGGTCGGATTGGGCAGGCGACGTCGAACTATTCCGTACCGAAGAGACGCGTCAGGCGCGACTTGGAAAAATGTTTGAAATGGGCGCCTATTTTCAGCGTCTGTGGGAAGAACGCAAAAATCGCGGCGAAGCGCCCGACCTTATTAGCCGCATGATCCATTCACCGATGAAGGACATGAGCCAGTTTGAATATATGGGTAACCTCATTCTGCTCATCGTGGGCGGAAACGACACAACCCGAAATTCGATGTCCGGTTACGCTTATGGGCTCAACAGCTTCCCCGACGAGCGCGAAAAGCTGGAGAAGAATCCCCAGTTCATCACCAACGCCGTCAGCGAAATCATTCGTTGGCAGACCCCTTTGGCGCATATGCGGCGCACCGCCACGCAAGACCATGACCTGTTCGGCGCCCCCATCAAGGCTGGCGACAAGATTGGCATGTGGTACCTGTCGGCCAACCGTGATGAGACGGTGTTCGATAATCCAGACAAGTTGATTGTCGATCGTGAGAACGCGCGCCGGCATTTGGCGTTTGGATATGGCATCCACCGTTGCGTTGGCGCGCGATTGGCCGAATTGCAGATCCGCATCTTGCTTGAAGAAATGGCACTGCGGCGCTTGCGACCAAATGTGATGGCAGAACCCGAGCGCGTGGCTGGCTGTTTCGTCCATGGGTATCGCAAGATGGATGTCGAACTGTCGCGATATTGATATGAAAGCTTTTGGACGGTTCCGGTGTATGCATAGCCGGAGCGTCCAAAGGAACATGTCATGCAGTTAAACAAACGCAAATTTCTGTCACTCGCAAGCGCAGGGGCTGCTTTGTTTGTCTTTGGCTGCGGCAAAAGTGCGACCGCCAAAACGCGCTATGCAGTGACATATAGCGACGCCGAATGGAAGAAGCGCTTGTCGCCTGCTGCCTATCTGGTGTTGCGCCGCGAAGATACAGAACGGCCTTACACGAGCCCGCTTAACAACGAAAAGCGCAAGGGCACATTTGTCTGCGCTGCCTGTAACCAGCGGCTGTTTGCGTCGGCTACCAAGTTTGAAAGCGGAACGGGCTGGCCAAGTTTCTATGCGCCACTGGTCGGCGGCATAGGTACCAACACGGACTATAAAATCGGCGTGCCGCGTACCGAAGTGCATTGCGCGCGCTGCGGCGGGCACCTTGGCCATGTATTTAACGATGGCCCAAAGCCAACGGGCAAACGCTATTGTATGAATGGCGTCGCGATGAAGTTTATCACCGGCTAATCCGTCCAGCGCACGGCGCGCCGACGGACCTTATTTTGGCGTGGATATGCCCGAAAAGTCCAACTCAGCAGGTTTCTTCGCTGCATCGGCTTTGCCGTTATTTTCGATGATCGTAACAATGGCGTTCGCCCGTCCGTCCTGAAGCGCATAATCGCGTGCAGAATATCCCGCACGGCTATCCTTCTTGTCCGGATTTGCACCGGCCTTCAAAAGCACACGCACCGATTCTGCATTGCGCAGTTGCACCGCAAGAATCAGCGCGGTTTCTCCAGCGCGATTGGTCTGGTCAATCTGTGCCTTTTTACGCGCAAGCCAATCAATGCCATCGATGAAGCCCAATTGCGTGGCGAGCATCAAAGGCGTCGTGCCCTTTTTATCTGCCAAATTGGGGTTCGCACCTTTTTGTAAAAGATACCCAAGCCAGGACGCGTCACGGCGTTGAATGACAATATGCAGAGCGGTTTCACCGGTTGAATTGTCGCGCGTGTTGATAATCACCGTGCCAGGCTCGGCCAGAAACTTTTCTGCTTCTTCGCCCTTACGATCGCGCACGGCTTTTAGAAAATTATAGCTGTCTGAAAACTGGGCTTGTGCGGCAGGCGCAACAACGCCAGCGCCTACCGGCAAGATCAGCCCTGCGGCCAAGGCGAGAAAAAACGGCTTTTTCAACAAACGATGCCCCATTTAAATGTCCAACATACTTGATAACTGGTCTTTAGCAGACCATGTCTGGCCCCGCTATGAACAAAAATCTGATTTTCACTCTCTCCGCCGCACTTTTGCTGTCGGCATGTGATTCACCTCCTACCCAGCCGCCATTGAGCGAAGCGCCGCTGGCCGGCGCAACCATTGGTGGTGACTTTGCGCTGACCGATCAAAATGGCAAAAAGCGGACCTTCAAGGAATTCGACGGCGCATATCGCATCGTCTATTTTGGGTACACCAACTGCCCCGATATCTGCACGCCTGACATGCAGAATCTGATGGCAGGGTTAAAGGCATATGAGAAAAGCCACCCCGAGCTTGGCGCAAAGATTCAGCCGATTTTCATCACCGTAGACCCACTGCGCGACACGCCTGACGTGCTGAAACAGTTCGTTAGCGCATTTCATCCGCGCGCGATTGGCCTCACCGGAACGGAGACCGAAATTGCAGACGCAGCAAAGAAATTTGCGATTTACTCCAGCCGTGTCGAAGGGTCCTCACCCGAAAGCTATCTGATGAGCCACAGCCAGACACCCTATTTGATGGGCCCCGATGGCAAGCCTTTGGCGCTTATGCCCGCCGACGTACCTAATACCGACGTCAATGAAGGCGCCCCTAACTTGGTTGAGGCTGAATTGGCAAAATGGGTACGCTGATTTGAACGAAGCGCCTTTTTGGGAAGCTCCGATAGAGAGCCTCGACCGCGCACAATGGGAGGCATTGTGCGATGGTTGTGGGAAATGCTGTCTCAACAAGGTGGAAGACGAAGATACCGGCCGCATCTATCCCACCAATGTCGCCTGCAAATTGCTGGATCTGCAGACATGCCAATGTGCCGACTATCGCGGACGTCGGGCGATTGTGCCCGAATGTCTTCGGCTGACGGCAGACAAGATTGATGACTATGTCTGGCTACCGTCGACCTGCGCCTATGTCCTGCGCGCGGCGGGCAAACCACTTCCCGAATGGCATTATCTGGAGAGCGGAAGCCGCCAGACGATTCATGACGCTGGCATGTCTGTCAAAGGTCGGGCTATATCGGAACTGCATGCTGGGCCGCTTGAAAACCATATTGTCGAACAGCCTCTCTGATCCTGAAGTGGATATAGAGGGAGAGAGCGTACCCGTGCGCATTCGGCGCAACCCGCGGGCAAAGCGTATTTCGATGCGCGCCGATGCCGTGAAGCGCGAAATCCGCATAACGATGCCGCATTATACGCCGACAAATGTGGCGCTCGATTTTGTCGAAAAGAAACGCGAATGGATCGCTACGCGGTTAAACAGCGCGCCTGACATTGCTCCCATCGCACCGGGCAGCGAAATCGCTGTTGAAGGCGAAAGCCACCTGATTGAATGGCGCGAAGAATGGCCGCGCAGCATTCGCTGCGGCGAAGGCATGCTGCGCTTGGGTGGTCCAAGGGAGTCGGTCGAAGCCCGCATCTTACGATGGCTCAAGGGCGAAGCGCGGTGGATATTCACGAAAGAAATTGCGCATTATTGCGACAAAGCCGGTGAACCGGTCCCGCGTTTATCGCTGGGCGATCCCCGCAGCCGGTGGGGCAGCTGTTCTAGCCGGGGAACTATTTCGCTCAGCTGGCGGCTGATCATGGCGCCTGCGTCTGTGCGCCGTTCGGTCATCGCACATGAGGTCGCGCATATGCGGCATATGAACCACAGTTCCGACTTCTACGCTTGGCTCGATGTCCTCTTTGAAGGGAACCGCAAGGCTGCTGACCAATGGCTAAAGATGCACGGTACGGGTTTGCAACGGGTCGGACGATAAGGAAAACAAGATGCTGGAAATGCGGGACTCATGCGAACGGTGCAAATCGCCACTGCCGATGGACAGCGGCAACGCGATGATTTGAAGCTATGAATGCACCTTCTGCGCACCCTGCGTGAATGACCCGCTGAATGGACGCTGCCCCAATTGTAGTGGCGACCTTCAGCCAAGGCCAAAGCGCATTACGAAATAGTCAGGTCAGCCTTTGGCGGCTGCACTGCCCAGCGCGCCATATTTCTTTTCGAAACCGGCGACATCGCCCGCCACGAGATACTTGGCCTGATCAATCCAGTTATCGCGGCTGATGCGCCCCGCAAATGCGCCAAGCTTACCATCAATTTCCGCGACATCGGCAGTCGTCCAACTCGCCACTTGAGCAAAGCTTGTTACGCCCAATGACTTGAGCATCGTGTTCACTTTCGGACCAAGGCCCTTCAACAACTCGAGATTGTCAGGGACAGCTACTTTAGCCTTGGCCGCCGGTTTAGCGACCTTGGGCTTGGGTGCGACTTCTGGCTTCGCCTTCGCCGCTACAGTTTTAGGCGCGGACTTGGGTGCAGGTTCGGCCTTTGTTTTTGTTACTACAGCCTTCGCTGCTGGCTTGGGTGCAGCAGGCTTCGGCGTGGCTGCTGTCGAGGCAGCTTTCGGTGCAGGCACCTTCGCCGTTTTGGCCTTTGCCGCAACTGGCTTAGCAACCGCGGCTGGCGCGGCCTTCGTTGCCGCAGCTTTTAGGGGCGCCTTTACCTTGGCTTTCACGGTTTTCTTCGCTGGCGCAGGGCCGTCCATCAACTTAGGCGCAGCAGTCGCCTTAGCGACAGGTGCCGCAGGTGGTGACGAAGCGATGTCTTTCGACTGCCCAACTGTCTTCTGGGCGCCGTTACGCGCAAGCAACCACCATAACAAAATGGCAATGATGATCACCGCACCAATAATTACCGGTAGATAGATGGTCATAATATCACCCCCAGAAAAGCCCTTAATGTCGCCGATGGGTTACGCAATTTTTGAAGGGCGTGAAAGGGTTAATCCGCCGCAGCCATATTTGCGCGATTTGGTTAGTTCCCTGCTTCGCGCGCAACCTCACGCCAGCCAATGTCGCGGCGGCAAAAGCCGTCGGGGAAAATGACCTGATCCACAGCTGCGTATGCCTTCGCCTGCGCGTCGGTTACGTTCGCCCCGGTTGCGGTGACGTTTAACACACGTCCGCCCGCTGCCACCAATTGCCCGTCCACTTCAGCGGTGCCTGCGTGAAACACCTTCGCGCCGGATACAACTGCCAGATCAATCGCGCCGCCCTTTTGGGGCACATCGGGATAGCCGTTCGCCGCCATGACGACCGTCAATGCCGTGTCGGGCGAAAAGCTTGGAGTCGCCGCTTCAGAGAGCTTTCCAGTCGCAACCGCCAACATCAAAGCCGCAAGGTCACCGTCAAAACGTGTCATAAGCACCTGGCATTCAGGGTCACCAAAGCGCGCATTATATTCGATGAGCTTCGGTCCCTCATCGGTCAGCATGAGGCCCGCGAACAGCACGCCCGAATAAGGCATATCGTGCGCCGCCATATACGCGACAGTCGGCTTGATGATGCGGTCCATGACTTCCGCCTGCAACGCGGGTGTCAGAACAATTGCGGGTGAATATGCGCCCATGCCGCCGGTGTTGGGGCCAACATCACCGTCTCCGACACGCTTATGATCCTGCGCCGACCCGAATGCGACCACATCGTGGCCATCGGTCAGTGCGAAAAAGCTGGCTTCTTCTCCGGTCATAAATTCTTCAATGACAACAGAGGCGCCAGCGTCCCCAAAGCCGCCACCGAACATATCTTCAATTGCGGCCTCAGCATCGGCGCGGGTTTCAGCGATAATCACGCCTTTGCCCGCGGCAAGGCCATCTGCTTTAATGACATAGGGCGCTTGGAACGCATCGAGGCCAGATAGTGCAGATGCTTTGCTGTCATGACGATAATAACCCGCTGTAGGGATACCCGCTGCTGCACATATGTCTTTGGTGAAACCCTTGGACCCTTCCAATTGCGCCGCCTTTTGATTGGGACCGAAAACGGGAATGCCCGCATCGCGCAGGCTATCGCCCAAGCCGCCAACAAGCGGTGCTTCTGGACCAACCACGACCAACCCGACATCATGCCCTGCGCAAAAGGATATGACCGCCGCATGGTCGGATATGTTCAATGCAACCAGATCAGCCTCTTCGGCAATCCCGGGATTGCCCGGCGTGGCAAAGAGTGTATCGCAATTTGGCGATTGCGCGAGCTTCCACGCCAGCGCATGTTCGCGTCCACCCGATCCGATGAGCAAGATATTCATGTCCGCAAATGACCCCTTTGAAAATGCTGACCCGCAAGTTGCCCGCCTGTTAGCCGAGGAGCGGCCCGGCGACAATGCCCAGGCCATGAGCGTGTCGGAGTTATCGCTGGCGTTGAAGCGCACTGTAGAGGACCGGTTTGGCCATGTCCGCGTGCGCGGCGAGATTTCGGGCTTTAAGCGCGCGGCGTCGGGCCATATTTATTTCTCGCTAAAAGACGAAAATGCGCGGTTGGACGCCGTCATGTGGAAAGGCGGGGCGGGGCGCCTGCCCTTCGCCCCTGAAGACGGGCTGGAGGTTGTCGCCACGGGCAAATTGACGACCTATGCGGGCCGGTCGAACTATCAGATCGTGGTCGAAAGTCTGGAAGTCGCAGGCGAAGGCGCGATGATGCTTTTGTTTGAAAAGTTGAAGGCACGGCTGGCCGCCGAAGGTTTATTTGCACCTGAACGCAAGAAAAAGCTGCCTTCACTGCCGCGTACGATTGGCGTCGTGACCTCGCCAACAGGCGCGGTCATCCGTGATATCCTGCACCGTCTTGCCGATCGCTTTCCAAGCCATGTGATCGTATGGCCCGTATTGGTTCAAGGTGAAGGCGCCGCCGCCCAAATCGCGCGTGCTGTTAATGGATTTTCGGCAATGCCCCATGACGGAGCCACGCGCCGCCCGGACCTGGTCATCGTGGCGCGCGGCGGTGGGTCAATTGAGGACCTATGGGCATTTAATGATGAGGCCGTCGTCCGAGCCGTCGCAGATTGCACGATACCTATCATATCGGCAGTCGGGCACGAAACCGATACAACGCTGTGCGACTTTGCCGCAGATTTGCGCGCGCCAACCCCCACGGCGGCGGCCGAGATTGCTGTTCCCGTTCGCAGCGATTTGCTGCAACGCGTGGGGCAATTCGGACTGCGCATGTCCAACATAATACGCAAAAAGGTCGAACTTGCGGCCGAACGGCTTGAGGCGCAGCGCCGCCTGATGCCGCGCTTGTCAGAGCTTGCCGCCCCGCATCAGCAGCGCACAGACGACCTGTCCGAACGGCTTCGCCAATCCCTTCGGACCAGAATTGGCAAGGCTGAGGTGGCTTTTTCAGCGCCCGCAATGATGCTCCACCCGCGTCTTTTGACAAGGCGCACAGAGCAAGGGCAGCAGCGCCTTGATGCGTTGACGCGGCTGGTGAGCACATTGCATCCCGAAGCGCCGCTTAAGCGCGGCTTCGCGCGCGTGACCGATGCGAATGGCAAAACCATCATGACGCGGGAAGCCGCGGTAAAAGCGGGTGACGTGACGTTGCGGTTTGTCGATGGCGAAGTCGGCGGGCAAGTAAGTGGCGGACCTGCACCGCGAATGTCCCCGGCGAAACCAGCAAAAGCTGCTGTCAATCAAGGCAATTTGTTTGACGGGTAAAGCCGTGCATTGCCCATTCAGCATCGATGCGCCATAATGTCCAAATGTTGATGTCTTCCAAGAATAAAGTCGCCCGCCTGCATTATATGGCAAACGGTTTTCGTATGCTGACCGCAGGCGACCATGTCGTGTGCGCCGAAACGGGGCAAGCCATTCCGTTGGAAGAATTGCGTTATTGGAGCGTCGTCAAACAGGAACCCTATGTCAGCGCGGATGCATCCGTTCGCGCGACGATGAAAAAGGGTTAATGGATTGCAGCATTCCGGCTGGATTTTCTTAGCCGCGCTCGGGGGAATCTCCGCGCAGCCATTAAGCGTAGCGGCTGCACCAACAGAAAATACGCAACAGCCATCTGCGCCTGAGGACTTCTGGATGTCTATGCCAGCGGTACAGGGGGGTCTCGTCATAGCGCGTGCGCCACGCGGTGCAGTGTCCGTCACGATTAACGGCGTTGCGTTGCCTTTGACAGCCGAAGGCTTTTTCCTGATGGGGTTTGACCGCGACGCCGAAAATAGCGCTATCCTGAGCGCGACATTCGCCGATGGTCGAACGCTGGATCGCACTTTGGCAGTAACACCGGGCAACTGGCGGATTGAAAACGTATCTGCCAACCCGACGGGCGGCGCAAAAACAACCGCAGAGTTTGAGGCAAGACGCGGCGCAGAGCTCGACCGCATAAATGCAGCGCGGGCCAAAACCACTCTCGGTAATGGCTGGCGGCAGGCATTTATGCGCCCCGTGGCTGGCCGGACGTCTGGCCTATTTGGCGCGCAGCGTATCTATAACCGGATACCCGGCAGCTATCATAGCGGCATGGACATTGCCGCACCAAATGGCACAAATTTTGTCGCACCTGCGGACGGTGTCGTCACGCTTGCGGCCGCTGATGCCTTCACGCTGGAGGGGCATTTGCTGATGATTGATCATGGCATGGGCTTAAACAGCGCATTTTTACACTGCTCCGAACTTCTCGTAAAAGAAGGCGATTATGTGAAGCAGGGGCAAGTCATCGGGCGTGTTGGCGCGACCGGAAGAGCAAGCGGTCCACATCTGCACTGGGGCATGAAATGGAACAGTGCGCGCATTGATCCAAAGCTATTGATACCCGCAACATAAGCTGCCGTTTCGAACACCCTAAATCACTGACCGTGCTAAAAACGGGCAGACTGAACCAAACCGGATGCGTGACGGGAGGAACGGCGTGCGCGCAAGCTAAGCCAGCGGTAACGACGATTTTTCGCCGATTTGTTAATGGAAAAATCCCGTTCGGCCATTGTTCCAGCGAGGTTTCTGTTCTGCATGTCATCTGCACAAGGAAAAACACCCCAGCCATAAGCCGGGGTGTTTAGGGTGCTGGTCCAATGGGGGGGGGAGACCAGCTGGGTAAACCATTTTTCGTAAGCCAACGCTCACGATTATCTCGTTTAGATCAGGCAAACGTCGATCAATAAACTTTGTTCCCGAAAACCTAGGCGGCTTCGGAATTTATATCGACTTCACGATGCATCAGCAGCGCCTGGCCGATTGTCGCAATGACCGTTTCGGGTTCAAACGGCTTTGTAATCAGATATGTCGGTTCCGGGCGCTCGCCAGTAAGTAGCCTTTCCGGGAACGCTGTAATGAAGATCACTGGCACGGTCTGTTCGGCCAGAATATCCTTTACGGCATCAATGCCACTTGAGCCGTCCGCAAGGCTGATATCAGCCAAAACCAGTTCAGGCCGTTCGTCGCGGGCTTTGGCCACTGCTTCTGCACGTGTCCGGACGATTGCGATCGTTTTATGACCCAGATTTTCGACGATTTGTTTGATGTGCAATGCAATGATCGACTCATCTTCAATAATGAGTACGCGCGCACAAAGCGCATCTTCGATGGCACTTCGGGCAGCGACAACATGGCTGTTTACGTCCGATTCCAAAATGCCCAATATTTTGGCCACTTCATTTGACTTAAATCCTTCAACCGTGGACAAAAGCAGGCTCTGACGGCGCTTTATAGGAAATTCGGCGATAACACCGCTGCGACCTCGCGATTGGAGCGGCACGATCATGTCGCTATTCCAAATGCGGTGAAATGTTCTGAACAATTCCGTCTTAACTGGCGCTGCCTCATCCCACTCTTCGGGTGCTTCCAACAACGCTTCCAGCGTTTCCCGTACTGCTGCATCTCCCAATGTCTGTGACCCCGTCAGGGCACGCGCGTAACGTCGTAGGTATGGCAATTGCGATGCCAGCTGTTGCCTAAATGACATGATTACTCCCTTTGTTATCCAATGCTATACGTTTGAAACGCTTTTTTGTTCCCTGCGATGGAACATTATCCCGCGTCGCGGTTTAATAGCATATGAAAATGCATCAGTTTCAGCCCAGTCCATGGTATTAAACCATGGGAATTCCTTCAGGCCAAGGTCACCCGGAAGCGGTCAGAGTTCCCGATGCAGCAAGCACCTGGGAGGGCCAATTAGTGGGCAGTAATAAGGGCAAGCAACCGCTTGACGCGATTAGTGAAAATATGGATTTTGAATTCGACCCTTTGACTGCTGCACTGCGTCAAATGCACGATAGCGTTGCCAATGAACCTATCCCTGACGACTTTTTGGACTTGCTGGATATGATCGACGCAAAGATGTCGGCGTCGAAGAAGTTCCAGTGAGAAGCACCGCGACGGAACCGATCCCTAAGTCCGAAAAGTCGGACGCATCCGCTGATTTTCGTGCACAAATGATCGCGATCATTCCGTCGTTGCGTGCGTTTGCGCGGGGCCTTTGCGGTAATCGGGAGCTTGCCGACGATCTTGCCCAAGAGGCAATGATGCGGGCATGGGCGGCGCATGAAAGCTTCACACCGGGTACCAACTTTCGCGCCTGGATGTTCATGATATTGCGCAACCAGTTTTACACGACGATGCGCAAAAACGCGCGCATGACGAGTTGGGATCCGGAGGCAGCAGAGCGACTGTTGGTCGAGGCGCCGCCGCAACAGCACCATATCCATATGCAAGATGTTGAAAAGGCGTTGCAAAAATTGCCCGCTGAACAGCGCGAAATCCTGATGATCGTTGGCGCAGGTGGTGCGAGCTACGAAGAGGCGGCCGATATCACGGGCTGCGCTATTGGAACGGTAAAAAGCCGGCTTGCGCGTGGCCGCGTTGCCTTGACCGCGCTCATCAATGGGCCTGATGAGCCACGGCGCGTGAAAGCACCTCCACGCAAACGCGCGAAGGAAGCGGTAAAAGATATCCCACATCCCAAGCCAAGCATATCACCATAAATCGCGTTGACTGAGAGCTTCATTGGCAATCAACGGACCTTTGACATGCGGCAGGGTTTGATCCCGATCGTGATCATATCCTTGCGGCAAGTGGTTATCGCAAGTTTTGTTCAGGGTTTTTCTGCGCTCCACAACCCTTCGCTTATCGGCGCAAATGTCGGGCCCAAACGGCAGCGACGCGATCACAACACCGCGGGGCTAAATCCCAATTGCCTGCATTATGTGTATGCGGCGGCAACAAAATGGCCCGCCAGTTTCCTAGCGAGCCCATTTGTACAACTAAACAGACGGCTTTATTTGTCTTGCTTGTCGGCAGCATTTTCCATGGCGTCAGCCTTTGCGTCGCCCTTTTCACGGACTGCTTGTGCATCAGCTTCCATTTTGTTTTCAGTGGTAGAATCCATGCCGTCGACTTTAGTGTCAGTCGCATCGGCTTTTTCTTCCATAGCGTCTGCTTGGACTTCAGCGTTCTCACGAACTGCATCGGCCTGATCTTCTTGTGCATTTTCCTTTGCTCCGTCACATGCGCCAAGCGTGGCGAGCGACAAAGACGCGGCGAGAATCAGAATGGACTTTTTCATAGATATTTCTCTCTGTTGGAAATTAGCGGACGCTGCCGCGACGCACGAGGTTAACGATCGCCAGTAGAACTACCGCGCCAAGGAACGATGCGATCAACGACCGGATATCGAGGGCCCCGCTGGTGACGGGCGCGCCGCCTATAAGTGGCGTGATGATGAATCCTGCAAGAAAGGCACCTGCAATGCCGACGATGATGTTCAGGAAAATGCCTTGTTGACCGTCAGTGCGCATTACGATGCTGGCAAGCCAACCCAAGATACCGCCGACAACCAGAAGAATAATGATGTTCATGTTCGTTCTCCCTTTCAGAGTGTGGGGAAAACAGTGCTCGCGCCAATTGGTTCCAACTGTGCGTCCAAATCGTTCAATTGCCCTTATTGGAAGGCGTAGAGAGGAACGATGCCTCAGCCGACTTGTTAACATGCATTGAGCGAACCCAAGTCACCAGGAAACCGAACATCATGGCCAATTCAGATACGCAGAAGAAATCGATAAACAATAGTTCCAATGGATCCGCACAAGGCACGGCAACCCATAAAAGCAAGCCAAACCAAGCGTCGCGTCCTAAGGCTACAAACAAATCCGCCAAAAGCCGAGGGGGTCGTGCAAAAGGTCAATCCACATCGGGGCTACCATCTTGGTTTGGTACGGTTGCCTCTGTGGTGGGCGCCGTCGTAGCCGTCGGCACGGCGCTATACGCTACCCGTAATCAGTGGTTACCGAAGGCTGAAGAGTGGAAGAACGAATTTTCCGCAGCGTTTGCAAATGACGAAACCGACCAAGAAAATTTCGATCAAACGCGCCCCGCTGGGGCTGAATTCATGCGTGACAATCCCGGTGACGATTGGGGCAAAGTTGACGATATGTCAGATGCATCGTTTCCCGCCAGCGATCCACCATCGTTCAATCCGGGAACCGCAGGCTGAAACGAGCTAAAGGTCCAAGCAGGGCTGTTCGGTTCATCCGCGCAGCCCTGTTGGTTTTTGCCGTCCTAATTTGGGTCCGTAACCGGAGTTTCCATCGGGCTTTCGTCCGGAATGCTCCCCGGGTAATCGGTGTCGCCCTGCCCCGGTGATATCTCGTCAGGCGAAGTACCAGGAACCTCATTTGGTGGGCCATATGGCTTAGGATCGGGATCGTCTGGATTTTTCATATTGGTTATTTAGCCTTCAAATAAACGATCATCATCACGACGACCGCAACGGTCAGCGAGGCTGCCAGATTGCATCGCTGAAATATAACCGCTGACGCCCTGCTTTGTTCAACGAGAAGCAATTACAGTCGTGTCCCCGCAAAGACCCAACATCAACACCCTTGCCCGAAGGCACAAAGCGCGGCACATCATGGCGATAGTTTTCAGGAGTATGTCATGAAATTCCAAGCCATGTCTTTGTTGAGCAGCGTTGCTCTCGTGGCGGTTTCAACGCCGGCCTTTGCCCAGCTTTCAAAGCCCGAAGCTAAGATGGCCGCAACCGTTGAAGCGGAATATGAACGTTCGGTTGCCTTGCTTGAACGGATGGTAAACCAAAATTCGGGAACCATGAACTTCGCGGGCGTGAAGACCGTTGGCGATATGATGCGGGCTGAACTGGAGCCGCTTGGGTTCAAGGTGGCATGGCTGGATATGGCAAAGGCTGGACGCGCAGGGCATTTGGTCGCCACGAAGACAGGTAAGAAGGGCACCAAGAAGCTTTTACTGATTGCACATCTCGACACCGTTTTTGAGGCCGATAGCCCCTTCCAGAAATTCGTCCGCAACGGCGATGAAGCCGTTGGCCCGGGCGCTGGTGACGACAAGGGCGGCATGGTCGTTATCGTGTCGGCTTTGCGCGCCATGCAGGCAGCAGGCACGCTGAAGGACGCGCATATCGAAATTCATATGACGGGCGATGAGGAGGACGCGGGCGACCCAATCGAAATTACCCGCGCGCCGTTAATTACGGCGGGCAAGACAGCGGATGTCGCACTCGATTTCGAAGGACTGTCAATTGAGGGTGGCAAGGACATGGGCGTTATCGCGCGCCGGTCATCGAACAGTTGGAAGTTAGAGGTTTCCGGCGTCACCGGGCATAGCTCGCTCATCTTTGATTCGACGTATGGCGACGGCGCAGCGTTTGAACTCGCGCGCATTATCCATCAATTCCGCACACAACTGCCTGAACCAAATCTGACATTCAACGTCGGGTTAATTGCGGCGGGGCAAGAGGCGGGCTTCGACAATGATGGCGTCCGCGCAAGTGCCAAAGGTAAGACCAACATCATTCCCGGCATAGCCATAGCGCTCGGTGACTTCCGGACCTTATCCGAAGACCAAAGTGCGCGGGTCCGGCAGAAGATGCAGGCCATAGTTTCAGCATCTGCACCGAAGACCAGCGCCAAGATTAGCTTTGATCCCGGTGGCTATCCCGCGATGGCGCCGACCGAGGGCAACAAGGCGTTGTTGGCGCAACTGAACCTTGTGAACCAGGATTTGGAGCTAGGCACCCAACCGCCGCTTGATCCGTTGAAGCGCGGCGCTGGGGATATTAGCTTCGTCGCCAATGATGTCGATGGCCTCGTTGGCCTTGGTGTCTACAGCAAAGGTGATCACGCCCCCGGGGAGACAGTCGACCTTGCCAGCATCAAACGGCAGGCAAAGCGTTCAGCAATCCTTATGACACGGCTATCGCGCGAAAAGGCGATGTGATTGGGAACGGCAGGTTGAATAGCTGAACCGTTGCCATCCTGAACTTGTTTCAGGACAATGTTCAGCACTGAATTGTTATCCTGAAACAAGTTCAGGATGACGAGTGGCTTGATAATCAGGTTACACGCGCACCATCCGGTGCCTCGACAAAACACAAAAAAGACGGCGCATTTCTGCACCGCCTTTTTAAATGTCGCATTAACGGAAGGCTCGGTAACTACCGACCCTCACGCGCAGCCTTGCCGAAGACGCGGTATTGTTCGTTGCCGACAAAACCGAATTTCGTGATGCCACTGCGCTTCACCGAAACCAGTGCCTTATCAACGGTGTCATATGGCGCCGTTGGGGCTGGTTGGAACTGAAGCTCGGGCTCCGGATTCATTGACGTCGTCCGGACCAGATACTGCTCCATCTGCTGAATCGAAACCGGCGTGCCGTTCCACTGGATCGTGCTGTTCGGAAGAATGATGATCTTGTTAATGACAGGATCGATCGGAATTTCCGGGGGTGGCTGATTTGGGTCATTGACAGGAAGGTCAATGTTTACGGCGTGCGAAACCGGGGGGATGGTGATCATCAGCATGATGAGGAGAACGAGCATGACGTCGATTAACGGCGTCGTGTTCATTTCCATCATCGGCTGGCCATCATCGTTACCGCCACTCATTGCCATGATGATTGCTCCTTAAATTACTTACTGCACGTTCGCGTTTTCGAACGGCGATGAAATGAAGCCAACACGGGCAAAACCGGCCATCTGCATGGTGTAAATTGCACCACCGATGCATCGATAAGGTGTGTTGATATCACCACGGATGTGCGCCTCTGGCAGCATGTCAGGCTCGATCAGGCCAGCCGCAGCGGCTTCTGGGCCACCCAGCTTTTCAAATTCTGCCTTCAAATGCTTCGCCGCACGATCCACCAACTCGGTTGAATCGACGGGCGTTACGTTCCAGTAAATACGGCACTCGCCACTCGGGTTTGCACCTTCATAAGCGGGGTCACCGGGGTCACGACCGCCAGCATCCGTTGTTGTCACCGACAGAAGAACGTTCTCACGCTTTGCCTTCGTTGGTTCGAACTTGATGACCGGAATGTCCATCTTCACTGTCTGGATAGCGACAGGAATTGCGATGAGGAATACGATGAGGAGCACCAGCATGACGTCGACGAGCGGCGTCGTGTTGATGTCAGACATTGGCGCATCATTGCCGCCGCCTCCTGAACTGATTGCCATTGGCCAATCCTCTCTAAATAAATTGGGTCAAAAATCGAGCGCCAGCGAATGCTGGCGGATGGGCCGCGCCGAAACGCAGCCCGAACCCAATATTACTTCTTAACTGCAGCTGGTGCTGGCTTACCAGCTGGTGCAGCGGCAGTGATAACTGGCTTAACGCGGCCACCCGAAGAGATGTAACCAAGCACATCGTTCGAGAAGGTTGCCAGGTTACGTGCGATTGTCTTGTTACGTGCCTGAAGCCAGTTGTACGCAAGAACGGCAGGAACAGCGACGAACAGACCAATTGCGGTCATGATCAGTGCTTCACCAACTGGACCAGCGATCTTGCCGATGTCAGCCTGACCAGCGATACCGATTTTGATCAGCGCCGAGTAGATGCCGATAACCGTACCGAGCAGACCAACGAAAGGAGCCGTTGCACCAACCGTTGCGAGGAACGGAAGGCCGCTCGTCAGCTTGTTGTTAATGGCATCTTCCGAACGGGCCATCGCGCCATGCAGCCAGTCATGCGCTTCGACTGGGTCAGTCAAAAGGCTATGCTGCTTTTTTGCTTCGATGCCATCGTCAACGACTTGACGATAAGCGCTGTTCTTGTCGAGCTTTTCAGCGCCTTCTTCAAGCGTTGCAGCGCGCCAGAATTGTGCACGAACGTCCTTGTATTGGTTCATAACCTTCTGCTGTTCGAACAGCTTCGTGAACATGATGTAGAATGAGAAAACCGACATGATAACCATCACGGAGAAAATCGCGATGGAGATTGGTCCACCTTCTTTAAGCGCAGGGATAAGACCGAATTGTGCGGCGGCCTCTGGTGCGGCACCGGCCGCGGTCAAAAACAAAATCGACATTTTAACTACCTCTCAAAAAATACTACTTGCTAGCAAATAAGGCCCGGGGCCAAGGCTCCCCCTATACCGGGCGGGAAAATTATTTCGGTATCTGCCACCGTACGCGGTTTGAATACGAACCTTGAACCTTCTCGCCATTACGAACGGCTGGATCAAAGCGCGCGCGACGCTTCACGTTGGTGCAGGTTGCCGCATCAAGGTCAGCATGACCACTTGACTGCGTAACCTGGCAATCAATCACACGGCCATCAACGCCGATCGTAACGCGGAAGCCGGTGGTGCCTTCACGTTCCTGCTGCAAAGCACGCGACGGATAGTCATTCGTGTTTGCCCAGTTACCTGGATTGCCCCGTGGCTTCGCTTCAGCAGTAGGACCTGCTGGCGGTGGTGGCGCGGATGGTGCCGGTGGCGCGGCCGTCGGAACGATTGGAGCCGCAGGTGGCGGCGTATCAACTGTACGAACCGTTGGTGGCGGAGTCACCGTAACAACCATTGGTGGAGGCGAAACGACCGGAGGTTCGATTTGCTTCTCTGGCTCTGGTGGTGGCTCTTCTTCTTCGGGTGGTTCTTCTTCTTTCACGTCGACCACGGTCATCTTTTCCTTGATCGCGACGACCGCATCATATGCGAGGCCAGTCACCAAGGCATAACCGAGGAAAGCGTGAAGAAGGAGTACAATGACGACAGAAACCAAACGGTTTGTGCTCATCCCATCTTGATCAGCATATGCCATGCGGAAACAACTCTCCTACCTTCAAAACAAAATAATACATAAAGGACGCACGTTTTACCATGCCTCCAACGTACCCTCGCGATATCGAAAACTATCTTTTTTTTTGCTCGATTCTTCGACGCATTAGCCAACCCTAACAGGCCAAGCAATCCGGATTCTGCGATTCAGACGCAATTCATGGACAGGTTCACATTATGCTACAATATGATACACGTAAAACCGGCGATTAACGTCGGTTTCAGGAAGGGTTGTTTAATGCGATTTGCGCTAGCAAAAGTAAGTTTATGCTTGGTTTTGATGGGTTTGGGTAATGCCGTAACTGCCCAGACCGTGGCCACCCTGCCCCCTACATTTTCCATTGAAGCAGAAACGGCGGGTTATTCGGATGTTGCCGATTTGGTCGTCATATCGCCTCTGATCATCGATGTAACCGTCCGCAAAGCTGCTAAAGTTACCCCTGAACAAGCCATGGGCGTGCCTATATCCATGCAGCGTATGCTGATCGAAGGTGACGTCATGGCGTTGATTCGCGGGGAAGGTGGCATTGCCGAACGCGTCCGCTTTGTGCTGGATGTGCCCAAGGATGCTAAGGGCAAAGTGCCGAAATTGAAAAAGCAGCGGTTGTTTCTATTTGGTAGCACCGTTGCGGGCCGAACGGGCGACATCCGTTTGTCTCGACCCAACGCGCTCGCAAGTTTCAGCCCGACAAATGATGCTTTGGTCCGCCGCATCACGCAAGAGGCTGTCCTGATCGACGCGCCACAACGCATCATAGGTGTCGCCAGTGCTTTCCATAGCGCCGGAACGGTGCTCGGTGAGGGCGAAACACAGATTTTCCTGAAGACCGAAAAGGACCAGCCAGTGTCACTTACGGTTCTTAGCCGGCCGAACCAGCAAAAGCAGTGGGCGGTATCGACAGCCGAAGTCATCGATTCATCTGCGACAGCGCCGGAACGCTTCACGCTGCTGTGGTATCGCTTAGCCTGTGGCCTACCGCGCAGTCTCCCGACCGACCGAATCGAAGCAGCACGCGATCAAGACGCGGCACGCGCGCAAGCTGACTATAAATTTGTCATCGATGCGCTTGGTCCATGTGGCCGTAAACGTTAGGGGCTGCAAATCAGTGTGACGCACCCGCGTTCACCGCGATGCGCCGGGCACCCACATGATATCACCACCGCGCGTCGAATTGATCAGGCGGCACAGCACGAACAGATAGTCCGACAGGCGGTTGATGTAGTTCAACGCCTGCGGATTTATCGAAACGTCCAGCGATGCCGCAACCAGTGCCCTTTCGGCGCGGCGTGAAATGGCGCGCGCCATATGCATATGCGCTGCTGCCAAGCTGCCGCCCGGCAAAATGAAACTGGTCAACGGTGGAAGCTGCTCGTTGGCTTGATCAATAGCAGCCTCAAGCCATTCGACTTGGGATGAAACAATCCGCAATTCCATCGGCGATGGTTCAAAACTTTCGCCAGGCGTTGCGATATCGGCACCCAGATCAAACAGATCATTCTGGATGCGCCGTAACTCAGCGACCAAAGATGTTTCGCCCACGTCCGCTGCCAGCGCCTGAAGCGCTACGCCGAGCGCGCTATTGGTTTCATCGACTTCGCCAATGGCTTGTAAGCGCGCGTTGGTCTTTGACACCCGCGAGCCATCTACAAGACCAGTGGTTCCGTCGTCACCGGTGCGTGTATAAATCTTGTTGAGCTTTACCATGTCTAACGCCGCCCGCTTATTGCGAGCCGGCGATCAAGACGAGCACCGCAAGCAATACGATAGTAATTGCCTGCCATTTCACGCGGGCAAACATCATCTTATTCTGCACGGTGAGCGATTTGGGCAGTCCCGCTTCGTCAACGTCGGTGGGTCGCAAATTGGCGAACGCGTGAAGGCCACGGATAAGTGCGAATGCCACGGCACCAGCAGCGCCAATGATGAGGAGAACCAGCAAAATAGTCATCGGGAGAAATCCTTGTCCGGGGCCAATACCCCGCGGCGTCTATTTAAGCATGGGATAACGAGATTCCAAGCGGTAGCGTTCCCTGACGCAAATTATTAATAAGTCCACCACCGCTTTCGCCCGCCAACCGCCGGTCCGACAGCGCAGGTGACGATTTGCTCTTCGCCAGCTTTTCACCGCTGGTGTCCAACAAAAGCGGATGGTGCCAGTATGTGGGCTCAGGCAAATCCAACAGTTTCTGTAGAAGCCTGTGGATGGCGGTATATCCAAAAAGGTCTTGGCCCCGCACGACATGCGACACACCATCGGCGGCATCATCAATGGTTGCGGCCAGGTGGTACGATGCCGGTCCATCTTTGCGCCACAGAACAACATCGCCAAACGCCATTGGGTCCGCAAATTGCGGTCCAGCCGCCAAATCGACCCATCGTAACAGCCCCGACTGCGCCACCGCTTTGGCCATATCAATCCGCCAGCTATGGGGGACGGCAGGGTCAATGTTGCTGTCCCGGCACGTTCCGGGATAATGGGGGCCATCCGGACCATGCGGCACCGGCTTGTGCTTTAGCGCATTGGCAACATCGCTTCGCGTACAGACGCAGCGGTATAGAAGCCCGTCCGCGATCAACCGATCGCGCGCCGCTTCATATCTGGCAATGTTCTGCGATTGAAATTGCACAGCGCCGTCATGATGAAGTCCAAGCCAGTCCATATCCGACATGATCGCCGCGACATGCTCCGCACGGCTTCGTGTTCCGTCAATATCCTCGATACGCAGGTTGAACCGGCCACCGAAAGAACGCGCAAAATCATGCGCGCATAATGCCGAAAAGGCATGCCCCAGATGCAACCGTCCATTGGGACTCGGAGCAAATCTTGTGACCATTGCCCCATCAAATTCCGGCAGCGCAGGCAGATATTGCTTCAAAAAGTCATCCGCATCCAAAAAACATATCCCCAAAAAATACCATATCCGGTGGCTTTGCCCTCTTGACGTCACCATATGTGCAAATAGGTTGATGACTGTCAGAATGCTGTAACGTTGATACGCTTAAAGCATGTATGACATAAAGGGAGTAGGGTTCGACTTATGTTGCATACCGGAACTTTCGAGGCAGCGGACCGGGCAAGACACCCGGAGAACTGCCCGGCATTGGTGCTTAACGCCGATTACACGCCGTTGAGCTATTATCCATTGAGCCTATGGCCATGGCAAACCGCAATTAAGGCGGTGTTCCTCGACAAGGTCGACATCGTTTCCAACTACGATCGGCATGTCCATAGCCCAAGTCTGGATATGAAAATCCCGTCGGTTATCGCACTGCGCCAATATGTGAAGCCATCCGAATATCCTGCATTCACCCGCTTCAACCTATTCTTACGTGACAAGTTTGAATGCCAATATTGCGGCTCGGGCGACAATCTAACCTTTGACCATATCGTTCCGCGCCGTTTGGGTGGCATCACCAGTTGGGAAAATGTCACAACGGCTTGCCTGCACTGCAACCTGAAAAAAGGTGGCCGCACACCGAAGCAAGCGCATATGCAACTAAACATGGCCGCTATCCGGCCGACCAACTGGCAATTGCAAGACAGGGGCCGTGCTTTCCCGCCGAATCACTTGCACGAAACATGGTATGACTGGTTATATTGGGATATTGAGCTTCAGGGTTAAGCTTACTCGGTAACCGTCAGCGCGGGAACCGCCTGTGCCGCATCTTCAGGTGTAATTCCCGGCGGTGGCGCAGCAGCGATGCGCTCCTCACCGCGCATGACGCGTCCGGCCCGTTTGATAGCGTCGCGCAAGCGTGGATAGACACCGCAACGGCACAAGTTCGTGATCGCCGCTTCGATTTCTTCATCTGTTGGGTTGCTGCTTTTCTTGAGCAACACCGCGCCAGCCATGATGATACCCGGAATGCAAAAGCCACATTGCGGCACGTTGCTGGCGACAAACGCCTGTTGCAGCGGATGGCTACGGTCACGGCTAAGGCCTTCAATCGTCGTAACAAAGCGGCCTTCAACTTCGGCAATCGTGACCAGGCAAGACCTTATCGCCTCCCCGTCGACTTCCACAATGCAGGCGCCGCAATCGCCATTGCCGCAACCATATTTTGTCCCGGTTAAGTTCGACGCATCACGCAAAGCCCACAAAAGAGGTGTTTGCGGATCCATTTTATACTGAACCGGGCGATCATTGACGGTGAATTTGGTCATGCAGCCCCATTATAGCCATACTGAACATGTTTCAGCATCTTATTTGAGACCCTGAAACACAGTCACCTACGGAGAACCGCATTCGGGGGACGGAGTGTTTAATCCCGCCAGCTTTTATCGATCTGGTCAACCTTGCGCACCATTGCGTCAAATTCAACGCGGCCCGAACCGCCTGGGGGTGATGCCATATACAGGTCGCGCTGGTGCACTGCGATAACCTCTGGCGATACAGTGATTGGTTGGCCCATTTGCATCGTTGCAATCTGTTGCTCGCATGCCCGCTGCAGCGCCCAATATTTGATGAACGCATCCGTCAATGTCTTGCCCATCACGACAGGACCGTGATTTTTCAGCATCAATATCCGCTTTTCGCCCAGATTTTGGACCAATCTCGTGCCTTCTTCCTCACGTACGGTCACGCCTTCGAAATCATGGTAAGCCAGCTGGCCCGCAAAGTTGCAGGCATAAAAATTGATTGGCTGAAGACCACCCTCAAGGCTACACACAGCAACCGTCGCGGTTGTGTGGGTATGGATAATGGCATGGGCATCGGGCAAAGTGCGATGGAACAGGCTATGCTGGACGAAGCCGGCCTTATTGACGTGCCATGGGTTGTCGGCATCGATCTTGTTGCCATCAATGTCGATCTTAATCAGGCTGGAAGCGGTGATCTCACCGAAGTGCATGCCATAAGGGTTGATCAAAAAAGCGCCGTCTTCGTCTGGCACCTTCACCGTAATGTGGTTAAACACCAGTTCGTCCCAACCGAACATCGAAAAAATGCGATAGCAGGCAGCAAGCTCTTGACGCGCGGTCCATTCGGCTTCGCTATATTTGCTGTTCGACTTCAATTGGGTTGCCATTGGCGCTCTCCTGCTCATTCGTTGCGTTGCTTTATGAAACGAACATTGCACGAGGGCAAGTGGCTGGAGAACGCAAAATGGCCGACGGATTTCTCCATCCTCGTGCTTAAAAGCGCCATTTTCGCTTGATATTAAAGGGCGACCTAGTTAGGGGCCTCATCAACACGCCGCCTGTGAAAGCGGCGATTTTCGTTTTTAGCCTTTCAAAATGGCGGTTTTAAGCCATTTTGCCGATTCGATGCGGAGTTGAGTTTTTTATGCAGATCATGGTTCGCGACAATAATGTTGATCAAGCCCTACGCGCGCTCAAGAAAAAGCTGCAGCGTGAAGGCGTGTATCGCGAAATGAAGCTGCGTCGTCACTTCGAAAAGCCGTCGGAAAAGCGCGCGCGTGAAAAGGCCGCTGCTGTTCGTCGTGCCCGCAAGATGGAGCGCAAGCAGCAGGAACGTGACGGCGCGAAATAAGCGTCTGCGACCCGCAACAAGGAAGGCGCCTTTTACGGCGCTTTTTTTGTGTCTGGAATCCCCGCTAGTTTCTGCTAGTCAGCGCGCATCTTAGCCAACAGGAAATGTGTATGTCTGTAACTGCCGTCCCGATTCTTCCGCTCAAAAAAGGCACTATGACCAAATATTGGGCGGCAGTCGCGCTCGTGCTGGCTGCCGGTGGCGGTTTGGCATATTGGGGCACAAGCGACGTGCGTCAGGAATATGGCGATACCGTCACCACGCCTTCAGGGTTGCGTTACAAGATTATCCAAGCCGGCGAAGGCAAGTCGCCGACGGACAATGATGTTGTGCTCGTCAGCTACAAGGGCATGTTGAAAGACGGCACCGTTTTCGACCAAAATCCTCAGGCCGGCTTTCCGGTCACCGGCGTTGTTCCCGGCTTTTCAGAAGGCCTTAAAATCATGCAGCGCGGCGGCAAGTATCGCCTGTGGATTCCAGCCGAGCTTGGCTATGGCCCCGAAGATCAGCGTAATCCGCAAACCGGCCAAGTCGCCATCCCCGGCGGTAGCGAACTGACCTTTGATGTCGAACTGTTAGAGTTCAAATCACGCGTCGAAATCGAAGCCATGCAAAAGCAAATGCAGGAAATGCAACAGCAGCAAGGCAGCGCAGCAGGCGGCCCGGCCAACGCTGCAACGCAAGGCTTACCACCTGAAATCCAAGCACAAATCGATGCACAGATGCAAGCGCAACAGAGACAAGCCCCGGCGCAATAATTTCCCGTCGGAAGCGGCCAATGTATCCGGGTACTATCATGAATCGTCTGATATAACCCCCGATTTCGGGTGAAACGCAATCCGTGAAAGGCAGTTGTCAGCTTGGCTGCCAGCCTTTAGAATGTTGTTTGCAAGCGGTTTTGACCGGAAAGTTCCAAAGTTGAGCATCACCAGTATCATCGCAATCGCCCTTTTATCGGGGACCCCGCAGTCGCCGCCTGTAGCACAGCCAGTTATTCCGTTGGAAATTGCTGGCGCACCCACGCTAGCGACCGAGCAGGGTACCCAAAACACTGTGCCGCCATCCACAGACGGAGTGGATGCTCAGCCGCAATCTCCGGATACAAAAACGCCCGTCGGACCCGTTACACCGGCTGCGGCCGAAAAGGCCACCATCGTTGTTACCGCAAATAAGGGACCCCCGAAAGGCGACCCGATTGCGGTCGTGAACGAAGTCTCGTTCGGCGCGGTACAGTCGGTCGATAAAGCCATTATCGCACCGGTTGCGTACGGGTATCGAGATGGATTACCTTCCCCGATCCGCGACGGAATGCATAATGTTCTGAATAACTTGGATGAGCCCATCGTCTTTCTGAATTTTCTGCTTCAGCTCAAGATTGGCAAAGCCGCCGAAACCTTTGGTCGATTTGCTATCAACTCAACCATTGGCGTTGCCGGACTTTTTGATGTCGCTAAAAAGTCTCCAATCAACCTACCACGCCGTCCAAATGGCCTCGCAGACACATTGGGATATTATGGCGTCGGTCCTGGCCCCTATTTATTTCTGCCTGTATTCGGATCCACCACCGTTCGCGATCTTCTCGGGCGGGTCGTTGATCTTTCGCTTTTACCAGCAGCAGTTGGCAAGCCGTTTACCAATCCAATTGTCTCGGCAGCCAAAGGCACGCTTTCCTCGATTGACGACCGTGTCGAGAATGATGTGATTCTAACCCGGGTGCAGGAAAGCGGGAACCCTTATGCCGCGATGCGCGAATATTATCTGATGAAACGCCGGGCAGAGATTGATGTTCTTAAAGGCAAAAGATCCGATGCCAACATAGACCTCAACCAACTGGAGTTTCTGGATTCTTTGCCAGCACCCGTAAAGAAACCATCCAAAAAGTCGCCCGCACCCAAGCCCCAATAATAAGCACCGCGGCACCGCTACTCTAAAGCGTGGCGAAGAACACGATCGTTGCAACAGCCATAACTCCCGTCGCGATCCATCCGGTAATGGTCGCGCGGCGTCCCAATGTCAGCCGCCCCATCGCGCGCGGGTTGCGCACGATAAGCATCATCATGACCATTAACGGCGCGGCAAGCACACCATTGACGACAGCGGCCCAATAGAGCGCACGCGCGGGGTCAATGCCGACATATTGCAACGACACGCCAAGCAAGGTTGTCACGGCTATCGTGCCGTAAAACAGGCGTGCCTTGGTTGGCTTGGCGTCAAGGCTTCCCGAGATACCAAACATTTCCGTCACGGCATAAGCTGCCGACCCTGCAAGCACGGGCACCGCAAGCAAGCCGGTCCCGATGATACCCAGCGCGAACAACGCAAAAGCGAAATTTCCCGCAATGGGCCGCAATGCTTCGGCCGCCTGCGCCGACGTTTCGATATCGCGGATGCCATTGGCATGCAGCGTCGCAGCGGTTGCGAATACGATAGCTAGCGAGACGATCGAGCTGAACGCCATGCCGGTCAGCGTGTCGATCCGGATGCGTTTTAATTCAGGTCCGGCGTCCTTGGGCGTGATGCACAGCGGTTTTGCCTTATGCCGCTTCTGCTCCTCAATCTCTTGTCCCGCCTGCCAGAAAAACAAATAAGGGCTAATGGTGGTCCCCAATATCGCGACGACGGCAGTGGCGTACGCGCCGGTCCATTCAATGCGCGGCACAACCAGCGAGGTCAGCGCCTCTACCCAAGGAACCTGCGCCACAACGACCACAGCAACATAGGCAAAGAGCGATAGCGTCGCCCATTTGAGCACCGACGCATAGCGCTCATAGGATAGCGCCACTTTAACGATGATGCAGAAGATCCCGAACAATAACGTGTAAAGCCCTATTGGCCCACCGATCAGCAGCGCGACGGCGGCACCCATCGCGGCCAGATCAGCGCCTAGATTGACGATATTGGCAATCAGCAGCAGCCCGACCATGAGCACCAGCAAGGGCCGGGGATAATGTCGGCGCATATTGCGCGCAATGCCCGCACCGGTAACGCGCCCGATTTCAGCCGCGACTTCTTGAATCGCGACCATCAATGGGAAGCTGAACAAAAACGTCCAGGTCAACCCATAGCCAAATTGCGCGCCAACTTGGCTGTGCGTGCCGATCCCCGATGGATCGTCATCCGCAGCACCAGTTACCAGGCCGGGACCGAGGCGCGAGAGGAAGCTTTTGCTCGGTTTTTTATCGGTTCGCATTGCTGCCGATAACAGGCCCACATGAGGTTAATGTCAACAACGCTACATTATGCGGAGAGTTGAATCGTATCTGGCTGCTGAAAAGCTAGCCCGCGTTCTCCAGCAACCCCTCGTCCTTGATCCGCTTTTGCCAATAAGCAGGGGCCAATTGATGCACATTGTTGCCGTCGCTGTCGACCGCGACCGTCACTGGGAAGTCCTGCACTTCAAATTCGTAGATTGCTTCCATGCCCAGATCTTCGAAACCGACGACCTTGCTGCCCTTGATGGCGCGTGCCACGAGATAGGCGGCGCCGCCAACGGCCATGAGATATGCGCTCTTATGCTTGGCGATGGCTTGTGTCGCCGCCGGACCGCGCTCCGCCTTGCCGACGCACGCCAGCAATCCCTGCTCAAGCATCATGTCCATGAACTTGTCCATGCGCGTAGCCGTCGTCGGGCCAGCGGGACCAACAATCTCCTCGCCCACCGGATCGACAGGGCCAACATAATAAATCATCCGCCCTTTAAAGCTGACCGGTAGTTCTTCGCCCTTGGCCAGCATGTCGGCGATGCGTTTATGTGCGGCATCTCGCCCGGTCAGCATCTTGCCGTTTAACAACAAACGGTCGCCCTGTTTCCAGCTGGCAATGGTTTCGGGCGTCAGCGCGTCCAAATCCACGCGGATCGCGGCTGTATCAGGCTTCCAGTCTACCTTTGGCCATTCGTCCAGCTTCGGCGCCTCCAGATATGCAGGGCCCGACCCGTTCAGCGTGAAATGCGCATGACGCGTCGCCGCGCAATTGGGAATCATCGCAACCGGCTTGCCCGCAGCATGACATGGCGCATCCATGATTTTCACATCAAGGATGGTCGAAAGCCCGCCAAGCCCCTGCGCGCCGATACCCAACGCGTTAACCTTGTCAAAAATCTCAATGCGCATCGCCTCAATATCATTTTGTGGGCCGCGTGCTTTTAACGGCCCCATGTCGATAGGCTCCATCAACGCTTGCTTGGCCAGCAAGACGCAATGTTCCGCGGTCCCGCCGATGCCAATGCCGAGCATTCCGGGCGGGCACCAGCCAGCACCCATTTGCGGCAACATTTCAACTACCCAGTCGACGATATTGTCTGACGGGTTCATCATCTTGAACTTTGACTTATTCTCGCTGCCGCCGCCCTTTGCCGCAACATCCACCGAAACTTTTGAACCGGTGACCATTTCGACATGCAGGACACACGGCGTGTTATCTTTGGTGTTACGCCGCGTGAAAGCGGGGTCGGCCAATACCGAGGCGCGCAGTTTGTTGTCAGGGTGCAGATATGCGCGGCGCACGCCTTCGTCGATCACCTCCTGAAGCGACGCCGACGTGTCCTCCAGCCGACAATCCATCCCCCATTTGACGAAGACATTGACGATGCCCGTGTCCTGACAAATGGGCCGATGTCCTTCTGCGCACATCCGGCTGTTGGTCAGAATTTGCGCGATCGCATCCTTTGCCGCAGGTGACTGTTCGGCGGTATATGCATCACCCAATGCCCGGATATAATCCATCGGGTGAAAATAGCTGATATATTGCAGCGCGTCGGCGACGCTATCGATCAAATCGGAATTGCGGATGGTGACGGTCATATAAGGCCCCGGACTGGATAGAACCCCCACGCCATTAACGTCCCGTGGGGCCGATACAAGCATCATTCTGACCGGCTGAATCAATATTAGCGAACGACCGATGCGCCGCTCACATTTGTCCCGTCCGGATGATGCCGTTACCCGGTTTTTGTCTAAAATATGTGGTTCGAAGGATTGGGTTCAGTTCGACGCCAGAAATATTGTCAATTCCTCATTTTCCATCTTGCGCGTTCAACAACACTTAGAACGCCCACGCGTCGCTACCTTTTGCCCGCCGACATGTGCGACGAATGGAATCAGAATAGCGACGAATTGAATGGTTAATTTTCGATTTACCCCCTTGCGTCTTAAAATGAATAAGGCACTATAGGTAGCGGTTGGCCATAGGGGGCATTACCACAATTTGTGCTTGCAGCTTCAGATAGTGATTCTGTTGTTGGGGGGATTTTTCCCGACGATAAGCTGGGGACAAGTGAAAATATAACCCCTGACGTGGTCAAAAAATGCTAAGAGGGAGTTTCGCGCCCTGAGTCGAACAATATGGGAACACGCGTTTCCGACAGATATTTGAACTGGTCGCTGGCCGCCGGGAAACCGGCATCCAGTTTCGGGTCGCCGCAATGAATGGAGCAACGGGTTAAATGGATTTCAGGGATGCAGGCCAAGGGGCCGACGATATGACCGCAATGATGACTGATATGCTTGAAAAAGTTGCTACCGAAGCTGTTAAGGTGGAAGCCGAGACCAAGCCGGCTGACGATAAGAAGGCCGTGTCGAGCAAAACCGTAGACGAACGCCGTTTCAGCGTTGTGACGGATTCGTCGCGCGACGCCCTGCTGACCGAATTTGGCAAGGACACGCTGCAGGACCGTTATTTGTTGCCTGGCGAAAGCTATCAGGACCTGTTTGCCCGTGTTGCGTCGGCATATGCTGATGATCAGGATCATGCGCAGCGGCTCTATGACTATATCTCGCGCCTTTGGTTCATGCCTGCAACGCCAGTGCTGTCAAACGGCGGAACTGGCCGTGGCCTTCCTATCAGTTGCTATCTGAACAGCGTCGACGACAGCTTGGAAGGCATCGTCAACACATGGAACGAAAACGTCTGGCTCGCATCACGCGGCGGCGGCATTGGTACCTATTGGGGCAATGTGCGCGGCATCGGCGAACCTGTGGGCCTCAATGGCAAGACGAGCGGCATCATACCGTTTGTCCGCGTTATGGACAGCCTTACCCTCGCAATCTCGCAAGGTTCGCTGCGTCGGGGTTCGGCCGCGTGCTACCTCGATGTCAGCCACCCTGAAATCGAAGAGTTCCTTGAAATCCGCAAGCCATCGGGCGACTTCAATCGCAAGGCGCTCAACTTGCACCATGGTGTGTTGCTGTCGGACGAATTCATGGAAGCCGTCCGCGCAGGTGAAGAGTTCAATCTGCGTTCGCCCAAAACCGGCGAAGTGCGCAGCACGGTTGACGCACGTTCGCTGTTCCAAAAGCTGGTGGAAACCCGCCTTGCCACGGGCGAGCCTTATATCATCTTCAGCGACACCGTGAACAACGCGATGCCCAAGCATCACCGCGATCTTGGTTTGAAAGTGTCGACGTCCAATCTTTGCAGCGAAATTACCTTGCCAACGGGTCACGACCATTTGGGTAATGACCGCACTGCGGTCTGCTGTCTGTCGTCGCTCAATCTCGAAACTTGGGATGAATGGAACGGCGACAAGCTCTTCATCGAAGACGTCATGCGCATGCTCGACAACGTGCTTCAGGACTTCATCGACCGCGCGCCGGACGAAATGTCGCGCGCCAAATATTCGGCCGGTCGCGAACGTTCGGTTGGTTTGGGCGTCATGGGCTATCACAGCTTCCTGCAGTCACGCGGCGTTGGCTTTGAAAGCGCGCTTGCCAAATCTTGGAACATGAAGTTCTTCAAGCATATCCGGGCGCAGGTTGATGAGGCGTCGATGATGCTGGCCAATGAGCGTGGGGCCTGCCCTGATGCTGAGGATATGGGCGTTATGGAGCGCTTTTCCTGCAAAATGGCGATCGCGCCGACCGCGTCGATTTCGATCATTTGCGGCGGCACGAGCGCGTGTATTGAGCCGATTCCGGCGAATATTTACACGCACAAGACGCTTTCGGGCAGCTTCATCGTGAAGAATCCGTATCTGGAAAAGCTGTTGCAGGAAAAGGCGAAGGATTCGACCAATGTTTGGAACAGCATCCTTGAAAAGGGCGGCTCGGTCCAACATCTCGACTTCTTGACGCCTGAGGAGAAGGACACGTTTAAGACCAGCTTTGAAATCGACCAGCGTTGGTTGATCGAACTGGCCGCGGACCGCACGCCTTATATTGATCAGGCGACCTCGCTGAACCTGTACATCCCCGCCGATGTGGAAAAATGGGACCTTCTCATGCTCCACTTCCGCGCATGGGAATTGGGCGTGAAATCGCTATATTATCTGCGGTCAAAGAGCATTCAGCGCGCTGGCTTTGCCGGCGGGGTGGAGGCGGACAACACCGCCGAACTGCCCGTGATGGAGCTTGCCGCGCAAACCGATTACGAAGAGTGCCTCGCCTGCCAATAAGGCAAAAGGGACACGACCGACCGTATTGAACAGTTAAAGACCCAAGGAAACCGACATGTCATTGTTACAAGCACGCAATAGCTACAAGCCTTTTGAATATCCTTGGGCCTACGACTTTTGGAAACGCCAACAGCAGATCCATTGGCTGCCCGAAGAAGTGCCCTTGGGCGAAGATTGCCGCGATTGGGCGCAGAAGCTTTCGGACCACGAACGCAACCTGCTCACGCAAATCTTCCGCTTCTTCACCCAAGCCGATATCGAGGTGCAGAATTGCTACCACGAAAATTACGGCCGCGTGTTCAAACCGACCGAAGTGAAGATGATGCTGACCGCGTTTTCCAACATGGAAACCGTCCACGTCGCGGCATATAGCCACTTGCTGGACACCATCGGCATGCCCGAAAGCGAATATTCGGCCTTCCTCGAATATGAAGAAATGGCGGCGAAGGTTGATTATATCCACCAATTCGGCGTCGACACCGACGAAGACATTGCCCGCACATTGGCGATGTTCGGCGGCTTTACCGAAGGGCTGCAACTGTTCGCATCCTTCGCGATGCTGATGAACTTCCCGCGCTTCAACAAGATGAAGGGCATGGGGCAAATCGTATCCTGGTCGGTCCGCGACGAATCGCTGCACTGCGAAGGCATTACCAAGCTGTTCCACGCATTTTGTGCAGAGCGCGGCTGCCTCACCAAGTCGGTGAAGGAAGACATTATCGATTGCTGCCAAAAGGTTGTCCGTTTGGAAGACGCGTTCATCGACCTTGCGTTCGAAATGGGCCCCGTCCCCGGCATGACCGCCAAGGAAATCAAACGCTACATCCGCTACATCGCCGATTGGCGTTTGGGCCAGTTGGGCCTGCCCGCAATCTACATGGTCGAAGACCACCCGCTGCCATGGCTCGCGCCATTGTTGAACGGCGTCGAGCACGCCAACTTCTTCGAAACCCGCGCGACCGAGTACAGCAAGGCGTCGACACGCGGCGATTGGGGCCAAGTGTGGGACAGCTTTGACAATCGTAAGAAAAAGATCATCGGTATTGAGCCGATCGCCGAAAATGACGGCGTCGATATGTTCGAACAAGCCGGGGTCGCCGCGGAATAACCCGCCCCCCGTCGTCTGTCGTCAGGATGGAGACCATGCCGTTTCCACCTGACGCACGCGACCCATATATTCCATAGATAGACATAAACGAAGCGACGTCGCCCGACGCCGATCGCCTCAAAGTCGTGCGCGCAATTGCGGCGCGAGGCGCTGCGCCACGCGGCAATCTTTGATCTGGCGCAATGCGCGGCGGGCCCATTTCGCCCATGCAACTGTTATCCCGTTTGAAAAGGAACCATAGCCATGTCGCATACCCCCCATGATCTCCATGCCGAATTCCCCGACGCCGCCGACGCCTTGCACGCGTTGAAAATCGGCAATGAACATTTCGGCAAGCTTGCGGCGCAATATCATGATGTGAACCGCGAAATTCATCGGATCGACAGCGGGATTGAGCCTGCGTCCGACGACCGGACAGAGGCGTTGAAGAAAGAGCGGCTTTCGATCCTCGATCAGGTTGCGGTGATGATCAAAAACCTGTCGGCATAACCGGCACGCGGGCGGGCTTCCTATGCGCGGCTTGCCTCGCTCCCCGCTTTTCGGCATGGGCTGGGCATGTCCAAATATAGCCATCTTGATACCGCCTTCAAAATATTCACCGCCGCGCAATGGGCGCAGTTTGAAGCGGACGGCGTCTTTCACGGCGCGCCAGTCGATCTGGCGGATGGCTATATTCATTTGTCGGCGCAGGATCAGCTGCAGGGCACGTTGGACAAGCATTTTGCCGGGCAAGACGGGCTTGTCATTGCCGAAGTGAACTTGGCCTATCTGGGTGAGACCATCCTATGGGAGGAATCCCGCGGCGGTGCGCTTTTCCCGCATATCTATGGCCCATTGCCGATGGAAGCGATTGTCGGCCCTTTTGATCCAAATCAAAGCATGACCTGATTGCGCGGTGCATAATGACTTCCTCAATATAGGAGCCTGATATGGACGTTTTTCAAATTCCCGCCGTCGCGTTGTTCATCGGCATGATAGCATCCTTTGCCGTGGTGATGATTTACGCCTCTGTCGGCGAAGCAATCACGCGTTAAGACCCGCCCCCCTTTCAGGGGACGGGTCCTCCGGTCCTTTAAGCAACGATAAGCTGCTTCAGGAAAACTGGTTCAAACGTCAGCCCGGATTGCGCGACCGGTTGCCACGGCTGTCGACGTCGCCGGGTTCAAGCGCGGCTTCGCCTAATGTTTCCGGTTCATCGTCGTCGCTGCGTTCGCCGCGATAGGCGTCCATATCAATCTGTCCGCTGCGTTCCATCTGGTGCATATGGTCAACGACGTCCTGCGTGTCGTCTGCATAAATCTGCGCGGGGTTGGTCGTGCCGCCATGGTCTGACTCGCCATTGGGAATATGGCGAATGGCGTCGTCCGATACCGTCTGCGCCTGTGCAGGTTCATCATCCTGTTCGCTGTTATAATTCTCGGGTGCGTCCTGCGATCGGTCAACGGGGCGTTCATCGGCATGGTCATTGTCGATATCAGCACCTGTTGCGGTGACGGCGGCGTCCGTTATGGGGGTTTTGCCGATTGGGCGGTCATTGTCGTTCTGGGGCACGGGCACATCCTTTCCTCGGTGGGAAAGTGGAAACGCTGGTAACGATGCGCTGTTCCAAAAAATCTGTCAGATTGGCCAATCAAATGTGAAACGGCTCTCGCGCGCGAAATTGCCATCGCGGCCAAAGCGCCGTTCCATAATGCACCCGCTACCGTCGCCATCCACGGCAACCAGCGTGCTGCAGCGCGTCCCATAAACGGCGTTGCGGATGAAGATCGGCGGATCGCCCGATGCTGGGCTTTGATCGTCCAAAAGGACGTCGAACAGGTCGACCGGATCATGCGCTTCGGTCGCAAACCACTCTGAGAGCGCGCGGTTCAAACGGTCCTTGCGTGGCCATGGCGCGCCCGTCTCCGCATTGGATAATCCATATATGCCGTCGGGCCATCTCGCATGCACCGCATTGGGCCGGTTCGCGATATGCGTCAGGCCGCCCTTGTCGGCCAGCACCAGATTGAAGGGGCTAAATGTCTCCACAGCGGTCGGAAGCGTCCCGCCAGACAGCCAGTCCGTGACCAGCGCACCACGGGACTTTTTGGTCGGGTCGGGGCCATCGGGGTTGCGTATGTTGGTGACGACACCAAAGCGGCCATCGGTGTGCACGCCCATCCATGTGCCGCCGGACAGCAAATCGCGCCCCGCCAATATCGACGGCGCGTCGGTCCAAGAACTGAGCGCGTCCGACGCGCGGTCGTGAAATTCATCGCGGTTGCCAATGGCTATGAGTTTCCAACACGGATGCGCCTCCCACGCGATGGATACTACGCACATGCCACGGGTTCCTTTTGCGCAGGCTGGACAAGGCGAGAGGCCTCTTTCCAATCGGCGGTCAGCCACATTTGCTGCTGCGCGCTGTTCAGAATCAGCGGCGTGCTGCGCTTTTTCGCGGGGTCCGTGGCATCATCAACCGTGATGATCGCAAAGACCGGCATATCAGTCAGGTCCCGCCAAATGCCCGCCATCGCGCAGACGGAAGCGGGGCCGCTGTCGGGAAGTGCAGGTTGCTTGTTGCCAATCGACGTCGCCGGAACGAGGCAACGCAATTCGATGTGCCGCAAATTGCCGATCCAAAAGGGGCTCGCCACATTGCGCACCGACGTCACCCATTGCACATCGCCCGCTGGCGTCAGGCTATTGGGCGCGGGGTAACCCCAAACCATCGGGCGGATAAAGCGCCGTGCCGTTTTGGATGATCGGACGACGACCGGCGCGAATGTGCCCGGCCTTGGCTCACCTCCGCCCCATGGGTCCGGACCGTGGTCTGCGGACAGGGCCGCGGCGATATCGCGGGAATGCGCATCAAGACGATATATGCGCGTCACACGCCGTCAGAGCTGCTTTTCGTAAATGCGGTACACCTTGTTGATTTTGCCATTAATCGCCTCACCAACCGATCGCATCGGGCCATTGTCGTCAAGGACCCAGCCGAATTCACCCCGGCTTGCGCCAAATTGGCTGGTGGACGCGTCGCGAATAAGCGAGACCATCATAAACGCCAGTTGGCTTGCCATGCGGGTCGACTGCAGTTTTTTCATCACGCCCATCAACGGCACGCGCATCGTGCGGACCTTTGGCGCGCGCAGCCACCACAAAAGCTTCGCCCAGTTGAACGGAAACAAGCTGCCACCAAATTCAGCGATTTTTTCGTTGATATCGGGCCATGTCATCATGAAAGCGACGGGTTCGCCATCAACCTCCGCAATTCGGATCAGGTCGTTAAAGACGATCGGTTTTAACTGCTTTCCGGTATGCGCGACTTCGGCATCGGTGATGGGCACAAAGCCCCAATTCCCGCTCCATGCGTCGTTCAATATCGACAGAATTAACGCCGCCTCAGCGTCAAAATTATCCTTGTTCACTTTACGAATGACGATGCGTTCATTGCGCTCGCCCGATGCAACGATGCGTTCAACCAATGGCGGAAACGGTACATCAATCGGGATTTGATATGTGTAGAGATCTTTGATGCCGGCGTAGCCCGCCGCTTCAATCCAACCGCCATAGGCTGCGTTATGATAGCCCATCAGCACGGTGGATGGATGGTCATGGCCGTCAATCAACACGCCCGGTTCCTCCCAGATGGACAGGCTAAGCGGCCCGAGCGAGCGCACCATGTTTTTGCTGCGCAGCCAATCTTCAGCAGTTGAAATCAGCAGTTTTCCCGTGGCTTCATCTTCAGCCTCAAAAAATCCCCAATTGCCGACGCCGGGGCCCATGCCTTGCTCTGGCGGCTGTTTCAGCGCGAGAAAATCCAAATGCGCGGATATCCGGCCAACAACTTTTCCGTCCTTTTCCGCCAGAAAAAGCTGCGCCTCACCATGTTCGAACCATGGATTCTTGCCAGGCGTAATGGTCGCCATCACATCGCTCTTCAATGGCGGAACCCAGTTGGGATCATGCGCATAAAGCCGGAACGGCAGGTCAATAAAGGCGCGTTTGTCTGCCTTCGTTGCAACCGGCCGAATAGTGATGTCTGTCATAGTGAATTCCCGAAACGCATATTTCAATACAAGACGATTTATAGACGAAGCTGTGCCGCAGATTTTCCCAACGCCGCATTATCCGCAGGCTCATTCTTCGGTGCGGATAAGCACCGTTTCGCCGATCAGTAAAAAGAGCAAAAATGGCCCCCATGCGGCAATCCAGGGCGGATAAGCACCCAGATTGCCCATCGCCAAGGCAAAGTTATCAGCAACGAAATAGGTAAAGCCAAGCGCCATGCCCAGCACCGCGCGCACGAACAAAGCGCCCGAGCGGGCAAGTCCAAAGGCGGCAACTGCCCCAAGCAAGGGCATTAACAAGGTCGACAAAGGCCCTGCCAGCTTGTGCCACAAAATGCCTTCAAGATTATCGGTGCGGCGACCGGCGGCGCGCAGATCATCAATGGCGCGCATCAACGGCAAGAAGCCAAGGCCGTCACCATCGACCTTCACGAGATTAAACCTATCCGGCGCAATGCCTTTGCCGATTGTGAGACTGGCGACTTTCTTCTGTTCGGTCGTGGCGACGTCGAATGTTTCCGCATTTTCAAGCCGCCATGCATTGCCAACATAACGCGCATTTGGTGCGCTAATGACCTGACGCAAACCGCCATTGGCGCGCAAATACACGCGCACATTTTCAAGGACTATACTGTCGCCCGATCCCAGCACTCGGCCTGCATTTATAAGGTCGCCGCCTTCGCGGACCCAGACATTTTTCCGCGCGTCACTATCGGGCGCAATGACGCCAAAATCGGCGTCCTGCCAAAGCTTGAGCCGCTGCGTATTCGGCGCGACGACAACGTCGTTAAACACGAACGAAATAAGCGCTACGCCCAAGCTGGCGACAAACATCGGCGCAAGAATTTGGTGTGCCGACAATCCCGCCGCCTTCATCGCCACAACTTCGCTGTTCTGGCTGAGGGTCGTAAAAGTGATTAATGTTCCCAACAGAACCGAGAAGGGTAGAAATCTGGCAATAATTTGCGGTGCGCGCATCGTCACATAGCGCAACACATCGCCCTGATCGTTTCCGGGCACGGCAAGTATCTTGCCACTTGCACCCAGAAGATCGAGGGTCATCAGCACCAGCACAAGCATCATCAGCACGGCAAAGCTGCGCACGACAAAGAGCCTGGCCATATACATTGTGATGTCACGTGAGGGGAAGAAGTTCATGGGTTATGCCCTTCTTGCGGCACAGGCATACCAATGGTGGCCAGCCGCGACTTTCGGCCCCAGCGGAACAGTCTCTTGAACCATTTACCCGCCTTCGCCGCGAACGCTTCAAGGGCGCCAATGGGCTGGCCGCCAGGCACGTGTGCGATCACATGATACATCCAGATGATGAGCGCAGCGAACAGCAAAAATGGCGCCCATAATGCGATAAACGGATCAACAATGCCCATTGCGCCGACGCTTTCGGCATATTCGTTTATCTTATGATAGGTCACGACCATCACGATCGATAAAAAGACGCCAAGCGCGGATGTCGAACGCTTCGGCGGTATCGCCAACGCCAATGCAAGCAATGGCAGCAGGAGCATCATCCCTACCTCAACAAGGCGGAAATGGAAATTGGACCACGCACTGTCGCGTTCCAGTGCGGACCTTTGCGTATCATTTCCGATCTGTACCAATTCTGTCATCAGATACTCGCGGTCTTTGCCACCACGCGACCGAAAACTTTCGATCTGCGGCAGCGGAATGGGGACATCATGGCTGGTAAAGCTGAGTACGCGAGGTGATTTATAACTGGGCGCGTCGTGCACGAGCGTTCCCTTTTCCAATCGCAGCAATATTGTGTCTGGATCGTCCGTGCGCAAAAACTGCCCCTTTTCGGCCGTGACGGCGATCGACTGTCCATTGTTGCTTTGCGCGTACACAAACATGCCAGACAGTGCGTTGCCGTTGTTCCGGCTTTCATCAATACGCACGGTCAGATTCTTGCCGACATTGTTGAATTCGCCAACCCGGACCTTTGCACCAAAGGCGCCTGATCGCAGCTCAAACCGGAGTTCTTCATATAGATACCGCGCGCTGGGCTGTACAAAGCCGACAATGGCAAAGTTAACAGCGGCAAGCGCAATCGCCAGCAGGAAGGGGACGCGCAACAGCCGAAAATAGCTCATCCCCACCGCCCGGAAAATATCGAGCTCGGACGATGTGGCGAGTTTGCGAAACGCGAGCAATATGCCAAGCATTAGCCCGATTGGGATGCCGAGTGATAGATATTCAGGCATCAGATTTGCGAGCATGCGCCAGACCACGCTGACCGGTCCGCCCTCTGCGGCGACAAAGTCAAACAGGCTCAGCATCTTATCCAGCAGCAACAAGGATGCCGCGATTGCGAGTGTCGCAAGCAGCGGCAACATCACAAGCCGGAAGATATAACGGTCGGTGGCAGTGAGAAATTTCAACTTATGGTCGCCCTGTCACCCTAATTTGGCCGCAAACTCAACCGATAGACGCTTACAGGTTCAGGGGCAATATATCGATGGTATCGTTGTGAAGTGATACTGGATTTGCTGTTCCAGGAGTTTTGAGATGCATAAATATTTGGTTCTTATATCTGCCACAGCATTGGCGCTCGTATCGGGCGCTGCTGCAGCAGGCGAGGAAATAAGCAATGATTTGTCGCGCTGCGCCGTGGGCAAGGGCCCCGCTGTGCTGGTTATCGTGCAGGGTGTGAAGGAAGCGAGAGGCATCCTTCGCGTGCAATCTTATTCAGCCACGCCTGGATCTTGGTTGGCCAAAGGCCGCTGGCTGCACCGCATCGAAAGCCGGGCGGGCGCAGGAAATATGATCTTTTGCGTGCCCGTCCCTTCCGAAGGGAAATATGGCATCGCTGTGCGCCATGACCGGAATGGAAATGGCAAAACAGACTTCACGCAGGATGGTGGCGGTTTTTCCAACAACCCCGGCGTGAGCATATTGAATTTGGGCAAGCCGTCGGTCAGCAAGGTTGCATTCCATGTGGGCTCAGGCGTCACGCGCATCACCATCAACCTGAAATATATGTGAAGGTACGTATTTGGCTTTAGTCGCGCTTCTTTCGAACCCCAATTCAACCGGCAACAGATCATTGTTGCCGGCGGTTCGAAACTATTGTGCGAAAAATCCTGATATATTCCATTACGAAGTCGAAGAAATTGGCCAGATCGCCAAAGCGCTCGAAATGATTGCCCGCGTCAAGCCAAAGGTGCTCGTTATCAATGGCGGCGATGGTACCGTGCAATCCGCTTTGACAGAACTTTATCACGGTGGGCATTTTGAAGGGTCCCCGCCGCCCGTCGCGGTACTGCCCAATGGCAAGACCAACCTGATTGCGCTCGATTTGGGTGCGGAAGGGGACCCGTTGGAGGCGCTGGCGCGTATCATTGACGTCGCAAAGGGCGATCTTTCCGAACATATCGTTGTCCGCGAACTGATTGCGTTAAGCGATGGGAGCGAAGGCGCGCGTCCGGTTCTTGGCATGTTCTTGGGCGGCGCGGGCCTTGCCGAAACGATCCTATATTGCCGCCACAAAATCTATCCGCTTGGATTGCCCAATGGCCTAAGCCATTTCCTGACGTTCATCGCCGTTATGTTTTCGGCCTTTGTCCGGGTGAAGGCAAGTTTCCTGCCGGAACGATCAAAACCCGTCAGTATATCGTTTATCCGCAACGGAGAATTGCAGGGCACATTTGCGATTCTGATCGTCACCACCCTCGAAAAGCTATTGCTTGGCGGACAGGCCGGCAAAACCAAACAGCGTGGTTTGATGAAGTTTATGGCCGTCGACCAAGCACCATGGGCTATCCTTAAAATGATCGGAGCGTCGCTGCGCGGCAAATTGGGCCACACGCCCACGAGCGGCGTCCATTTCCAGCAAGGCGATGTCATCCGCATCGATAGCGAACGAAGCAGCGTCGTCTTGGATGGCGAAGTGTTCGAAGCGCATCGCGGTAGCCCGATCGTGCTTCGGTCGACCCCGCCTGTACCTTTCCTGAAACTCGCTGCTTAACAAGCGGCAACGGAAACGGCTAAGGCGCACATATGCTCTCGCTGACCCAGCTTGTGGCCGAGGAATTGGCCGTACCGGCGCAACAGGGCGCTAGCGCCTTCGCTGCGCATATCGCCGCGCAATATGGTTCAGCAGCGCGTGCCGTTCTGTTCTACGGATCGTGCCTTCGGTCGGAACAGCTAGAGGGCGAAATGCTTGATTTCTACCTCATCGTTTCCGACTACCAGTCGGCTTATGGACCCAGTTGGCTCGCCACATGGAACCGCCGCCTGCCACCCAATGTATTTCCGTTTCAACATGGCGATCTGGTCGCAAAGGTGGCTATTTTAAGCGAAGAGGACTTTCACCACCTCAATCGCCCGACGGCATCGGCAGTTTCGGTCTGGGCGCGCTTTGCCCAGCCTTCACGCCTCGTCTGGTGCGCCGATGAAGACGCACGGCAGTCTGCGGTTCTCGCGATATCCGGTGCTGCCCCGACCTTGCTGAATGCGGCACTGGCATTTGCCGAGCGCGAAGGCGATGTCCTCGACCTTTGGCAGTCGGGATTCCAGATGACATATGGCGCAGAGCTGCGCGCGGAACGCAAAGACCGGCCATCTTCGGTGATTGCATTCGACCCCAATCGCTACGCGCGCTTTGGCCGGGCAGCATTGCACCACACGATGATCCCAAATGAAGTGCGCGGCGACAAAATACATATCTTGCTAGACCCCGAAGGTCGCATCGTTCAAGAAAAGCGCCGTTGGCCGGCATTGCGTCGACGCGGAAAGTTGCTGACGGTTGCACGGCTCGCAAAGGCCGCGTTTACCTATGCGGGCGGTATTGATTATCTGGCTTGGAAGATAAACCGGCATGCCGGTACGCAAATCAAAGTGCACCCATGGCAGCGCAAATGGCCGTTGATCGCGGCATTGTTTCTGGTGCCCAAGCTTTTGGCGAAAGGCGCCGTGCGTTAACGCGGATTTTTGCGCGGAACGACAAGCGCCAACGCGAAAACCCCTGCATATGCGGCAGGTAACCACAGGCTTTTAAGCCCGAACTGGCCAAACATCAGCGCACCAATCATCGCACCGCTGGCCAGACCCAGCCAAAGCAGCAAATAAGGCAACCACTCCAGACGCGCGCCGCCGCTGATCAGCGTCGCAATGCCTTGCCCAATCTTGACGAGCGCACCCGTCATATAGGTCAAGCCGAACGACACCGATCCTTCGCGTTCAAACAGCGTATTTTCCATACCCATGCAAAAAGCCGCAGCGCACAAAGCGAGTGGCAAAAATCCAGCGTCAGCGACAAAAGGCGCGGCGAATAGCAAAAGCGAAATGCCGGTCAGGATAATCGCCTGCCTGTGATGCGGGCCAAATGTCGTTTGCCGGCCAACCAATGACCCGGCGACAACGCCGCCGACAAAGCTGGCGAGCAGCCCCACGACCAGGCTGACATAAGGCGCGCTCTCAACGATCCCGACGCTGAGACGCGTCGAGTTACCGCTCATGAACGATAGGAAAAACCCACCGCTCGCCATAAATCCGATGGCATCCACCATACCGGCCATTGCCGCAAAGCCAGTCGCCAATGAGCGTGCGTTGCGGTCAAGCCTGTTCATGCGGTGGCGGTCAAATGATCCCGACCGCCTTGCCTGCGCGTTCGAACCGGCTGAGAATGTCCGCGACCTGTTCGCTGCTATGTTCCGCACATAGGGAACAGCGCAGCAATGTCATACCAGCGGGCGTCGCGGGCGGACGGGCAAGGTTTACATATAAGCCATTCTCAAGAAGCGCAGCCCACATCATCGCGCCTTTTTCCAAATCGGGCATGATCACCGCAATGATCGCGCTTTGCGCATCAGGCGTGCCGAGTTTGAAACCAAGATCGCGAAGGCCCTTGTGCAGATTTCTGGAGTTTTCCCACAAATGCGCACGCTTGTTGCCATTGTGCATCAACTTGCGAATGCTCGCGGCCGAACATGCGACGACCGCTGGTGGCAATGACGCCGTGAACACATAAGGGCGGCAGACAAGCCGCATGATTTCAAACTTCGGATGGTTGGAAACGCAGAAGCCGCCGACGGTTCCGACGGATTTGGAGAAAGTGCCGATGACGAAATCAACATCGTCCAACACGCCCTGCTCTTCGGCCACGCCGCGGCCATTTTCGCCGATGAAGCCCATCGAATGCGCTTCGTCGACAAGGATCATCGCGCCTGCTTCTTTCGAAACGCGGATCATTTCCTTCAGCGGCGCAACATCGCCAAGCATCGAATAGACACCTTCGAGCACGACAAGCTTCCCCGCATCGGCGGGCAGGCGCTTCAGCCGCTTTTCGAGGGCCTCGACGTCATTATGGCGGAAAGCCACAATTTCGGCATCGCCCATTTTGCAGCCGTCATAGATCGATGCATGGCTGTCGATATCCAGAATGATATAATCGCCCTTGCCCGCAATCGTGCTGATGATACCAAGGTTCGCCTGATAGCCCGTGGAAAAGACCATCGCATGGTCCATTCCGTAAAATTCCTTCAACGCATCTTCGCATTCCTTGTGGCCCTGAAATGTGCCGTTCAAAACGCGGCTGCCGGTCGTGCCTGCGCCAAATTCGTCCAAAGCCTGCTTGCCCGCTGCGATGACGTCATCGTCAAAGGTCATGCCCATATAATTATAGGTGCCAAGCAGGATCGTTTCCTTGCCATTCACGACGGCGACGGTCGGCGATTTCACCTCTTCCATCACAAGGCTGAACGGGTCTTTTACGCCCGTGGCCAGCAAGCCTTCACGTTGCGCAATCAGGGCATCAAATTTGGAGAATAAATCAGTCATGCACGTCTTCCGTTAAAATCAGGCGTCCGTTTGAATTAGGCTGCGGTCAGCTTGGTCACAGCGTCGACCAGTTGGCCGACATTTTCAATTTCCGCCTGTAAATTCATGCTGATGATGATGTCAAAGCTGTCTTCGACTTCAGCGACAAAATCCATGACGGTCAGGCTGTCCCATTCCAAATCACCGGCAAAAGTGGTGGTCTCGCCAACCTCGACACCTTTTTTGTTAAAAGGCTCAATCAGGCCCTTTAGGCGATCAAACATTTCGCTGCGGTCGGTCATACGTAAATCCTCAAATTATGTGACGGGCAATGCGCCATATGGGCGCGCTATGGCAAGGGAATAAGGCAGTATGAGGGCAAGGCCATGCGCCTACATCCACCCTTGTGCCCGATACCAGCTTGCGGTGTCTTTCAACCCCTTGGGCGTTGCTATTTCCGGCGTCCAAAGCTGGGGCGCTGGCGCAGCATCGCGATTGATGGTCCAGTCGGGATGCGCCAGATAATTGGCCCGATCGGGCGTCAGTTTCGCCTTTGCACCGCGAACGGCCCGGTCGACCCATCCCGCAAATTTCAAAAGAAACGCAGGCGCATGCACCGTCGTGACATCGCGCCCGACCGCAGCACCGATGGCCTTGGCAAAACCGGCGTGGCTCCACCCGCCCTTTGTTCCGTCATCTGCCTCAAACACGCATTTCGACACATTATCCGCCGACAGCAAAGTCACCAGCAAGCGGGCCAGGTCGTCGACATGAATGACGGAGACCCTTCCACGCGGCGGCAGCAATGCCCATCCCTTGGCGGCGATGCGGAACATTTCGAACATTTCGGTGTCGCCGGGGCCGTACACTCCGGGTGGACGAATGACGGTCCAATCGAGCGATGATGTGCGCACGAGCGCTTCTGCGGTGGCCTTGCTCGCGCCGTACATCGAAAGCTCCGGATGGCGCGCAGCGAGCGAGGAGACGCAGACAAAACGTGTGATGCCAGCCAATTGGGCAGCGGCGAGGATATGGGCGGTGCCGGTAACATTCCCGCTTTCGAAACCCGTAGCATCAGGCGCATTGACGACGCCTGCGACATGCAAGACAGCATCGGCGCCGGTGCACAATTCGGTGAGGCTTGCCGTATCGCTTAGGCTGCCATGAACCCATGTGACCCCAGCTTTTTTATGCTGGTCCCGCCGCGTGAGCGCGCGCACATGCCAACCAGCGGCAATCAACCGATCAAGCGTGATCCGTCCGACAAAACCCGTCGCTCCTGTTAGCGCGACTGTTTTCACAAAAGGACCAACTGATCGCGGTGCACAAGGACGGAGCGGGGTACAGTGCCCAAGATATCCGCCAATTCGCTCGAACGATGGCCGCAAATGCGTGCGGCATCGACGGCATCATATTCGGAAAGGCCGCGCGCGACCGCAACGCCGTCATCATCACTGATGTCAATGACGTCGCCACGTTTAAACTCACCCTCCACCGACAAGGCGCCCGCAGGTAACAAGCTGCTGCCCGATAAGAGCGCTTGGATGGCGCCAGCATCAACGCGAATGCGGCCTTTGACGGTCAGCCGTCCGCCCAACCAGCTCTTGCGTGCAGAACCCCCGTCACGCGGCGCGAAAAAGGTCGAAGGCCCGCCTGTTTCAAGCTCGGCAAGCGGGTGATCGCGAAGGCCGGAGGCGATGACCAGTCCAATGCCAGCGCGCGTCGCAATGTCGGCGGCATCGAGCTTGGACGCCATGCCGCCCGACCCCATGCCAGAGGATGAACCCTCAGCCACCATGATGCGCACACGGCCGTCAATTTTCTCGATTGTCGGCAACAGCATAGCACCCGGCAAATGCGGCGCGCGGTCGAAAAGGCCATCTACATCCGACAGCAAAACAACGCCCTTGGCGCCAGCCGCCTGCGCAACGCGGGCGGCGAGCCGGTCATTGTCGCCAAAGCGGATTTCTTCGGTGGCGACGCTGTCATTTTCATTGATGACGGGAACGGCCCCTGCACCCAAAAGGCGATCCAGCGTGGCGGCAATATTCAAATAGCGGCGGCGATCCTCCAGATCATCAAGCGTCACAAGCATTTGCGCCGCAGCAAGCGACTGGGCGTCGAGCAGCTCTGCCCAGATGCCCGACAGCACAATTTGCCCAACGGATGCCGCGGCCTGCGCATCGGCGAGGCTGCTGCGGCCGCCTTTTTCAAAACCCAGACGGCGCGCACCCAATGCGATCGCGCCTGAGGTGACGATAACGATCCGCTGGCCAGCCTTATGCCGCGCGCTGATGTCCGCAACGAGCGTTTCCAACCATTGCCGCCGCACACTCCCGTCGGGCTGCACCAACAGCGACGATCCGACCTTGACCACCAATAAAGGGCAAGACGTCCGCAGGAAGGCAGCGTTTAGATTGGCGACCATGTCCCGTCTTCCGAAATCCCGGTGTTTTGCGTGGATTCAAGCCCGCTCTTGGCGGGAAGTGCTTCGAGCACGCGGTCGAGCACCTCTGGCACGCCTTGTCCAGTTGCGCCTGAAATCGCAATCACATCCTGGGCGCCTGCCGCCTGCAGTTGCGCCGCGATGTCCGCCATTAATTCGGGGTCGAGCAAATCGCCCTTATTGAGTGCCACTATCTGCGGCTTGTCTTCAAGTCCGGCACCATAATCAGCAAGTTCATCGCAGACCGTTTGCCATGCAAGCACCGGATCGTCTTGCGTCGCATCAATCAAATGTATGAGGATCTGGCAGCGTTCGATGTGCCCAAGAAAACGGTCGCCGATGCCGACGCCGTCGGCAGCACCAGCAATAAGACCGGGAATATCGGCAAGCACAAACTCGCGCGACTTGTGGCTGACGACGCCCAATTGCGGGCGTATCGTCGTGAACGGATAGGCCCCGACCTTGGCCTTGGTATTCGACACCTGATTGATGAAGGTCGATTTACCCGCATTTGGCATTCCGACCAAGCCAGCGTCGGCCAGCAGCTTAAGCCGCAACCAGACGTACATCTCTTCATAGGGCCAGCCCGGGCCGTGCTGCGTCGGCGCGCGGTTGGTCGAGGTCTTGTACGACGCATTACCGCGCCCGCCGTCGCCGCCTTTCAGGAACACGACTCGTTGACCAACCTCAGTCAGATCGAGCAATAAGGTGCGTTCTTCATCGTCGGCCAGCACCTGAGTACCAACAGGCAGCTTGATGACTAGATCCTCGCCATAGGCCCCGTGACGGTCACGCCCCATGCCCTGAATACCGCGCTGCGCCTTGAAATGCTGAGCGTAGCGAAAGTCGATTAGCGTATTGAGGCCAGCAACCGCCTCGAAAATTATATTGCCACCCTTGCCGCCATTGCCGCCGTCGGGGCCACCATATTGAACATATTTTTCACGACGAAAGCTGACCGCTCCCGGGCCACCGGCGCCGGAACGGATAAAGATTTTTGCTTGGTCGAGAAAATGCATGTGTTGGCCTTAGACTATCAAAACGATTTCGTCATCCTGAACTCGGTTCACCACTGGTGACTGCGTTCCAGGATAACAGGCTAACGCCGCATGTTATGCTGAAACAGGTTCAGCATGACTAAACTACGTTACGAAAAATTAGCGCGCGTGTCGCGCGTGCCTGCCAGCCGAAGCTTTAGCGAAGGTTGGTGGAGCCTAGGGGAGTCGAACCCCTGACCTCTACACTGCCAGTGTAGCGCTCTACCAGCTGAGCTAAGGCCCCATCTGGCCGCCCATCGGGCAGCCTTGGTGAGGAGCGCCACTAGCGGGCGCTCCTGTATATTTCAAGTCCGAAGATTAGATGTCGTCTGGTTCGTCTTCGGTGCCGGCAACGCCGAGATCTTCGTCACCGCCAAGGTCGACATCATTGTCTGGCGACACGTCACCGTCAACGGCATCGACGTCAATGTCCAGATCGTCGTCGGCAAGATCCGAATCGTCTTTCTTCTTTTCGGCTTCTTCAAACGGCATAGGCTGCTTCGACTTCAGAACTGGCTCAGGTGTCCACTGGTTGCCGCATTCAATGCATTCAACCGGCTCGTCCTTGGTCAGGTCGTAAAAACGAACACCACATTTCGGGCAAGTGCGCTTGGTTCCCCATTCAGCCTTGATCATGGCGGGCTCAAATCCTTTTTAAACTGGCTTGGAAGGGCGATGCACATGTGTGAATCACCGTCAATTGGCGCGGCCTTTGCCACAGCGACGCGCCGCTGTCAAAAATTACTGTGGTCGTTGACTTGGCGACGCATCATCCGCAAAGCGCAAAACGTCATGCACAGCGTTCAACCCCGCCCCGCCAGTTTCCGTTCGCAAGGGCCGCTTCGCGGCACAGTGAAGGTACCCGGAGACAAATCCATCTCGCACCGGTCGCTGATGCTCAGCGCATTGGCCGTTGGCGAAAGCCGGATTTCCGGTCTGCTCGAGGGCGAAGACGTGCTGGCGACCGCCGCCGCGATGCGCGCGATGGGCGCACACATCGAACGCACGGGCGAAGGTTGCTGGACCGTCCAAGGCGTTGGCGTTGGCGGCCTGACGCAACCCGCACGCGCGCTCGATATGGGCAATAGCGGAACGTCGACACGATTGTTGATGGGTCTGGTTGCCAGCCACCGGCTCACCGCGACATTCATTGGCGACGCGTCCTTATCCAAACGCCCGATGGGCCGCGTTATAGACCCACTCAGCCAAATGGGCGCCGAATTCACCGCAAGCCCCGGCGGAACCTTGCCGCTGATGGTGCGCGGCTTGGTGCCGGCCGTGCCGATCAGCTATCGTCTGCCGGTCGCCTCTGCACAGGTTAAAAGCGCCGTGTTGCTGACTGGTCTTAATACACCCGGCATTACCGAGGTGATTGAACCCGTCCCAACGCGTGACCACAGCGAACGTATGCTCCGCGGGTTCGGCGCGGATTTGACGGTTGAAGTCGATGCCGATGGTGTGCGCCATATCCGGCTTGTCGGCGAAGCAGAGCTGCAGCCGCAGACGATCGAAGTGCCCGGCGACCCTTCATCGGCGGCCTTCCCGATTGTCGCGGCGCTCATTACCCCGGGCAGCGAAGTGACCGTGACCCATGTCGGCATGAACCCGACGCGCACGGGCATTTTCAAGATGCTTGAAGCGATGGGCGCTGACCTGACTTACGGCAACGAACGCGAAGTCGGCGGCGAGCCGGTGGCGGATATCACCGCGCGCCATTCGGTTTTGCGCGGGATCGAAGTGCCACCCGAAGTCGCACCAAGTATGATCGACGAATTTCCGGTATTCTTCGTCGCCGCGTGCATGGCGCAGGGACAGACCATCACCAGCGGCCTTGACGAGCTGCGCGTGAAAGAGTCTGACCGGATCGCTTTAATGGCGACCGGCCTGAAAGCCATTGGCGCGCAGGTCGAGGAACGCGAAGATGGCCTTGTCATTCAAGGCACGGGCGGCGAACCGCTGGAGGGCGGCGCAACAATCAACAGTGCGCTCGATCACCGCATTGCCATGAGCTTCGCGGTGGCGGGGCAGCATTGCTACCATCCCGTGACGATCGATGATGTATCACCCATCGCCACGAGCTTTCCGACGTTCGAGGCGATGATGCACAATCTTCAAGTTGAAAATTGACCGCGCATATCGCCCCTTTCGCTGGCGCGGCGTTGACGGCGCGGCGCGCTCCCAAGGGCGCTGCGCAATGATAATCGCCGTTGATGGCCCAACTGCTTCGGGCAAGGGCACGTTGGCAAAGGCATTGGCGGCGCATTTCGGCCTGCCGTTTCTGGACACGGGCCTGCTGTACCGCGCGGTGGGTCGGCAGGTGCAATACAACAATGGCAATCCTGATGATCCGGCCGACGCTTTGGCTGGATGTGATTTCACAGACAGCATTCTCGATGACGCAGCTTTGCGCACCGAAGAGGTCGGCGGTTTGGCCAGCCGCGTTTCGCTCCACCCGCAGGTGCGCGCTGCGTTGAACAAGCGTCAGGTGGATTTTGCCAACCAACGCGGCGGTGCGTTGTTGGACGGGCGGGACATTGGCACGGTGATTGCGCCGCATGCCGATGTGAAGCTGTTTGTCACAGCCCCTGCCGAGGTGCGGGCGCAGCGGCGTTATGACGAAATGCAGCGGCACGGAATCGACGTGCGCTTTGCCGATATTCTTGCCGATATTCATGCCCGCGACGCACGCGACATGGGGCGGGCCGATGCCCCGTTAAAACCCGCGCAAGACGCGCTATTGCTTGATACCGGCGATTTGACTATAGGCGGCGCCGTTCAAGCTGCGATTGGGCTGGCGGAGGGTAAACTCCGCCAGAGTTGAGTGGCCGGAGTGTTTGGTTTCCATACACAAGTCATGCTGAAACCGTTTCAGCATCTTACTTTGGCACATGCCTGTAAACAGTAAGACCCTGAAACATGTTCAGGGCGGCAATGGTTTGGAATACAACAATCTGTAATTGAACGCTTTATTGCTATTCGGGCAATAGGGCATTTCTGGTCAAAGACCGTCGGAACCAACCGACTGGCCGGACAAAAAGTACGTAAGGAAACTCTAACCTATGGCAACTTCGCCAAACCCGACCCGCGACGATTTCGCGGCACTTCTCGACGAATCACTTGGTGGCGCAGACGGTGGCTTTGAAGGCCGCGTCGTAAAAGGCACCGTAACCGCAATCGATAATGACCATGCTGTCATCGATGTGGGTCTCAAATCCGAAGGCCGTGTGGCGCTGCGTGAATTCGCTATGCCCGGCCAAAAAGCCGACCTGAAGGTTGGCGACGAAGTTGAAGTCTTCGTTGACCGCGTAGAAAATATGAACGGCGAAGCAATGCTCAGCCGCGACCGTGCCCGCCGCGAAGCTGCGTGGGATGTTCTTGAAGGCGAATTCGACGCTGGCAACCGCGTTGATGGCGTTATCTTCGGCCGCGTAAAGGGTGGTTTCACCGTTGACCTCGGCGGCGCAGTGGCATTCTTGCCCGGCAGCCAAGTCGACGTTCGCCCAGTTCGCGACGTAGCTCCCTTGATGGACATCGCGCAGCCATTCGTCATTCTGAAAATGGACCGCAAGCGGGGCAACATCGTTGTTTCACGTCGCGCCATTTTGGAAGAGACACGCGCGGAACAGCGCACCGGCCTTATCCAGAACCTCGCTGAAGGTCAGATCATCGACGGCGTTGTCAAGAACATCACCGATTACGGTGCGTTCGTTGACTTGGGCGGCATCGATGGCCTGCTGCACGTCACCGACATCAGCTACAAGCGTATCAACCACCCAAGCGAAATCATCAACATTGGTGATACCGTTAAGGTTCAGATCGTTCGTATCAACAAGGACACACAGCGCATCAGCCTTGGCATGAAGCAGCTGGAAAGCGATCCTTGGGATGCAGCGGTTGCCAAATACCCAGTGGGCACAAAGCTCAAGGGTGCGGTCACGAACATCACCGAGTACGGTGCGTTCATCGAACTCGAAGCCGGCATCGAAGGCTTGGTCCACGTTTCGGAAATGTCATGGACAAAGAAGAACGTTCACCCTGGCAAGATCGTTTCGACAAGCCAAGAAGTCGACGTTGTCGTTCTCGACATCGACATGGAAAAGCGCCGCATTTCGCTTGGTCTCAAGCAAGCGCACGACAATCCATGGGCATCGTTTGCTGAGAAGTTCCCAGTTGGTTCGACCGTTGAAGGCGAAGTCAAGAACGCGACCGAATTCGGCCTGTTCATCGGTCTCGACGGCGACGTTGATGGCATGGTGCACATGTCCGACATCGCATGGGGCATCACCGGCGAAGAAGCATTGCATCTTCACCGCAAGGGCGAAACCGTCAAGGCAATCGTCCTCGACATCGACGCCGAGAAAGAGCGCATTTCGCTTGGCATCAAGCAGCTTGAAAAGGGTGCCCCATCGGCAGCCGGCGCTGCTTCGGTCAGCGGCCTGAAGAAGGGTGCGACCACCACGGTTACTGTTCTTGAAGTACGCGATGGCGGGCTTGAAGTGCAGGCCGGTGAAGATGGCGCAACTGGCTTCATCAAGCGCGCCGACCTTGGCCGTGACCGTGACGAGCAACGTCCAGACCGTTTCCAGGTTGGCCAAAAGTTCGACGCAATGATCACTGGCTTCGACCGTTCGAAGAAGCCAAACTTCTCCGTCAAGGCGCTTCAACTCGCTGAAGAGAAACAAGCTGTTGAGCAATATGGTTCGTCGGACTCCGGCGCATCGCTTGGCGACATCTTGGGTGAAGCGCTTAAGGGCGTGAAGAAATAAGCTTCGGCTAATCCACATCTCCGTTTTATCGGGACAAAAACCCGCCCTTTTCACGAAGGGCGGGTTTTTTGATGTTCTCGGCCAACAACATCTGCAAGAGCGTTGTAATATCGTAAAAATTCTGGCAGCTTGGAACAATTACCGACGTCAGAAGCTTGAAAAGCTGCCTTGCAACGACAGCTGGCCCGATATGAAGGACATAGAATGATCCGTTCAGAATTGATCAAAAAGCTGGAAGCTGAAAATCCCGAGTTGAAAACGGAAGAAATCGAAAAGATTTTGGATTTATTTTTTGACCAGATCATCCAGCGTCTTGCCGACGGCGGACGTGTCGAACTACGCGGCTTTGGCGCCTTTTCAACACGCGACCGCAGTCCGCGTAAGGGCCGCAACCCGCGCACGGGCGCCGCGGTTGATGTTCCTTCCAAGCGCGTACCCTATTTCAAACCCGGCAAGGAAGTGCGGGAACGGCTTAACAAATAAGCTTGGGCTGCAAAGCCCCTTGACCGTGCGGACGTAATGCTGTCTGCGCAATGTCATGCGGATGTGGCGGAATGGTAGACGCTACAGACTTAAAATCTGTTGTCCTTTTGGGCGTGCGGGTTCGAGTCCCGCCATCCGCACCACCTTTTTCTCGATGTCCCGAAGCATGCGCAGAAATTGCGCAATAATGCTGTGTACGCCGCAGATAGCTGCCCCCGGCATAGCCTGACCTCAGTTACGTGGCGCTTGCCTGCGATAACTCAGGGCCTCTGCGATATGGATGCGACCAACATCGCTCGACCCTGCAAGATCGGCAATCGTTCGGGCGACCCGCAAGATGCGCGTATAACCGCGCGCGGATAACCGCATTGCCTCTGCCGCTTGTGCCAGCAATTTCTGGCCCGCGGCATCAAGGCTGGCAAAGGCAGTCAGCGCATCACCGTCCAAATCCGCATTGGTGCGCAGGCCAGTCCCCGCCAGACGCGCGCTTTGCACTTGGCGCGCGGCATCGACGCGTGACGTAACCTCGGCCGATCCTTCACTGGGCGGCGGCAAGACGAGGTCTACCGCGCTCACCGCCTGCACCTCCACATGCAAGTCACTGCGATCAAGCAACGGTCCCGATATCTTTGCCTGGTAATCGGCGGCGCAACGCGGTGCGCGGCTACAGGCCAAAGCGGCATCGCCCAAATGCCCGCAACGGCACGGGTTCATGGCAGCAACCAACTGCACATTGGCGGGGAATGTCACATGGCTGTTGGCGCGCGCAATGCTGACTTCGCGGGTTTCGAGCGGTTGCCGTAGACTGTCGAGCACAGCGCGCTGAAATTCGGGCAACTCATCCAAAAACAGCACGCCCAGATGCGCAAGACTCACTTCGCCCGGCCGAATGCGCAGGCCGCCACCCACCAACGCCGGCATGGAGGCGCTGTGGTGCGGCGCGCGGAACGGCCGTGTGCGCATCAACCGCCCACCTTCCAACGTCCCGGCCACCGATGCAATCATCGACACTTCGAGCGCTTCGGCGGGCGTTAGTTCGGGCAATATACCGGGCATGCACGACGCCAAAAGCGACTTGCCCGCACCCGGCGGCCCCACCATGCACAGATTATGCCCCCCCCCGCAGCCGCGATCTCAAGCGCGCGCTTGGCGGTTTCCTGCCCCTTCACCATTTTCATGTCGGGGCCGCCTTTGCGCGGTTCGGCGGTGCCGGGTTCGGGGCTCCGCAGCAGCGATTGTCCCTTCAAATGATTCAGCAGCGCAAGCAAATCCGGTGCAGCGATAACTTCAATCTCGCCTGCCCACGCGGCTTCGGACCCCTGCACCGCCGGACATATCAGCCCCATGCCGCGCGACGATGCGTGTAGCGCCGCCAACAGCACTCCGGGTGACCCCGCAACGCGGCCATCCAGCCCAAGCTCCCCCACCACGACATATTGGGCCAGCGTCTCTGCATCGACCAACCCCATCGCACCCAATAATGCCAATGCGATGGGCAAGTCATAATGCGACCCTTCCTTGGGCAGATCCGCAGGCGACAGGTTGATCGTGATCCGTTTGGGGGGAAGCGCAAGTCCGAGCGCGGAAATTGCGGCGCGCACGCGCTCGCGGCTTTCGGCCACGGCCTTGTCCGGCAGTCCCACAACCGCGAAACTCACCACGCCGGGCGCTATCTGACATTGTACCTCGACACTGCGCGCTTCGAGCCCGAGATAGGCAACCGTCGAGACTATCGACACCATATTGTTACCCCACATGACTCACTATGGACCCCCGCCACACTGGGATGAAGCTGCAGCGGAGGTCCTGCCGACCGGTCCAGTGGTCGACACATATTCGATGGAGGAAAAATCCTGCTCAGGGCAACCGCTGCCGGTTCGTATACGAAGCGTTGGTATATCATTTTCGCGCCGAAACCAGGTTCAGCCGCGCATCTGTTTAGCGCTGTGCCGTTACGCCTCGCGCATTTCATACCTGGATTGATAGATAGCAACCTATTGCTATGTTTTCACATGACCCCGAGTCGTCCCCCCTTCTCTGCACCGCCCATCAGCGCAACTGGAGCACGTACATGAACGCAATGACCACACCTCGCTGGCTGACTTGGGTCAGCATCCTCTTTCTGCTCTGGAACCTCATCGGCGTCGGCGCCTTTGTCAGCCAGTGGACAATGACAGCCGCCGACATCACCGCGCTGCCGCAGATTGAGCGTGATTTATGGGTATCGATGCCGGGCTGGGCTTGGGCGGCTTATGCCATCGGCGTTGGCGTCGGAACGCTTGGCGCCATCGGCCTGATCATGCGCAAATATTGGGCACCGCTTGCCTTTTCATTCAGCCTGATCGCGATCATCATCCAGTTCAGCTATCCCTTCTTGATCGCCAGTGGCGCGCAAACCGACATCGCCATGCTCGCCTTCCCGATATTCATCATCGTGATGGCAGTGGTTCAGTGGCAGCTATCACGGCACTGGCAACGCAAAGGCTGGCTGGCCTGAATTTTTCAAAAGGCGGGCAATGGCGCGACTGGTCGCGTTGGCAGAAGCCTAAAAATCCACTTGCTCATAATGCTTGGGCGGGGTGATGACTTCCATCCGTTCGGACAATAATGGCCGAAAGCTGGGGCGCGACTTGAACATCGCATACCAAGCCTTGGTCTGCTCATGCCCCGTCCAGTCAATTCCGCCAAGATAATCGGCCACCGAAATTTGTGCGGCCGCGGCAAGATCGGCCATGCTCATCACCGCGCCGGACAGCCATGCACGGTGATCAATCAGATAGTCGATATAATCGAGATGCCCGTTGGCCAGCTTCATGGCTTCACGCAATATTTTGGACTCGGGCGGCTGCCGATCAATCAGGCGCTTTTTCATCCGCTCGTGCAGAAGCGGCTGCGTTACATCGCCATAAAATTGTTCGTCAAACCATGCGACCAGCCGGCGTGTTTCGGCGCGATATTGCGCAGTGCCCGTGATCATTGGATTAGTGGCGACGGTTTCATCGATATATTCTGAAATCGCGACCGAATCGACCAAGGTGATATTGCGTTCAGGATCGCGCATCACCGGCGTGCGGCCAGCAGGGTTCATGTGCAGAAACTCGTCGCGCTGTTCCCACGGATTTTCGCGCACGAGGCTGTACGGCACACCCTTTTCGCCCAAAAGGAGCCGAACCTTACGCGAAAAGGGACACAGCGGATATTGATGGAGATGCCACATGCGTATCTGTTAGGACCGGTTAACCAAAATGTGAAGGGGTGCGCCATAAAAGCGCATAGATTAGTTGGATTTAGAAACTTCGCCGGGCTTCCGTTTGGCTTCCTTCGCCATTTCCGCGTCAATCTTGGCCTCGGCAGCCTTCACCTTGCGTTCGGTTTCCGCGTACTGGCTGTCAAAATCCTTCTGACATCCCGCCAGTGTGAGCAACAGAATGAACGAAGCAAGGCGCATCAATAATCCTTTTTATACCGCACATTGACGTTGGACGTTCCGCCGCTGCCGATCTGGCTTAAGATCGAAAGCGCTGGCGTCAGGCTGATTTCCAGCTGCGTTGCCGTATAGCCCCGCGCGTCGGTGACGATTTCGACATAGACATCATTGGTAATATATTGGCCAAAAGCGACCGCCATACCGCGCCCCGTGATGTCATCCGCGCCCAATATGCGCAGCCGGTCCAATCCCGTTGCCGACTGCAGCACGCCAAGCGGGTTAAGTCCGCCTGGTCCGCCACGCAAATTGTTCAGCGAACCTGCCAGTTGCACGGCTTGGATTGCGGACAGTTCGCCAATCGAATTGCCAAACAATATGCGCGCCATAATCTCGTCCTGCGGCAATGCCGGGGTCGAGCTGAAGCTGATGTCGGGATTTTGGCCCGTGCCCCTGATGTTCACGCGCACCGTTGTGCCATCGACGTCACTGGCGGCAGCGACGCGGATCGACGGGTTGGCTGCAGGGCCGCCGTTGAAGGATATCCGGCCGCTTTCCAGTTCGAACGACCGTCCGGCAAAGCCCAATGTGCCGCGCACCAATTCCATATCGCCCGAAATCAACGGCGCAGCGCTGGTGCCGGTGATCCGCAATTTTGCGCCCCATTCAGACTCAAGCCCCATGCCGGTGACATATAAGTTGCCGGGCGCTTCGAGCGCGATGTCGATTTTCCAGTTGCTGGGCAGGCTTGTGATCGCATCGGCATCACCCGACACACGGGGACGGCGAATTGACTGTTTGCGGCGGATGCCTGTGAGCGTTGCAACCTTCGCCGCGCCCTGTCGGATGATTTTGAACCGCGTTTCGGGCAGACGCAGCTTACCGCGTATCAGTGCCGCACCGTCCGTCGCATTTGTTACGGTGATTTGTCCGGTTGCCGTTGTCGAGATCAGCTCGCTTCGGGCAACACGTGCGCGGTCGAGATCAAGGTTCAGCCGAACCGGGAATCCTTTGGCCGAGCTCAGATTGACAATGCCCTTGCCGCTGATCGTCCCGTCGCCCGCCTTTGCGCTCAGCTCGGTCACGTCCAACTGGTCGTTGGTAAACAGACCGCGGATGCGCAAATTGGTCAGCCGCGTGCCATAGACATCATTTTCGTAAATCAGGTCATTGGCGCGGACAACGCCGGTCAGTTGCGGTGTTTGAACACGGCCCGAAAAATCGGCCGCAACACCGATATTTCCGGACAAGCTCTGATCCGCCAAAGCCGCCAGCGAGAACAGCGTTTCTGCTGGCCCATTATAGCGCACGCCACCCGACAAGGGCGCGGCAAGCAATCGTTCGGTCCAACTGGCTGTGCCGGGCGGCAGCGGCGTCAGGTCAATATGGATCCGTCCCACAGCCGCACCACGCCGCCGGATAATCGCGCGCGCATTTCCGCCATCGGGCAACAATCGCCCGACCAGACTGATATCGACAGGTTGCGAACGCGACCCCAGATTTGCGCGGACGAAGCTGCTGATTTCCAACCGTGCATCCGCGCGTGGAAACGCAGCCAAGGATACTTGCGCCCAATCGATGCTTCCGGTGACTGTTCCGCTCAGGCCGGGAACGGGAAAGAGAGGATTCAAAGCTGCTATGTCGACTTTGTCCAACCGTGATTGGAATGTCATCGTATCGCCATAGCTACCCGCCAACCGGACCGACCCTTGCACCAGCTTGATGCTACTCGGCAAAATGTCATAGCTACCGCGGCGCGGGATGATGCGGATGGGACCAGCGGTTGCAAAGTCGACACTGTTCGCCCGGCCCTTGGCAGCGATGCGCCAAAGCTGCGGGGTGAACTCTGCATTGGCGGCGACGCGGAAGGGCACTTCGCTTCGGCCCTCCGCCAATATCTGCCCCGTCCCTGTCCCATCGCGATAGTTGATCTTTGCCCGGGCGGCGGCAATCGCAACGTCGTTCAAAATGGCATTTTCTATCTGAACGTCAGCAACAATCTGCGGACTGTCATACAAAATGACGTCGGCTTTGATGATGCCGCGACCAATGGCGAGTTTTTGCGCGCCGGCGAGTTCCGCATTCAACGCCACCGCATCAACGACGGCGCGTTGGAAACTGCCTTGCGCCGAAAGGTCAATTTTACCGTCGAACCCAGCGCCTGCGCCAGTTAGCGTCCCGATAAAGGGACCCGCGGCAGCTTGCCGGATGCGGCCGGTAACGCCGATGCCCGCAAAATTGCCGCGCATGATGTCAATCGTGAGGGGGCCATCGCCCGAAAGAACATCGGCATCACCGCTGATCGGGCCATAATCGGTCATACCCGTCAGTGCGACCGCATATCCCCGCTGGCTTTGCGTGACGACGCCGACCACATTCGATAGTCCAACGCCAAAGCCCGGACTGGTCGCGGTGATGCGATATACCGGATCGTCAAAAGTCCCGGTCATCGCGACCGCCACCGGGCCATATCGGTTCGAATAGCCAAGCCCGTTGAATATTACGCGGCCACCTTGGGCTACATAAGTTCCCGTGCCGCTGTTCAGCCGGAACAACGGCGACAGTAGGGTTGCACGGGTAATCTGCAATATGCCGTTGGTGCCGTATCGAATGCCGGCATTGATAAACATCTGCCCGCCCAGAAACTTTTGCGCGCCCGCACTGAACAGCCGCGTGGAACGTGCCTTTATCGTGCCAACCAGCGCATAGCCTTTGCCAAGTGTGGTTTCGAGATCGACGTCGGCGACCACGTTAAACAGCCCGACCGAATTCACTTGGAAGCCGTCGACTTTCCCGTCCAACGCGGTTGTGTAAAAGCCCTTATCAATATCGCCGACCAGTAAGACCGTGGCGTTGATACGGTCGGACCTGATCTTCACATTATCCGAAAGCAGACGCCCTTTTGCGATCGCCAAATCACCGTTCAGGCGCACGTTGGTCAACAAGCCACCGGCGATCTGGTTGATGCCGCTAACGCGCCGCGCGCGGGCGGTTACCGGAATGAGGAAGCGGTCGGCCGCACCTTGCGCCTCACCACTTAGCGTCACATCCTCAAAAGTCGTAGGGCCGAATGCCAAACGCGTGGCTGTCGCGGAATAGGCCATAGTGGGCTGGGCAAATGCCCCGTTCAGATATGCCTTACCGCGCACATTTGTGCCGCTGACGTTCGAACCGATGATGCCGGGCCGAAGCAAACTAATGTCCAGGGCAAGGTCACGGAAACGCGCTTCGCCCAAGTCGGCAATGCCATCTGCGCGCATCTCCATCGCGGCCGAGCGCAATGTCCCGCTGATTTTCGCAGACCGTTCGGCAAAGCTTGCCGCCATGTCGATATTCGCGACTGGCGATAATGCCCGCATCAACAGGCTATCCGCCATCAATTTGGCAGGCGCGGCGGTGCCCTTGGCGGTGAATGTGCCGTCCCGCGCGGTCAGGGCAATGTCCGCGACATCGTTCGCACCCATTTGCGCGGACAAAGCGCCGTCCCATTTGCGCCAGCTGCCGCGGCCAGCGAGGGTCATCGTCATGGGCACGTCACGCCCCATCAGCCCGGCAACAAGGCCCTTGGCCGGTGCGTCGAGGGTCAGGTCGACATCGAAACGATTGTCCTCCGGCACGGCATCCAGTTTCAGGACAATGCGATCACCGCGCAGGCTGCCCGCCGTCGCGGTGACGATTGCGCGGCGATCGGCAATCTGGACCTTGCCCGACAGCGAGGCGACCTGTTCCTCACCCGTGATGCCTTTTGCAAAGACAATGCGGTCAATTTGCAGCTGACCAATGTTGATGTCGACATCGGGCAGCAAAGGGTCACCCCGGTCGGGCACCATGCGGAATGCCGGCATCCGTGCGACGTTGAGCGTGGGCGCGCGCAGCGATGTAATGTTTACGCCGCTGGAGAAATAAGACAGCGGGTTCCAATCAAGCCGGATTTCGGGCGCACGGGCAAAGCCGCCCTTGGGATCGCGGAACTGGACATCGCGCAGGATGGCATCGCTGTAAATGGAACCCTCAATTTTCCCGATACGGATATTGAGGCCATTTTCCATTTCGAACGCAGCAATCTGCCGCGCGACAAAATTCCGTCCGGATTGCGTATCCAGCCACACATAGCCGCTGGCGATCACCAGCAACAGCAATGCCATGACCGCCCCGGCCCCGATGGCAACGCGCCGCCACATCATCAAAACGCCTGCCCAATCGACACATAGACGCTGAAGCGCGATTCACCCGGTCGTCGGTTCATCGGCGTTGCGACGTCCAAGCGGATTGGGCCAAAATTGGTGTAAAAGCGCCCGCCAACCCCGACGCCGACGCGCCAGTCGTTGAATTTTGGTATGCTCGATTCATATGCTTGTCCGGCATCGACAAAGCCGACAACGCCGTAATTGCCGAAACGATAGCGGCCTTCCAACGCGAATTCGTTCATGCTCCGTCCGCCGACCGGATCGCTGTTCGGATCTTGCGGGCCAAGCTGTTGATAGCCAAAGCCACGAACGGATCCACCACCGCCGCCATAAAAACGCCGCGAAGGCGCAAGGTTATCGCGTGCGATGCCGGATATCGTCCCCACCCGCGCGCGCGCGGCCACAACGATATTGTCTTTCACCGGATAATAATAAGACGCGTCAAGGATGGCCCGCGCATAAATCTGCTTTCCCGTCCCAAGCGATGTCTCCGGCGACACGCGCACATTGACACGATAGCCCGTGGTCGGGTCCAATAGATTGTCGGACCGGTCAAAGCCGACTTGCCCCGGAAGCGCCGCGACGTAAAAGGTCTGCCGGTCGCGAAGCCCGCGTGCGAAATCGAACTGGTCTTCTGACGTCGCCAATAATTCAGCGCCAATCGACCATGTGAATTTCTTTTGCCAGATGGGTGTCGATACGAACGACATCGTCCCGGCCAGACGACCGGTATAGGCTTCAAATGCGTCGTAATTGCTGTGCAAAGCGGAAAGCGATATGTCGATATTGCGGTCGCGCCGTCCGGCATTCGCCCGCGCGACGGATATGCTCGCAGCTTGTTCTTTTGTCCCCACCACGCCCGCTGCGGTCAGCGATCCTTCCGGGGTAAACAGGTTGCGGTGTGTCCAGCTTGCTTCGCCACGAAAGCCCTGCCCTGTGCCATAGCCTGCGCTGCCCGCAATGGTGCGCGGCGGTGCAGCTTCCTGCCGAACAAGCAGGTCGGCATAAGGCGTTCCATCTGGCGCGCTGCCCTCACCCGGGACAGGCTCAACAGATACCGTCGACAGCAAGCCCGTGGCGATGAGCGCCGCGCGCAAATCGTCAATTTTCCGGCTGTCATACAGGTCGCCAGTCTTGAACCGCCGCAATATCGCGACATGGTCGGCGTCAAACGCAGGGGTGCCCTCGGTCCGCAATTGCCCGAAATAGCTGCGTGCGCCCGTTTCCACAGGCAAGGTGTAGTCGCCAATGCCTCTGTCGCCATCGAGCAATATGTCCCGCTCGCCAACCTTTGCAAAAGGATAGCCATTTTGGGGCAACTCGACCGAAATATTCGCTTCGGCAGCCAAGATGATATCCGCGACAATAGGGTCGCCGCCTTTGGGAACAAAACTTCTGCTGATAAGATCCGCCGGTTGAACAGCGGCGGCAGCAAAGGCGATTTGCCCGAGATAGTAACGCCGTCCGGGCACAACCGTCAGGATGACGTTCAATGGCTGGCCTTCCACGACAGAAGGCTGAACCGCGACACGCACATCAGCGTCAAAAAAGCCCTGACCGCTTAGAATGTCCAACAGCAACTGACGGTCGGCGCGTGCACGTTGGCTGATTTCTGCACGGTTTTCCGCAGTACCGTCACCATCGTTGAGCACCGACAGGCTATCAAATCTTCCGCGCACATCACGCCAAATAGCGGCGTCCACAGCGATCCCGTCGGCATCTTTGGCAAGATCGGTTGTCTTTGCGGCGTCCAGCCCATCGATGCGCACAACATAGCGCCTCGCCCGCGCCTCGCGCTCGGCAGCCTGCGTTGGTTCCGGGGGTGGTTCAGCATCAAAGCTATCGATTGGCGGGAGCGGATCGTCCAGCAAAGGGTCTATGACGGGTGGGTCCGGCAGGATTTCCACGGCATCGCCATCCTGCACGGCTGCTATAGCGGGATCGGCAGCCGTTTGTGCTGTCTGCTGCTGCGCCGTGCCGCCTTCTTCCTTTGCTTCTTGTGCGGCCTGCCATGCGTCGATGCTCTCCAACGGCCCGTCGCCCAGCGACGGGATGGCAGCGTCGAATTCCGCGTCCCCGATGATTGGGGTTTGCGGATCCGCGGGTGCGGGGCTCAAAACTTTCGCAGGCACGGTGGATGGCCCCTGCACGGGCACAATGGCACCGGCAGCAGGATTTTGGGCGAGCAAAGGTGTGGCTGCACAACCAAGATACAAAAAGGCAGTTAATCGGATCAAGCAGACATCCCTTCGCGCCCAACGTCCCCCCTATGCACAAGGTTCCATCAAGACACATCAATATCCGTTACCCAGAAGATAATAGGATGCCAATGATAAGGCACAGCACCGACCAATTATCTGCACAACGGCAGGGGCAGTCGCCCCGCAACATCCGTTCTTACACGCGCTGGCCGTCCCTGCGGTAACATGCAAAGTCATTTTAGCGCAGGTCGGCCTTGAAAGCTTTGGGGTGGTGGTGCAAAGCGCCAACCAATTCACACGCTGCATGATGGAGCATTTATGCAAGGCAACCTGGTAACGATTTTTGGCGGCAGCGGGTTTCTGGGCCGGTATGTGGCGCAGGCGCTGTTGAACGAAGGCGCACGTATCCGTGTGGCCTGCCGCGACGTCGGTGGCGCCAATCATATCAAGCCCCTCGGCAATGTCGGCCAAGTTCAATTGATGGCGGCTGATGTGCGAAAGCACGATAGTGTTGCACGCGCCGTGATGGACGCGGATGCGGTTATCAATCTTGTGGGCAGCTTCGATAATATGGACGCTGTGCAACATGTCGGCGCAGGCATTGTTGCGCAGTCGGCAGCCGCCGCTGGTGTTAAGGCGTTCGTGCATGTTTCGGCCATTGGCGCCGACGCGCACAGCGAAGCGGAATATGGACAAAGCAAAGCAGGGGGTGAAGCCGCCGTGCGCGCAGCATTTCCGTCGGCAGTTATCCTTCGGCCATCAATCGTCTTTGGCCGCGAAGACCAGTTCATCAATCGCTTTGCCGGAATGATCCGCGCGCTTCCCGTCATTCCCGTCATTGGGGCAGACACCAAGTTCCAGCCGGTATTTGTTTGCGATGTCGCAAAGGCGGTCGCAAAGGCCTTGCTCCATCAGGATGGAAGCACACTTGAATTGGGTGGCCCCGAAATATTCTCGATGATGGAGCTGAACCGCTGGATCGCCAAAGCCATCGGCCGTGATCCCATATTTGTGGAAGTACCCGACATAGCGGCAAAAATGCTCGCAAAGGGCACGGGTTGGCTACCGGGCGCGCCGATCACGGATGATCAATATAAGATGCTGGGCAATGACAATGTCGTGACCGGCGCCGACGGGCTGGCGGCCTATGGCATAGTACCCACCCCACTTGATACAATTGCTGCCGACTGGTTGAATATCTATCGCCGGCATGGTCGCTTTGGTGGCGGTCAGTGAGCGATTGGCTGATCGCTGTTCTCCTCGGCATTATCGAGGGGCTTACGGAGTTTTTGCCCGTATCGTCCACCGGCCATCTTATACTTGCCGGTGAACTGGTTGGATTTACCGACAACAGTTCGATCGCGTTCAAAATTGCCATCCAGCTGGGCGCAATATTGGCGGTGTTGCTCGTGTATTGGCAGCGTTTTTGGGCCGTCGGTATGGGGTTACTGAAAGTGCAGCCCGGTGCAATTGCGTTCACGCGCAACATCCTACTCGGCTTTGTGCCGGCGCTGCTCATTGGCGTTGTCGCGTACGACGCCATTCGCGCCGCCATGCAAACGCCCGAAATCGTCGCCATCGCGCTTATCGTAGGCGGCATAATCATATTGATTCTTGAACGGATCGTGAAAAATGTCCGCTTCAATTCGGTTGAGGACATACCGTTCGGCACGGCCTTGTCCATCGGCCTCATTCAATGCACCGCCATGCTGCCCGGGGTGAGCCGGTCAGGCGCGACGATTATGGGCGGGCTGATGATGGGTGTCGAACGCAAGACGGCGGCCGAATTTTCGTTTTTCCTTGCCGTGCCAACGATGATGGCCGCGACCGTTTACGCGCTATGGAAAGATCGGGCGCTACTGAGCGCCGATGATCTCGACATGATTGCCATTGGGTTCACCGCTGCATTTGTGGTTGCCGTGATCGTAGTGAAAGCGTTCGTGGCGCTGGTGGGCAGATATGGCTTCGCACCATTTGCCTATTACCGAATCATTGTTGGTTCAGCGGCTTTGCTGTGGCTGGCGATGCGATAAGGCCGAAGCGGTCACAAATATGTGAAACAATATTGCGTGACACCATCATTTAGTCACAAAATATATAGTATATGACAGTTATACTGACCTATTATTCGGTTTTCTAGGTGACATTCACCGTTTTCCGCGGTACTCGCAGCGCATATTCAAGGAGTGTGCGCTGTGGCCAAAGACCCGATGCTGAAATTTATCTCGAAACCGCAGGCCTACCCTGAAAAGCGGGCTGCGCAGCTTCGTGCAGAGGATTTTGCAGAAATCGCAGAGCGTTATGCGTCCGACGACGCCGCGGATCAGGCATCGCGTTGCTCGCAATGCGGCGTGCCTTATTGTTCGGTGCATTGCCCGTTGCACAACCATATCCCGGATTGGCTGCGCCTGACCGCCGAAGGGCGCTTGCGTGAGGCGTATGAGCTTTCCAATCTGACCAGCACTATGCCCGAAATTTGCGGCCGTATTTGCCCGCAAGATCGCTTGTGCGAAGGCAATTGCGTCATTGAATTTTCCGGCCACGACGCCGTGACCATTGGCTCTGTCGAGAAATATATCACCGACACCGCTTGGGAACAGGGCTGGGTCGAACCCGTTGCGGTCGGACCATCGCGCGGACAATCGGTCGGTATCATTGGCGGCGGCCCCGGTGGCCTGACCACCGCAGAATATCTGCGCGTCGCTGGATATGACGTGCATGTCTACGACCGCTATGACCGCATGGGCGGCCTGCTGACATATGGCATTCCCGGTTTTAAGCTTGAGAAAGACGCCGTCATGCGCCGCGTAAAGCGGCTTGAGGATGCGGGCATCCATTTTCATCCCAATTTCGAAGTTGGCCGTGACGCAACGCTGGACGCATTGCGCGCCAAGCATGACGCGGTGTTGATTGCGACTGGCGTGTACAAGGCACGCGCGGTTTCATTGCCGGGCGGGGATCTCAACGGCGTGGTGGCGGCATTGGATTATTTGACCGCATCGAACCGCAAGGGCTTTGGCGATGCTGTGCCCGCGTTCGAAAGCGGCGCGTTGAATGCCGAGGGCAAGAATGTCGTCGTCATTGGCGGCGGCGATACGGCGATGGATTGCGTTCGCACCGCCATCCGCCAAGGCGCAAAGTCGGTGAAATGCCTCTACCGCCGCGACCGCGAAAATATGCCCGGTTCGCAGCGTGAAGTGGCCAATGCCGAAGAAGAAGGCGTCGAGTTTGTTTGGCTTTCCGGCCCCAAGGGCTTTGAAGGCAATGGCAAGATCGAGCGGGTTCAGGTTTCCAAAATGCGCCTTGGTGCACCCGACGCATCGGGTCGCCGCGCGCCGGAAAATGATCCGCAAGGTGACTTCACACTGGATGCTGACCTGGTGATTACCGCGCTTGGTTTCGAAGCCGAAGACCTGCCTATATTGTTTGGCGCGGCTGACCTTAACGTCACCCGCTGGGGCACCATTCGTGTAGACCATAATACGCAGATGACCAACCTCGACGGCGTGTTTGCCATTGGCGACATCGTGCGCGGCGCGAGCCTTGTCGTCTGGGCAATCCGCGATGGCCGCGATGTGACGCAGCATATGCACAATTATCTGAAATCAAAAGCAAGCCGTGAAAAGGTTGCAGCATGACCATATTCTACCCCACCCCCGAACATGAACGCCTCGCCAATGAGGGCATGTATTACCCGGAATCCGAAGGCGATGCCTGCGGCGTTGGCTTGATTGCCGCGACCGACGGCAAGCCATCACGCCGCGTGGTGGCAGCCGGGATTGAGGCGCTGAAAGCCGTGTGGCACCGCGGTGCCGTTGATGCCGACGGGAAGACGGGTGATGGCGCTGGGCTTCATATCGACTTGCCCGTCCGTTTCTTTGACGATGCCATTTCAGACAGCGGCCACCGCCCGATGCCAAACCGTTTGGCGGTCGGCATGGTGTTTTTGCCGCGCACCGACCTGAGCGCACAAGAAAACTGCCGCACGATTGTTGAGGCGGAAATCATCGACGCCGGCTACACCATTTATGGTTGGCGTCAGGTGCCGGTCGACGTGTCGGTTATCGGCACCAAGGCGCAGGCGACACGGCCCGAAATCGAACAGATCATGATCGCGGGCCCAATGCCCGATGCGGTTGATGCGACTGAGTTTGAAAAGAATCTGTATCTCGTCCGCCGCCGGATCGAAAAGAAGATCATCGCCGCCCAAATTCGCGATTTCTACATCTGCTCGCTGTCGTGCCGGTCGATTGTCTACAAAGGTCTGTTCCTCGCAGAAAGCCTTTCGGTCTTTTACCCCGATCTTCAGGACGACCGTTTTGAAAGCCGCGTTGCGATTTTCCACCAGCGTTATTCGACCAATACTTTCCCGCAATGGTGGTTGGCACAGCCGTTCCGCGGTCTTGCGCATAATGGCGAAATCAACACCATCCGTGGCAACCAGAATTGGATGAAGAGCCACGAAATCAAAATGGCCAGCATCGCCTTTGGTGCGCATTCTGATGACATTAAGCCCGTCATTCCGGCGGGTTCATCGGACACTGCAGCGCTTGATGCCGTGTTCGAAACATTGATCCGTTCGGGCAAGGAAGCACCAACGGCAAAGCTGATGCTGATCCCCGAAGCATGGCAGTCAAACCCCAATCTGCCCGCGTCACACCGCGCAATGTATGAATATATGTCGAGCGTCATGGAGCCATGGGATGGCCCCGCTGCGCTTGCCATGACCGACGGCCATTGGGCGGTTGCAGGCGTTGATCGCAACGCCCTTCGCCCGCTGCGCTACAGCCGCACGTCGGACAATCTGCTCGTCATCGGTTCCGAAACCGGCATGGTCGTTCTTCCCGAAACGACGATATTGGAAAAGGGCCGCCTTGGTCCCGGCCAAATGATTGCCGTCAACCTCGACGAAGGCAAATTGTACCGCGATGACGAGTTGAAAGACCGTATCTCGGCGGAACAAGACTATGGCGCGCTTGTGCGTGGCTTCCGTGCCATCAACGACTTGCCCGACGTGGCGCAGGATGATGCCCCGGCGTGGTCGCGCGCGGAACTGACCAAGCGTCAGGTCGCCGCCGGCATGACGCTTGAAGATATCGAAATGATCCTCGCGCCGATGATCGAAGACGGCAAGGAAGCCATTGGATCAATGGGCGACGACACGCCGCTCGCCGTCATCAGCGACAAGCCGCGCCTGATCAGCCAATTCTTCCGCCAGAATTTCAGCCAAGTGACAAACCCGCCCATCGACAGTCTGCGCGAGCGGCACGTGATGAGCCTTAAAACGCGTTTCTCGAACCTTGCGAACATTTTGGAAGAAAAGAGCCAGAACGCCGACGTGCTTGTTCTTGCTAGCCCCGTGCTCACATCGCATGACTGGCGCCGGTTAAAGTCTGCCTTTGGCGCAGCGGGGGCAGAAATTGACTGCACCTATGATATTTCCGAAGGACAAGAAGGTCTTCGCGCTGCCATCACCCGTATCCGCGAAGAAGCCGTCGCCGCCGTGCGCATGGGCAAATCCGAATTGTTCCTGACCGACGAAAATATCAGCGCCGACCGCGTGGGCATTGCCATGATCCTTGCCGCTGCCGCGGTGCACACGCATTTGGTGCGCAATGGTTTGCGCAGCTATTCGTCGATCAACGTCCGTTCTGCCGAATGTCTCGACACGCATTATTTCGCGGTACTCATTGGCGTTGGCGCAACCACGGTAAACGCATATCTGGCCGAAGCCGCGATTGGCGACCGCCATGCGCGCGGGCTGTTGGGTGGACTTGCGCTGACCCAAGCGGTCGAGAATTACCGCACCGCCATCAACGAAGGGCTGCTGAAGATCATGTCCAAAATGGGCATCGCAGTCATCTCCAGCTATCGTGGCGGCTATAATTTCGAAGCGGTTGGCCTGTCGCGTGCCTTGGTCAACGACTTCTTCCCCGGAATGCCGAACAAGATTTCGGGCGAGGGATATCATTCGCTCTATGTAAACGCGCGTGATCGCCATGAAGAGGCGTTTGACACTGCCGTTGCACGCTTGCCCGTTGGCGGCTTTTACAAGCAACGCAATGGCGGCGAAGAGCATGCTTATTCGGCGGGTCTGATGCACCTTTTGCAAAGCTCTGTCGCGAATGACAGCTATTCGACCTTCACACAATTTGCCCAAGGGGTCAGAGAACTGCCGCCGATTTACTTGCGCGATTTGTTGGAATTCAACTTCGCGAAGGAACCCGTTGCGATTGATGAAGTCGAAGCGATCACCGAAATTCGCAAACGTTTTGTCACGCCGGGCATGTCGCTTGGCGCATTGTCGCCCGAGGCGCATGAGACACTGGCCATTGCCATGAACCGGATTGGCGCAAAGGCCGTATCCGGTGAAGGCGGCGAAGACAGCAAGCGGTTCAAGCCCTATGAAAATGGCGACAATGCCAACAGCGTCATCAAACAAATCGCCAGCGGCCGTTTTGGCGTAACCGCCGAATATCTTGGCGCATGCGAGGAAATTGAAATCAAGGTCGCACAGGGCGCAAAGCCCGGTGAAGGTGGCCAGTTGCCCGGTTTCAAGGTGACCGAAATGATTGCGCGCCTGCGGCATTCAACGCCCGGCGTGACACTCATTTCACCCCCGCCGCACCATGACATTTACTCGATCGAAGACCTTGCCCAGCTGATTTACGACCTGAAGCAAATCAATCCGCGCGCGCGGGTATGCGTCAAGCTGGTCAGTGCAGCGGGCATCGGCACCATCGCCGCTGGTGTGGCAAAAGCGCATGCCGACGTCATCCTCGTTTCGGGCAATGTGGGCGGCACGGGCGCCAGCCCGCAAACCAGCATCAAATATGCAGGGACACCATGGGAAATGGGGCTGTCCGAAGCCAATCAGGTGCTGACGCTCAACGGACTGCGGCATCGTATCAAGCTGCGCACCGATGGCGGTCTGAAAACCGGACGCGACATTGTGATTGCTGCGATCTTGGGCGCGGAAGAATTTGGCATTGGCACGCTCAGCCTTGTCGCTATGGGTTGCATCATGGTGCGCCAGTGCCATTCCAACACCTGCCCCGTTGGCGTCTGTGTTCAGGACGAAGCCTTGCGCAAGAAATTCACGGGCACCCCGGAAAAGGTCATCAACCTGATGACCTTCATTGCCGAGGAAGTGCGAGAGATTCTGGCCAAGCTTGGCTATCGCAGCCTTGATGAAGTCATTGGCCGCACCGAGCTGCTACGCCAAGTAAGCCGCGGTGCGGAGCATTTGGACGATCTCGATCTCAACCCCATCCTTGCCAAGGTCGACGCGCCGGACAGCGCGCGCCGATTCAGCATCCCGACATTCCGCAATGAAGTGCCTGACAGCCTTGATGCGCAGATGATCCATGATGCAAAGCCGGTGTTCGAACGGCGCGAGAAAATGCAGCTGACATATAATGTCCGCAACACCCACCGCGCGGTTGGCACGCGGTTCAGTTCCGAAATCACGCGCCTGTACGGGATGAAGGGCCTTTCCGAAGGACATGTCCATGTGCGCTTGCGTGGTTCGGCGGGACAATCGCTTGGCGCATTCCTGTGCCAGGGGATTACCTTGGAAGTGTTTGGCGACGCCAATGACTATGTCGGCAAGGGGCTTTCGGGCGGCACCATCATCGTGCGGCCAACGGTCAGCAGCCCGCTGACCAGTCAGCAGAACAGCATCATCGGCAACACTGTGCTCTATGGCGCAACGTCGGGACGGCTGTTGGCGGCAGGACAGGCCGGCGAGCGCTTTGCCGTCCGCAACTCCGGCGCGCATGTCGTGGTCGAAGGCTGCGGATCAAACGGTCTGGAATATATGACTGGCGGCATGGCGGTCATCCTGGGCAAGGTTGGCAGCAACTTTGGTGCAGGCATGACCGGCGGCATGGCATTTGTACTCGACACCGAAGGTGATTTTGCAAAGATGGCCAATCCGGACAGCATTGTCTGGCAACGGCTCGACAGCGCTTATTGGGAAGACCAGCTGAAGTCGCTGATCACCGCGCATGCCCAAGCCACCGACAGCGCATGGTCGAAATCATTGCTGGAAGATTGGGATCGCAGGCGCGGTGAATTCTGGCAAATATGCCCGAAGGAAATGCTGACCCGCTTGAGCCAGCCGCTTTCCGACCATGAGGTGCTGGAAGCCGCTGAATAGACCCAGCGTTTCGGCGATTTGAACAGATGGATGCGCGCGGTTCGGCAAGATGCCCGCCGCGCGCGTGATCGCTAGCGCCTGACATTGCCAAAGCGCCTTGCAATGGCGTAATGCTTCACAATGTCGTCCGCAGAACCCAAGACACCAGCCGGTTTCCCGTCCGAGGCGGAGGCAGATGCGCGGCTGACGGCGGACCGTTTTGACAGCATCGCCCTGATTGCCAAAGCCGACCGACGGCGTGAGGCCGGTGACCGCCGCGCCGCCAATGCCTATTACAGCGCCGCCATTCGCACGGCGGCCGCCCGGCCATCGTCCGACCCCGCAGTTGCCACCGAAATTGCGCGCGCGCACGTCGCGGTCACTTGGCTCGCGGATCTGTTCCGTCAAACACTGCTCGATGAAATGCGCGCCGCAGGCTTTACCCGTGAACAACAGCATCCGCGTTTTCGCCAATCGCTCGATATGATGTTTGGCGATGCGCAGCGACCAGCGGAATATCGGCAGTTTCCGCAGAAACCGATGGCGCATTATTATCCCGATATGACGCATGTCGAATTTGCCGACACCAAAGCGTGGGACTGGGTGGCAAAGCTGGAGGCTTTGTTCCCCGACATGCAGCGCGAGGCGCTTGCCTTGCTGGCGCAGCATGACGGTTTCCAGCCTTATATGAAAATGGCCAACGCCCGGCCGCAGCAGGACCATCATGGCTTGTTGGAAAATGCGGACTGGAGCACATTGCATTTGTGGCAGAATGGCGCTGCGGTGGACGAACATATCGCACGTTGCCCCAAAATCTATCGCGCCGTGATGGACCATGTGCCGCTATGTCACATTGGCCCGCGCGCGCCGTCGGTCATGCTCTCGCTTTTGCGGCCCGGCGCGAAAATCCCGCCGCATAGCGGCATGTTAAACAGCCGCTTTATCTGCCACCTGCCTTTGGTTGTTCCGCCCGATTGCGGCTTTCGCGTTGGTGGCTCGACGATTGAATGGCAGGAAGGCAAAGTCATCGCCTTTGATGACAGTGTCGAGCATGAGGCGTGGAACAACAGCGCCTATGACCGGCTGGTGCTGATATTCGATATCTGGCGGCCCGAGCTCAACCAAAGCGAGCGTGATCAAATCACCGCGATGTTCGCAATCGTCGACAATTACCGCTGACCAAACAGCCACTGGCCAAGGGCGCAGAGGACTTGCGGAAGGGTCTGGTCAATTGCATTCGCCCCTGCTTTAGTCCGCACACTGTTATTTCGAGGAGAAGCCCAATGCGCACATTGTTACTCGCTGGTTCGATTTTGGCCCTTGCCGTTCCGGCACATGCCGACGCCAATGGCGACCTTGTCACGCTGGTGAATGATGTATGGGCGGCTTCGTTGAAGGAACAGCCGGTCTATGCCAGCGCGCTGGACGTGAACGATTATGCATCGGAACTTGGCGATCACACTTTGGCGGCACAGGACCGCCGCGCCGCAGATGCCGCGAAGTTTCTCGCCCGGCTAAATGCCATCCCTTCGGATTCGCTGAATGCCCCATCAAAGGTGGAGGCAGGCATATTACGCCGCGCGCTCAACTCAACCATCGAGGGCAACAGTTTCGGGCAACGCGCGATCAATTTCACGACTTATTCCAGCTGGCATCAGCAACTTGCGGGCATGGCGCAAAATCTGCCGTTCCGCACAAAGGCGGATTATGAAAGCTACAATGCGCGGCTCGCGCAATATGCGCGCGTGAATGACGAAAATATCGCGGTGGCCAATGTCGCGATCAAGGGCAAATATACCCAGCCCTGCGTCACGCTGAAGGGCTTTGAAGGAACGATCAGCGGGCTAATTACGACCGACGTGAATAAGTCGCGTTTCTACGAACCTTATGCGTCAAAGCGGCCCGCGGGCATTTCCGAAGCGGACTTTGCAAGCTTGGCCAAGGCAGCGGAAAACACGATCCGCACTGTCATTCACCCCGCGCTGAACAAACAGCTCGCGTGGTATACCGCAAGCTACAAGCCAGCGTGCGCCACGGCACCCGGCGTCTCTGCGCAACCGGGCGGTGACAAATATTATGCGTTCCGAGTTCGTGAAGAAACCACAACGTCCTTGACCGCAGAGCAAATCCACCAAATTGGCCTGAAAGAAGTGGCGCGCATTCGCGCCGAGATGGTAGAGGTCGCAACAAAGGCGGGATACCCAAGCCGCGAAGCGTTTATCCAACATTTGCGGACCGATCCGCAATATTACGCCAAGACGCCCGAAGAGCTGATGGAAAAGGTCGCGCGGGTAACCAAGATCATTGATGGCAAAATACCCAGCCTGTTCGGCCGCCTGCCCCGCCTGCCATATGGCATAAAGGAAATTCCGGCAGAAACGGCCGAGGGCACCACGACAGCTTATTATAATCAGGGTTCGCCCGAAATCGGCATCTCCGGAACCTATTTCGTCAACACGTCGAAACTGAACCAACGCCCGTTCTGGGAAATTCCGGCCTTGTCCGTGCATGAAGCGGTCCCTGGGCATCACAACCATATCGCGTTGCAGCAAGAACTGCCTTTGTCCGACTTCCGCAAATATGGCGCGTCCTTCACCGCCTTTACCGAAGGCTGGGGCCTCTACTCCGAACGGTTGGGCATCGAAATGGGCCTATATGATACGCCGGCCAAAGACATGGGACGGCTGTCCTATGAAATGTGGCGCGCATGCCGCTTGGTCGTCGATACCGGCATTCATGCCAAGGGTTGGAGCAAGCCGCAGGCCATCGACTTCATGACCGACAACAGCGCATTGTCGGCCGCCAATATCGAAGCCGAGGTCAACCGCTACATCAGCTGGCCCGGCCAAGCGCTGGCGTATAAATTGGGCGAGCTGAAGATCCGTGAATTGCGGACCATGGCCACCAAAGAGCTTGGACCGAAATTCAACCTTGCGGCGTTCCATGACGCCGTGTTGGGTCAAGGCTCAGTCCCGCTCGATGTGTTGGAGCAGCAAATTAAGGATTGGGTCGCCGCGGAAAAAGCGAAGGGCTAAGCCCGTTTATTTGGGTTCAGGGAGTGGCTCTGCTTCGGCAGATGCCGTTTCCTTGGCATCCAGCTCCGCCTGCAACTTCGCCTCACGTTCGGCGCGGCCCTTTTCGAATTCGGTCACGCGTGCTTCGACTTCGGCAGCCTCTGCATCGATGCCCGCCATGCGCTTGATGCGTTCGGCGGCTATCAGGCGACCAAAAACAAGGCCGGGGTCTTGCGCTTTTTCGGCATATGCGCGGTCAATTTCGCGCAAGCCACATCCGGTAAAGCCGCCTGCACCCGATGCCGAGCAGCTCATCGTGCCGCTGGCACCCACATATTCGTAGGATTTAATCCGTTCGGACATCGCCTGATTGCGCGAGTCATTGGGGTCGCCACGCAAGGACGACGGAATGCGGTAACGGTCCGCCTCCCCCATCCGCGCGCAGACGACGATTTCATCACCTTGGCTTTCGGGGCATTTGTCGTCGCCATAGATAATCAACTGGTTGATCTTCTCGTCACCCGGCTGCGTGGCAGGGGCATTTTGTGCCGGCGCTTGCGCCGAAAGCATGAGAGCCAAAGCGGCGACGGAAATATTGGCCATTGCGTTCACGGGATATTCTCCAAAAATCTATGCTCTGGCTTGAACGTCGCAGGCTGAATGCGCGATGAAGCTCAAATATGTTTCGACACCGCAATCGCGGTACGGCAGCCCAAGCGGACAAGCGCGCTCATGACCGGATAGGCTAGTGCGCGCTCTGCGCCTTCGGCCAGCGCAGTGGCTTTATGTTCCAACTCGTCCGCCTGAAAATCGGCAATCATCGCCGACAATTCGGGATCGCTGTCACCGATTTCTTCAAGCTGTTCGCCATAATGGCGGTCAATTTCGGTTTCGATAGCCACGGTGCAGGCCATCGCCGCCTCCGGGCTGATTGCGGCCGACACCGCACCGAGGGCAAAACCGGCGGCGTTCCAAATCGGGTACAAAGCGGTTGGACGCACGCCGCGTTCGGCCATCATCTTGTCAAAGGCGCTCAAATGGCGTTCCTCTTGCTCCGCCATATGCGCAATGCTGCGCGCGGCAGGCGTCCGGTCGCCCATGACGGCAAGCTGGCCTGCGTAAATGCGTTTCGCGCCAAATTCGCCCGCTTGATTCACGCGAATCATCCGGTCGATTGCCGCTTTACGCTGCGGTGTGGTTTTCAGGGTTTCTTGTTGCGCCATGTCATAACCAAGATGGCCACTGCACCGCCCAACGACAAGAGGAAATTATAGCCGGCGAGCGAAATGTCGAACAAAGACCATGGTGCAACGTCACAGCGGACCAATGGTGCGTTCATGATCGACTTGAGCAAATCATCGCCGCTGCCCGAAATCGTCGCGGTGCAGGCGGTCAACCCTTCCCACCAGCCATATTCGACGCCAGCATGAAAGCCCGCAATGCCGCCGCTGGTCGCGATGGCCAGTGCCGCGAGCGCAACCAATGTTTTGCGAAATGCAAGGTTGCCAACGCCAAAGGCAATGACCGCAATCGCGACCGCGGCGAAATGCGGATAACGCTGCCACCAGCACATTTCGCACGGGAACAGCCCGCCAATATATTGCGAACCATATGCCCCCGCGAGCAACGCCGCCGGTAACAGGAATGCGAGCCAATGGGCCTTGTCAAATTTCGACGTCATGTACGCACTTCACTCCGCATCATTGTCATCCTGAATTTGTTGCAGGATATTACTTCAGCACCGACAAGAAAGTAAGATGCTGAAACAAGTTCAGCATGACGGAGTTGGGTAAGATCAACCGCCCTCACTCAATTCTGCGCCCTGCCCTTAACGGGCCTTGCGGCAAGCTTCATCGTTTTGGATCCAAGCCGCTGCAAGGTTTCCATCGCGTAATATAGTTGGAAATCGTCGATGCCCTTTGCCTTCAACTGTTCGGCCGTCATGGCAAAACGCGGATCGTCGATGTTGTCCTCTTCAAGGTCTTTGCTGTCGTCTTTCAGTTCATTGACCAAATGACGACGCAAATCGGATTCCCGCACGGACACGCGCTTTTTATAATCGGGATCGGACAATTGCGGTACGCGGATATCCGGCTTTATGCCGCCTTCTTGCACCGAACGGCCCGATGGTAAATGGTAGCGCGCAACAGTGAGGCGCAGGCCGGTGTCCCGCGTCAACGGCAGGACATTTTGAACCGATCCCTTGCCGAAACTGCGTTCACCCATGACCAATCCGCGATGGTGGTCTTGCAATGCGCCAGCCACAATTTCGGATGCCGAAGCCGAACCCGCATCGACCAGAACAATGATCGGCGCGCCGCCGGTGACATCGCCCGGAACGGCGCGTTCGGCCCACCAGCGTTGGATGTCACGCTTGTCACGGCCGCGTTCGGAAACAATCTCGCCACTCGAAAGGAAAGCATCAGAAACGGAAACGGCTTCGTCCAATATGCCACCAGGATTGGACCGCAGGTCGACGATGTAACCCAGCGGATTTCCGCCCAGCGATTTCTTGATGCCGGACACAGCAGCGACAACATCCGCGCCCGTTTCTTCGGAGAAACCGGTAATGGAAATGACGCCAATGCGGTCTTTCACTTCCCATCGCACAGGTTTCAAATCGATCACCGCGCGCGTTACCGTCACGTCGAACGGCGCATCGCGGCCCGGACGGAATATGGTGAGCTTGATCGATGTGCCCGGCGCACCGCGCATCGCTTCGACAGCTTCGTCGAGCGTTCCGCCAAGGATCAACTTGCCGTCCAAATGCGTAATAAAGTCGCCCGACTTGATACCGGCCTTGTCAGCGGGCGTGTCTTTGGTGGGCGCGATGACCTTCACCGCTTCATCCTCAAGCGTAACCGAAAGGCCAAGTCCGCCATATTCGCCATCAATCTGCGTTTGCAGCGAGCTGAAGTCTGTTTTGTCGAGGAAACCACTGTGCGGGTCGAGGCTGGCCAGCATCCCCTGAATGGCGCCTTCCATCAATTGCTTGTCATCGACCTTGTCGACATAGCTTGATTTGACCTTGCGATAGACCGCAAGGAATTCCTCAAGCTCTTTGAAACGGTCGGCTTGCGCTTGCTGCTGCTGAACGCTTTGCGCGACCAGCACAGTCGCAGGGATCAACAGCGCCAAAACAATGGCGAGAGTCGCGGGCAGCAAACGGTTCTTCATAGACCAATCCATTTCATCATTTCGTCGATGCTATATCCCGCCTTAACCCAGGGTGAAAGCATGTTTACCACGAACACCATGCCGACATCGACAAGAACGCACATAGGGTCAGGACCTTTTAAATGTACCATCGCGGCGTCAAAATGGCAAAGATATCGAAGTAAAATGTCCGCAGCAGCCAGTTATTCTGCCTGCAAGGGTATTTTGCTTTGAGATCAAAGCCATTTTGGCGTCCTTCGGATTTGACCCATATTGTCCATTGCTGCGTTGGCAAGCTTGGACTTAGAAACACTAAGTCCGGCGCTTACCGCCTTGCACTGAACAATATGGCCTCAAACGGCGAAGGTGCATTTAATAGGTCCTGACCCTAATTCATCCCAATATCGTGGCAATATCCATCACACGGCCATTTTTGCGCAGCTCAATGCCGATTTCCGGCGCATCTGATTTGGCCGAGCCCAGCACAGCACCTTGCGCGACCGCCTGCCCCTTTTTAACCTGCGTGCTACCAAGATTTGTAATCAGACTATTCCAGCCACTGCCGTGTTCAATAATGACAATCCGCCCATAGCTGCGATAACGGCCCGCAAAGGAGACAGTTCCCGCCGCTGGCGCCACCACGCGCAGATCATTGGCCAGCGCAATCCGGACGCCGCGCTCACGATAGCCGGTGGCGTTGAGTTCATGGAAACCGGACAACAGCTTGCCGCGCGCGGGGAGGATATATGCGGTCCCCGCAGCCGCAGCCTTAGTCGCGCGCCCGGGGCGTAGCATCGGCCCGTCCAGCGCCGCAAGTTCAGATGCTTTTTCGGCGCTCAGCCGCTGGATATCCATGCGCCCGACAATATCGCGTGACCGCTCGCCCTGCGCGATGGCTTGTTCGAATGCGATGGCCGCGTTGGCGGACAGCTCGCCGGCATTGCCGCCTGCATCACCTTGCAGAGTGGCCAAGTCTGTCTGCGCGCTTCTTAGTCGGCTGCGCGCGTCACCCAGCGATTTCAGCGCGCGCAATTCCTGCGCCCGCAATTCGCTTTGCACCGCAATTTGCTGGCGCAAGGCGCTGGTACGGCGGATAATCTCTGGCTGCACGGTCGCCATGACCGCGCGCAAATGCACATAATCTTCGCGCTGCCCGGGCTGCATCATCATCAGCACCGCCGGGCGGCCCGTCATTTGCTGAAGCGCGGCGTTCAGGCGCAGCACCGGCTCGCTCTCAACGCCAAGCTGCGCGCGCTGAAGTTGTTGGCGGCGGCTAATGATTGAAATGCGCGCATTCGCCGCTTCAATCTGCGCTTCGGCGGCGTCGATTTCAGCAGACAGCACAGCTCTTTGCGCGACCAGCCGGTCCGCCGCGCCTTCGGTGTTGCTTGCTTCCTGCCGCAACAATTCGCTGCGCCGTTCTGCCAGTAACGCTTTTTCCTTTGCATCGGGCAAGGTCTCTTGCGGCGCGCTGCTGCTTCCCACGCTTTGCGCCATCAGGCTGCTCGCAATGGCAAAGGGCGTGAGAGCCAAGAGCAAAAATATGGACCAGAACCGCATGGACCTATCCTTCACGATGATAGGGGTGGTTGGCAATGATCGATGTTGCACGGAACAATTGTTCGGCCAGCATCGCACGGGCCATCAAATGCGGCCATGTCGCTTTGCCAAAGGCGATCAGTCTGTCCGCGCCGGCGCGGGCTTCGTCGTCAAAGCCGTCGGCAGCTCCAATCAGAAAGCGCACTTCGCGCACGCCATCGTCGCGCCAGCGTTCCAGCAAGCGGGCGAGTTCGACCGAACCAAGCTGTTCGCCTTTTTCATCCAAAATGATGGTTTTGCAGGGGCTGTCCGAATGGGGCAGATCGCCGCCCTTATCAGGCATTTCGCTGTGCCGCGTCGGCCAGCTGATCCGTTTCAGATATCGGTCGACCAGCTCCGCTTCTGCAGAGCGGCCGATTTTGCCGCGCGCGATGATGTGCAGGCGCATCGCCATCCGCGCGGACGTTCGGGCTTATTGGGCCGGGGCTTCGGGTGCGTCGCCAAATGCCCACATGCGTTCCAGATTGTAGAAGCTGCGGACTTCGGGACGGAACAGATGCACGATGACATCTTCGGCATCGATCAACACCCAGTCTGCCGATGGCAAACCTTCGATGCGGGCATGACGTCCGGCTTTCTTGATACGCTCGGCAAGCTTTTGCGCCATCGACGCCACCTGCCGCGATGAACGGCCAGATGCGACGACCATATGGTCGGCGATGTTGCTTTTGCCTTCAAGCGGGATGGTCACCACTTCCTGCGCCTGATCATCGTCGAGCGATTGCAGGATAAGCGCGTGGAGGGCGTCCGGGGTCAAAGTGGGTTCCTTGGACTTGGCGGCCAGATTGCCGGCAGTTGGAACGGATGCGGTATCGATCAAGATTGCTCCTTAAAGCACAATATTTCGGGTAACGCCGTCACGCGTTCCATGTTCCTTATATCGGTGAAACCAATATGGGTCAGCACGCCGAATTGCGGTTGCTGAACGCGGATCTGGACGAAAGCGCAAAAAGACAAGCGCTGGCGTACTCCATTTTGTCCAGTGATGAAGCTGTTGCGGACGCCGGACAAACCGTCTGAACCAGGCCATTGCGGGACCCGCAACAGCACCAGCATCATAGCCGGGTCTGGCGATAACTGCAATCGGCATCAATCGCGCAATGTCGCGCCACCGTTTCCAGTGGTGAAATTGCAACAAATTGTCCGAGCCCATGATCCAGACAAAGCGGATTTTGGGATATTGCGCGACCAGCTTTTTCAGGGTTTCTGCGGTGTACACGGTGCCAAGGTCGCGCTCAATGGCAGTTGCCTTAATCGGTGTGCGCCGCGTCTGGTCCTTCGCCGATGCCAATCGCGCGGGCAGCGGCGCCATGCCTTTTTTGGGTTTCAATGGATTGCCCGGCGACACCAGCCACCAAAATTCGTCGAGGCAAAGCGAATCCATCGCGAACAGGCTAATCGCCCGGTGGCCTCCATGCGCCGGGTTGAACGATCCCCCCATAAGGCCAATGGTTTTCAAGGTCGGATTTGCCCGTTTCCGCGCACAACCCATTTATAGGTCGTCAGTCCTTCAAGCGCGACCGGGCCGCGGGCGTGCAGTCGGCCCGTCGCAATGCCAATTTCCGCGCCCAAGCCGAATTCGCCGCCATCGGCAAATTGGGTGGAACTGTTGTGCATCACAATCGCGCTGTCGACCTCCGCCAAAAAGCGCGCTGCGGCATCGGCATTGTTGGTGATTATGGCATCGGTATGGTGTGATCCGTGGCGGGCGATATGATCCATCGCTTCGTCCAATCCCGATACGACGCAGGCCGAAATGACGGAATCGAGATATTCGGTGTCCCAATCATCCGCGTCGGCAGACACGGTGCGGGCATCCAGTTCCATCAGCACATCATCCGCGCGCACTTCGCATCCGGCATCAATCAGCGCGCCAATCAATTCGGCAGCGGCCGGATAATCCTGATCAATCAGGACGGTTTCAGTCGAGCCGCAAACGCCCGTGCGCCGCATCTTCGCATTGACGACAATCGCCTGCGCCATCGCCGGATCAGCGTCCTTATGGACATAGCTGTGGTTGATGCCGTCGAGATGCGCGAGCACGGGAACGCGGGCTTCATCCTGCACCCGCGCGACCAGCGATTTGCCACCACGCGGAATGATCATGTCAATCGCACCCTGTGCACGCAGCATCAGGCCGACCATCTCGCGGTCTTGTGTGGGCACAAGCTGAACGGCGTCGGCGGGTAATCCGGCCTGTGTGATGCCAGCCAGCATCGCAGCATATATCGCGCGGTTGCTGTGCACCGCCTCACTACCGCCGCGCAGGATGACGGCGTTACCCGAACGCAGCCCCAAGGCCGCAGCATCCGCCGTTACATTGGGCCGGCTTTCGTAAATGATGCCAAGCACGCCGATAGGCACGCGGATGCGCGCCATATGCAAACCATTGGGCTGCGTGCTGCTGTCGATGATTTGGCCGACCGGGTCCGCCAGCAAAGCAACCTGTTCCACCGCCGCAGCCATGGCCGTTATGCGCGCGTCGTCCAGTTTCAGGCGATCCAGCATGGCGGGTGACAGGCCAGCCTTGGTCCCTGCCATCAGGTCGATGGCATTTGCCGCGAGGATATCGACGGATTGGTCGCGCAGAGCCTGGGCAGCATATGTTAAGGCGATCGCCTTGGCCGCGTCATCCACCGCCGCCAATAGCCGCGATGCAGCGCGCGCTTTGGTGGCAATCGATGCCATCAGGGGCTGATAATCGGTCATATGTTCAACCCGTAGAGAAGTGCCCGCAAAAGGGAAAGGTGCGGTTCATTTCTGAAGCATCAGGTGTACCCATATAGCGAATCGCCAGAAAAGCGCTGATTTCACGGTATTTTATGCAGCCAAACCGGGCCGCAGGCACATACATCTTTGACGATTAATGACATTTGGATAACGTTTTCCACAGCTCACCGTGTGACTCTTTCGACTCGTCACGAGTCCGGCGTCCGCGATTCGCGCCTGTCATATTGCTCTGCTACCCGCGCTCAACAAATAAAGACGGGGTGGGACGTGTCGTTAAAGACCAGAATGTCCGGGTGGAAAAACCGGATTGCTGGATGGTTTGTTGACCGCGAATTTTTCATGCGGGCCAATGGCCAAGTCCGGTTCTTGAAACTGAGTGCACGATTGCAACGCCGCGTTGCGGGCACCGTTGCGTCCGTCGTCGGCCTTTGGCTTGTCGTGACGCTTGGCATGGCCATCGATCAAGTGAGCGTTTCGGCGCAACGCATGGCGCTGAGCCAGCAAGAGGCGAAGGTCGAATCGGCCGAAGAACGCGTCGCCAATTATCGTGGTTCCATTGATGAAGTGGCCAAAGATCTCGAGCGGCGGCAGAAAATGCTGGAAAGCTTGAGCGATCAATATTTGGGCGACGTTCCGGAAGCTAATGCCCAAACGCCTGCAACTGCCAAGCCGAACGATGGAGACCAGACCGTAAAAACCATCAGTGCCGTGGTGCCAGAGGCCGCTGGCCTTGCGCGAATTGAAGTCCGCCAAATCCTGTTCGCCGAAAAAATGACCAAGGTTGCCTTGGTCCGAACGTCAAAGGCAGAAGCCGCCATCCGCCAGTTCGGGCTTAACCCCGATGTGCTCGCGCGGCGGGCGCGGAACGCACAGGGCGGTGTGTTTGAACCCTTTTTCGGTAGCGCTAAAAAAGATGTCCGCGACCCGCGCTTTTTGAAACTGGCCGCATCGCTTAGCCGGATGGATGCCATGGAGCGCGCGCTGGCCGCGATCCCGACATCCATGCCCGCCGCCATCATGATGATGTCGAGCGGCTTTGGTTTCCGTAGCGATCCCTTCACCGGTGGGGGCGCGATGCATGCCGGTTTGGATTTCAAAGGCCCGGTGGGCACGCCAATCCTTGCCGCAGCCGAAGGCCGTGTGACATTTGCGGGCTTCCATGGCGGATATGGGAAGACAGTTGAAATTACACATGCCAACGGGCTATTAACGCGTTATGCGCATCTTTCCGGAGTGCATGTCACGCGAGGCCAAATGGTTCAACGTGGCTTGCAAATCGGACGGATGGGAAGCACGGGACGATCAACGGGCAGCCATTTGCATTTCGAGGTGCGTCTGAATGGTCAGGCGATCAACCCGAAAAAGTTTGTGGAGGCCAACCCTGATGTTCTCAAAGTCCAAACAGTCGCCGGAAACCGCGCCGGCAACGCCGCAAAGGAATAACAACGTGCGTAATAGTTCGGGTCATACATTTTCCATCATAGCTTCCGATGTCGAAATCGTCGGCAACCTCACCGCCCGCGTGGATCTGCACGTCGATGGCAAGGTGCAGGGCGACGTGACATGCGGCAATTTGGTGCAAGGCGAAGGCAGCATTATCGCAGGCAAGGTCATTGCCGAATCGGCGAAGCTGTCCGGCCATGTCGAAGGTTCAATCGAGGCCAATGATCTGGTGATCGAATCCACCGCGCGTATCGTGGGCGATGTCGTTTACAGCAATCTGACGATTGCCCCGGGCGGGCAGATTGACGGCAAATTCCGGCACAAATCATCGACCGGTGCGCCGAGCATTGCACGCACGACCGCCAATGTCGGTATGCTCGCCGATCCCTTGACCCTTGGGGCCGAATCCAAAGTCGTCTAAATGATTTCCAACATCGGCAAGATTATTTCCTACAAAAAGTGAACGCGGCCATGCTGCGTGCAAAAGGGGGACGGCCGGCGCGGAAGCGCTGGTGCGTACTTCCGGCTGATGGTGTTGGTTGATTAAGGCCCGCTTGTTCCATCAGGCTATTGCCCCCGGGCCGCCTTTGCTGGCTGGCATGCTGTCCATCGGGGGTAAGGTTCGTAAACCCCCAAAGGCTATCCGCACGGACAGGACGGTTTCCCGCCACACCCAACCATGTTTGCGCTGTTCAGAGCTTGATGCAACAGGCCCTTTTTTCAGGCTGAAGCACGCACCCTATCGCGCCGGCCGTGCCAACAGGTTTCCCCGCCAGCGTTCCCGTCATCCCGAACAGCGTTCTAGACCGCTGCCTGAATCCCGCGCACAAAAAAGGCCCGGACCATCTCGGGTCCGGGCCATGAGTTGGATGTTCGCGGGAGGAACATCGGGAGGAGGCGGGGCGTAAAAGGAGAGGAGAGAACGCCCCGCCGCCAAGCTGAAACTTGTAGGTTGGTCGTGCGGACGAAACCGCACACCCGATTAATAATTATAAGCACGCTCACCATGTTCGGTGATATCAAGGCCTTCGCGTTCTGCATCTTCTGCGGGACGCAGGCCCATGGTGAATTTCAGTCCGTAGAACAGCACAGCTGAGACAACCGCCGTCCACAAGACTGTTGTGCCCACGGCCCAGACCTGAGTCATCACCTGACCAGCCATGTCATATTCGCCGGGGATCGCGGGGAAGACCGTGTAGTCGATCCAGCCCTGACCGCCCAATGCGGGGTCAGCGACCACGCCGGTGGCGATCGCGCCAACAATACCGCCGATGCCATGGACACCGAAGACGTCGAGCGTATCGTCATAGCCAAGCTTGTTCTTCACATAGGCCACGAAGACATAGCACAGACCCGATGCCGCAAAGCCGAGGAGGATTGAGGTCATTGGCGCTGCAAACCCACTGGCTGGCGTAATCGCGACCAGACCCGCAACCGCGCCGGTAACCGCACCCAACAACGATGGCTTGCCATGGTGGAACTGTTCAATCAGGCACCATGCAACCGCAGCGGCAGCCGTGGCGACAAAGGTGTTGATGAAGGCAAGTGCAGCAAGGCCGTTGGCTTCGAGGTTGGAGCCAGCGTTAAATCCAAACCAGCCCACCCACAGAAGCGACGCACCAATCATGGTCATGGTCATCGAGTGTGGCGGGGTTGCTTCTTTGCCATGGCCGACGCGCTTGCCAATGATAAGGCAGCCGACAAGACCAGCAATACCGGCATTGATGTGGACGACAGTGCCGCCCGCGAAATCAAGTGCGCCCCAGCCCCACAGCAGACCCATGTCCTTGGGTGCATCAACCAGGAAGTCTGGTCCAGCCCAGTACCACACCATATGTGCGATCGGGAAATAAGCGAACGTCAGCCACAATACCGTGAAGATCATCAATGGTGTGAACTTGATACGCTCCGCAAATGCGCCGACGATCAACGCCGGCGTGATGCAGGCAAAGGTCATCTGGAACACGACAAACGCATATTCGGGGATGTAGACATTGTTGCTGAACGTTGCCGCATAGGTTGTGGCATTGACGCCCTGAAGGAATATCTTTGAAAAGCCACCGATGTAGGCATTGCCGCTGGTGAAGGCCATGCTGTAGCCATAAGTGACCCAGACAAGCGCCGCGACCGACACGATCATGAACACCTGCATCAGCAGGCTGAGCATATTCTTGGTGCGGACAAGGCCGCCATAAAACAGCGCAAGCGCCGGAATCGACATCAGCAATACCAATGCCGAGCTGATCAGCATCCACGTCGTGTCGCCCTTGTCGACCATACCGGCCATCTGTTCAACGCTTGGCGCCTTTATCGGGCCGTCGGCGACGGCAACCGCCGCCGCAACGTCTGCCACAGCGGCACCCGCCGCTGCCGCGCCGTCAGCAGCTTTTACGGCTGCCTCCTGTGCGAAGGCGGGCAAAGCGGCGAACAATGTCGCCCCCGCCGCACCTAGAAACTTAAGTGTCTTGGACATTTTCTGGTTCCCCTAGCTTGCTATTATCGCGTCAAAGCGCGGTTTCGTTGGTGTCGCCCGTGCGGATGCGCAGTGCACCGGCAAGTTCGAATTCAAATATCTTTCCGTCACCAATGGCGCCTGTTTCGGCGGCCTGCTGAATGGCCTCGACAACGGCAGGGGCCTGATCAGACGCGCACGCGACCTCGATTTTCACCTTGGGCACCATGTTGGTTGCATATTCGGCACCGCGATAAACTTCGGTCTGCCCTTTTTGTCGGCCAAAGCCTTTGACCTCAGTCACGGTCATACCGGACACGCCCAGCGCCGTGAGCGCTTCGCGCACCGGGTCCAGCTTGTGCGGCTTAATAATGGCAATAATATATTTCATGCACGCCCCCAATATTGGATGTGCAATGCAATATGCAAACGTCGTGCCAGAAACGCGAATGCACCTAAATAGGCCGATTACGCGCGTTAGCGGCAGCCGATGTTAGCGCCGCCACTCTCGATACTGCCTAAAATTTAATCAGCATATAATCACTGCCTAAATATTAGGCATTCAACCAATGTGAATCGATGCCCATAAGGGCAGATGGTCCGACGCCTGTTTGGACAGCAGTGAAATATGGCTGTCGGCAGCGGTGACTTTCACGTCGTGGCTGACTATTATGCGGTCCAATCGCGCAACTGGGCGCGATGTGTGAAAGCTTTTGGGCGTTTGCACCAACCGGTGATGATGGAACGCGAGTTCATTCAATGCGCCACTGTCCGACCATTGGTTGAAATCACCCATGAGAACCGTGGGCATTTGGCGCGGGCTGCTGTCAATCGCCGCCAGCAATGCGCGGATTTGCTTGCGCCGCCATAGCCCCGATAAATCGAGATGCACGCCAATGACGCGCAATGCGTGTCCGGCAACCGACAATTCCGCCATCACCGCGCCGCGTGGTTCCAGCGTCGGCATATCAATCGGCTGACAATGGCGCACTTCCATGCCCTTGCGCACCAAAATCGCATTACCGTGCCAACCAATGGCAGCAGGACGGAAATGCAAGGGCACGGGCATCCAAGATGTTTCGGCCTCCAGCATCGCCAGCGGCAATGCGCTGACACGCGCGCCGAACCGGCGATCTACCTCCTGAAGCGCGATGATATCCGCGTCGATTTCTTTGAGCACCGCCAATATGCGTTCGGGATTGCGCCGCTGGTCAAGACCAACCGCCTTGCGAATATTATAGGTCGCAACCTTGAGTGCGTGGCGCATACCGCCCGCCTAATTCGCGGGGCCGAAAAACCGATCCGTCGCACGTGTCGGCAGGCCATCAATGCTGCGTGTCCGCTTTTTCGTCGTGGCGACCCACGCCGCCGGATCGGACTGCGCATGATATTTGGTGAGCGTGTCGCGTTCACGTTCCAGCGTCATAAACGGCACGCCCCAGCCGCAGCTGCCCTGAACACTTTCGACATCAATCAGGAAAATCTGACGCGTGCCGGGCAAGATTGTGAAATGCGCGGCAAGCGCCTCCCATTCGGCATCCTGCGGCAAAACCGGCCTGCCCTTGCCATAAATCCGCAAGATCAACGCTGGCCGGTCAAAGTCACAGAACATGATCGTGATGCGCCCGTCGGCGGACAGATGCGCATGGGTTTCATTGCCCGACCCGCCTAGGTCCAGATAGGCAACGCGCGATGGCGACAACACCCGAAACGAATCATACCCTTTGGGCGACAGGTTGATACGGCCGTCGGCGGCGGCGGTGGCGACGAAGAACACCGGCTGCCTGCCGATCATCTCTATCTGCTTGTCAGTAAGCGTTTCGGTAAAATCAGACATACCGCAGTTCTGACCGATTAGCGGCGTGAGCGCAACCTAACAGCGCCTGACTATATTTGGCTCTGTTGCTATCCCGCCGTGCCGCCCACGGTGAGCGCGCTGACCAAGGTCGTTGGTTGCCCGACGCCCGCCGGAACACTTTGGCCGCCTTTGCCGCATACGCCGATGCCATCATCCAATGCCATGTCGTTGCCAAGGCCAATGACCTTGTTCAGCGCGGTTGGGCCGTCGCCAATCAAGGTCGCGCCCTTGATCGGATCGCCAAGCTTGCCGTCCTTGACCAAATAGGCCTCGGTACAGCTAAACACGAATTTGCCCGACACGATGTCGACTTGCCCGCCGCCGAAGCTTTTGGCGAAGATGCCGTTTTTGACGCGGCTCAACAGTTCGGCAGGGTCATCATTGCCACTGCGCATGAAAGTGTTGGTCATGCGCGGCATGGGTGCATGGGCATAGCTCTCGCGGCGACCATTGCCCGTGGGGGCAACACCCATCAGGCGGGCGTTCATGCGGTCCTGCATATAAGCGCGCAATATGCCGTCTTCGATCAGGACATTCTCCTGCGTCGGCGTGCCTTCATCATCAATCGACAGCGAACCACGGCGGTTCATCATGGTGCCATCGTCGACAACGGTCACGCCGGGCGCGGCAACGCGCTGGCCAATCTTGCCGGAAAAAGCACTGCTGCCCTTGCGGTTGAAATCGCCTTCAAGACCGTGGCCGACGGCTTCATGCAGCAATACGCCGGGCCAGCCGGGGCCAAGCAACACGGTCATTTCGCCCGCGGGCGCCGCGACCGAGCGCAAGTTGGTCAGCGCCTGCGCCAACGCTTCATCAATGGCATGTTCCCATTCATGATCTTCAAACAATTTGTCGTACAGATAGCGGCCGCCAAAACCATAAGTGCCGGTTTCGCGGCGGTCGCCATCTTGCGCGACGATGGAAACATTCAGACGCACCAAAGGCCGCACATCGGTGGCGACAAAGCCATCGGCACGGACGACTTCGACCACAGTCCAGCTGCCCGAAAGGCTGACGCTCACTTGTGCGACGCGTGGGTCACGGGCGCGGGCGGCGGCGTCGATTTGTTGGCACAAAGCGACCTTTTGCGCGAATGGCACGAGTTCAAGCGGATTGCCGTCTGTATATAAATGCCGGTTGTTCTGGCGCGGCGGCGGGGCGGGCTGTTCCTTCGCGGGATCGAGCAGCTTCAACGTTTCCCCTGCCCGGCGAATCGCGGCCTCGCTCATGTCATTGGCGTGGCTGAACCCAGTCATCTCACCCGACACACCGCGCAGGCCAAAGCCCGAACCCGTCGAATAATCCGCCATTTTCAACCGGCCATCGTCAAAACCAAAGCTCTCGGTCGCGCTATATTGCAAATAAAGCTCGCCATCATCGCACGCCTTCAACGCGTCACGCGTAATGCGCTGCGCTGCGTCAGGGTCGAGAAGGCCGGATTGATAAAGATATGAGCGGGGATCGGTGTAAGTCATATTGCGTATATGGGACGGTGTGGCGGCGGTTGAAAGGGTAATTTATGTCAATGACTTGCAAATCCTCTCCGCCTCGTCATCCTGAACTTGTTTCAGGATAACAGGCAACATTGGTTTGTTATCCTGAAACAAGTTCAGGATGACGAAGGGTTTGGTTTCGGATGACGATGTGCTTGGCTTTGGATGACGATGTGCTTGGCTTCGGATGACGATGGGTTTGGCGAAGGCAGCAATGACAAATCAATTATCAGCCTTTAAAGCCGCCCGATGACCACGCGATTCCAGTTTTCGATTTCCGCCACTGATGGCAAGGCGCGCACCGGCAGTATTCAGATGATGCGCGGCGAAATTCGCACGCCTGCCTTCATGCCCGTCGGCACCGCCGCCACGGTAAAGGCGATGCGCCCTGCCGAAGTGCGCGCAACGGGCGCGGACATCATTCTGGGCAACACCTATCATCTGATGCTGCGACCCGGCGCGGAACGTGTCGCGCGGCTGGGTGGGTTGCACCAGTTTTCGGGCTGGGACCGCCCGATATTGACCGACAGCGGCGGGTATCAGGTGATGAGCCTGTCGGCTTTGCGCAAAATCACCGAAGAGGGCGTGGCGTTTCAAAGCCATCTCGACGGGTCGAAACATATGCTGTCGCCCGAACGCTCAATGGAAATCCAGCGCTTGTTGGGCTCCGACATTGTCATGGCGTTTGACGAATGCCCCGCCAATGGCGTGAGCCGTGACGAAGCAATCAAGTCGATGGAATTATCGATGCGCTGGGCCAAGCGCTCACGCGACGGGTTTGACAGTGGCGGCGAACATGCGGCGCGCGCGGCCTTATTTGGCATTCAACAAGGGTCATTGAACGAAGAATTGCGCAAGCGGTCGGCCGATGCTTTGATCGATATTGGTTTTGATGGCTATGCCGTGGGCGGCCTTGCGGTGGGCGAAGGGCAGGAGGCGATGTTTGGCTGCCTCGATTATGCGCCCGACCAATTGCCCGCCGAGCGGCCACGTTATCTGATGGGCGTGGGTAAGCCCGACGATTTGCTGGGCGCGGTCGAACGCGGCATCGACATGTTCGATTGCGTCCTGCCCACACGCTCTGGCCGCAATGGCCAAGCCTTTACCCATCACGGCCCCATCAACATCCGCAATGCGAAATTTGCCGAAGACCAAGGGCCGATTGACGACCAATGCACCTGCCCGGTGTGCGCAACATGGACCCGCGCTTATGTCCATCACCTGATCCGGTCGGGCGAGATTTTGGGTGCGATGCTGATGACGCAGCATAATTTGCATTATTACCAAATGCTAATGGCCGGAATGCGCGCAGCGATATCGCAAGGACGGTTCACGGCATTCGCGTCCGATTTCCGAAGGGATTATGTCCGCGGAAAAGATCAGGGTTGAAACCATGACGCGCGTCGCAGAAGCCATCGCACGCGCAAACGCCAACAGTCCGTTTCTTGCCGGACTGATGGACCGCAACCCCGAATTGATGGCGATGGTAGAGGCGGGCGAATTTGACGCGGCGCTTGCGCAATCCCTCGCCCGAACGGCGGACAATGTTGGCACCGCCTTGCGCCAACAGCGGCAGGGCGTTGCGCTGGTCACCGCGATTGCGGACCTCGCAAGGGTTTGGGACCTCAGCCGCGTCACAGGCATCCTCTCCGATTTTGCCGACCATGCGCTCGACCAAGCCATATCCGCCGCCATCGAAGAACGCGTGCCCGGCGCGCCCAACCAAGGCTTTGCCGTCATTGCGCTGGGCAAACATGGCGGGCGCGAGCTGAATTATTCGTCCGACATTGACCCGATTTTCCTGTTCGATCCAAAGACCCTGCCCCACCGCGAACGCGACGATGTGGCAGAGGCCGCCGTACGCTATGGCCGCCGCGTCATCGAACTATTGTCCGCATTGGATGGCAACGGATATGTCTTTCGCGTCGACATGCGGCTGCGGCCATCACCTGAGGTCAGCCCCATCGCCCTGCCCGTCGAAGCGGCCATTGGCTATTATGAATCGAGCGCGCTGGCGTGGGAGCAGGCCGCATTCATCCGGTCGCGGGTCTGCGCAGGCGACCCCGCGCTGGGGGATTATTTCCTCAACGCGATCCAGCCCTTCATCTGGCGCAAGTCGCTGGATTTCGGGCAGTTGAAAAACATCACCGCAATGACCGCGCAAATCCGTGACCATTATGCCAAGGGTCAGAAAATGGGCCTTGGGTTCGACCTGAAGCGTGGCCATGGCGGGATCCGCGAATGTGAATTTTTCGCGCAGGCGCATCAGCTGATCCATGGCGGACGCGATCCTGTGCTGCGCGTGCCCGACACACGCGAGGCGCTGACGCGGCTGGCGGCGGCTGGCCCGATTAGCCCGCAAGAGGCGGTGGCGTTATCATCGGCCTATGAACAGTTGCGGACATTTGAACATCGCCTGCAAATGCACAGCGACCGGCAAACGCACGAGATACCGCAGAACCGCGAAACCGCCGATGCCGTCGCGCGCTTGCATGGGCTGGCGGACGCGGACGCGTTGATTGACGCGATCCGCCCGATCACTGAACAAGTCGCGGCGATTTACGACCGGATGGTGGACGCAGGCGGCAGCGAAGGGCCGCGCATGGCCGACGAAGGCCTGCCGCTTGAAGAACAATTGACCGATTTGGGCTATACCGACCCCGCCGCAATCATGCAGCGCATGGCCCGGTGGCGCAGCGGCAAGATTCGCGCGATCCGAAGCGCATCGGCACGTGACGCATTTGAAACCGTCTTGCCCGCGATCATGAAAGCATTGGCACTGGCCCCCGATTCCGACCGTGCCATCGCGCGGTTCGAAAATATGATCGAGGCGATACCCAGTGCCATCAACGTCTTCCGCTTGCTGGAGGCGCGGCCCGGGCTGTTGCATTTGGTCGCCAACATTTTGAGCTACGCGCCGACGCTGGCCGACGATCTTGGCCGACAGAGCCGTTATCTGGACGCGTTGATTGACACGAGCGCGATGCATTTGCCCGGCGACATGGCCGCGCTGCACGACGCGATGGCGCGCCGGATTGGCGATGCCGATTATCAATCCGTGCTCGACATTGCCCGCGATTATGTCGGCGAAAAACGCTTTGCGCTTGGCGTGCAGTTGATTGAGGGCCGAAGCGACGCAAGCGACATCGCGCGCAGCTACGCCCATTTGGCAGAGGCCGCGTTGCAGACGCTCACCGCCGCGACGGTGGCCGAATTTGAAAAAGCGCATGGCCGCATTGACGGCAGCGAGCTGGTGATATTGGCATTGGGCCGATTGGGCGGAGAGGCGTTGACGCATGCATCGGACCTTGATCTGATATTGCTGTTCACCGGCAACAATCTCGCCGAATCCAATGGGCCACGTTCCTTGGGCGCGACGCAATATTTCAACCGCTTGGCGCAACGCGTGATTGCAGCCATGTCGGTGCCCACCGCATCGGGCGCTTTATATGATGTCGACACCCGGCTTCGGCCATCGGGCTCCGGCGGGTTGTTGTGCACGTCGGTGAGAAGCTTTGGCCAATATCAGCGCGAAAATGCGTGGACGTGGGAGCATATGGCGTTGACGCGGGCACGCGTTCTGTTTGGTTCCGCCGATGCCCGCGCGCAGGTGGATGCTATTGTCGCGGATGTTTTGCATGGCCAACGCGACCCCGAAAAACTGCGCGCCGATATCGCCAGCATGCGCAAGGACATGGCCGCGCATAAGCCGCCAAAGGGCGATCTGGATGTGAAGCTGTTGCCCGGCGGCTTGGTCGACATGGAGTTCATCATTCACCGGCTTCAGTTGGAAACTCATGACGGGTTGGTGCCGCAGCTTGGCCCTGCAATTGATGCGCTGGTGACAGCTGGACATTTGTCTGCAGACTTTGCCACCGCCTATGCGTTGTTCGCGCGCCTGTTGGTCATGGTGCGCCTCGTCGCGCCCGATTGCGCCGCCCCGCCAAAGGCCGCGCAGGCGTTGATTGCAGGCAGCCTTGGCTTTGCCGATTGGGATGGCCTGATGGCCGCGATTAGGGATTATCGCGGGGTTGTCATGCACGAATGGCAGCGGCTATTTGGACCACGCGATTTTTGAAAAGGAACCCAACATGACCGATATCAACGACACCCTGCCCGACGTCACTGTGGCCGATAGCGCAGGCAATGCGGTCAATCTGGCGGCGCTCAAAGGCCCGCTGGTGCTCTATTTCTACCCCAAGGCCGACACGCCCGGTTGCACGAACGAAGCCAAGGATTTCACCGCATTGTCGGCTGATTTCGCCGCACTCAATTGCCCCGTCTACGGCATGTCCAAGGACAAGCCCGCCAAGCTCGCCAAATTTGCGGCGAAATATGAACTTAACGTCACTTTGCTGTCGGACGAAGCCAGCGATGCGACCGAGCAAATGGGCGCATGGGTGGAAAAATCGATGTACGGCAAAAGCTATATGGGCATTGACCGGTCAACCTATCTGGTCGGCAAAGACGGCAAGGTTGCGCACGTGTGGCGCAAGGTAAAGGTCAAGGACCACGCCGCTGAGGTATTGGCCGCGGCCAAAGCGCTCGGCTAAACAGCGCGAGTCATATTTGACAACCGAAGCCCTGAGCCTGCCTCAGGGCTGCGGTCAGTTGAGCCGGGCAGCGTGCCACAAACGGACGAATCGAAACGTCAACCGATTCGGTCACCGCTCGGATGCTCAATCGCCCCAATAATAACGAAATTTTGCGGGTCTTGGCGGGAACAAATGGCTTTGAGACGCGTTATTCACAGCGCCAGATATTACCCAAGCCAGTTTGGAAATTGCTGGGAAACCGCCATTTTAGTGACTCGTTGAACCCTCCATTCAACGACTCAACGCGTTTGAGCGGCGGTTTGTCCCGCGAACATTGTGGGGATATTGCATTCGTTTGAGCCATCGGACACCACCATTTTCGTAATGGGTGGGCAGATCCTCTGTCTTGGTCAAACTTCTGAACTGCGTAAAAGCGCGGGTCGCATCATAAGGTAATACACAATATGGCATCCAGCGCTTTGGCACATTGCCAATCACTGATCCTTAAAGCTGTATCTGCTCTGGTAATGGTCGCCGCTTTCACAGCAGCAACACCATCATTCGCCAACTCAGCCGCCGCCTCATCAGACACTTTCCGCATTTCTCCAGAAGATTTGAAGGCTAACCAGAGCGCCCTTGGCGTGCCGGACCCTGAATTTCGCGCGTTGAATGACAGCTGGGGCCGCATCAACGGCACCCCGACCAAGGTTGAAGTTGCTGTTCCGTCAATCAACCCAGTTGAAACCATGAAATTCTCCAGCGGCTATGGATATCGCAACGCACCAATGCGTGGCGCCAGCCGCAATCACCAGGGCATCGATATTCCTGGCGCAATCGGTACGCCCATTTTCGCAACAGCAGATGGCACAATCGGCCGCGCTGAATGGGTTGGCGGTTACGGCAAATTCGTAGAAATTAACCACGGCAACGCAGTGCAGACACGTTACGGCCATTTGTCGGCGATGAATGTTTCGCCCGGTCAGCGCATCCGCAAGGGCGACATTCTGGGCTATATGGGCTCAACCGGCCGCTCGACCGGAAGCCACCTGCACTATGAAGTACGCATTGCCGGTGAAGCGATCAACCCAACCGCATTCCTGTCGCCAGTGAAATTTGATGCAAACAGCGCAAAGATCTTGCTCGCTGCAAAAACTATTGATAGCACTGCCATCGGCGGTCCTGCTGAAGGCGAGTAAGCAGACAGGCCGACGCATCACCTTTGGGAGAGGGTGTACTTTTGGGGGCTGGCGCGGGATACTGCGCCGCCCCTTTTCTTTAACTGCCGCATGGCCTACATATCCCATATGAGCGAAACTGAAGTCATTTCCATGACAGAAAATGCCGCGCGCCGCGTGGCCGAGATTGCAACCAAGCTTGGAAAAGATCCGGTGCTTCGGTTGTCGGTTGAAGGTGGCGGCTGTTCGGGCTTTCAATATCGTTTCGGCCTCGCCGACAGCGTTGAGGCGGATGACATCACCGCGCAAGGCGAAGGTGCGTCTTTGGTCGTCGACCCCATCAGCCTTGATCTGGTGCGCGGCTCTGCGGTGGATTTCGTCGAATCGCTTGGCGGCAAAAGCTTCAAGGTGACCAATCCGCAAGCGCAGGCCGGTTGTGGCTGCGGCTCCAGCTTTTCGGTTTGATGCAATAGCCATGCGCGGCTAGGGTCGCGGGCATGCGTATCGCGACTTACAACATCAACGGCGTCAAAGCGCGCCTCCACCGGCTGCTCGAGTGGCTGGAAGAAACCCAACCTGACATTGCCTGCCTGCAAGAGGTCAAGTCGCAGGACGAGGGATTTCCCGTCGAAGAATTTGAACGCGCGGGCTATGGTGCCATCTGGCACGGGCAAAAATCGTTCAATGGCGTTGCCATCCTCGCCAAGGGCACCCAGCCTGTCGAAGCGCAGCGCACCTTGCCCGGCGATCCCGAAGACGAACATGCCCGTTATCTGGAGGCGGATGTTTTCGGCATACGCGTTGCCAGCATTTATCTGCCCAATGGCAATCCGCTGCCCGGACCGAAGTTCGACTATAAGCTTGCGTGGATGAAACGCTTGTACGACCGCGCCGCGGAATTATTGGCGGCGGAAATCCCTGCGGTTCTGGCGGGCGACTATAATGTCATTCCGCACGCGCATGATATCTGGGCGCCCGCCGCGATGTTGGACGATGCCTTGCGCCAACCCGAAAGCATCGCGGCCTATCGCGCGCTTTTGGGCCAAGGCTGGACCGACGCGCTCGCGACGCATTATCCGCAGGGCGGGATTTGGACATTCTGGGATTTTCAGGCCGGCGCATGGCAGCGCGACCATGGCTTTCGCATCGACCATCTTTTGCTGAGCCCCGTTGTCGCCGACCGCCTGTCATCATGCGGTGTGGACAAGGACCATCGCGGCCTTGAAAAAGCGAGCGATCACGCGCCGACATGGATCGAACTGACGGACTAAGGCGTTCGCGGCGCGAAAGAATCGGCATCCCTGACACCGAAAGAATCGGCATCCCTGACACCGAAAGAATCGTCATCCCTGACACCGAAAGAATCGTCATCCTGAACTTGTTTCAGGATAACAAATCACGGTGGCCTGTTATCCTGAAACAAGTTCAGGATGACGCGGGGTTATATTTTTAACCGCGTTACCAGACCGGAAAATAGATATTGTAGCAGTTGCTACATTTTGGTATCAAACCCCCAGTATTTATGGGGAGTTTGTCATGACCTTGTTTCGCCTTTTCCTCGTTGCCGTCATTGCCATCGTAGGCGCCTATACCAGCGTCACCATCGCCAACCATGGCATGGGGCTGTACCCGATATTTTTCGGTGACATTGCGGAGATGGCGTGGCCCGGGCAGTTCAATCTCGACTTTTTATTCTTTCTGATGTTTTCGGGATTCTGGGTCGCATGGCGTCACGAATTTTCGGTGTCCGGGCTCGTTCTGGGATTTGCGGCCTTTAACCTTGGCGCACCGTTTTTGGCCGCATATCTGCTCGTGCACAGCTATCGGACCAAGGGCGACATTGCCGCCATGTTGCTCGGACCAAAGCGGGCAGCACGCGCGCGCTAAACGGCCTTGGCGTTTATATCGTCAAGGCCAATGCTTTTCAGGAACAGCATCCCTTCGATGCTGACCAGAAGCCGCGCGGCATCGATGTCGCGTTGCGCGTCACTGTCCGACTGCAGCTGCGCCTTGCCCCATTCGAGAAATCCGCGGCCAATCTGTTCCCCCACCGCGCGGTAAAACGGGTCGCCCATCGCCGCGCGTGCCGCGACATCAAGCCAGATCCGCATATAGGGCCACAGCGCGTCTTCAAAAACGATCCCCGCCAATTTGCGGCGCAGCGCATCCACCGGCAGCGGCTCTGCGGCGGTGTGCGCGCTGATCATCTCCACCAACTGCGCCGAAATCTGTTCCAGCACCGCGGTGATGATTTCGGCCTTATCCTTGAAATAATAAAGCAGCATCCGGTCGCTGGTGCCCGCCGCTTTGGCCAACGGGCGCAGGCTCGACGCCGAAAGCCCTTGCGCAAGGACATAAGCGGTCAATCGCTGGATGATATCTGCGCGTTTGGTGTCAGGTTTTATCACCGCGACGCTATAGCGCACCGAAACACGTCAGGGCAAAGGGCAAAGTCACCGGGGTAACTGGACAGCGGCGGCGGCAATCACTATCGGCTGGCCATGCCTGAATCCAAAACACACGCCCACCCTTCCGATTCCATCCTGATCATCGATTTCGGGTCACAAGTGACTCAATTGATTGCGCGCCGCGTGCGCGAGGCCGGGGTCTATTCGGAAATTGCGCCATTCAATTCCGCCGAAGCCGCATTCGCACGCATGAAGCCAAAGGGCATCATATTGTCGGGCGGTCCGGCATCGACGACCAAGGCCGATTCGCCGCGTGCGCCGCAATGTGTGTTCGACAGCGGGCTGCCCATCCTTGGCATATGCTATGGCCAACAAACCATGATGATGCAGCTGGGCGGCCATGTGAGCGAAGGCGACGGCGGCGAATTTGGCCGTGCCTTTATTGAGGTCGAAAAACCCTGCGCTTTGTTTGACGGATTATGGGCGACCGGCGACAAGCATCAGGTGTGGATGAGCCATGGCGACAAGGTCACCAGCCTTGCCCCCGGCTTTGAAGTCGTCGCCACCAGCGACGGCGCGCCCTATGCTTTCATCGCCGACGAAGCGCGGCAATATTATGGCATCCAGTTCCACCCCGAAGTCGTGCACACCCCCGATGGCGCGAAATTGATCTCCAACTTCGTGCACAAAATCTGCGGACTTGCCGGCGATTGGACGATGGCGGAATTCCGAGCGACGAAGGTTGCCGAAATCCGTGCGCAAGTCGGTTCGGGCCGCGTCATTTGCGGCCTTTCGGGCGGCGTCGACAGTTCGGTCGCGGCCATCCTCATTCACGAAGCGATTGGCGCGCAACTCACCTGCGTCTTTGTTGACCACGGCCTGCTGCGCATGAATGAACGCGAACAGGTCGAAACCTTGTTCCGCGACCATTATAACATCCCGCTCGTCGTTGTGGACGCCGAAGAACGCTTCATGGCTGGCCTTGCGGGCGTCACCGACCCCGAAAAGAAACGCAAATTCATCGGCGGCGAATTCATCAACGTGTTTGAAGAAGAGGCGAAGAAAATCGGGGGCGCTGATTTCTTGGCCCAAGGCACGCTCTACCCCGACGTGATCGAAAGCGTCAGCTTCACCGGCGGGCCATCGGTCACAATCAAAAGCCACCATAATGTCGGCGGCCTGCCCGCGCGGATGAACATGCAATTGGTCGAACCCTTGCGCGAACTGTTCAAGGATGAAGTGCGCGCCTTGGGCCGCGAATTGGGCCTGAATGACCAATTTGTCGGCCGCCACCCCTTCCCCGGCCCCGGCCTCGCCATCCGCATTCCCGGCGAAGTGACCAAAGAACGGTGCGACGTGTTGCGCAAGGCAGACGCGGTCTATCTCGAAGAAATCCGTAACGCGGGCCTATATGACGCGATCTGGCAGGCCTTTGCCGTGCTCTTGCCCGTGCGTACCGTAGGCGTGATGGGCGATGGCCGCACCTATGACAATGTCTGCGCCTTGCGCGCGGTGACATCGACCGACGGCATGACCGCCGACATCTACCCGTTCGAAAGCGCCTTCCTCAGCCGTGTGTCGACGCGCATCATCAACGAAGTCAAAGGCATCAACCGCGTGGTTTATGATTATACATCAAAGCCACCGGGAACCATTGAATGGGAATAAGGCTTACACAGCCATGACCACCACCTACGAACCCGAACGCAACCGGTTCAACATGCCGACGGACGCGGGCGATGCTTATGTCACCATCCGTTGGGACGGAGATGTCATGATATTGCCGCATGCCGAAGTGCCATCCGCCTTGCGCGCGACAGGCGCGGGGGCGCGGCTGGCCACGGGTGTGTTCGAACAGATTGAGGCAATGGGCGTCAAAGCGCGACCAACCTGTCCGTTTTTGGTGAAGGTCGCAAAGGCGGAGCCCCGCTGGCAGAATCTGTTCGGCATTTGATATTGCGCTAGGCCGGAAATGGCGCGAAGACGACGGCATGGAACGCATACAGACAATAGTGACCGGCGGATGCCAATGCGGCGCATTGCGCTACCGCGCCGATGCCGTGCTGGATAGCTCCCACATTTGTCATTGCCGCATGTGTCAAAAGGCCGTTGGCAATTTCTTTGCCGCGCTGATCGGCATCCCGCGCGATGCATTCCAATGGACACGCGGCGCGCCAGCGATTTTCAAAAGTTCGGCCCCGGTCACGCGCGGATTTTGCGCCAAGTGCGGAACGCCGCTGCTTTATCATTATGCGACCAGCAAGAATCTGAACGTCACCACGGGGTCGCTCGACAATCCGGCCGCTTTTCCGCCCCGCGCGCAATTCGGCAGCGAAGGCCGCATGCCTTGGTATGGTGATCTCTGCGAAATCCCGGATGAAGGCACGACCGAAGAGACGATGGCGGAATTTGCCCCCGCGATTAAAGCCAGCAACCATCAACATCCCGACCATGATACCGACGATTGGCGGGCGTAAACCATATGCCATCATCCTTATCCCCCGCCGCGCTCAGCGAAATCGTCGAAATGGCGCTGTCCGACCATATCAGTTTCACACAGATTTCGGCGCAGCATGGCGTTACACCCGACGAGATAAAAGCAATCATGGGCACGCAGCTGAAACCCGGCAGCTATCGCGCATGGCGCAAACGCGTGCGTGATTTCGGGGACCGGCGGGAGCATTATAAGTGACAGCCATGCAATGCGGGCTTTGGCCGGGCTGGTGATCTGGATACCACAGCATGCCCCGCAAGATACGCGCTGCTATTAGGCTGGTATACTAAGTTCGAATGCTACCTGATGGGCGCTTACCAAATGATAAGAAGCCTCGCCTTTATGCAATTCAGCGACTTCTCTAACGATATATAAACCCAAGCCAGACCCTTCGTGCAGGCTGTCAACGCCCCGCTTGTTCCGCTCAAATATGTCGGCGCTCAGCGTTGATGGATCGTTGATCTGATTTGTCACGCGAATGACCAATGCCAGTTTTTCCTGATCGGTTACGATTTCGAACAATATAGGTGAGCCGGAAGGGGAATATTTGGTTGCATTTTCAAGCAGATTGCGGATCGCGAGGCGCAAAATAATTGAGTCAACATCGGCGAAGATTACCGGCTGTTCAAACATCTTTTGAATTCGGCTGCGTTGCGACAGGTTTAAGTCGAACAAAGCCAGTTGGGCTAAATCGCATAAATCAACCGAGTGCAGTTGTGATGGGCGGCCTTGCGTTATCAACGTGGCGCCTAAAATTGAGTTGGATATGGACAACACAATTGAATTGACCGTTGACTGGGCCTTTATCAGGGTTTGTTGAATATACTCTGGCTCTGTCTGTTCCCGGCGTAAATCCTGACCGATTTTGTCCAAGGCCGCCTGCGCTGTATTAAGTGGCTGGCGTACCTCATGCGTTAGCAATTTCAGAAGATCGTAACGCTCTTCTGCAAGCGCTGCGCTCGCTTTCTCCTTGGCCTTAGATTGTTGAACTGTCTCCTGAACTCGAACGGACTTACGCAATTTGAACGCGTTTTCACGCGCTTGCCTGCCGATTAGAAGCCCGATAAAAGCCATGTGAAAGAAAAACGAAAGCACTGCTGTAATGATGATGTGATACGGAATAGAACCATCCATTGGTATGAAGCGTGTTTGGCTGCCGATTGGGTAAGAACGGCCCAACGTGAAAACAAAAATCACAGAATAAAAAGCCAATAATGCGACACAGTATTTGAGCGTGGGCAGACCAATCCAATGTTTATTATTTAACAAGTAAAAAATGGCTGACAGCGAGAGAAAAATACCCGCAGATGATGTCAAAGATTGACGAAAAACCGATTCTCCTAAACCAAAAAGGACTATGATCTGAACAAAGCCGATTATTAGTAATATACCCGGAAACCGGTTGGATTTCCGGGTGAAGCCTCGGTCTGCGAAACTCAATGATTTGACCGTTGAAGATAATAATAATAATGCCTCGCCTAACGGGCTGCCAAGGCCATCATTAGCTTCAAAAGCGTTTAATATGAATATGTTACCTAAAATTGCCACGGCATTGGCAACTAAAAAAATATACACTGCGCGCGTTTTTATTTGGATCACGAGGAGGCAGATCGAGAACATCACAAGCTCCCCCATAAGGAGGTACTGAAACATCGATGCTATAGATATGGTGTCGATAATTGATGTCATCTTGAACCATTATCTCCAAGCATGGCTTCAGAAGCTGCACGTAGTTTGTAACCGACGCCAATTTAAAAACAAGCATGCAGGCTGTCGGAACATTGGGGAATGATGGCTGCCATTAAGTCGCAACCTGCAATTCCGCTTTTTGACGATCGCACGAAAAGCTGTCATCGAAAAAGCCTAACAAATATGCGATGACACTTTACGACCCGAAAGAAGGCACGCCAGAAAGAACATCACCCTCTTGCGGCAACCAAATTGATCTGTGCCCTTGTGGGTGGTCCAAAACCTATGTTAGCGTGCATGATGCCTTTTTGTTCGTCATCCGCATCGCTGTTGTTATTGCCTTCTGCGCCCGTGCATGGATACTGGGCCTAGACCGTAATCATTCCAAGAAAGCACGACTAAGATGCCGACTTCAACCTATGTGGTTCTGGCCATTTATCTGGCTTTTGGCCTGCTTGAATTGTTTCGCACCCGCCTTTTTTCGAAGAATGAGCAAACCCGCCACGACGGCATTGTTGAAGTTATCAGCACCGTTTTGTTGTTGGTTTTCACACAGCCCGCCATTTTGATATTTGTCGACTATGCGCTCGGCGCGCTGCGTCCCGAATGGCGTGGGATGTTGTCGGGTATCAATATATTAGTGGCGATCGGGTTGTTCCTGATCCTGGATGACATGATGCAATATTGGCAGCACCGTGCATCGCATAGCTTCGCGTGGCTCTACAATATGCACCGTGCGCACCACAACGCCCGCTATATGAGCATCCGGTTGGTCTACCGGAACAATATTTTTTATTACGCGCTGATGCCAAGCATCTGGTTCTCGGCCGTGTTGATCTACATGGGCTTAGGTTGGGTGTTTGCTGGCTATGTTGTGGTCAAACAACTGGTGATCATCGGGGCGCATAGCGATGTGGCTTGGGATGCGAAGCTGCTCAAAATCAAATGGCTTTCGCCCGTCTTGTGGGTGGTTGAACGCACGATATCAACGCCTGCTACCCACCATGCCCATCATGGGCGTCATTACAGCGACCCTGCCGTGAACTATAAAGGCAATTTCGGAAATCTGCTGTTCTTTTGGGACATCCTGTTCGGCACCGCGAAAATCACCCGCACCTATCCGCAAAGCTATGGGGTAGAGAATTTGCCAGACGCGACTTTGGGCCAACAATTGGCGTGGCCATTGTTTCCTGAGGCGAAAGCCCCACAGAAAAGCTAAAGGACGCGTCACGACCCCACCAAGGCGCACCAGAAAGAAACCCATGTCACACATCACCCTCTACGGCATTCCCAATTGCGACACCGTCAAAAAGGCGCGGAATTATCTTGATGCGCGCGGCGTTAGCTTTGTCTTTCATGATTATAAAAAGGCAGGGGTGACCGAAGCGCATCTGGCGCGCTGGGTGGGCCAAGTTGGCTGGGAAAAGCTTTTGAACAAGGCGGGCACCACGTTCAAGAAATTGCCCGATGCCGACAAGGCTGACATTGATGAGGCCAAAGCCATTGCCTTGATGGTCGCCAACCCGTCGATGATCAAACGGCCCGTCGTCGAAGGCGGTACGGCTTTGCTGGTGGGGTTCAAAGAATCCGAATGGGAACCGGTCTTGTCGCAATAGTGAAATGCTGCGCGGCCATGACGGCGGCATGGAAAACCTCCGCGCCCTCTTGATCGCCTTATTCTTATTACCCGCCTGCAAGACACCGGAGAGTCACGCCATGGAAAAACCCTTAAACGGCCAAGCCATCATCATCGCGCACCGCGGCGCATCGGGTGAGCGACCCGAACACACCATCGCAAGCTACACCCGCGCGATTGAACAGGGCGCGGATTATATCGAGCCTGACCTTGTCCTGACCAAGGACGGCGTGCTGGTCGCGCGGCACGAGAATGAGATTTCGGAAACCACCGACGTTGCCGACAAGCCCGAATTTGCCGACCGCAAGACAAGCAAGACCGTCGATGGCCATAAAATGACCGGCTGGTTCACCGAAGATTTCACGCTGGCTGAACTCAAGACCCTGCGCGCCAAGGAACGCCTGCCGCAATTGCGCAAGGACAATATGGCGTTTGACGGGCAGTTTGAAATCCCGACCTTTGAAGAGATACTCACCCTCGCCAAGGCGCACAATGTCGGCGTCTATCCCGAAACCAAGCACCCAAGCTATTTAGCGTCGATCGGCCTGCCGCATGAGGCGCCGTTGCTGGCGATGCTGACCCGTTTTGGCCATGTCACAAAAGACGCGCCAATTTTCATCCAATCGTTTGAGGTCGAAAATCTGAAAGCGTTGCGGCCCAAGACCAAATTGCGGCTCATCCAGCTGATGGATGAAAAAGGCAGCCCCGCCGACCGCAGCGATATGACCTACCCGCAAATGGCATCTGCCGAGGGCCTCAAAATTGTAGCGACCTATGCGGATGGCGTTGGCCCGAACAAGGCATTGGTCATCCCGCGCACTTTGATCGGCAATCTGGGTACGCCCACGACGCTGGTGGCCAACGCACATAAGGTGGGTCTTGCGGTCCACCCATGGACATTCCGTCGCGAAAATTACTTCCTGCCGCTGGCGCAAAAATCAGGCGTCGACCCGCGCAGCATTGGCGACGTTCAGGCCGAGATGAAGGCGTTTTTGGCCACGGGTGTCGACGGCATTTTCAGTGATAATGTCGCCGAGGCCGTTTCGGCACGGGGCGACTAACGACCGCGAGTCAATTTTCTTTCGTGCGGTTCGTTTAGCGGCTAAGTCCTCCACCCATGTCTACAAATTCAAAAACGCTCACTTTCGACACATCAACCAGCCGTGCGAACCCGACGCCTTCGCCGATGAAGCGGCTGACCGTGCCGCGCATCCGTCAGCAAAAGGGCCAGGAACCGCTCGTCATGCTGACCGCGTACACCGTGCGTATGGCGCAATTGATGGACCCGCATTGCGACATGCTGCTCGTCGGCGACTCGCTGGGTCAGGTGATTTACGGTCTGCCGCACACGGTGGCGGTGACGATGGAAATGATGGCCGCGCATGGCGCAGCGGTTGTACGCGGCAGCTATCACGCCGCCGTCATCGTCGACATGCCCTTTGGTTCCTACGAAGCCTCACCCGAGCAGGCATTTGTGAACGCATCGCGGCTGCTGAAGGAAACCGGCGCTGCTGCGGTCAAATTGGAAGGCGGCAAGGTTTTGGCCCCGACGGTCGAATTCCTCACGTCGCGCGGCATTCCGGTGATGGCGCATGTGGGCCTGACCCCACAAGCCGTAAACATCCTTGGTGGCTATGGCGTACGTGGCAAGAGCCCTGAAGAAGCCAAATCGATTGTCGAAGATGCAATCGCCATGTCCGATGCCGGTGCCTTTGCAATGGTGATTGAAGGTGTGCTTGAGCATATCGCCATTGAAATCACGCAGAAAATTGCCTGCCCGACGATTGGCATTGGTGCGTCCGCGCAATGTGACGGGCAAGTGTTGGTCGCCGAAGACATGCTTGGCCTGTTCGACCGCGTGCCGAAGTTCGTCAAAAAATTCGGCAATATGGGCGTCAGCGTTGATGATGCTGTGCGCGAATATGCAGCTGGCGTACGTGACCGCAGCTTCCCCGGACCCGAACAGCTGTACCAACCAACGTAAAGCAGGCTGGCCTATCCAGCCAAGTCGGGCTAAGGACGGCTCCAACTGATCAAGACTATTTACAACCGGAGGCCCTCTTGGCTTTGACACCGACAGAACAGCGCCCTGAAAAAGACAGGAGCGGAAGCGACGAAGCGTTTTTGCGCGAAGTGGATGATGCCGTCCGCGCAAGCGATCTCACCAATTTCTGGACACGTTACGGACGCTGGTTATTGGCGGCAATTGTGGCGGGTTTGCTCGCCTTTGGCGGCTGGATTGTCTATCATAACCAAAAGCAGGCTGCGGCTGATTTGCAAAGCGAACAGTTCGTTGAGGCAATGGACAAATTGCGCGCCGGTCAGGAAAAAGAAGCGCGTGCGCAGCTGGCAACACTCGCCAAGGCGGACCAGCCCGGATATCGCGCAATGGCGCAACTGGTCGAAGCCAATTTGCTCGGCGAAGACGGCGAGACCAAGAAAGCTGTCGCATTATATGCAAAGGTCGCCACTGACAGCAGCCTGCCGCAGACATTCCGCGATCTCGCGCTCATTCGTCAGGTCAGCGCAGAGTTTGATTCGACCCCGCCACAACAGGTTATTGAACGGTTGAAGCCACTTGCGACCCCCGGCCATGCATGGTTCGGCAGCGCCGGTGAGCTGACGGCTTTGGCCTATTTGAAGATGGGCAAGGACAATTTGGCTGGCCCCATTTTTGCCCAGATTGCGAAGCAGGATGACCTTCCGCAGACGCTGCGCAGCCGTTCGCAACAAATGGCTGGCGCGCTTGGGGTGGATACTGTTCAGGTTGACGCAAAGCGCAAAGCGCCATCGAAGACGGATAAAACCGCCTCCAAGGGAGAGTGAAATTGAAGACTGTCAGTAAGCTTTTATTGGTCCTCGCAGCATCCACGACCCTTGGCGGCTGTGCCGTTCTGGACAGCGTGCGCAGCGATGCCGGAAAGAAAAACAACACCCCCACCGTCGGCAATCGCGTCGACATATTGGGTACCGAGCGCGATACGGACATTGATTCCGCGTTGGCCAATGTCGCGGTTATCTTGCCACCAGCAACCGTCAATGACGCATGGGCACAGCCCGGCGGCAACGCGTGGAAATCACCCGGCCATGTTGAACTGGGTCAAGGTCTGTCCCGCATTTGGACCGCACGCGTAACCGGCGCCAACCCGCGTGCGCGCCTCGCCGCGAGCCCGGTGATGAGCGACGGACGTCTATATGTGGTCGACACCACTGCGCGGGTCACGGCCTTTGACGCAAATACCGGCGCGCAAATCTGGACCAATGCGCTTGAAGTCAAAGATGATGGCAAGTCATCACGCTATGGCGGCGGCGTAAGCGCAACCGCCACCAACGTATTTGCGACCAACGGCGTTGGCGATGTTGCATCGCTTGCCGCCGATACCGGCACGCTTGTGTGGAAAAAACGCCCTGCCGGGCCACTGCGCGGTGCGCCCACACTGTCCAATGGCAATCTATATGTCATGACCCAGGACAACCAGATTTACGCTTTGCGTCAAAGCGACGGTGAACCCCAATGGAACGAAGCTGGCCCCGTTGCCGCATCGGGCATCTTTGGTGTTGGCGCACCTGCGGCGGCACAAGGCACCGTCATCGCTGGCTATTCCAGCGGCGAGCTTGCGGCCTATCGTTATGAAAATGGCCGCAGCCTGTGGAGCGACACATTGTCACGCACGGCCATGTCGACATCTGTATCGACGCTAACCGACATTGACGCCGATCCCGTCATTGACCGTGGCCGCGTGTTTGCGCTCGGCAAGGGTGGCCGCATGGCGTCCTATGAACTGGTCAGCGGCCAGCGCATTTGGGAAATAAACATTGCCGGCATTTCGACACCTGTCGCCGTGGGCGAATGGGTATTTGTGATGACGGACGAGGCAAAGCTTCTTTGCGTTGCGCGGTCGAGCGGCAAGGTTCGGTGGATTTCAAAGCTTCAGCGTTTCGACAATGAAAAGAAGAAAAAGGGCCCGATCAGCTGGTATGGTCCAGTCCTTGCGGGTGGCCGTCTGATCGTTGCCAATTCGCGAGGAGCTGTCTGGTCGATTGCACCTGACGAAGGCGCAGCCACCGAAATATTCGACGTGAAGAATGACGTGTCGCTCGCCCCGATCGTGGCGAACAAAACATTATATATCTTGGACGACTCCGGCCGCATTTCTGCGTTCCGCGGTTAAGTCTTTAAAGGAGTAATGCCGGCATGTTGCCGACGGTAGCCATTATCGGTCGGCCCAATGTCGGCAAGTCAACATTGTTCAACCGTTTGGTTGGCAAGAAGCTGGCGCTTGTCGACGATACACCCGGCGTCACGCGCGACCGGCGTGAGGGCGAAGGTCGCTTGTTCGATCTTGAATTCACCATTGTCGATACCGCAGGCTATGAGGATGAAGATCCCGATACCCTGCCCGGCCGGATGCGCATGCAAACAGAGGCCGCGATTTCAGGCGCGCAGGTTGCGTTGTTCTTGATCGATGGCCGTGTTGGCGTCACCCCGCTCGATGAAGAAATCGCCCGTTGGTTGCGCAGCAGCGCGACCCCGGTCGTTCTTGCCGTGAACAAGGCCGAAGGCAAACAGGGCGATAACGGCATATTGGAAAGCTACGCGCTTGGCTTTGGCGATCCGATTGCAATCAGCGGTGAACATGGCGAAGGCATGGCCGACCTGTTCCAGTCGCTGTTACCGCATATCGACGGCGGTGCATTTGAAGTGCCCGACCCCGAAGCACCCGACGCGATATTGAAGCTGGCCATTGTTGGCCGCCCGAACGCAGGTAAATCAACGCTCATTAACAAGATTTTGGGCGAGAACCGGTTGATTACCGGCCCTGAGGCAGGAATTACCCGCGACAGTATTTCGGTGGACTGGATCTGGACCGACCCAAGCCCGAAAGAGCCTGAGCCCGATGAAGAAGGCAATATCCCCCCGATGCTGACCGAACGGCGCGTGCGCCTGATCGATACGGCAGGGATGCGCAAGAGCGCCAAGGTGCAGGACAAGCTTGAAAAGCTGTCGGTGGCCGACGCCCGCCACGCGATCGATTTTGCCGAGGTCGTCGTACTGCTTTTGGACGCAACCAAAGGTTTGGAAGTGCAGGACCTGAAGATTGCGGACCATGTCATTCAAGAAGGCCGCGCACTGATTATCGCGATTAACAAATGGGATGTTGCCGTCGACGGTAGCGGCCTGTTCAAGGGCATTCGTGCCGCGCTGGAAGAAGGCCTCTCGCAGTTGAAGGGCGTTCCGATGATCGCCGTGTCTGCGCTTACCGGAAAAGGGCTGGACCAGATGATTTCTGCGGCGTTTGACGCGCGCGAAGCATGGAACAAGCGCGTGCCCACCGGCATACTCAACCGCTGGTTCGAAGCCGCGATTTCTGCAAACCCGCCACCTGCCCCCGGCGGCAAGCGGATTAAATTGCGGTACATGACGCAGGCGCGCAACCGCCCGCCGACGTTCGTCATATTCGGCAACCGGACCGACGAATTGCCCGCCAGCTATGCGCGCTATTTGCTCAACGGTATTCGCCGCGATTTGGATTTCGGTGCCGTACCCGTCCGCATCAATTTCCGTTCATCAAAGAACCCGTTCGCGGATTAATACCGCACGCAGCGCGGTCTGCCGGGCAGGCCACGTCAACGCTCTGTTTACCTCTGGCGGTGTGTTATCGTGCTGGACCGTATTTCCGCGTCCGGGGAGCGAATAGTTGACTAACGAAACGGATGGACTGATTGACTGGACAGTCTTTGGCGAAACCCGCACCCTATTGGGTGCAGGCTTCATGCGCATACTGGGCTATTTCCGCGAAGACGGCACGAAATCCGTGGCCGCAATCGAAGAGGCGATGCGCCTGAAAGATTCGGCGAAGCTGGTGATCCCTGCGCACACATTAAAAGGCGAAGCGTGGCATTGTTGGCCGAAGAAATTGAAGTCGCAGCACGGTATTATGTGGAAATCCGGATCGACCCGTCTGAGCTCGTTGAAAAGGTCGTTCGCCTGCGTCCGATGTTCGAAGCGACATTGTTGGCGCTGGAATCCGAAACCAGTCCATTGGTCGAGCGCCGTTCAGTTGCGGCGGCCCAACGCAATGTCCTTGGCGGAATGCGTTACGGCTGAGCCCTTCCGTTCAGCGGCGCATCGGCTGCATCTGGCCGCGAGCCAGACTGCGCCACAGCCACTCCAGCGGGCCATAACGATGTTGTTTCAACCACGGTTGAGACCATGAAAGCATCACCGCCCACATCATAAGCACATATGCCCACAGCCCAAGACGGCTGACTTCGCCGAACAGGCCAAAACCATAGCCATAGAATATGGTCGTCATGATGATGCTGGTGCCGAGATAATTGCTAAAGGCCGCGCGTCCGGCGGCTGCGACACGCGATAACACAGGACTGCCCCCAAAACGCGCGATGAGTAAAATCAGCACCGCAGCATATCCGACCGTCAGCATGAGACGCGGTATTGCCCCCCAAAAGAAGAAAATCGCGAGCGCCGTAATCGCGTCATATTGGCTGACGATCATCCACAGCGCGAGCAGGCCAGTCGCTATCAGACCGCCCGGCACCAACCGCCATGCCCAGCGGCGGTAATCCGCGGGCGACCAACTGCCCAAAATGAACCCGCTTTTGTTCATGGCCATACCGATCATCATCAGCGGCAGCGTTTCGGCAATCGACATGAAAACCATGCCAAATAATGCTGGCCAAGCGGCCAGCTTGTCCGCAACAATCTGTGCATATGGCCCGCGGTGTAGATCGACCTGCGCCGGGATATCAAAGCTGAAATCAGGGCTCGATTTCACGTCATTATATTGCCGCACCAAATCCGCCGGCGCATCCGGCTGGGTCGCCATATATTGCAGGATTTGCAGCCCGCCAAATTGCAGTCCCCACAGGACAAGCCCCAGGCTGAAGATAATCAACGCCCATTTGACCAAACGCGCGGGCGCCCACCCGCGGAACAGAAAAGCGACCATCCCGGCCATGGCGTACAGGAACAATATGTCCCCATACCAAATGAAGAAATTGTGCACGAGGCCGAACACTGCCAGCCAAGCCATACGCCGATAGTGCACGTGCGCAGCGCTTTCGCCTTTGGACGATGCACGCTCCGTTATCAAAATCAGGCTCGCACCGAACAACAGCGAGAACATCCCGCGCATTTTGCCATCGACGAACACAAAAGAGAACAGCCACGCCATCCGGTCGGCAAAGGTTTCACCGCCATAGGCCGCGGGGGTGATATAGGCCCATTCGGGCATCGCAAAGCCGATGATATTCATCGCCAATATACCCATCACCGCAAAGCCGCGCATGGCATCCAGCGTGATGTACCTGCTTTCCGATTTCTGCATAGCGCCCCCTGTATTATCCCATTAATACAGAACTCGGCGAAACCCGTCCAGCGCGTTAAACTTTAGTTATTGACATGAGTGTAGGTAGCGCATATCCCTGTCATATATAATTCTTTGGATTCGCCATGACCGAACTTTATTTCTCCCATCCCGATCGCCCCCCTGCCAAAATTCAGCCGCTGAAAGCGTGGCGTCATTTTCGTAAGCTGATCGCGAATAAGGAAGACACCGAGCAGGTTTTTCACGTCATTGCAGCGCTCAGCGGCCGCAAGTTCGGCGAAATGGCGCGGAAGTTTTGGGAAACCCCAAAGGGCAAGGCATTGCTCGAAAGCAATGAGCGCCTCATCGACATGCTCGATGACCATGACAGCATCAAGAAACTGCCAGCGGGCACCGTTGGCCGTGCCTATGTCGAATTCATGGAGCGCGAAGGTTTGAGCGCTGCAGGTCTTGAGGCGGAATATGCCCAATTCCGGACATTATATCCCGATTTCGGCGATGTGGTTGAACGTTATGGCGACCGCTTGCGCGATACCCATGACATGCTGCACATCCTGACCGGATATGGCCGCGACGCGCTTGGTGAACAATGCGTGCTTGGCTTTACCTATGCGCAAAACCACAATCTGGGTGTTGGCTTCATTGCCTATGCCGGCGGACTGGAACTGAAATATCGCGTCGCGAAATCAGCCCCGATTATGAAAGCGGTCCACGAAGGCTATCGCATCGGCAAAGCGGCCAAGAACATCGTTCAGGAAGACATCGCAGCCTTGTTACGCGAGCCTTTGGTCGACGCGCGCAAGCGTTTGGGCATTGCAGATCCGGTGACCTACAAAGCCGCGCATGCCGCGATGCGTTCCAGCGGCATTGACCCGTATAATCTGCTGGCGGCGGCCGTTTAACGCCTGCTTCGGATGAAGCGGAAGGATGACGGAAAGCCTTAGCTTTCCATCCAGTCCTTAAAGAAGCTTTCATGGGCATTGCGCAGTGTTGCGATGGGAACGTCAAAGCCCGGCCCTGCGACCGACGTTCCGCCAACCGTACCTATCCGCGTCATCGGAATGCCTGCGGCCTGTATTTGGTCCGCAGCGGCGCTGGTCACAACATAGCGCGCCTGGTCTTCGCCAAAGGCGGTGAAGGCATCGCCGATTTCTTCGAGCGCACATCCCTTGCCGCTGGCCAACGCCATTTCGGTCAAGGCCACAAGCAAACCACCGTCGGCAACGTCATGCACCGCATTGACCTTGCCGTCTTGAATCAGCTGACGGACAAATTCCGCGTGCGCCCGTTCTTGGCCGAGGTCGACCGATGGCGCGGCGCCATCTTCACGGCCATGCAGTTCGCGCAGCCATAATGACTGGCCCAGATGCCCATTATTGTGGCCAATGACGAAGATGCCGTCGTCGTCGGTTTTAAACCCAATCGTCGCCATCTTGCTGATGTCTTCCAGTACACCCACGCCCCCAATGGCTGGCGTCGGCAAAATCGCGCTGCCACCGCCGGTGGCCTTGCTTTCATTGTATAGCGACACATTGCCCGACACGATTGGGTAATCGAGCGCGCGGCACGCGTCGCCCATCCCTTCGAGGCAGCCGACAATCTGCGCCATGATTTCGGGGCGCTGCGGGTTGGCGAAGTTGAGGCAGTTGGTGATCGCAAGCGGCGTTGCGCCGACCGCGCTGATGTTGCGATAGGTTTCGGCCACTGCTTGCTTGCCGCCTTCATACGGGTCGGCATAGCAATAACGCGGGGTGCAATCGGTGCTCATCGCCAGCGCGCGGTTGGTACCGTGAATGCGCACGACGGCTGCATCACCGCCCGAAAGCTGCGCCGTGTCGCCGCCGACCTGGCTATCATATTGCTGCCAAATCCACGCACGTGACGCGATGTCGGGGCTTGCCATCAGCTTAAGCAAATCGGCGCCGATATCCGTGCTGGCGGGAACATTGCCGAGCGGTTTGACGTTGGCCCAAGCCTTATATTCTTCCTTCGACGCCGCGGGGCGGTCGTACAAAGGCGCGTCTTCGGCCAATGGTCCAAGCGGAATGTCGCAGACGACCTCGCCCTTCCACGTTAGCACCATATGGCCCGTGTCGGTGACTTCGCCGATGACCGCGAAATCCAGTTCCCATTTGTCGAAAATGGCCTTCGCAAATTCCTCGCGGCCGGGTTTGAGCACCATGAGCATGCGCTCCTGGCTTTCCGACAGCATCATTTCATACGGCGTCATGCCCTCTTCGCGGCATGGCACCTTGTCCATGTCGAGGATGATGCCGGCCTTGCCATTGGTCGCCATTTCGACGCTTGAGCTGGTCAGGCCAGCCGCGCCCATATCCTGAATCGCGACAATCGCATCCGACGCCATCAGTTCAAGGCATGCCTCAATCAGCAGCTTTTCGGTGAATGGATCACCGACCTGAACCGTCGGGCGCTTTTCTTCGATGTCTGCGCCGAAATCCGCCGATGCCATGGTCGCGCCATGAATACCGTCGCGGCCTGTCTTGGACCCAACATAGACGATCGGGTTGCCAAGGCCGGTTGCGGCCGAATAGAAAATCTTGTCCTGATCGGCGACGCCAACGGTCATTGCGTTGACGAGGATGTTGCCATCATAAGCAGGGTGAAAATTGGTTTCGCCGCCCACGGTGGGAACGCCAACGCAATTGCCATAGCCGCCAATGCCCGCAACCACGCCCTGCACAAGATGCTTCATCTTGGGATGGTCCGGGCGTCCGAAGCGCAGAGCGTTCATATTCGCCACGGGGCGCGCACCCATTGTGAAAACGTCGCGCAAAATACCGCCAACGCCGGTCGCCGCACCCTGATAGGGTTCGATGTATGATGGGTGGTTGTGCGATTCCATTTTGAAGATCGCGGCAAGCTTGCTGCCGTTCGGGCCTTCGCCAATGTCGATAACGCCCGCATTCTCACCGGGGCCGCAAATGACCCAAGGCGCCTCGGTCGGCAGTTTCTTCAAATGGATGCGTGACGATTTGTAGGAACAATGTTCCGACCACATCACCGAAAATATGCCGAGTTCGACCATGTTGGGCACACGGCCCATGGCGTGCAAAATGCGCGCATATTCTTCTTCATTGAGACCATGGTCGGCGACGATTTGGGGCGTGATTTCAGACATGAAACGGCCTTAGCGATGCGGCAATTTTTGTGCCACATAAAATAAATGGGCGCTGGTATTGCTACCAGCGCCCACTGCGTCTGATTTTGGAAGTCCTTGGCCACTAGGGCCATTCTTTCCGCTTTCTGACGTCCGGTTCTCCAATCTGACCCGAAGGCCATTTCGGTTCACCTTGGTACTTTGGGTATCCTATCTGGCGTTGCTTTTCTTGCGATCGGCCGCACATGATATTCGTTTTCTTCGTACCCACCGCCTCTGCCACACTCCCGGTCTTGCGACCGATTGCCTGCTGATTTGGTGATCCTGCATCCACTCTGGTCCGCTCTGCTTTCCCGTTTTCGGTTCCACTTTGCGTCTCAGCCTGTCTGCCTGATGACTTGAAGGTCTCATGCTTTTCGAGTCGCACAAAGCGGCAAATGCCAAGTTATCCACAGGCGGGCCACTTCGCGGTGGACAATATGGAGAACAACTTTGCGGGTGAAACAGAAACGGCCTCCACGCAGTGCATGGAGGCCGTAATATTGTCCGGGGGCGAGGGAGAGAGGAGGAGAGTGCCGCCCGGTCAATTTGTGTTTCGGCAATTGCTTGCCGTTGAGATCCAAATAGAGGCGGAGCATTTATGCTGCAATTGCGAAAAGAATAGGGTGAGTTGCATGTTTTGCAACTCACCCTAATTTCCTTAGAAATGCGTCAAACGCATTCGCATTTACGGATGAAAAAAGCCGTTAAGGCGCAATTCCATTACCCGGAAGCGATGCGTTGACGATGCCGCCGTCGCAGGCAATTGTCTCCCCAACGATATAATCGCCAGCACGCGCCGCCAAGAAAATCGCGAGTCCCGCCATATCTTCGGGTGTACCGATGCGTGGGAACGGGATATTTTTGCCGACCGCATCGGCATGGTCACGCGCCGCTTTGTTCATGTCCGACTGGAATGCGCCCGGCGCAATGCCCGACACAAGGATGTTGTCCTTGACCAGCTCGGCGGCCAAACGGCGGGTCAGGTGAATGACCGCAGCCTTTGATGCCTGATAGCTGTAGGTTTGCCATGGGTTGATGCGCAGGCCGTCAATCGACGCGATGTTGATAACCTTGCCGGGCCGATCAAATGTCGCTGCCGCTTTCAACTGCGGATGCAACGCTTGCGTCAGGAAGAACAAGGATTTGACGTTCAGGTCCATCACGCGGTCCCAGCCGGCTTCGGGGAATTGACCAAAATCGGCGCCCCACGCAGCACCTGCATTGTTCACCAGAATGTCGACCTTTTCCTCACGCTCGGCAATTTGTGCCGCGAGTGAAAGGCAACCGTCAACGGTCGACAGATCGCAAGGCAGGCCAATGACCTGATTGCCAAACTCGGCAACGGTTTCTTCGATTTGGTCGACCTTGCGCGCGCTGATGTACACGCGTGCCGCGCCCGCTTTCAAATAGCCTTCGACAATCATCTTGCCGATTCCGCGCGATCCGCCGGTGACCAGGGCCACGCGGCCATTGAGGTTGAATAAAGTTTGAATGTCCATTTTCGGTGTCCTTTTAATAACCGTTCATCGTCGCCACGCGGTCTGCGTGATAATATGCATCGCCGAAAAATTCGTTCAGCCCGCGGTCGCGCTTCATATAGAGACCGATGTCATATTCATCGGTCATGCCGATGCCGCCATGCATCTGCACGCCTTCGCGTACCGCAAGATTGCATGCTAGGCCTGCTTTCGCCTTGGCGGCTGCAACATATAGCTCTGCCTTGGCATGGCCTTCATCCATCAACGATTGCGCCTTCAGCACGATCGAACGCGCGCCTTCCATTTCACCATAAAGATGCGCGGCGCGGTGCTGAAGCGCTTGGAACTCGCCGATGACGCGGTCGAACTGCTTACGGGTTTTCAGATAATCGAACGTCATGTCCATTGCGCCTGTGCCCACGCCAACCATTTCGGCAGCTGCCCCAACGCGACCAGCGTCCAGCATCTTGGAAAGAACAGCCCAGCCGCCGTCAACGTCACCAATGACAGCGTCGGCATTCACCTGAACGCCCTCGAGTTTTACATGCGCGGCCATTGCGGAATCGACTAAACGTGCCGCCTCCATCGACAGGCCCGCCGCATCCTTGTCAACGGCGAACAATGTCAGGCCGTCGGTCTCTCCCACCGCGCCTGCGGTCCGTGCGGCGACGATCAGCATGTCCGAAGACGTGCCTTGCACAACAAATTGCTTGTGTCCGGTCAGCTTAAAACCATTGCCACTGCGTTCGGCAACGCAGGCAATTTTTTCGGGCCGGTGCTTTACGCCTTCTTCAATCGCAATGCCGATAACCGTTTCGCCCGCCAAAATGCCGGGGAACCAGCGGTCACGCATCGCCTTGTCAGCCAGCCTCAACGCCTCGACAGCGGCAACCGATGTCGTCAGAAATGGCGAAGGTGACAGGTTGCGGCCAATTTCTTCCAGCACGATTCCAGCTTCAATCTGGCCCATGCCCATGCCGCCTTCAGCCTCGGGAATGAGAATGCCGGTGAAGCCCATTTCGGCAAACTGCTTCCACAGGCCGTGGCTAAAACCATCCTTGCAACCCATGTCGCGAAATTTGCGGAAATGGGTGACGGGGGCTTCGCTCGCCATGAAATCACGCGCACTTTCGCGCAGCATGTTCTGGTCGTCGTTCAATGTCATCGCCATATTCTTAAGCTCCCGGCATTTCGAGGATGCGTTTGGATACGACGTTCAGCATGACTTCGCTGGTGCCGCCTTCAATCGAGTTCGCTTTGGTCCGCAACCAATTGCGTGCCTTTGACCCGCCATTGGAACGTTCGCTCTCCCACTCAAGCGCCTGCGTTCCGCCAATCGACATCACCAGCTCGTTGCGCTTTTTATTCAGCTCGGTTCCGACATATTTCATCAGGTTAGAATAAGCAGGATGCGCCTTGCCGGTTTTCCATTCGTCCATGAACCGTTCGCCATGCGCACGGAACGTCAGATTTTCGACGTCAAACAATGCCATCTGTGCGCGCAGCACGGGTTCTTCGGACAATACAGCCTTCATCGCCGCACCGATGGAGGTAACGCCGCCATCGCCGCCCATGCCCGAAATCATCTCGCGCTCATGCCCGAGCAGATATTTCGCAACATCCCATCCGCGGTTCAATTCGCCAACGATCTGGTGCTTGGGCACCACGACATTGTCGAAGAAGGTTTCGCAGAAAGGCGAATTGCCCGAAATCAACTTGATTGGCTTGGTCGTAACGCCGGGGGTCTCCATGTCGAACAACAGGAAGCTGATGCCCTGATATTTGTTGGTCTTGTCGGTGCGCACGAGGCAGAAAATCCAGTCCGCCTTGTCCGCATATGACGTCCAGATTTTCTGGCCATTGACGACCCAATGATCTCCCTTGTCTTCGCCAAAGGTCTGCATCGATACAAGGTCACTGCCTGAGCCGGGTTCGGAATAGCCCTGGCACCAGCGGATTTCGCCGCGCGCAATCTGGCCCATATAATGCACTTTTTGCTCTTCAGTGCCGAACTTTAGCAGTGCGGGTCCAAGCATCCAGATGCCAAAGCTGTTCAGCGGCGATCGGCAACCAAGCTTCGCCATTTCCTGACGCAGGACTTTGGTTTCCTGCGGGCTAAGGCCTGCGCCACCATAAGCTTTGGGCCAATCGGGCACGGTGTAACCCTTGGCCACGCAGCGTTCGAGCCAAAGCTTTTGCGCTTCGGATTGAAACACAAAATTGCGGCCGCCCCAGCAGATATCTTCGTCACCCTTTGCAGGCGTGCGCATTTCAGCTGGGCAGTTTTCCTCCAGCCAGGCGCGCGCTTCGGCGCGGAAAGTTTCAAGCTCGGACATCATGCTCTCCTGTTTTAATTGCGTGATGAATTTTTGGGCGGTCACGCGCAGAAACGCAAGCGCTTATCGGTGAGCAAAGCATGCCGTAACGTCATTTGCATCGCGATTGACAGGCCAAGAAGCGGGCCTAGCATGATGGCGGGAAACAGGAGAGAAACAACGTGCGATTCGACGGAAACACTACCTTTTCGCGCAGCGTCATTTAACTTTCCATGACCCAAGCAGTCCCGCTTCCCCGATCGTTGAAGGTCATGCATGGTCTAGGCTCGGTAGCCTATGGCGTGAAAGACAATGGCTTTTCGGTTTTCCTGCTGATTTTTTATAATCAGGTGCTGGGCATTGATGCGGGCCTTGTCGGCACTGTCATTATGGCGGCGCTGATTTTTGATGCCTTTGCCGACCCGATCATTGGTGAGCTGTCCGACCGCACGCAAAGCAAGTGGGGCCGCCGCCTTCCATGGTTATACGGTGCCGCAATCCCGCTCGGCATTATCTGGATGCTGGTATGGCACCCGCCCGAAATGGGGCAGACCGGAACGATTATCTGGCTGTTCTGCACCGCCGTATTGGCGCGCACATTGGTTGCGATGTGCGAAGTGCCGTCGATTGCTTTGGTTCCGGAACTGACCGGCGATTATGACGAACGTACGCGATTGATGCGGTACCGTTTTCTGTTTAGCTGGGCCGGCGGCTTGCTGATGCTGATTTTCGCCTATGGCATTTTCTTTACCGGTGAAAAGGGTGTGAGCGACCCCGATGGCTATGACTCGCTATCATCATGGGGCGCGTTGATGATGACGGGCGCTGTGCTGATTTCAGCATTAGGCCAGCACCGCCATGTGGCCAAACAATCCCCCCCTGCCCCGCGCGGCGCGGGCCTTGGCCATGCGCTTGCCGAGGTAAAGGCAACCCTGTCCAACAAAGCCTTCCTCTGGCTGGTGTCGGCCGCGTTGTTCGCCCTTATCAATCAGGGCCTCACCTTTGCGCTCAGCAACTATCAACTCGCATTCTTGTGGCAGCTACAGCAGATGGAAATGCTCTATTACGCGCTTCTCCTGTTCGGCACGGTCATCGTCGCATTTTTCATTGTTCCGCCGCTGTCTGCGCGCCTTGGCAAGAAAAACGGCGCTATCCTGCTTGCCCTGCTATCGCTCAGCTTCAACACTGCTTTGTACGCCAGTTGGCTGCTTGACCTTGTGCCCGGTGGGCCATCGGACCCGTCGGTCGCATTCATGTTTTCTTTCCTCATATTTTCCAACAGCACCGCAATCGGCATGATGATGCTGACATCATCGATGATGGCCGATGTCGTGGAGGCATCGCAGCAAGAAACGGGCAGGCGTTCCGAAGGTCTGTTTTTCGCAGGCTATTTCTTCATGCAGAAATGCGCCGTTGGCATCGGCACCTTTGCCGCTGGCATGATATTGAGCTTTTCCCAGTTCCCGCAAAATGCAAAACCGGGCCAAGTGGACGTCGCTGTCCTTGATGGGCTTGCTTTATATTATATGGGCGTAGTGGCCGTCCTTGGAATTATCGGCATCCTGATCCTGCGGCATTTCCCAATTTCGCGTGAAAGTCATAATGAACGCTTGCGCGCCTTGAACACATCGGCAGAGTCTGCCAGTTAACTATTCAATTAAATATGGAAGAGGAACTGAGTCATGAATTTCGATCTCACCGACAAACAAACTTACTGGCGGGACCGCATTCGCGACCATAACGAACGCTTCCTGCGTCCACGCGTTGCCGATTATTACGCCGAACAGGCCGTGGGCGACCGTTGGAAAGTGCTTCAGGTCGTTGAAGAGGAAAAGGCACGCGCAAAAGCCGCTGGTCTTTGGAACCTGTTCATGCCGCCAACTTCGGGCCGCGTCCATGTCGACGACAGCATCCATTTCGATGGCCCCGGCCTGACCAACATGGAATATGCCCTGTGCGCCGAAGAAATGGGCCGCATCGGTTTTGCATCCGAAGTCTATAACTGCTCCGCGCCCGACACCGGCAACATGGAAGTGTTCCTGCGTTACGGAACGGCAGAGCAAAAAGAAAAGTGGATGATCCCGCTGATGAACGGCGAAATCCGTTCTGCCTTTTTGATGACCGAGCCAGCCGTTGCGTCGTCAGATGCAACCAACATCGAAACATCGATTCGCCGTGAAGGCGACGAATATGTCCTGAATGGCGTTAAGTGGTGGTCATCAGGTGCGGGTGATCCGCGCTGCAAAATCGCGATTGTCATGGGCAAGACCGATTTCGAAGCCAAGCGCCACGCGCAGCAATCGATGGTGCTGATGGAACTTGATGCCCCCGGCGTAAACATCCTGCGCCATTTGCCCGTGTTCGGGTATGACGATGCGCCGCATGGCCATATGGAAATCGAATTGAACGATGTCCGCATTCCCGCATCAAACATGTTGCTGGGCGAAGGCCGCGGCTTCGAGATCGCGCAAGGGCGCCTTGGACCAGGCCGTATTCACCACTGCATGCGCACAATCGGCGTCGCTGAAGAAGCGCTGGAGAAAATGTGCAAGCGGCTTCAGTCGCGCGTTGCTTTCGGCAAGACCGTTGCCGAGCACAGCGTGTGGGAAGAACGCATCGCACGTGCGCGTATCGACATTGAAATGACACGTCTGCTTTGCCTAAAGGCGGCCGACATGATGGACAAGGTCGGTAACAAGGCAGCTGCAGCGGAAATCGCGATGATCAAAGTGCAGGCACCGAACATGGCGCTCAGCATCATCGACAACGCCATTCAGGCACATGGCGGCGGCGGCGTGTCCGACGATTTCGGTCTGGCGTCTGCATGGGCGCATCAGCGCACCTTGCGCCTCGCCGATGGTCCAGACGAAGTGCACGCACGTGCCATTGCCCGTATGGAATTGGGCAAACATGGCGGCCGCGGCAAAGAAGGCATGTCGAGCGGTGACATGGGAGCAACACGGTGAAGGCTGCCGTCCTGATCGAAGCGGGCAAACCGCTTCAGATTGAACAGGTCAATATTTCGAACCCCGGGCCGCATGAGGTGCTTATCCGCACTGCGGCCTGCGGGCTTTGCCATAGCGATCTGCACTTCATCGAAGGCACATATCCGCACCCCCTGCCCGCGATTCCGGGTCATGAGGCGGCGGGCATTGTTGAGGCCGTGGGCAGCGAAGTGCGCACTGTTAAGGTGGGCGACGCCGTTGTCACCTGCCTGAGCGCATTCTGCGGCCATTGCGAATATTGCGTGACTGGCCGGATGTCCTTGTGCCTTGGCGGCGACACCCGGCGCAAGCCCGGCGAAGCCCCACGCCTGACACGTCCCGATGGCAGCATCGTCAACCAGATGCTGAACCTGTCGGCTTATGCCGAAATGATGCTGGTGCATGAACATGCGTGCGTTGCGATTAACCCCGAAATGCCGCTTGATAAGGCATCGGTCATCGGCTGTGCGGTCACCACGGGTGCAGGCACCATTTTCAACGCATGCAAAGTAACGCCCGGTGAAACCATTGCAGTTATCGGCTGCGGCGGCGTTGGTCTTGCGACGATTAACGCGGCGAAAATCGCTGGTGCTGGCCGTATCATTGCCGCTGATCCTATGCCCGAAAAGCGTGCACTGGCGATGAAGCTGGGTGCAACCGATGTCATCGACCCAATGGATGCTGATGCAGCCAAGCAAATTCAGGAATTGACCAAGGGCGGCGTCGATCATGCGATTGAAGCTGTCGGTCGTCCGGCTTCGGGTGAACTTGCCGTCAAGTCACTCAAGCGCGGCGGGACTGCAACGATTTTGGGCATGATGCCGCTGCAGCATTCGGTCGGACTGTCGGCAATGGATTTGCTGTCGGGCAAAAAGCTGCAAGGTGCGATCATGGGCGGCAACCGCTTCCCGGTCGATATTCCGCGCCTCGTCGATTTCTACATGCGCGGCATGCTGGATCTCGACAGCATCGTTTCGGAAACCATTCCGCTGGAACGTATCAATGAAGGCTTTGACCAAATGAAGCGCGGTGATGCTGCCCGTTCGGTTATCGTATTCGACCAATGACCGCAGCGCCGACACCCATTGATGCACAGACGGCCTTTACCGGCACGGTTGCACCAACCGGCACGGACATATTGGATGAGGCCAAGCTGGCCGAATGGATGACCGCCAATGTCGCAGGTTTTGAAGGCCCCGTGCAAGCGCTGAAGTTCGCCGGCGGGCAGTCAAACCCGACCTACCGGCTCAACGCGAAAAGCGGGTCATATGTGCTGCGCCGCAAGCCATTGGGTATATTGTTGCCCAGCGCGCATGCCGTGGACCGCGAATATAAAGTCATCGCCGGGCTTCATCCGACCGGCTTTCCAGTCGCCAAGCCTTTTGGCCTGTGCACCGACGATAGCGTCATCGGCAGCTGGTTCTACATCATGGACATGGTCGAGGGCCGCACGATCTGGGACGGCGCGATGCCGGGGTCGAACCCGGCCGAGCGCACAGCAATCTATGAAGCGATGATCGACACGCTGGCCGCGCTGCACAATGTTGACGTCGACGCAGCCGGACTGTCCGATTTTGGCAAACCCGGCAATTATTTCGGACGTCAGGTGGACCGCTGGACAAAGCAATATCGACTGGCGGAAACCGAAGTCATGCCCGAAATGGAGCGGTTGATCGAATGGCTGCCCAAAACACTGCCCGAACAAACACGCACCAGCGTCGTTCATGGTGACTATCGCATCGACAACATGATTTTCGATGCCAAGGATCCACATGTTGTCGCCGTGCTCGACTGGGAACTGTCGACACTTGGAGATCCGCTGGCGGATTTCACTTATGTCGCGATGGCATGGGTCACGCACAATGAAGGGCGCTCCGGCGTCATGGATTTGGATCGCGCTGTACTCGGCATCCCCGAATTGGACGCGATGGTCGAACGTTACTGCGCGGCAACGAACCGTGACGGCGTGCCCGATATGAACTGGTATTTTGCCTATAACTTCTTCCGATTGGCGGGGATTATTCAGGGCATCAAAAAACGCGTCATTGATGGCACAGCAAGTTCGTCCCATGCACAAGCGATGGCCGAACGTGTGTACCCGCTGGCGCAATCCGCATGGAAATTTGCCGAGCAAGCCGGGGCGTAAAATTGGCTTTAATGGGGGAGTGCTATGTCGTTATTTGACATGAGAGGGCAGGTCGCGGTTATCACCGGATCATCGCGCGGCATCGGCAAGGCAATCGCCGAAGAAATGGCCGAGCAAGGCGCGAAGGTAGTCATATCCAGCCGCAAGCTTGACGTCTGCGATGAAGTCGCAGCAGCGCTTAATGCGAAATATGGCGAAGGCACTGCAGTCGCGATCGCAGCCAATATTTCGTCCAAGGAAAGTCTGCAGGCTTTGGTCGATGGCAGTCGCAAAGCATTTGGCAAGATTACAGCGTTGGTTTGTAACGCGGCGTCGAACCCATATTACGGCCCGATGGCGGACATCAGCGATGATGCGTTCAGCAAGATCCTGACCAACAATATCGTCGCCAACAACTGGCTCATTTCTATGGTTGTACCGGAAATGATCGCACTCGGTGAAGGGTCTATTACGATTATATCGTCAATCGGTGGTCTGAAAGGATCGTCCGTCATTGGCGCCTATTGTATTTCCAAAGCAGCGGACATGCAGCTGGCGCGCAATCTGGCGGACGAATATGGACCAAAAGGTGTGCGGGTGAACTGCATCGCGCCGGGCTTGATCAAGACCGATTTTGCAAAAGCGCTTTGGGACAACCCCGAAGCATTGAAACGCTCGACATCGACCGCATCGCTGAAGCGTATTGGTGAGCCCCATGAAATTGCGGGCGCGGCAGTATTTCTGGCTTCCCCGGCTGGCGCGTTTATGACGGGGCAAACAATGGTCATTGACGGCGGCGTGACAAGCAGCGGCGGAGGAGTAGGGTAATGAGCGCATTAGCAGGCAAAGTAGCCATCATCACGGGCGCAGGTTCAGGCATTGGCCGCGCATCGGCCATTCGCTTTGCCGCCGAAGGTGCAAAGGTCGTTTTGGGCGACATGGCGGCATCGGTGCATGACACCGCAGCCATGATTGGCGAAGCCGCCACCGCCGTCCAGATGGACGCAGGCGATGAGGCGGATGTCGCCGCGATTGTCGCAAAGGCGATCGAACTGCACGGTCATCTGGATGTCGCCTTTGCCAACGCAGGCATTTCCGGCGGCATGGAAGGTATCTTCGACAACACGGTCGAAAATTTCACCAGCGTCCTGCGCGTCAACCTCATTGGCCCTTGGCTGATGGTGAAGCATGCGGGCAAGGTCATGGCCGATGCCGGCAATGGCGGTTCGATTATCCTGACCGCAAGTGTCGCGGGCATTCGTTCGGGCGCAGGCGGCCCGCCATATTCGGCATCGAAGGCTGGTGTTATCAATCTGGCGCAAGTCAGCGCGCAACAATTGTCGGGCACCAATGTCCGCTGCAACGCAATCTGCCCCGGTCTTACCGAAACCGGCATGACCAAGCCGACATTCGATTATGCCAAGGAAAAGGGCGTGACCGACAAGATCGGCCGCCTTAACCCGCTGCGCCGCGGCGCACAGCCAGAGGAGCTCGCCAATGTCGCGTTGTTCCTTGCCAGTGATCAGGCCAGCTATGTCAATGGTCAAGCCATTGCCGTCGACGGCGGCCTTTCCAGCTCGCACCCCGTAACCCGCCAATTGACAGGACAAACTGCAGTATGAGCGCCGAAGAATTAGGTTTCCGTCCAGACCGGCTGGCCCGGATACCGGCATTCATTCAGACCGAATATCTCGACAGTGGCAAATTGCCCTTTGCGGCGCTGCTGGTCGGACGCGGTGATGATATTGCCCTTCAGTGGAGCTCAGGCGTTGCGGACGACGCAATCTTTCGCATTGCATCGATGACCAAGCCCATCACCTCGGTCGCGTTCATGCAGCTGGTTGAACAGGGTAAGGTTGCGCTGACCGATCCGGTTTCCAAATATATTCCGGAGTTTGCGAAACTGGGCGTATTTATGGGCGGCGGCGGCAATGTGCCGTTTATGACGCGCCCGCCGACGACGCAGATGCGCATCGTCGATCTGCTGCGCCACACGGCTGGTTTCACCTATAGCTTTCAGGAACAGGGCAATATCGACGCGGCCTATCGCAAGACCGATGTTGAAAGCTGGACCAAAAATACATCGCAAAGCATGATCGACACGCTCGCGCAAATCCCGCTGGAATTCGACCCCGGCACGCAGTGGAATTATTCCGTCGCCACCGACATTGTCGGCATATTGGTGGAGCGGATCAGCGGATTATCACTGCCTGAATATTTCCAGACGCATATCTTCGCGCCGCTGGGCATGGCCGATACATTTTTCCAAGTGCCCGCCGATAAGGCATCGCGCATCCCCGACGGCTTTGGCTTTGATCCCGAAGCCAAAATGAAGCTGATCGACAAGGCTGGGGCCGAAAGTGCCTGGGCCAAGGGTTGGACTTTCAACTCCGGCGGCGGCGGCCTTGCGTCCAGCATATCCGACTATCACCGCTTTTGCCGGATGCTGCTGAATGGCGGCGCGTTGGATGGGGCACAAATTTTGAGCCCCAAAACGATAGAATTGATGACCGCCAACCATATTCCCGGCGGCCAAGACCTGACGCAAATGTCGAAGTCTTTGTTCAGCGAAGCCGAAATGGCCGGCATTGGCTTTGGCCTTGGCTTTGCCACGACCATCGACAGCGCCGCGACACTTGCGCCATGTTCCAACGGCGATTTTTATTGGGGCGGCATGTATTCCACCGCCTTTTTCGTCGATCCGGTGGAAGACATCATCATGATTTTCATGACGCAATTGCTGCCATCGACCACCTATCCGGTGCGTCGCGAAATCAAGACGATGATCTATTCGGCGCTGACGGCGTAAGCACGCCCTGCTGAACTTGGGTCGGGTGGAGGAAAGGCTTCCACCCCGCCCCTAAACCGTCGCAACCTCCACCTGATTGACCGGCACTGGTTTTGCCCGCGCGACAATCAGGCTTCCGCCCACAATCAAGGCCGTTCCCAAAAGCACAGGCAAAGTGACGGGTTCAGCGAAAAACAGCCAGCCGAAAAACGCGGCCCAGACAAAGGCGGTATATTCGACCGGAATCAAAATCTGCGCTTCTGCACGTGCATACGCCCAGCTTAAAAGTAACAGCGAGATAACCGCCAGCGCCGCGGAACTGCCGACCATTGGGGCATCAGACATGCCAATGGGCTGCAGAAACCATGGCGCGACAAGGCCAAGCGTTAACGCGACAAACAGATTCTGGAAAAAGGCGATTTCGATTGGCCCGGAGACCTGCGCCTGCTGCCGCGCGAGAATGAGATTATAGGCAAACACCACCGCCGAAAATAATATCGCGGCAGCACCCCAGACATGGTCCATCGTATAATGTCCGCTCAACCGGCCCGCCATGATGATGGCAACGCCGCCCAAACCCGCCAGCGACGCCCAGATCGCCTCTTTACCAATGGTTTCTTTCAACATCACTGCGGCAAGATACAGCGCGATGACGGGCGCGATAAAGCTCAGGCCAATGGCTTCGGCCAAGGGCAATTTCGTGAGCGACCAGAAAAAGCTGACCGCCATCACCGCTACGACGATGCTGCGCCAAAGATGGATTTTCAGCAGATATACGGGCGGCCATTTCTGCCGCGTGGCAACGAACAAAACGCCCATCAACAATGCGCCAACGCTGTTACGCCACATCACCGCATTATACGCACCGATAGAGAGCGCCAGATCCTTCATCGCCGCGTCCATCAGCGAAAATGTGCCGACACCAGCCGCCGCCACCATGAATGGGATAAATGGGCGCGGGTGCAATTCAGCCATGGCTAAATGCTATGCGCCGCAAGGCCAGTCAGGGCGTCGCCATCGACGCGGTACACCGTCCATTCGTCCATCGGACGTGCGCCAAGCGCCTTGTAAAAATCAATCGCGGGCGTGTTCCAATCGAGCACCGACCATTCCAGCCGCGCGCAATCGCGTTCCACCGCAAGCGCGGCAAGCTTACCCAGCAACGCCTTGCCAAGCCCAGACCCGCGCGCGTCGGGCCGAACGAACAGATCCTCCAGATAAATCCCCGGACGTCCTTCAAAGGTCGAAAAATTGTGGAAGAACAGGGCAAAACCCTGCGGCGTTCGGTCAATTTCGCCGATCAACACCTCAGCATAAGGGCGCGGTCCAAACAGCTTTTGCGCCATCACCGCTTCATCAAAACGCACCGCATGGGCAAGCTTTTCATATTTCGCGAGGTCGCGGATAAACTGCCCAATGAGCGAGATGTCGGCGGGGGTGGCCGAACGAATGGAGAGGGTCAAGCCGCTTTCCCGTGCAGCGTGTCCATGCTGACGCTGGTGCCGGCGTCGATTTCCGCTGCTTTGGCTTCAACCAATTTGACGATGTGGCTGACCATATCGTCATTTTCGACATGGTGATCGGTCACGCCCGACAGATAGACCATATGCTTGCCATTGCCGCCGCCGGTGATGCCGATGTCGGTTTCGCGCGCTTCGCCGGGGCCGTTAACGACGCAGCCAAGCACGGAGAGCGACATCGGCGTCTTGATGTGGCTGAGCGCGTCTTCCAGCTTTTGCACGGTGCGGATGACGTCGAACCCTTGGCGGGCGCAGCTGGGGCAGCTGACCACGCGGACACCGCGGGTGCGCAGGCCCAATGCTTTGAGGATTTCATAGCCGACGCGGACTTCCTCTTCGGGTTCCGCAGATAGGCTGACGCGGATGGTGTCGCCAATTCCGGCCCAGAGCATATTGCCCATGCCGATCGATGATTTGACTGTGCCGCCAATCAATCCGCCCGCCTCAGTAATCCCAAGATGCAGCGGACAATCAACCGCCTCGGCCAGCCCCATATAGGCCGCAACCGCAAGGAACACGTCGGACGCTTTTACCGCGACCTTATATTCGTGGAAATCATGGTCTTGCAGCAGCTTGATATGGTCCAGCGCGCTTTCGATCAGCGCTTCCGGACAGGGCTCCCCATATTTTTCGAGGAGGTCTTTTTCCAAGGATCCGGCGTTCACGCCGATACGGATGGCGCAGCCATTAGCCTTGGCCGCGTTGACGACCTCTTTCACGCGTTCTGATGAACCGATATTGCCGGGGTTAATCCGCAAGCACGCAGCGCCCGCATCCGCCGCCTCAAGCGCGCGTTTATAGTGAAAATGAATGTCGGCGACGATGGGTACATTGGCCGCGCGCACAATTTGTTTCAGCGCAGCGGTGCTTTCGACATCTGGGCAGGATACGCGAATAATATCGACCCCAGCATCTTCGCAGCGGCGGATTTGGGCGATGGTCGCCGCGGCATCGCTGGTCAGCGTATTGGTCATGGTTTGCACCGCAATCGGGGCATTTCCACCAACAGGGACATTACCCACCATGATTTGGCGGGACTGACGACGCGCGATATCGCGCCAAGGGCGAATGGAAGACATTTGGGCGATATAGGCGGCTTGGAATATTCCCGCAATCATCATCCTGTACGTACGACACAAGAGTAGCGCTTTGAATTATGTATGGTTAACACTATGGCGCGCACATGAAACGCTGGATTATCGCTCTTCTCGTCCTTTTCGCGCCGCTTGCCCCTGCCCAGGCATATTGGGAATATGGCCATGAAACCGTGGCGCACATTGCGCAGGCCAATATGTCCGCCAATGCACGCGCAAATATGCAACGTCTGTTGCGCGCGGCACCCATGCTCGGCACGCCAAAATGCGCAATGCGCAACATTGCCGATGCCAGCGTCTGGGCCGATTGCATCAAAGGCGATCGCCGTCGCTGGGGATATACCAACAGCTGGCATTATCAGAATGTCGACATCTGCAAGCCGTTCGATCTGAAAAGCGCTTGCGCCGACGGAAACTGCGTGTCGGCGCAAATCGACCGTAACCTCGCGTTGCTGTCGAACAAGGCGCTGCCTGCGCATCTCCGTTTGCAGGCGCTGGCTTTTCTCGTTCATTTTGTGGGGGACATTCACCAGCCATTGCACGCCGGTGACCGTGCAGACCGCGGCGGCAACGATCTGAAAACCACATATGGCATCATGCGGGGATATAATTTGCATTCGGTGTGGGATGGCTTGCTGGCCGACCGCGCGCTGTCTGCCGCGCCGGCGATTGTACGCCGTTTTACGCCAGCGGAGAAAGCAGCTGTCAAACAGGGCAATGCCCAGCTGTGGAGCGAGGAGAATTGGGCCATATCGAAGGCGATTGCCTATCCCCGCGCGGTCGATGGTGACCCATGTGGCGCAAAGCCAACCGCGCCCGTGGTGATCGATGAAGCCGACGTCGCTGCATCACGCGCGGCCCTGCGGCAACAGGTTGAACGCGGCGGTATCAGGCTCGCGCGGTTGTTGGATGAAGCACTGCGTTAAGTCTTAAAGCCCGCGCCATTTCCAGCGACCCTCGGTGTGGTTGCGGACGATGACGAGGAAAATACCGGTAACGATCAGCATGAGCGCGACCGTCACTATTGTGGGTATCGCTTTATCATTGTCCGCAAGCAGCCCCAAGCCAGTCATCGCCAAGACATACAAGCCGAGCACGACCCATCCCTGCCACTTGAACGGCAGGCCAGCCCCATATCCGAAACGTTTCGCCCGAAACCAAGGGCCCTTTTCCAGAAACAGATGTAGCATCTTAAGCTCCTCCGCATTCAACGCCGCTTCCGCTTATCGGTGCGGTCAATATCACGCTTGATTTGCAACAGACTATCTACGTCGACAATCTCGCTACGTGCCTTCATGTAGCGAAACATAGCCAGTGCCCAGACACCAGTGACAAGCAGAAACGGCAATGTCAGAAACAGCAGGATTTTGCGGTCGTCCCATCCCGCTTCATCCGCAACAACGCTCGCCCAAACGAAGACGCCTGACGCGCCGAACAGGGCAACCATCCAAACGGCAAAGGCCCGCCAGCCTGCAGCATTGCGCGGAGATATTTTAACGCCTGATCCCGACTTATAATATACAAAAGGTTTTTCTTCATCGCGCATCTCAAATCTCCTTTGGCGGACGTCCGCGTTTTGGCGTTTCGCTCACGCCAACCTTCACCCCACGCTTGGCCAGTGCCTCACGCAGCAATACCTCAATTTCGGCATTCGCGCTCCGGAAATCCGCGGCTGCGCACCGCTCGACCGCAGCAAAAAGTGCTGGATCGAGACGAAGCGGGAAAGCCTTTTTGGACGGAGCAGACACGCAGCTGGCCTAGCTGTACAACGTACCGGTGTTGACCACAGGTTGGGTATCGCGCTCACCACATAGAACGACCATGAGGTTTGACACCATGGCGGCGCGGCGTTCGTCGTCCAACTCGACGACATTTTTCGCCGACAGCATCTCAAGCGCCATTTCGACCATGCCAACGGCGCCCTCAACCAAGGTCTTGCGCGCGGCAACCACTGCTTCGGCCTGTTGGCGACGCAGCATGGCGCCAGCGATTTCTTGCGCATAGGCCAAATGGGTGAAGCCGCATTCGTCAACAGTGATGCCTGCAACGCGCAATCGCTCCATCAACTCCAGCCGCAATTCGCCGCCGACTTGGTCATGATTACCGCGCAACGTCACTTCCTGATGCGTGAAGTCATCATATGGGTAGCGCGCGCCAATGGTACGGACCGCTGCCTCAATCTGGGCGAGCACGAACGCCTTATAATCATCCACATCGAACAACGCTTGCGCAGTGTCCGTCACGCGCCACACCACCTGCGCCGCCATCTCAATGGGGTTACCGCGCAAGTCGTTTACTTTAATCTTTTCCGAAATCAGGTTGTTCGCACGAAGCGATATCTTGGCCTTGCCGATCCAAGGCCAAGTCCAGCGCAAGCCTTCGTTCCGGTCCGTGCCCTTATACGCGCCGAACAATGTCAACGCGACGCCCTGATTGGGTTGAAGCATGTAAAAGGCGCTAGACACGAAAAGGAAAACGGCGATGCTTAGCCCCATACCAAGGAAATCCGCATCCGGCTCGCCGGGTATGACGCTCGACATCGCCCAACCAAACCAAAGCATGCTCCCCAGAAGAACGAGCAGCATCACATAGCCATTGAAGCTGCGTGCGCCGACTTCGCGGCTCGCAGTCAGATTGTTCGCAGAATCATTGGTCATCATAATCTCCCTAAAAAGATGATATCATATTTATATCGTTTTTGGAAAATTACAACAAAAAAGGGCTGCGCAGATTTTCGCCTGTGCAGCCCCCCTTTTTAATCTGAAAAAAGCGTTATTCGCCCGTCGGGAAACCGCGCTTTTTCATGATATATTTCACATCAGGATCACGACCACGAAATACGCGATAGGCTTCGATCCGGTCGGTTTCATTGCCCGTTGCCAGCAACATGGACCGGAACCGCTCGGCTGTTTCCTTATCCCAGACATCGCCCTTTTCGGTGAAGGCCGCCCATGTGTCGGCATCCATCGTTTCGGACCAGAGATAGCTGTAATAACCCGCCGAATAGCCATCATCGGCAAACAGGTGGTTAAACTGCGGCAGGCGATGGCGCATCACCATTTCCTTGGGCATGCCGATTTCGGCCAGCGTATCGCGTTCAAATGCGCGCGGATCGGTTACGGGTTCGCTGCGGTTATGCAGCTTCATGTCCAAAATGGCGCTCGACAGATATTCTACGGTCGAAAAGCCCTGATTGAACGTATCACTCGCGCGGATTTTTTCGACCAAGGCTGCGGGGATTGGCTCACCCGTTTTATAATGCTTGGCATACGTGTTGAGCACATAAGGCGTCAGCAACCAGTTTTCGTTCACCTGGCTTGGATACTCCACAAAGTCGCGCGGCGTGCCGCCAAGGCCCGGCCATGTGATATCGTAGTTCAGATAATGAATGGCGTGACCGAATTCGTGGAACAATGTCGACGCGTCATCGATGCTGATGAGCGTTGGCACGCCATCGGCGCCAGGCACGAAGTTGTTATTGTTTGATGCCAGCACGATGTCATTCTTGCCGCCCAATGTATGCTGGCTGCGGTAGGTGGTCATCCACGCACCCGAACGCTTGCCTGCGCGCGCGAAGTTATCGAGGTAGAACAGGCCAACGACCTTGCCATCGCGCTTGACCTCAAATGTCCGCACCTTGGGTTCGAACACAGGGACCGTGCCCGTGTTCTCCGTGAACGTCAGGCCATATAGCTTGCCTGCCGCGTCGAACATGGCGGCGACCATATTATCCAACTGGAAATAGGGTTTAATGGCTTCCTGATCGAGGTCATATTTCGCCTTGCGCACCTTTTCGGCGTAGAACCGATAATCCCATGGCTCGATCGTGATGTTGTCAGCATTGGCGATCGCCTGCATGTCAGCCACTTCTTCTTTGACGCGGGCGACGGCAGCGGGCCAGACCTTCATCATCAGGTCCATCGCCTTGTTCGGATCCTTCGCCATCGTGTCGGCCATGCGGTAATGGGCATGGGTCGGGAAGCCGAGGATTTCGGCGCGCTGCTGACGCAGTTTCAATATTTCGGCGATGGTTGCGTTGGTGTCGTTCGCATTCTGGTTATCGCCGCGCATCGTAAACGCATGCCAAACCTTTTCACGCAAATCGCGCCGCGTCGAATTTTCAAGGAAAGGCTGAACGGCGGAGCGGGTGTTCACGACAGCCCAGCCGGTTTGACCCTTTGCCTTGGCCGCAGCCTGAATCGCCGCGACATAGCTTTCGGGCAAACCTGCAAGGTCGGCGGCGTCGGTTATCGGAATGAAGGTTTCTTCGTCCGCCAGAACCTTTTCAGAGAAAGCAGAGAATTTCTTGGAAAGATCGGTCTCGATGCTGATGACCTGCGCTTTCTTGCCCGCGTCGAGCATCGCTCCATTGCGGACCAGGCCGTCATAGGTCCGTTCCAAAAGCCGCATTTGCTTGGCATCCAAGCCAAGATTGGCGCGTTGATCGTAAAGATATTTGACGCGTTGGAAATAACGCGCATCAAGCGAGAGTTCGGAAAAGAACGCGCTGACCTTTGGTTCCCATTCCGCCTGAATTTTACGGACGTCAGGGTTCGACAGGTTGGATGAATGCACGCCCCAGATCGAGAATAAACGGCCGATTTTTTCGCCGGACAGTTCGCTGGCGGTGATGGTGTTGTCGAAAGTAATGGCTTCGGGCTTTGCGAGCATGGCTTCGAACTCAGTCTTTGATGCATGCATGGCTGCCTGAAACGCGGCCGGGAATTCCGCAACTTTGACCTTGTCCCATGGCGGCACGCCTTCATATGGCCCCGTCCATTCCTGAAGCAACGCAGGCTCGCTGCCCATGTGGCCGGACTTCGTTTCTTTCGCTTGTGCAACCGCAGTCATCGCAACTCCTGACATTAAAAGCGCCGCTGCGCTCAATATGATTTTTCCCGTTTTCACCTAAATATGCTCCTCTGCATTTTTCGACCCGTATGCCCAGGCTCAATGAACAGGGGATTAGCGCATCGGGCACGCCTTGCAAACAACCAGTCGGCCAAAACTGTTTCCTCCGAAACGGAGTGAAATTTTACTTCGCAGGGGCTGTAATTATCGTGTGTTCGTCACATGAAGCGCCTATTCTAGGCGTAGGGAGAATAAATATGGAAGAACGCCCGTCCCCGTTTGGTTCCAGCATCAATGGCCGCACGGCCATGATTGTCGGCGGCACGGCACAGCGTATAGCTGACCTCAATCGACTATTGGCCGTAACAGGCTGCACCGCGCTTGCGATGGATGATGCGCAGCGCGCGGATTTCCTGTTGGTCGACTTTTCCTCCGAAACGGACATACCCACGGATTTCCTGTTGCGCATATCCCAGTATCTCCAGACTCATCGGAGCACTGCGTTGGTGTGGACCAAGATGGGAGGGCTCGAGGACGCTTACGCAGCGCTTCCACAAGGCCAGTGCCATTTCCTCGTCGACGCCGACGACATCGAGGCGATGCCGATTTTAGCGGGGGCGTTTGGACGGGGAGATATGGACCGACTGCATGACAGGAACCGCGACGTCTCATTCGAATCGCTGCACCGAATCAGCGACGAGCTTGCGGAATTTGCCCGAACCCTTGCCCGCATGGCTGATTCGGAACGCAAAGCCGGGGTGTCCGACAAACCCATTTCCTTTCGGCCAGCGCCATTAGGTGGGTTGCAGAAATTTCCATCCACCGATCCCGCGCGCTCGGACGCAACAGACGCTCAAACCCTGCGCGACATCATCAAACTGCGCCGTATGCGGGCGCGATTTTTTCCACCTGATCTCTTTGCTGACCCGGCATGGGATATCTTGCTGGACCTAAAGGCTGCCGGGCAAGAAGGGCAGCATGTGTCGGTTTCCAGCCTATGTATCGCCGCTGCGGTTCCGCCGACAACTGCCTTGCGGTGGATTACCGCAATGACCGAAAGCGGTATGCTCGTCCGGCGTCAGGATCCAGCCGATGCACGGCGGGTTTTCATTGAACTGTCGGACGAAACATCCGCCAAGCTTGATGATTATTTTGTCGCAATCGGCATCAGTTCCGCTCCGATCATCTGATTAGGCTTGCAAAAGCCAAAACGCTTTGGCAAAGGCGCGCTTCCCGTAGAGGGGCGCTTAGCTCAGTTGGTAGAGCATCTCGTTTACACCGAGAGGGTCAGCGGTTCGAGCCCGTTAGCGCCCACCATATTTCTCAATGGCTTACGGGGCTTTCCGGCTAGTTTTGTTATCTGCACTAATTCTCATGGTAGCACCATGGAAGCACGGTAAATCAAATTAGGGGAGCCTCAGGGAGTACGGCCTCCTGATTCTCACTCAGGTTTCTCCTGTTTTTCTCCATAACCCAATCATGGCCTGAGCCAAATCCCCCCATTTAGCGGTGAAGCTAGGTGACAATTCTCTCGTATCATATGCCATCCCCACTTCCCATAAAGTTCACACACCCTAAGTTGGGTGTTCATGACCATCGACTCCGACCTACCCATTGCTGCTGCCAACCACGTCAGTTCAATGCTGATATTGGCCAAGCAAAAGCATGGGGAAGCGATGGCTATGGTTGGCATACCTGATGCGAATGCCATTCCAAGACTGCGTCAGGTGTTGCAGCTTTTGGACGAGGTTGAACTTCTTGCTGAGGACGCTAGTTCATATGTCGAGAACGATGCCATGGTAGTAGCCATCAGTGCCAAATGTTCTGACGACGAACAGCCCGACACAGCTTTTGCCCGGGAAACCGAACAAGCCGAAATCGCCAATTGCAATGATCCCCGGCACAGACATTTTGTCGTGCGGCCACTGACCGAATCACTGCCTGTCCGAAAAACCGAAAATCAGCGCGTCCGCCGTGTATTGATGTAAAAGTAGCTTTAATCCGCTGCGCGCAGCAGCTTTGCCATTTCGGCATCATCCCATTCTACACCGCCCGCCACGCGCCATACTTCTTTGCCATCACTGTCATATAATATGGTGGTCGGCAGCGCGATCGCGTTGTTAAAGGCCGCCAACAATACATTGTCAGCATCGGTATAGGGTACCAAATTTTTGACCCCTGTTTCTGTGAAAAACGCGGCAACAGGTGCGCGCCCTTCAAGGTCTTGCGACACGGCGATCACGTTCATCCGGCCCTTTTCCAATTTCACCAGTGCATCCAGCGTCGGCATTTCCGCTTTGCATGGTGCGCACCATGTTGCCCAGATGTTGAGCAACAAAGGCTTGCCTTCAAAATCGGCAAGACTGACATCCTGACCCTGCGCATCGGCAAAAGGTGCCGATGGCGCTTTTTGGCCTGCAAATTTGTAGCTTAGCGTGGCGCGCATGCCATTGGCGCTTTCAAGAGCGATTTCTGCCGTGTCAGATGCGCCTGCCTTGGCCGTGGATGCGGGTTGCGCTTGCCCCTTGGGTTGGCTTTCTTTATCGCACCCAGCGAGCACTAAAAGGATTAAGGCAATTACAAAGCGCATCTCTGATTCCAATAGCATGTGGGGCGGCCGGTTTGGCGAAGGCCCTGGCGTTATCATGCGCGAGATAAATGCCTCAATCCCATTCGACAAGCGTCTTTGGCAGGAAGACATAGCCGGCAGCAAAGCGCATGCCGATATGCTTGCCGCAAACGGGATTATAGCGGCATCAGACAATGCCGCGATCCAAAGTGGGCTCGATAGCATTTACGCCGAATATGAAGCCAGTGGCGTGCCAGAAGACCTCACGCTTGAAGACATTCATATGGTCACCGAAACGCGGTTACGTGCGTTGGTGGGTGAGCCAGCGGCTCGGCTGCACACCGCGCGGTCGCGCAATGACCAAGTCGCCACCGACTTCCGCCTTTGGGTGCGCAATGCGACCCATGAAATTGATGCTGGTCTGCGCGCATTCCAGTCGGCGCTGGTAAGTCGTGCCGAAGAACATGCCGACAGCATCATGCCCGGATTCACGCATTTGCAGGTCGCCCAGCCCGTTACGCTCGGCCATCATCTGATGGCTTATTACGAAATGACAAAGCGCGACCGCAGCCGCTTTACCGATTGCCGCAGCCGGTTGAACCAGTCACCCTTGGGCGCGGCCGCACTTGCGGGAACATCCTTCCCGATTGATCGCGCCGCGACGGCATTGGCGCTTGGCTTTGACGGCCCCATGGCGAACAGTCTGGACTCTGTTTCCGACCGCGACTTCGCGCTCGAGTTCCTCACGGCCGCAGCACAAACGGCGCTGCATCTGTCGCGGTTGGCGGAGGAAATGATCATATGGGCGTCACAGCCTTATGGTTTCATCAGCCTGCCCGACGCATGGTCGACGGGCAGCTCCATCATGCCGCAAAAGCGCAATCCCGATGCGGCTGAACTGGTGCGTGGGCATGCCGGCCGGATCATTGGCTGCATGAATAGCCTGATGATCACCATGAAAGGTCTGCCGCTCGCTTATTCCAAAGATATGCAGGACGATAAACCTCCAGTGTTTGAGGCATATGACCTGCTGGCTTTGTCCATCGCCGCGATGACGGGCATGGTTGCCAATGTGACGTTTAACACGCCGCGCATGCGCGAGGTGGCGGGCAGCGGGTTTTCCACCGCTACCGATCTGGCCGACTGGTTGGTTCGCGAGTTTGGCATGCCCTTCCGCGAGGCGCATCATGTCACGGGCAGCGTCGTCAAATCCTGCGAGGCGCGTGGCATAAGTCTGTCCGACATCACCGTAGACGATCTTTCTGCCATCAATCCTGCGCTGGCTGGCTGCAATTTGCCCGATCTGTCGATCGAAGGATCGGTAAACAGCCGGACGAGTGCTGGCGGCACGGCACCTATTCGCGTAAAAGAAGCCATCAGTACCGCCAAAAAGGAACTTGAGGCATGAAACCGGCGCGCATTACCCTCATCATTGGTGTCGCCCTGTGCGTTGCGGGCTGCGGCAAAGTGGGGGATCTGGAACCACGCACGGGCAATAGCATGCCACCGCAAGCTTATGGCCAGACCATCGACCAAACGGCAAAGCTTCTCACGACCCCATCGGTTCAGGCACGCCCAGCGCGCACCGACGAGCTGCTGAAACGGTCCGATCGGCGCGAAGATGATCCGTTCGACATTCCGCCGGGACAAGAACCCAAACCATTTGACCCCGACAAGACCGATTCGTCCGAAAAAACGCCTTCCAAATAAGTATCCAATCCTATGAACCATTTTGACCTTAAAAATGGCGTGTTGCACGCCGAAAATGTCGCGCTGCCCGATATTGCGGCGGCGGTGGGCACACCTGTCTATATCTACTCGCGCGCAACGCTGGAGCGGCACGCGCAAGTGTTCCGCGCTGGCTTGTCGGGCCTTGATAACCCGCATTTGGCCTTTGCCGTGAAATCCAATCCGAATTTGGCCGTGCTCAAGGTGCTCGCGCGTCAGGGCTATGGCGCGGATGTTGTGTCCGGCGGCGAAATGGACCGCGCACTTGCCGCAGGCATGGCGCCAGAAGACATCGTGTTTTCGGGCGTTGGCAAGACGGCCGAAGAAATCGTCCGCGCATTGAAGGCAGCTATTGGGCAATTCAATATCGAGTCCGAAGAAGAAGGCCGTGAGCTTGCGACGCTTGCGGACGGGTTGAACTATCAGGCGAACGCCGTGCTGCGTATCAATCCCGATGTCGACGCTGGGACACATGGCAAAATTTCAACAGGGAAAGCCGACAATAAATTCGGCGTGGGCATTCACCGTGCCACGGAAATTTATGGCCGCTTAAATGCGTTGCCTGGACTGAATATGCGCGGTGTTGCGGTGCATATCGGCAGCCAGTTGACTAGCCTGGAGCCGCTGGAGACAGCGTTCGCAAAGGTGGGTGCGCTGGTGCAGGATTTGCGCGACCAAGGCCACAAAGTTACCCATGTTGACTTGGGCGGCGGCCTTGGCGTGCGCTATCGTGATGGTGACAATCCCCCTGAACCCGCCGAATATGGCGCGATGATTGCGCGCGTGACCAAGGACTGGGGCGTGCGTTTGATGTTCGAACCCGGCCGTGTCATCGCCGGAAACGCGGGCGTCCTGCTGACACGCGTTATTCGCGTCAAGCCCGGATCCGGCAATGCACCCTTTGCCATTGTCGATGCCGCGATGAATGACTTGGCGCGGCCCGCGCTGTACGACGCGTGGCATGATTTTGACGCGGTGGAACCAAACGGCCGCAAAATGACCGCCAACATTGTCGGCCCAGTCTGTGAAACCGGCGATACATTTGCCATGGGCCGCGAAATCGATGTCGTTGAGGCCAATGACCTCGCGATATTCCGCACAGCGGGCGCTTATGGGGCGACCATGGCAAGCACCTATAACAGCCGCGGCCTCGTTCCCGAAGTGCTCGTCGACGGCGATAAATTCGCCGTTGTTGCGGAACGTATTTCGCCCGAGACCATTTTGGCGGCCGAGCATGTGCCCGACTGGCTGAAATAAGGATAAAGATTTGGATCAGCTCCCCATTTTCGTAAATCTGAAGGGCCGAAATGTCATTTTGGTCGGTGAAGGCGAAATGGCGGATGCGAAACGAAGGCTCATCGAACGCGCGGGCGGCATCTGCGTCGATGCCGCCGATCGCGCGGCACGCATTGCCTTCGTGGCAATCGCGGAAGAAGGCGAAGCCCGCTCCGCTGCTGACGAATTGAAAGCCCGTGGATTGCTGGTGAACGTCGTCGATCGCCCGGAAATCTGCGATTTTACAACACCGGCGATTGTCGACCGGACCCCCGTGTTGATTGCAGTCGGCACCGGCGGCGCGTCGGCTGGCATGGCCAAGGCCATTCGCCAGCGTATCGAAACATTGCTGCCTGAAACATTGGGTCCGCTGGCCGAGGCCATTTCCGGCGCCCGCAGCAAAATTCGCGCGCGTTGGTCCGAAGGGCCCGAGCGCCGACGTGCATTGGATCAGGGTTTCGCCGCTGGTGGGATGCTTGACCCGTTCGGCACGCATGACGACGCGACGGTCGACAATTGGATTATGGAGGCAGAAAATCTAAAGGGCCACCGGTTGATCGAAATTGCATTGCTCTCCGCCGATCCCGACGACCTTACGTTGCTCACAGCGCGGCTCCTTGGCGAAGCGGATAATGTGTTTCATGACCCCGGCGTGCCAGCGGCCATCCTCAATCGCGCGCGTGCCGATGCCGTTCGGCACCCAAGTGCACCACCAGCGGCACCGCCCGAAGGCCTGTCATTGTTCCTGCGGTTGCCGTTGGCGCAAGGATAGGGCATGACGACAGCGTAAATAGTCGCAAGGTCTTCATTGTGTCCGCTTTCCCCTCTAAAATTTGCTTTTACGGCTGTGGTAATATGGGGGGTGCCATACTGCGCGGTTGGCTTGCTGCCGATGTCGGACCCGCCACCTTCCACATCATCGATCCGGTTGCCGAAAACCTGCCAGAGGGCGTCCATGTCCATCGGTCGTCTGCGGCATTGGACGCGACCTTTGATGTCGTAATACTGGGTATCAAGCCGCAGCTTTTGGCCGAACTGGCGCCAGAAATAGCGCAGATACTGGCCCCCGGGGCGACATTGATATCTATACTTGCCGGGACAACGACTGATACGCTGTCCGCGTGTTTTCCGGATGCGCGCATCATCCGGCTGATGCCCAATTTGGCCGCCGCGATTGGCAAGTCCCCACTTGGTGTTTTTGCGCCACATGACGACGCGCAGCAACGGGTAGAGATGGCATCGTTATTGGCTCCGCTGGGTGCGGTTATCTGGATCGACGAAGAAGCGCATATGGACGCCGTAACGGCGCTTGCCGGGTCCGGGCCAGCGTTCGTCTATCGCTTTATTGACGCACTGACCCAAGGTGGTGAAGCCGCCGGATTGCCGCGTGATGTTGCCGCACAACTGGCGCTGGCGATGACCGAGGGCGCAGCTATATTGGCCGCGACTTCATCGGAAACGCCAACGGATCTGGCGCGGCGCGTGACCAGTCCGGGCGGCACCACAGCCGCAGGGCTCGCTGTGCTGGATTCAGATTCGGCGTTGAACATATTGATGACCGATACATTGCGCGCCGCACGTGACCGGGGCGCCGAACTGGCCAAGGGAGACGCGACGTGAAGTTTAAAATTGCCCTCATCTTAAGCTGCGTCAGTGTTGCATCGTCGGTGTCCGCAATGGCCGCGACGCCGCCGTCAACTGAACAGGCATCTGCCAACCTTTCCAAGGCTGGCCCCATCGAAACTTTGGACCTCTCGCAATTGGCCGATGGCATTGATGATGGCGCGCTGAACAGCGAAGCGATTACGGCGGCCTATCTGGCGCGGATTGCGGCGGTGGATGACAGCGGCCCCATGCTGAATGCGGTCATCGCCACTTTCCCCGATGCGATTGAACAGGCGCGCGCAATGGATGCGGAACTGCTTGCCGGCAAATATCGTGGGCCAATGCATGGTATTCCGGTGTTGGTGAAGGACAATGTCGAAGTGGCCGGACCCATCGCGACGACTGCGGGGTCATTAGCCTTGGCTGGCAATATCACCAATCGTGATGCACCGCTGATTGCTAGGTTGCGCGCGGCGGGCGCGGTCATTCTTGGTAAAACCAATTTGAGCGAATGGGCCAACATCCGTTCGGATAACTCCACAAGCGGATGGAGCGCAGTGGGCGGCCTCACAAAGAACCCACACGCGCTTGACCGAAACAGCTGCGGTTCGTCCAGCGGCAGTGGTTCGGCAACGGCTGCGGGCCTTGCCGCAGGCAGCATTGGGACTGAAACCGATGGGTCGATCACCTGCCCCGCTGGCGTCAATGGCGTGGTCGGGTTTAAACCCACCGTCGGCTTGGTTTCGCGCCGCTATGTCGTGCCCATCAGCCACAGCCAGGACACCGCTGGCCCCATGACGCGTTCGGTCCGTGATGCCGCCATCATGCTCACGGCAATGGCAGGCACCGATCCGCAGGACACCGCAACCACCGATGCGGACACATGGCGCGGCGATTACAGCAAGGGCCTTTCTGTCGATGGGCTAAAAGGCACGCGCATTGGCGTTCTTCGTGCACCCAATGTCGACGCCGCATTGTTCGATGCCGCACTTGCCACATTGAAGGCTGGCGGCGCAGAAATCGTCATGCTGGACGGCAGCAAAATTGATCGCCAGAAAATTGGACAAGGCGAATTCAAGGTCCTGCTGGCAGAATTAACGGCGGACCTCGCAAGCTATTTGCAAGGCCTGCCCCAAGGCCTCGTTCCTCATAAAACGCTTGCGGATGTCATTGCGTTCAACAAGGCCCATGCCGACAAGGAATTGCAGTATTTTGGACAGGACATATTTGAGACCGCCGACAAAGAAGCGGGGCTAGACGACCCCGACTATTTGCAAGCGTTGGCAACGTCGCGTGGTCTTGCCTCGGGCGCGCTCAATCAGTTTTTTGCCAATGACAAGGTTGATGTCATCATCGCCCAGACCAATGGTCCGGCGTGGCTGTCCACGCTTGGCAAAGGCGATGCCTTTTCGGGGCCAAGCGCAAGCCAATTGCCAGCCGTTGCCGGCTTCCCGCATTTGACGGTGCCCATGGGTCTGTCTGCTGGCCTGCCGGTCGGGTTAAGCTTCATTGGGCCCAAGTGGCATGACCATAAGGTGTTGAAGGCAGGGTATGCCTATGAGCAGCTTTCAAAAGCACGTGTTACGCCGCAATTGCGGCCAACTTTAGGAAGCAAATAATGGTTTCGCGAGGACCCGATCTGGGCACTTTGTTACCCCCCGGCGCTGGCTTCGACCCCGCAATGGTCAACAAGGTGATGGGCCAATTTGGCCATGGCGGTTTCCTTAACATGCAATATGTGGGTCATGGTGCCGACTGGGTAGAGCTCTCCATCGACTGGCGCGAGGACCTTGTTGCAGATCCTAATACGGGTATCCTTGCGTCGGCTGTCATCATTAGCTTGATGGACAACGCCACCAGCATGTCAATTTGGACCAAGCTCGGCGAATTCAGGCCGCAAGCGACCATGGACCTGCGTATCGACTATTTGCGACCGTCTCCTTCAGGCAAGCGGGTATATGGCCGTGGCATCTGCTATCATTTGACCAACAGCATCGGCTTCGTTCGTGGCTTTGCCCATAATGGTAATCCAGACGAGCCGTTGGCGCATGCAAGCGGCACATTCATTCGTACCGGGGACCGGGTATCATGACCGATACCGCATATCCTCTTCCGCCTTATGCCCAAGCGTTGAATATGACGGTCGTTGACGAAATCGACGGTGCGCCAGTGATCGGCATGCCCTTTGCCGACCGTGTGCAAGGCCGTCCGGGGTTTCTTCATGGCGGCGCGATTTCCGGATTGCTGGAAATCGCGGCCATTGCCGCCGTTCACCGCGCGTTACAGGCCAAGGGTAGCGATTCCGCCATCAAACAAGTCAATGTCACGGTCGACTTCATGCGCGGCGGGTTAGGCCAGATGACCTATGCGGTGGGCGAGGTAACGCGCCTTGGCCGCACGATGGCCAATGTCGAGGCCCGCGCGTGGCAGGATGATCGGGATAAGCCCATCGCCATGGGCCATATGCACTATTTGATTAAGGCCAAGCGCGAAGACGCGACCTGACGTTACGCTTCGCCGTGTGTTTCGATGAGCGCGCTGGCTATGGCTTCTTCGGGTGATTTGTCGCCCCAGATGATGAACTGGAACACCGGATAGAAACGTTCGCATTCATCAATCGCGACGTCGATGATGGTTTGTGCCTGATCCACACCCAACAACCCATTGGGCGCCATCAAACTGCCATGGCGGAACAACAATATGCCGTTCGCGGACCACATGTCGAAATGCCCAAGCCACAATTGTTCATTGATAAGGCCAAGCGCAGTGTAAACGCTCACGCGCTTGTCCGCTGGTACGGTGATATCAGGCAGGATGATAAGCTGGAGCGCATTGTCATCTTCACGCCAGATCGCGCGGATCTGATAGCTTGCCCAACTGCCCTTATACTCGGCGGTAATCTCGTCTTCGCCCTCAAGCTCGAAAGACCAACCACGCGCTTCGAACAAAGCGGCGAGCATGTCTACGGGCGCGGATTCGTCCCGTTCAAATTGCTCATATTGTTCGTCTGCATCATGCATATTGATTGTGCCCGTCGTGATGCCAGCGAGTCTGCCTCTTGACTGACTCACGCGCAAGGGGCTTGCGGCCATGCGCAACACAAGCCTGTGGGCCGACTGTGGAAAAGTTCAAATCGGACGGATTATGGACTTATTTGGAAGGCTTGGCCTTTACGGGCGCAGCGCCGCCTTTCGCCTTAAGCGCGGCTTCCAACGCAGACACGCGCTTACCAAGCGCATCGGCTTCGGCACGGGCATTTGCCGCGAGTGTTTTTACGGCGTCAAATTCTTCACGCGACACGAGGTCCAGACCGCCTGCCCATTCGCGGGCGCGTTCACGCATGCTCGCTTCGGCTTCGCGGCCCATGCCAGCAACTGTTCCGGCAACACCATTCAGTACCTTGGCCAAATCATCAAAAATGCGCTTTTCGCTTTGCATGTCATTCACTCCATTGCGGTCAGGGGGTTAACCGCCATTGTCTATCTGGGAACTCGTAGCGGGCACGTAAAGGCTTTCTGCATCAGGATTCAACTGATCGATCTGAAAATTCAGTATCGATGCAAAGCTAATCCACACCAAATAGGGCACCATCAAGCACGCGGCAGCCTTGCGAACCTGCGCAAATGCGAATGTTGTAGCAATAGCGACAACCAACATAGCGATGATGATGAAAAACGCTGCCGTCACTTCATGCTGCCCAAAAAATATAGGCGACCAACTGAGGTTGAGCACAAATTGGAAAAGGAACAGGCCAATCGCGATATTGCGGAACCGCGCGCCGCGCGCGTGGAGCACCATCGCAAATGCCAGCCCCATCAACAAATATAATGTTGGCCAAACCACACCGAACACCCAGCCCGGTGGCTGAATGTCTGGTTTAATCAAAGTTTGATACCAAGCGTTGTCGGCGGTTGACCCTGACATGGTGCCAGAGAGAAAACCAAGAAGCATGGTGAGCGGAATAACAAACAACGCCCAACGCAATAACGACATACGAAGCTGCGATGCGGATGCGATCTGGTTCATATTATGGTTCCAAGCGTGTTGCGCGATTCGGGGGAAACGCCGTTAGTCAACACAGTAGCACTCAGCCACAATAGAACAAGGCCGCCCACCACTTGGGGCAGACGGCCATTTGTCTCAATTCAGGGCGCGGAGACCGGCCCCGATTGTAATTTACTTACGTGTGCCCGACAGGCCCATCGAACCAAAGGCACCCGCCTTTACTTCACCGGTGATAGCATCGCCCGAAACGGTTGCAGTGGCATCAAGATGCATTGGCATTGGAACAGTGATGTCCATGCCCCAGCTCAACGTATCGCCATCGACGGTGCCGCTGGCGATGTCCATTGCACCAAGGCCACCCGACATGTTGCCCGAAAAGCTGCCGCCGTCGCTGTTGACGGTCAAAACGGCCTTTTGGTCACCCATTGGGGTCTTGATTGTTACGTCCCATTGACCATCAACTGCTGCCATATTCTTGCTCCTTACTTGGTTGTTTTACTTGCAGTGGTGTTAGCAGCTTCGGACACCATTTCAATTGGCAATCCAAGAGTTTCAAGCTGCGGCTTTACCTTGGCGGCATCGCCCACGACGACCCAGGTAAACTTGTCTGGATTGACCAGCGCACGCACCGAAGCATCGAGCTTTTCCTGAGTCATTCCGCGATATTCGCTCGCCACGGTCGCGTAATAATCATCAGCGCGTTTGAACAAGGCATTGCGTTGCATGGCACCAAGCACGTCACCCGAAGTTTCGAAGCTGCCGGGAAGCTCGCGGATATTGCCGCCGATGATCCGGTCACGTTCCTCGGTGGTGATGCCCTTGTCGCTTAAAAACGCCTTATAGTTGCTCATCAACGCAGCGATCGATTCACCGGTCTTGTCCGCCTGAACAGGGGCGGAGATGATGTATGGAACATCGCCTTCGACACGGTTGATGCTGCCACGTACGCCATAGGACCAACCCTTGGTTTCCCGAAGATCCATGTTGATGCGTGACAGGAAGCCGGAACCTAAGGCTTCATTTGCGGTAATCGCGGTCTCAAGATCGGCAGTGCCTTTGGTCGCGAGCACTTGCCCGCCCAGAATCAGCGATTGCGGCGAACCGGGACGGTTGATCAAGATGATGCGCGGATTGGCAGCAGCAGGCGCGGCTGACATGTCCTTAACACCAGCGGGGCCAGTTGCGGCCCAGCTGCCGAAGCTGCCTTCCAGTGCGCTCTTGATTTCGGCGAGTGGCTTGTCGCTGGCGACAAAGAAAGTCGCCTTTTCCGGACGGAACCATTGGTGGTGGAAATCGACAATCTCGCCGCGCGATACTTTGCTGACGGTTGCAACATCGCCGGTTCCGGTGAAGGAAATGCCGTATGGATGATCCTTGCCGAACAAGATCGGCGGCAGCGTGCGGAAGGCGATGCCTTGCGGATTGTTGAGTTCGGACTGGATACGGGCCAGTTGCTGGCCGCGCAGCCGCTCGACTTCAGCCGGTGCGAAATCAGGCCGCAGTACGATGTCCGAAAACAGTTTCAATGAAGGCGCCAGATTGGCGGACAGCGATTTTACGCTGACATTTGTCCGGTCCATGCTTGCGCTGGTGCCAATGCTTGCGCCCAGCCGCTCTTGCGCTTCGGCGATTTGCGTGGAGTTCATCCCCGCCGCACCTTCATCGAGCAATGCGAGCATCAGCGATTGTGTCCCCGACTTGTCGCGCGGATCAGCAGTGTTGCCGGCATCGAAGCTCAGCGAAACCTGCGTCAACGGCACGGCATTGCGTTGTGCATAGACAATTTCGATACCGTTCGACAGCTTGGTCCGCTCCACCTTTGGAAAGGCGAGATCGGATATCGTGCCGAGTTCTGGCGCTGGCGAACGCTTTACCGTTGCAATCGGCGCGGCGACTTTCGGCGCGGCAGGTGCTTTTGCTTCCTCATAAGCTGCGCGCTCGCCGGGTTCGACCGTTAGCGCATAGACAGGACGGTTCAACCAACGGCCCATAGCTGATGTTACGCGGGCGGGTGTTACCGTCGCGAGTTCATCAAGCTGCGTCTTGTAGAAATTGCTGTCACCCCGGTACAGTGCGCCTTCAGCCAAAGCGACTGCCTTGCCACCGAAACCGCCAACCTGTTCCAACCCGGCAAGACGGCTTGAAACCGTGCGCATTTGGACGCGCTGTACCTCGTCCGCCGTCGGGCCGGTTTTAACAAAATCAGCAATGATTTCGTCGAGCCGCTTGGCAACGGTTGCCGGATCAACGCCAGGTTTCACGTCCGCGGTAATCTCAATTCCGCCGAGCTGAGCAAAACCCTGATATCCAGCAGACACATTGACCGCGAGCTTTTCTTGACGAACCAGAACGTTGTCCAGCCGCGAACTGGCAAGACCGCCCAAAACGGCTGCACCAACCTCAAGCGGCACAGAGTCTGCACTGTCGATACCGGGCACAGTCCAGTTACGGTAAATGCGTGTGGTCGCGACCTTGTCCTTCATCACTTCGGATTTGGCTGCGGCCAGTGTTGGCACTTCAATCTTCAGCGGCTTTTGCTTGGGGCCCGCCTTGATCGCGCCAAAATTTTTCTCGACCAGCGTCTTCGCGGTCGGCACGTCGATATCGCCTGCCAGCACAAGAACCGCGTTGTTCGGGCCATAATGCTGCCGGAACCAGGCGCGGACGTCTTCCATGCTGGCGCTGTCGAGATCCGCCATCGATCCGATTGTCGAGTGGCCATAGGGATGTTCTTCGGGAACCATGCCCTTGATCTGTGCATATTCGACAAGGCCATATGGCTGCGTGTCGCCCTGCCGCTTTTCGTTCTGGACCACGCCGATCTGGTTGGTCAGATTTTCTTGCGTCACCGCGCCGAGCAAATAACCCATCCGGTCCGCCTCAAGGTACAACATGCGGTCGAGCGCGCTTGTCGGCACCGTCTGGAAATAATTGGTGCGGTCGAACCATGTGGTGCCGTTATAATCGGTCGCGCCCATATTCTGTAGCGGCTGGAAGAAATCGCCAGGTGCATTTTCCGAACCGTTGAACATCAGATGCTCGAACAGATGGGCAAAACCTGTCTTGCCTTTGGGTTCATGCTTTGATCCGATGTCATACCAGATCGACACTGCAACGACCGGGGCCTTACGGTCGGTATGGACAATCACGCGCAGTCCGTTTTCCAGCGTAAATTGCTGATGCGGGATATTGATTTCCTTGACCAGTGCCGATGCAGGAACTGGCGCGGGGTCAGCTGCAAGCGCTGGCGAGACGAGCATCGTTGCGCCGAGTAGCGCGAGGGTCAATTTACGCATCATTATATGCTCCCAAAGCTAATATTTACTGCCGCCAGAGATAGTGGCGAAACGGACAAACACAATCTGGCGACTGCAAATTTTCGACAAACGCCGTTCAGGGCCGATAACGGCGCCTCGCATGCTTCACGGCGTCGACCCATTCAAAATGAACCGGCTTATATTTGCCCGCGACAAACAGCTTCATCTGGTCCGTATAATGCGGCGATTCCGGCCGTGTGGTTGCCGCACCGTAAGGCTGGATTGATTCCGATACGACGCCGCCATTTTTGTCCCAGCGGATCAGCATGATGTAGCTGTCGCCATGCCGAACGCGGACCTTGCCATCGGCTTGGTCGGGATCCCACATCGTGGTCGCGCGCAAAGCGTCACTGCCGCCGAACATGGGCAAGTCGACATTGCCACGCCGCAGCCGCTGGATATCGCCAAGCTGCGGGTCAATTCTGCCAAAGCGTTTGTTGAATTCGTCAACTGCTTCCTGAAGCGTTTTGCGGGCATCGGGCATTGGGTCACCGCGCCAGTTTGGGCGTGCACCAAAACGAATGATGCGTTCGGCCAATGCGTCTGCATCGCCCTTCCCGTCACTTGACCAATCCCAGCTGGCCAAAAGCTTTTGGGCCTTGGCGAGCTCCGGCGCATCTTTCAGGTCCAACGCGGCAAAGGACGCCATCCATGGCCCGACCCAGCTCTGCTTGCTGTAAGTCATGTCCATCTTGATCGCGAGCAGCTCGTCCGGCGTGATTGACGTATCCGCCGTCAGCAGTTCGGTGGCGCGCAGCCCCCGGTTGGTCATGCCGCGTTCGATGCCCAAATATGGCGAATAGTCCGCCGGGTTCATTTCCGAACCCGGACCAGCCGCCAGAAACGGCGTATTGTTGGCATTCTGGACAAAGCCCGATGCTGGATCGACAATCTTGGGATAGCGATCAAAGCCGACAGGGCCGGACCACATGGCAGCGGACGTATCGCCCGGAAGCTGCTTGGTGTAATCATAGCCCGGTTTGCGATCAGGGAAGAGCGCATTGTAGATATAGGCAACGCGGCCGGTTTTGTCGGCATAGATGAAGTTGGTGGCAGGAATCCCGCCAATCGACATGGACTTGGTCCACTCGTCCCAATTCGTCGCCTTGGTGTTGCGGTAATATTGCTCGACGACCTTTACGCTGTCGATTCCGGCGTAGCGGATGGCGAAATAGCCCTTATCATTCTTGATAACCGGACCATGTACCGAGCGATACACTGTCTGCGGCACCGGCAGGCTGAACGGCCCGAACTTGACGGGCAACCAGACACGCTTTGAATTCAGCGGCAGCCATTTGCCATCATAGCGGTATTTGTCGCCCGCATCGTTCATCACCAATTTATAGACATCAATCAGGTCCGGCCGATTGACCGTGTTGGTCCAGCCAAGGTTGCGGTTATGCCCCAGCAGTACGAATGGCGATCCCGGGAACAATGCACCCGCCATATCAAGGCCTTCGCCCGAATGGGTCACGGCCTCATACCATGCCACTTGCCCTTCATAAGGCTGGTGCGAATTGGAAATCAGCCAGGTCTTACCATCGGCCATACGCTTTGGCGCGAGGGCAAAGGCATTGGACCCGTTCATTTCGGGATCCCGTCCGATTGGCGTCATTGGTGCTGCGCTCTCTTTGGGCTGCGGCTTGCCTTCGGTGAGCGCACCGATTGCGCCATCAAGGCCGTAAAAGAACGGCGCGCGCAGAACAAAGCCGGTCACGATATCCTGTCCGGTTACCGGAAACAGTTTCGACAGCCTGACTTCGCCCGGATGCTTCGACGCATAATAATTGAGTCCGGCGGCATAAGCCTCGCACACCGCACGGACCTCAGGCGACAATTCCATATAATGCTTTTCGGCGGTTTCCCGCGCGCCCAACAAGTGCATGACATAATCGACCTTGGCCCCGTCAGAGCCAGCCAACGCGCCGTAACGGCCACGGGTCATTGCGACGACATCTTCTATGGTCGAAAAATCATCTTCGGCATGCGCGTAGGCAAGGCCATAAGCCGTGTCCGCATCGGTCGCGCCATTGATGTGCGGCACGCCATATTCGTCGCGCACAATCTCGGCATCATAGGTCCGCTTGGCGGTTTCATATTCAGTCGCTGCCAATGGTTCCCACAAGGCACCGGCGCCTGCAACCACCGCAGCAAGTGCCAAAGACGCCCACAAAAACTTACGCATCATTCTCTCCCACGACGAAACCTTGTCATTTCAGTCCGTTCTCTCAGAAGAAGGGCATAACCAAGTCTTTGCGAAAGGAAAGTCCTTCCATGCAATCTGCGTGATGCGCCGTACCCGCTCGACCAGCCAGTTGCCAGGACTGACAACTATATCGTGTATTCGCTTCATCGCATTTTGGCGGAAATGCGTGTTTTGGGGATTCCTTCTTATCAATGCCCCGTATACTTTGCGGGGCTTATCACATGCAGTTATACACTGTTGGCCGAACGGGTATTCGGCAAGGGGGCACATGACAACACGATGGGAAACATCAACTGTAAGCGCTTGGTATGCGGCCTTGCCGTGGCAGAGCGGATGCAACTTTGCGCCTTCTTATGCCATCAACCAGTTGGAGATGTGGCAAGCCGAAACCTTTGATTTGCGCGCGATTGATGGCGAACTGGCGCTTGCCGCATCGGTCGGTATGAACGCTGTTCGGGTGTATTTGCATGACCTGTTATGGCTTCAGGACGCGGAAGGCTTCATGGCCCGTATCGAGGCATTTCTGCAGCATGCCAACGCCCATAAAATCCGGACGATGTTTGTCCTGTTCGATTCGTGCTGGGACCCCGATCCTGCGCTCGGACCACAACGCGCACCGCGTCCTGGCGTCCATAATAGCGGGTGGGTTCAGGCGCCCGGCATGAAGGCGCTGGCTGACGCTGCGCAACGTCCTCGGTTGGAAGCATATGTGCGCGGGGTTGTCGGGCGCTTTGCGCAAGATCCACGCATCTTGGCATGGGACATCTGGAACGAGCCCGACAATGGCCCTGACGTCGCGTTGTGCGATGCCGAAGAATGGCGCATCAAGGGTGATTTGGTTCGACCTTTAATGGTCGATGCCTTTGCTTGGGCAAGGGCCGCAGAACCCATACAGCCGCTAACCAGTGCCATCTGGATTGGCGATTGGTCTGAGCACGATAAAATGACGCCGCTTCAGCAGGCGCAGATTGATAATTCCGACATTGTCACCTTCCACAATTATGGCGGCTCGGAGGATTTCGCAAAGCGGGTGGCGTGGCTTGAGGGCTATGGCCGTCCCATCATGTGCTCCGAATATATGGCGCGTCCGGCGGGCAGCACATTTCAGGCGATTTTGCAAATTGCGCAAAAACATCGCATCGGCATGTTTTGCTGGGGCCTCGTACGCGGCAAAACGCAGACGCATCTGCCTTGGGCGAACTGGATTAGCCCATTGGAAGACTTCCCCGCCGATGCATGGTTCCACGACATCTTTGATGAACAAGGCAACCCCCATGATCTAGCAGAGGTCGCGTTCTTGCGCATGATGCACAGCATGAAACATTATGCCGCAACCGGAGAAGCGGATGTTGCGACGATCCCCGAGCCAGTGGAGAAAAAACAGCTGGTGGCGCTAAGCTAACAGCGTCTCGACCATCTGTGCGCCTTGTGTTGCGACAATGCAGCACTACATTCTTGATATGAGTTGCGTTTGCCTCACACGGGGTAGCAACGGCAATCTGGGAAATAGCGCATGAACCTCGAGAAATTCACAGACCGAGCAAAGGGTTTTCTGCAAAGCGCGCAGACCGTGGCCATTCGTATGAGCCATCAGCGGATCGGGCCGGAACATCTCCTCAAAGCCTTGCTGGAAGACGAACAAGGCATGGCGTCTGGCCTGATCAAGGCGGCTGGTGGTGACGCCGCGACTGCATTGCGCGAAACCGATGCAGCGTTGGCGAAGGTTCCTGCGGTGTCCGGTGGCGGCGCGCAGCAGACGCCGGGGCTTGATAATGATGCCGTGCGTGTTCTCGATTCTGCTGAACAGGTCGCGCAAAAGGCTGGCGACAGCTATGTGACGGTCGAGCGTTTGTTGCTCGCGCTTGCGCTGGCCTCAACCACGACCGCAGGTAAGGCCTTGGCTAAGGCTGCTGTCACAGCCGAGCGGTTAAACGCCGCGATTAACGCACTGCGTGGTGGCCGCTCCGCAGACACCGCTGGCGCGGAGGACCGCTATGACGCGCTAAAGAAATTCGCGCGTGACCTGACTGAAGTGGCCCGGGCGGGCAAGCTTGATCCTGTCATCGGCCGTGATGAAGAAATCCGCCGCACCATTCAAATTCTTGCGCGACGCACGAAGAACAACCCTGTTCTCATCGGCGAACCCGGCGTCGGCAAAACGGCGATTGCCGAAGGACTGGCGCTGCGCATTGCCAATGGTGACGTGCCAGACAGCCTAAAAGGCCGCAAGCTCTTGTCGCTCGACATGGGCGCGTTGATTGCCGGCGCGAAATATCGCGGCGAGTTTGAAGAGCGGCTGAAGGGTGTGCTGGATGAGGTTAAGCAGGCTGAAGGTGATATCATCCTGTTCATCGACGAAATGCACACGCTCGTGGGCGCGGGCAAGGGCGAAGGCGCGATGGACGCGGCGAACCTCATTAAACCTGCTTTGTCGCGCGGCGAATTGCACTGCATCGGGGCAACGACGCTTGATGAATATCAAAAGCATGTCGAAAAAGACCCCGCACTTCAACGCCGGTTCCAGCCCGTATTCGTCGGCGAGCCAACGGTTGAAGATACAATTTCGATCCTGCGCGGGTTGAAAGAAAAATATGAACTACACCATGGCGTGCGGATTACCGATGGCGCGTTGGTGAGCGCGGCGACATTATCGCACCGTTACATTGCCGATCGCTTCCTGCCCGATAAAGCCATCGACCTGATGGACGAAGCCGCGTCGCGGCTGCGCATGGAAGTGGAATCCAAACCTGAAGAAATCGAGACGCTCGACCGGCGTATCATTCAGCTAAAAATCGAGCGCGAGGCGCTTGGCAAGGAAAGCGATGCCGCGTCAAAGGACCGGCTGGCCGCACTCGAGAACGAACTTGCCAATCTGGAGCAGCAATCATCCGAACTGACCCAACGCTGGCAGGCGGAAAAAGACAAGATTTCGGCAGAGGCGAAGATCAAGGAACAGCTCGACACCGCGCGTATCGAGCTTGAGCAGGCGCAACGTTCGGGCGATCTCGCCAAGGCGGGCGAGCTGCAATACGGTACGATCCCCGGCCTTGAACGGCAACTGTCCGAAGCAGAATCAGCGGCAGGTAACGCCATGCTGCGTGAGGAAGTGACCGCGCAGGATATCGCCAGCGTCGTCAGCCGCTGGACAGGCATTCCTGTCGACAAGATGCTTGAGGGCGAGCGCGACAAGTTGCTCAATATGGAGCAACTGATTGGCGCGCGGGTGATCGGGCAGCAAGATGCCGTGGCCGCCGTGTCCAAGGCCGTCCGCCGCAGCCGCGCAGGGCTTCAGGACCCCAACAGGCCGCTTGGTTCCTTCCTGTTCCTCGGCCCCACGGGCGTGGGTAAGACCGAACTGACCAAGGCGCTCGCGTCATTCCTGTTCGATGACGACAATGCGATGGTCCGCATCGACATGTCCGAATATATGGAAAAGCATAGCGTATCGCGGCTGGTCGGTGCGCCTCCGGGATATGTCGGATATGAAGAAGGCGGTGTCCTGACCGAGGCTGTACGGCGTCGGCCCTATCAAGTGGTGTTGTTCGACGAGGTCGAAAAAGCGCATTCCGACGTCTTCAACATTCTGCTTCAGGTACTCGACGATGGCCGCCTGACCGATGGTCAGGGCCGCACGGTGGACTTTTCGAACACGCTCATCATCCTCACGTCCAATTTGGGCAGCCAGCATCTCGCTGCGTTGGAGGATGGTCAGGATGTAAAAGAGGTCGAACCACAAGTGATGGAAATCGTGCGGGGCCATTTCCGGCCCGAATTCCTCAACCGCCTCGACGAGGTCATCCTGTTCCACCGCCTTGGTTCCAATCACATGGCACCGATTGTCGAGATTCAGGTGCAGCGCGTGCAAAAGCTGCTGAAGGATCGCAAGATCACGCTCGCTTTATCCGAAGAGGCAAAGGCGTGGCTTGGCCGCGTGGGTTACGACCCCGTATATGGCGCACGCCCGCTCAAGCGCGCTATTCAGCGATATTTGCAGGATCCGCTGGCGGATTTGCTGCTGCGTGGCGAAGTGCCCGACGGCGCGACGGTTAAGATCGAGGAAGGGGATGGGGCGTTGAATTTGGCGGTGTAGGAGTCACGTTGTCGCGAGAACATTCTGGTTGCCGGGGCATGCGCCCGCAACCAGAATGTTATAAAATCGTCACGCAACAGCTTTTGAGCTTCCCCAGACCATCACGCCACTTCACCCGGCAAAAGCAGGATCACTGACCGCCAGGGCGTGACGTTCCATCCTCGACCAAGCGGCGGGCGAGTTCATTGCCGGACTCTGTCATCTGGCGCCACTGCGCAAGCGTTTTGCATACCTTCCCTTTTTTCACCAGTGAACCGGTCACACGAACTGTGCGACACCGCATGGCGTTGTCGGATTTGGCTGAGGTTGCGTCGGCTGTTGACGTCGAAGTGTTGCCTTTCGATGTCGACGCAGATGCTGGTGCTGTTACAGGTGCCGACGCCGGCGCCTCCGCCAAAGCCGAGGTCATGATGCCAATCGTTAAGGCTGTGAATAGAATTGGTCGCATGTGCATGTTTCTCCGTTGAGAGGCGCGGTGCAAGTAACACAGGCGCTTTTTAGTGCAAGTAAAGAGGGAAAAATCAAGTAACTTAATGCGTAGTTTTAAAGCCTGTTGCGTCAGCCGCAGCATAATAACGGGCGATGACGTTTTGTTCTGCAACTGTTAAATGGGGATTCCAAACGTCAAAGATAAGAACTGCACGATTGTGATCGCTATCGTTCCACGCTTCATGTTCGATGGTATCATCAAAGGCGAAAGCCGTTCCCACTTTCCATTCGCGGGTTTCGCCCCCAACGCGGAAGCCGCATTTCTCTGGCACGATCAGCGGCAAATGCACAATCGCACGTGTATTGGTCACCCCTGTATGTGGCGGAATTCGGGTGTGCGGCTTCAATATTGAGAAAAATGCACTGGGTGCACGATCCGGAAGCGTTGTCGTCGGTAAGCTGGTCAAGGCGGCTGCTGTGCGCGGGCAGCGGTCTAAGACGGCCTTATTGGGCTGCCCATATTCCCACAAAAAGCATGCGCCCCAGTCAAGCGACTGGTCAAGCGCTGACCATTTATTTTCAGGGACGCCCGAATCCATCCGAACATAAGGCCGCAAGGCGTCGCCGGGATCGGCAAGCAGTGCTTCTAATTCTTGGCGTATTTCGTCTGTCGCAGCTTCAATGGCAGGCATCCATGGGAAATGATGCCTATCGAAAAATTCGTCCGCCGGAAGGAAGGGGTAATGTAAGCCGTCGCATGTGTTCACATAGGTCCGTCGGCGGCCAAGCGCCACATCGACGAATGCCTTGCTGCGGCGCAGCTCTGTCTCATCCATGGCAGCAGATAATGGGGCCAGTTCCGTGCTAACCGCGTCTGCAATATTAAGCGTCGCTTGCGAAACAAACGCCTGGCCCCTCTGCAGTGCGGCGGCAATATCCGGAGATAGGTCTGATGCGTGCGCCGCCATTTGGAGCACACCGCTCCAAGCGACCAGTGCCTCGGCCTTTTCACCCGTACGCTCATGCAATTCGGCCTTACGGAGCCAGCCCATAAAGTCCCGGCGGTCGATGCTGATTGCCACGTCCAGCGCCTGCATTTCCCCTTTGTCATCGCCCTGCGCGCGCCGTGCAGTGGCAACATTCCTCCAAAGCGCGCTCGACATCGTGTCATGCATCGTTGCGGCCACGAACAGGCGCTCCGCCTCAGCATAGTTTCCAGCCCGCAGTGCAAGCATGCCTTCGCTGTTCAGTCTGGCCGCTTCGGCCGGTGGTGCGATCTCGTTCATATGGCGAATGCTTGCCATTTACCGATAGAAACGGCAAGGTCCATGAAGTTATGACGCACAAAAACAGCGAAATGTGGAACGACGGCGCATGGCTTGCGCATCGCTATGATGCGTCTGCAGACGCATTTCATCTGCGGCATGTTAGCCGTTCAGCGCACAATACCGCTACTTTCCTCACCGATGAATATCTTGGCGTGGAACCAAGCCCGATGGTCCTATCGCGCCGCGAAGCCACAACGGGCCGCACTGACGACGCCAGCCTGCATTTTATTTTGCATTCCGCATTTTGTGCATCGACCATGTTGGCCAACGGATTTGATCTGCCGGGCCTTTCTATGGGTCTGAAGGAGCCCGTTTTGTTGAACGACATTGTGGGCTTTCGTCGTCGCGGCGCGCCACCCACGGCGGTCGCCGAACGGTTGAATGATGCCCTGGATATGCTCGCACGTCCATTTGGCGACGATTTGGCGGTTGTTGTGAAACCGTCCAATGTGTTTAATGCTCTTGCACCGGCATCGCTTGCCATGCGGCCGACAAGCAAAGCCATCATTCTGTATGCGCCACTTTCGGTGTTTCTTTTGTCGGTGGCCCGCAAGGGCCTTTGGTGCCGGCTGTGGTGCCGTGAATTATTGGAAGGGCAAATTGCCGACGGCATCGTCGATCTCGGTTTTGAGCCGGGTGATTTTTTTCGGCAGACCGATTTGCAAGTCGCAGCGGTGGGTTGGCTGGCACAGCAAAAGCTGTTCCATCACATGACGCAAAAGTTTGGAGCGGAACGCATCTCAACGCTGGACAGTGAACGGCTGACTGCCAATCCCGGTAAAGCTCTTTCCACTGCAGCGTCCCACTTTGGGCTGGGCGATCATGCCGCTGCGAATGATGCGCATCCTGCGTTTGGCACGCATAGCAAGTTCGGTGGCAGTTTCCGGACAGAAGACCGGCGCGCGGAATATGCATTGGCGCAAACGGCGCATGGCGACGAAATTGAAAAGGTCCTTATTTGGGCCAAAGCAGTTGCCCAATCTGCCAACATCCCACTGACGTTGGCGCATTCGCTTCGCTTTTGAAGCGCTCGGCCTAGCCTATTAGGGCTGGCCATTACCTAAACCAACATAACGCAGTCTTGCAGGTCATGGCTCGGCCTTATGGTTTTGCGTGCCCTCACAATACAAAAGGGGCGGACATCGCTGCCCGCCCCCTTGTTTGATTATATGCTCTTCAATTTAGAAGCGCAGCTTTGCCGTTACAGCATAGCGACGACCCAGCGCGTCATATGTCGACGGGAAGGTGTTGCCGCTGTTGTACGATGTCGAACCAGCATTGTTGCCGGTCAATGGCGGAGCCTTATCCAGCAAGTTCTGCACCGAAACGGTGATGGTCAGATTTTCGCTGGCATTGAGACGCGTCGACAGATCAAAGTAATCATATGCACTGATCTTGCCGAAGTTAACCGTCTGGCCACCAACGCCCAATACGGTCGAGCCGATCGTTCCGTTGAAGAACGCACCACCGTCAATCACGTCAAGTGGCTCTTGCTCCATCGCTGACAGGTGACGCCACAACAACGACACATCGATCTTGTCGTACGACAATGTTGTACGCTGCGACCATGAGAAGTCTGGCTGCAGTGAACCACAGTTCGAGCTGACATATCCGGTGCAATCGCGATTGACCGATTCCGGGTTGAGCACGAACGCATTGAACGTCGATTTGAACGTGTAGTTACCGTTGAACGACAATGCCAAACCGATTTTGTCGGTCAGATCAGTCTTGTAGTTCACGATCAAGTCGATGCCGTCAGTTCCAATGGCACCCGCGTTCGACAGAACCGAGGGCAGGCCAGTGAAAGTGCTTGGGTCACCGCTCAGGCTACCATCGGCCGGGCTACGACGAATGCTGGTACAAGCAGCAGATGTCGATGCGCCTGCTGCCGGGGTGAACACGTTCGTTCCGAAGCAAGCCGCAATTACGTCACCAGGGGTCGGGGACGAAATCGCGCCCGATACCTTGATGTTGTAATAATCGATCGACGCAGTGAAACCAGGGATAATCGCTGGCTGGAAGATCGCACCAATGGTGAAGCTGTCCGACTTTTCAGGCTTAACGTTAACGTTACCGCCACCAGTCGAGTTCACCTGACCTGCGTTAGGCTGGGGAATCGAGTTGATGTTGCCCAAGTTGGCACCTTGCGCCAAACAGACGGCACGAAGCTCACCGGTTGGGCCAGTTGCCGGACGTCCTGGCAACACAGCGCCAGCCGTCGTCAACGTCGCACATGGATCGGTACCAAGGTTGGTCAATCCAGTGTTCACTGGCGCGAACAATTCACCAATGTTCGGCGCACGAACTGCACGGGCAAAGTTACCACGAAGGGCGAGACCTTCGATTGGCTCCCAAGTACCACCAGCCTTAAAGGTTGTGGTGTTGTACGATGGGTTACCTGGTGCGTCTACGGTGTACGACGAATAGCGAAGGCCGCCTTCAACAGTCAGGCTGTTAAAGAATGGCTTGTCGCTAACCAGTGGCACAACGAGTTCGCCAAAGGCTTCATACACGTTGAAGCCACCAGAGATATCTGGTGTCGCACCACCGGCACCGCCAAGATCGCCGCCCTTGGCAAGCGCGTCAGCGCCCTGACGGGCAGTATATTTGCGGAACTCACCGCCGACTGCGAATGCCACGGCATCTTCAGCAAATGGGCTGGTAACACCCGCATCGCCGTTGATGGTTCCCTTGACTTGTGCAAGCGAGGTTTTCGTAAAGCTGGTGCTTTCCTGAACCAAGAACGGAATCGCTGATGGCTGAATGGTACCGAACACATTTGCCGCAACGCATCCATTTGATGTGTCGAAGCAAACTGGCGCAGCAGCAGTTCCGCCCGCACGAAGCGACTGACGGAAACGCGAGTTCAAGGTATAACCCTTAATCGTCTGAATATTCTCACTTTGGCCATAGGCACCCGAGAGATCCCAGTCGATTGAGTCGGTGATCGAACCGCGGGCTCCCAAACGGTAATCGAATACGGTCGTGACATATTGCGAAATACGTGGACCGGCTTCGACTGCGCGACGGGCAAAAAGTGACTGCGGGTTAGGGTTGTAACCTTCACCAGCTTCGATCACGCCATTGCCGTTAACGTCGAATGGCTGCCATGCTTGCAATACAGCAAGACCGTTGCCCGACGTCGTAGCAGTTGCAGACGCGCCACCTGTACCGATTTCAAGATAACCGGCCTGTCCAGGACGCAAGCTTGGGTTAGCTGCGGCATCGCACTGAGCTTGTGAAAAGCGTGGGGTATAAACCGTCGCGCTTGGGTTAACGTCGAATGCGCAGAACTGGTTACGCATAGCGGCAGGCAAGAACGGGTTGTTCAATGGAATGTTCACGCCGATGCTGAACGCGCCGGATGGTGCGATGATCGTGTCTACAGTGTTCTTGGAGAACAGACCGCGCGAATACACTTCAACCGCATCGCTGACTTCGTAACGCGCTTGACCGAACATGTTGAAACGTTCGAACGGTGTCTGGAAGACGTTATATGGGTTAAAGTTAAACGTCGAGAAGGTCGGAACAAGCTGACCCGCGTCGTTGATCTGGTTGGTACCGCCATTGCCTGTACCGCTAACCAGACGACCGCCCGAGAAACGCGACGGGAATGCCGTACCTGAACCAAGCGCTGTACCACTGTAGGTATCAAGGGTGGTTAGCGAAACATCGCGCGCACCTTGATATACTGGGTCAGCTTGCTGGTAACCAACGCCAAATACGGCGTTACCGCGACCATCGTCGAAGTTCGCACCGATTGTGACATCAGCGCGGAAAACGTTACCGTCACCTTTTTCGGTGAGCTGCTGCGAAGCTTGGGCTTCCATGCCGGAGAAATCATTCTTCAAGATGAAGTTAACAACACCGCCAACGGCGTCAGCGCCATAAGTGGTCGATGCACCGCCGGTGAGAACGTCAACGCGCTCAACCAGAGCGAGCGGAATGTTGTTCAAATCGACCTGACCACCGAAACCGGCGGGCACGATGCGATCACCGTCGAGCAGTACGACGTTACGGTTTGAACCAATGCCGCGCAAGTTAACGTACGATGCACCACCGTTACCGTTATTGACCGCAGAACCGATCGAAGCGACAACGCCTGGGATTTCACGAAGAACTTCTTCGGCCAGGTTGGACTGAAGCAGTTCCATTTCTTCGGCGGAAGTTACGTTCACCGGAGCCGAACGCTCAAGGTTCGGATTGGTGATGAGCGAACCCGTTACGACGATTGCCTCGGCGGTTTCTTCTTCGGCTGTCGCATCCTGAGCGAATGACGGCGTTGAGATCAACGCCAGACCCAGTGCGAGCGGTGCCGCTGCATATTTCAAATTGCTGATACGTGTGTTTTTCACGATATAGCCCCTATAATAGCGCCCCATTCCAACGACTTACCGCGTCCTGGTGGCTGTTAAACTCCCCAGCTTTTTCACTCAAATTGCACATGCAATGCATGCACGAAGTGGGGTGAAATCCCTCCGGGTTGCCGGCGCTTTGGCGGATTTCCTAGGTTTGCGCAACAAATTGGACCGATATGACAATAATATTTCGGGGCTGTCACCTTTATGCAACAGTGACTTATCCACAGAATCCGGTTCGGCATAGCAAACCCTCGGCAGGCCGAAAAACGTTCATGACAGCGACAGCGTCCTTCGTTATGAGAACGGCATTTCAGTTATAAAGGCGGCCTTTCTTGATGTTACCACGCATATTTTTGTCGAAGCTGACTGCGCTCATTTTAGGCGGGCTATTCCTTGCAGGCGTTCCCGCACTGGCGCAGACGCTGCCAACTGGGCCTGCACCCGTTGCGCCTGACCTTGAAAATATGCTGGTTCTCGATTTATCGACGGGCGGCCGCGTCACCATTCAGATGCTGCCTGCCATTGCACCAGCACATGTTGAGCGCATCAAGACTTTGACGCGTCAGGGCTTTTACAATGGCGTTATCTTCCATCGCGTGATTGAGGGCTTCATGGCGCAGACCGGCGACCCCAAGGGCACGGGCCAAGGTGGATCCGAGCTTCCCGATTTGAAGGCCGAGTTTAACAGAACGCCGCATTTGCGCGGAACAGTGTCGATGGCACGCACGAATGAGCCAGACACGGCCAACAGCCAGTTCTTCATCTGCTTCCAACCGCGCTTCAACCTCGACAACAAATATACCGTCTTTGGCCGCGTGACATCAGGCATGCAGTTTGTTGACGCCATTGAACGCGGCGAACCGCCCGCAAACCCAAGCCAAGTGCTTCAGGCATCGATTGCGGCAGACAATGTCCCACCGCCCGCCTTTCCCAAACAGCCCGTTGCTGAAAAACCCATTACCGTAGACCAACTCAGCGGTAGCTAACCGCTTCGGCAACATCATGCGCGTAGACCTGTTTGATTTCGAGCTTCCGCCCGAGCGGATAGCGCTGCGGCCCGTTAGCCCGCGGGATTCCGCGCGCATGCTATGCGTCGGTGGCGAGAGCGGCCTTGTAGACGCTTACGTGAGCGACCTACCGCAAAAGCTGCGCAAGGGCGATTGCCTTATCTTCAACGACACCCGCGTCATACCTGCTCAGCTTACTGCCCGCAGGGGCGACGCAACGATTGGCGCGACGTTGCATAAACGCATCGATCTGCGCCGCTGGCAGGCCTTCATCCGCAACGCGAAGCGCCTGCATATTGGCGACTGCATTGATTTTGGCCAAGGCGTCTTGGCCAAGGCCGAAGAACGCCATGACGATGGCAGCTTTACCTTGTTCTTTGAAGGCGATGAACCGGTCGAAGTCTTGCTACATCGTGCCGGCACGATGCCATTGCCGCCTTATATTGCCGGCAAGCGGCCGACCGATGCGCGCGACGCCGAAGATTATCAGACGATGTTCGCGCAAAAGGACGGCGCCGTAGCCGCCCCCACCGCGTCACTGCATTTCACACCCGAGCTCATGCAGGCGGTGCACGATGCTGGCATAGAAACCGCAACGCTTACCCTGCACGTGGGTGCGGGCACATTCCTTCCGGTAAAGGTCGACGACACCGCAAGCCATCGCATGCATAGCGAGTGGGGCAGCATTGATGCCGAGACAGCATACAGGCTCAACAGCATTCGCGAAAACGGCGGTCGCTTGATCGCGGTCGGCACCACCTCGCTGCGCTTGGTCGAGAGTGCCGCCGACCAAAATGGTATGGTGCACCCGTTTGAAGGCGACACCGATATCTTCATCACGCCGGGCTATCGGTTTAAGGCCATCAACGGCCTCATGACCAACTTCCATTTGCCAAAATCGACCCTGTTCATGCTGGTAAGCGCGCTGATGGGGCGCGAGACGATGCAAGCGGCGTATGTCCATGCGATCGCTGAAGAGTACCGGTTTTACAGCTATGGCGACAGCAGTCTTTTACTCCCACAGCATAGCGCTTGACGCGCAAAAATTAGCAGCGATACATCGTCCAACATAATCTGTTGGGGAGCAATCATGGGACGAATGCTGATTGGGGGCGTTGCCATATTAAGCGCGATGACTTTGGCGGCTTCGCCGTCGCGCGCTCAAGACCAAGCGATCACCGTCACCGGACAGGCCCAAAGCAAATGGAAAGAAGCCGAAAGCGACCATTTTAAGATTTACAGCGATGGCGACGAAAAATCGCTCGCACGCCTTTCGGGCAGATTAGAGGCTATCCATTATCTTTTAAAAATCGCGACAAATATGCGGGAACCCGACGACGCCAATATCGTCAAGGTGAAGGTGTATTCGGTCGCAAGTGTCGCCGATGTTCAGCGGCTCCTTGGCGACCCAAGCGCGGGGGCCGCAGGCTATTATGACCCCCAACTTGCCGGACCGATTTCAGTCATCCCGCGCGATGCAGGGAACAGCGGCACATTCTCTGGTGAACTCGTGCTCTTCCACGAATATGCCCACCACTTCATGTTGCAATATCAGGCGGCAGCCTATCCAGCATGGTATGTGGAAGGCTTTGCCGAGCTGATTTCGACCGCTTCGTTTGAACGCGAGGGCGCCATAACCTATGGTAAGCCAGCGCGGCATCGGGAGGGCGAGTTGCGCTACACGCGTCGCTATCCTGCAGCGAAGATGGTCGATGGACGTTATCTCGACGAAAGCTGGGACGCCGAAAATTGGGATTATGGCGATGCCTGGGCCGTGACGCATTATCTGACATTTTCGGAAAAGCGCAAAGGCCAGCTGAAAGCATATCTTAACGCGATCAATGCTGGCCAAAACTATGCCGAAGCAGCGAAGATTTTTGGCGACGTCAATGACCTCACCCGCGAAGTCGGTATTTACGTCGATAGCGGAAGCTATCCTTATAAAACGCCGCCTTTGCCGCCTGAAGTTATCAAAGCACCCGTCATCCGGCCGATTAGCATGGCGGAGGCTGACTTTATCGACGACCGGATAACGATGGAGCGACTTGCGCGAATTTCGTCCAAGGAAGAATATGAGGCCTGGGTCAAAGTCCTAGCTAAAACCAAGAATCCGGTAAAAAAGGATTTCGACACATATTTCGGCGAGAAAACGGCAAACCGTGACAAGTGGATGCAGAAATTGCGCATTAAGACCGCAGCTTATGCGACCGATAGCTTGGCATGGACGGTGCAAGCGCATGCCGAATGCATGGCCAAAGATTTTGCCGCCTGCCAGATAAGCAGCGACAAAGCGCTGGCGCTGCAACCCGACAATTGGGAGGCTATGTTACGCAAAGGGCAGGCCTTGCTGGGATTGGCTGGCACAGCAGCCGATGCTGATAAAAAAATTGCGTTCAAGGATGCCCGGACTTGGCTACTGAAAGCCAATGCCGCAAACCCGCCAGCGCATGAGCCGCTCTATTTTTATCACCAAAGCTTTGGCGCCGAAGGCAAGCGCGCACCCGAGATCGCTGTTGCTGGCCTTGCGCAAGTTGTTGACACCATCCCGCAAATTGATGCCCCGCGCCTGACGCTGGGCAGCGAATTGATGGCGCGTAATCGCTTTGCAGAGGCGCGCCGCACGTTACGGCCACTGGCGTATTCACCGCATGAATCGGTCGAACAAAAACGGGCACTGGCATTATTGAAGCTGATTGACGAGAAAGAAGCGAAGAACCAAGCGACGGATGTACCCGTCAGCTAACGTACACCGCCGGCCATTAGTGGCCCTTCAATTCGTCACCGGTCAGCCGGACGATGTGCAGCACGTTTGTTGAACCCGGTGTGCCAAATGGGACGCCGGCCATGATGATAATGCGTCCACCAGCCTGGCCCAAATGATAGCGCAGCGCCATGCGTTTGCCCTTGGCAACCATTTCCTCGAACGATCCAATATCCTTGGTCCGCACAGCAAATGCGCCCCAAAGGAGCCCCAGGCGGCGCGCGGTCGATTGGCTGGCGGTTAGCACCAACAGCGGCACGGATGGACGTTCGCGCGAGATCCGTCGCGCGGTCGAACCCGATGATGTAAAGCAAACAATCGCGCTGGTTTCTATGGTGTCGACAATCCGTCCGCTCGCCTCGGCCAGCGCATCGGCAGTGGTGGAATCGGCTGGGGTCTCGGTAAAGTGGATGCGCTTATAGAAATCGGGATCACTTTCGACCTGTTGCGCAATGCGGTCCATGATCGAAACCGCTTCAATCGGCCAAGCGCCCGCCGCAGTTTCGGCAGACAACATGACCGCGTCGGCACCATCATAAATCGCAGTCGCAACGTCCGACACCTCGGCGCGGGTGGGTGACGGCGATACAATCATCGATTCCAGCATTTGCGTCGCAACGACGACGGGCTTGCCCATGCGTCGTGCGGTCGACACAATCTTCTTCTGCAAAGGCGGCACTTGTTCGGGCGGCATCTCAACGCCCAAATCACCGCGCGCGACCATCACGCCGTCGGCGAGTTCCAGAATTTCTTCCAGCCGCCCGATGGCAGCAGGCTTTTCAATCTTCGCCAGCAACGCGGCCTTATTACCGATAAGCTTCTTGCCCTCGGCGACGTCCTCTGGCCGCTGGACAAAGGACATCGCAATCCAATCCACGCCTTGCTCCAGAGCAAATGCAAGGTCGGAACGGTCCTTTTCGGTCAGCGCAGCGATGGGAATGACGACGTCAGGGACGTTCAGCCCCTTGCGGTTCGACAATGCTCCGCCAACTTCAACCTTGGTATTGATATATTCCGGCGCGATTTCGGTGACACGCAGAACAAGCCTACCATCGTCGAGCAACAGCCGCGCGCCGACTTCCAATGCGGCAAAGATTTCGGGATGCGGCAAATATACGCGATGCGCGTCTCCCGGCGTTTGGTCGGTATCCAGCCGGAAAACATCGCCCGTGTGCAATTCAACCTTGCCCTCGGCAAAGGTCCCAACGCGCAGCTTGGGACCTTGCAAGTCCACCAAGATTGTCGTTGGCCGGTTGTAAGCTTTTTCGAGCGCGCGGATATTGGCGATCAGTTGCGCCTTGTCTGCTTGCTCGCCATGGCTCATGTTCACGCGGAACGCATCGGCACCAGCGCGGAACAGCTTTTCGATCATTTCGGGCGTGTCGCTGGCGGGGCCCAATGTCGCCAATATGCGGACCTTGCGCATACGTGGCTTGTGATATTGCATAGAAATGGCTCCGCGATATGGATTTTGACGTTCGCACTCCCCATAACGAGGCATGTCACCAACGGAAAGGGCGCATAGCTATGCAACAGGACATCCAAATTTCAGACGCGGCGGCCGCGGCAGCATTTCGCCGCCTCGTCATCCATTTGCAGCACCGGCACGATGCGCAGAATATCGACCTGATGGGCCTTGCCGGTTTTTGCCGAAATTGCCTCGCCGATTGGGTGATGGAGGCGGATGGCGCGCTGACCAAAGATGAAGCACGCACCCTCATCCACGGCATGCCTGCTGCGGAGTGGAAGGCGAAGCATCAGACCGAAGCCACGCCCGCGCAATTGCAACGCATGCAGGAAAGCGTGGCGAAAAATGCCCCTTCGCATTAAGGCGCTGTCATCTTGATTCGGGTGCGCAGGCACCGACCAACACCACAGGGAGAATATCATGGCCGAAGGCAATATCGCCGCCGATCAACTGCGTCTTTTCATTGAACGCATTGAGCGTCTGGAAGAAGAGAAAAAGGGCATCGCCGACGACATTCGTGACGTTTACAGCGAAGCCAAGAGCCAAGGCTATGACGCGAAAATCATGCGTCAGATCGTACGCCTGCGCAAAATGAGCCAGGACGATCGCCAAGAAATGGAAGCCATTTTGGATACCTACAAATCGGCGCTTGGTCTCGCTTAACTTCCGCTTGGTTTATTGCCGAAAAGACCCGTCATCCTGAACATGTTTCAGGATGACGGTTATCGGGACGAGGCGTTCCTGCATGCTTATGGTCATTGTGTCTGGGACCGCGGTCAAGTTGAGCTGAAGCAGATGTCTTGCCCAATGGCGCGTGCCTGATGTAAGGGCGCGGCTTCATATCCTTTAGCCAGAGAAGAGCAGAGCCATGGCAGGCCATAGCAAATTCAAGAATATCCAACATCGTAAGGGCGCGCAGGACAAGAAGCGTTCGGCGCAATTTTCGAAGCTGTCGCGCGAAATTACCGTGGCGGCGAAAATGGGCATGCCCGATCCCGACATGAACCCGCGCCTTCGCCTTGCGGTGAACGCGGCCAAGGCACAATCGATGCCCAAGGATAATATCCAGCGCGCAATCGACAAGGCAGCCGGCGGCGACGCGGAAAGCTATGATGAAATGCGCTATGAAGGCTATGGCCCCGGCGGCGTTGCGATCATCGTTGAGGCATTGACCGACAACCGCAACCGCACAGCGACCAACGTACGCACGGCATTCAGCAAAAATGGCGGCAACCTTGGCGCGTCCGGCGCGGTGAGCCACGGGTTCGACCGTATGGGCCTGATCACTTACCCCATCAGCTCAGGCGACGCCGACAGCGTCTTTGAAGCGGCATTGGAAGCAGGCGCAGAAGATGTGGAGTCGAGCGAAGACGAACACAGCATCTGGACCGCGATGGACAGCCTGCATGAAGTCGCCAAGGCGCTAGAGGCGACACTTGGTGAAGCAGAAAGCGCAAAGCTCGCATGGAAACCACAGGTTTTGGTCGAAGTCGACGAAACCAATGCGGCGACCTTGCTCAAGATGATCGATGCCTTGGAAGATGATGACGACGTCCAGACCGTCTGGGGCAATTATGACGTTTCCGACGAGGTGATGGCGAAGCTGGGATGATTATTCTCGGTCTCGACCCCGGCCTTGGCACGACCGGCTGGGGCGTCATCCGCAAGGAAGGCAACCGCCTTTCGCATATCGACAATGGCGAGATTACGACCGATGCCAAGCTGCCCTTGGCCAATCGGCTCGTGTTGCTCGATGAAAAGTTGCACGCCGTGCTAGACCATTTCCGCCCCGATTGCGCCGCGGTTGAAGAGGTCTTCGTCAATAAAAACCCGCAGTCGACGCTCAAGCTTGGGCAAGCACGCGGCGTCGTGCTTTTGGGTGCTGCGCGCAACCGTACGCCCGTCACCGAATATGCCGCGCGGTTGGTTAAAAAATCCGTCGTTGGCACGGGCAAGGCCGAAAAAGAACAGGTGCAGGCAATGCTCCGCATCCTGCTGCCGGGGCTTAAGCTGGCGGGACCAGATGCTGCTGACGCGCTCGCAGTTGCGATCACCCACGCGCATCATTTTAGGGGTTGATGGTCTCATGCAGAGACGCAGAGACCTCAGAGAAATAATTTTGCGCCACGACCCCTGCGTCCTCCTCGCTTCTGCGTGAAGCAAACTTTCTGTTCCCACGATGTTCTCTTTTGCTTGCCGATTTTGTAACGAACAGCTAACCCGCGATAATGATTGCAAAGCTATATGGCCGCATTGATGAAACGGGCGTCGACCATCTGGTGATCGACGTCAACGGCGTCGGCTATCTGGTGCAGGCGAGCGCGCGAACGCTATCGGCCTTGGGCAAGACGGATGATTTCGCCACCGTATTCACCGAAATGCAGGTGTCGGAAAACGACATGCGCCTCATCGGCTTTGCCACGCGCGAAGAACGCGACTGGTTCCGGTTGCTGACGGGCGTGCAAGGCGTTGGCGGCAAGGTTGGCTTGGCCATCCTCTCGGCCATCGAACCCGCCGACCTCGCGCTTGCCATCGGCAGCGGCGACGCGGCTATGGTGGCGCGCGCCAATGGTGTTGGCCCCAAGCTTGCGAGCCGCATCGTCAATGAATTGAAGGACAAGGTCGGCGCGCTCGCGGGCATCGGCGGCGGTGCAAAACTGATGACGGCGGGCGCAGCGGCCGGCAACCATGCACAGGACGCGATGTCCGCACTTGCCAATCTGGGCTTCAAGCCCGGCGAGGCCGGAAATGCCGTGGCGCAGGCGGTCGAAGAACTCGGCCCCGATGCGACGCTCGATGCACTGGTCCGGCTGGCGTTGAAGCGGGCTTCGCGATGACAATCAAGGGCGACGGTATCAAACATTATGACTGACGACGACCGCCTCACCACGCCCGACAAACGGCCGGAAGATATCGACGCCGCGCTGCGTCCCAAAACGCTCGCCGAGTTCATCGGACAAGCGGCCGCGCGAGACAATTTGCGGGTGTTTATTGAGGCCGCAAAGGGCCGCGGGCAGCCGTTGGACCATGTGTTGTTCTTTGGCCCGCCCGGACTTGGCAAGACGACATTGGCGCAGATTGTGGCCAAGGAAATGGGCGTCGGTTTCCGCGCCACATCCGGTCCGGTCATCGCCAAATCGGGCGATTTGGCGGCGTTGCTCACCAATTTGGAGGATGGCGACGTCCTGTTCATTGACGAAATCCACCGGCTCAGCCCCGTGGTTGAGGAAATCCTTTACCCCGCGATGGAAGACCGTGCGTTGGATATCATGATCGGCGAAGGGCCATCGGCGCGTTCGGTGCGGATTGATTTGCCGGCGTTTACACTGGTCGGTGCAACCACGCGGCAGGGTTTGCTAACCACACCATTGCGTGACCGCTTTGGCATTCCGGTGCGGCTCAATTTCTACACGCATAGCGAGCTTGAGCTGGTGGTGACCCGCGCCGCCCGATTGCTTGACCTTGGCATTGCGCCCGATGGCGCGAACGAGATTGCGAAACGCGCACGCGGCACGCCGCGGATCGCTGGTCGCTTGCTGCGCCGCGTCCGTGACTTTGCCAATGTTGCAGGCGAACCCGTCGTCACCGCAAACATCGCCGATAGCGCGCTGAACCGGTTGGAGGTCGACGCACTTGGTCTGGACGCAATGGACCGGCGCTATCTGCATATGATCGCCGACATTTATCGCGGCGGCCCCGTCGGCGTCGAAGCGCTGGCCGCTGGCCTGTCCGAACCGCGCGACACGATTGAGGATGTCGTTGAACCTTATTTGCTGCAACTTGGCCTTATCGCGCGCACAGCGCGTGGCCGTTGCCTCAACGCGCCGGGATGGAAGCATCTTGGCCTCAACCCGCCAGCAGGATCGCAGGACGGATTATTTGATACATAGCGATATGCCGAGTCCCTAAGGCGACCAATTACGCGAGCGCCCTTTAAAAAGCCTTCCCGCCGGACTCCAAAATGGTTAACAAATTTCTCAATGCCCATGCCAACCCCCTATCAAGGCCATTTCGACGGCCCACAGCACCTGTTTGCAGTGCGGGTCTATTTTGAAGACACCGATTTTTCGGGTGTGGTCTACCATGCGCGCTATCTGCATTTCATGGAGCGTGCACGTTCGGACATGCTGGCCTGTGTCGGTATTGACCAGCGAAGCGTGCATGCGGAGGGCCAAGGTGCCTATGCGGTCACCGAAATGAACATTAAATATCGACGCCCCGCCCATTTTGACGATGCGTTGGTTGTTATCAGCACAGTTGAGGCCGTGCGCGCGGCAAGTTGTGATATTCATCAAACAGTCATGCGCGGTAACGAAATACTGACCGAGGCTCGGGTGACCGCTGCCTTTGTTTCACCCGCCGGCAAGCCCCGCCGACAACCCGCGCATTGGGTTGCAGCGTTTCAGCCCATCATAAACCGACACGCAGAATAGGATGATAATGGACCTGCTCATCGCGACCCAAAATGTGGGTTTTTCACCGATTAAATTGTTTCTCGACGCTGATCTTGTGGTCAAAGCCGTCATCATCGGTTTGGCGCTGGCCAGCATTTGGGCGTGGACAATCATCGTCAGCTTCACAATCAAAATGTCGGGTATCAGCCGCCAGAGCGAGAAGTTTGAACGCGAATTTTGGGAAAGCAATGATATCGCTGTTTTCTCCAAAACACATAGCCAAAGCGCATTGCCCATCGCCAAGGTATTTGCCGCAGGCATGACCGAATGGCGGCGGTCGACCAGCGGCAAAACAATTGACCGTGCCGGGACGCGCGAGCGGCTGTTGACGGTGATGGATGCAGCAATTGCAGCAGAGACGGACCGTTTGTCCAACCGTTTGAACTTTCTTGCGACCACGGGATCGGTCGCACCATTTGTTGGCTTGTTTGGGACCGTTTGGGGTATCATGCGCAGCTTTGCCGCGATTGCAGCCGAACAGAACTCAAGCCTCGCCGTCGTCGCACCCGGCATTGCCGAGGCGCTTTTTGCTACAGCAATTGGCCTATTCGCGGCCATTCCAGCAGTCATCGCCTATAACCGCTTTTCACACCGGCTGAACCAGTATGAAGCGCGCATGGGCCGCTTTGCCGACGGTTTCCACGGCACGCTGTCGCGTGAGTTGGAGCATGAGGTTTAACGATGGCCATGAACATGTCTTCGGGTCGAAGCGGTGGCCGCGGCAGGCGTCGCGGTGGACAGCGCGCGCCCATGGCCGACATCAACGTCACGCCGTTTGTCGATGTCATGCTTGTTCTGTTGATCATCTTCATGGTCACCGCGCCATTGCTCGTCACAGGCGTTCCGGTTGAGCTACCCGAAAGCCGCGCCAATGCACTTGACCAGCCGCAAGAGCCCATCGAAATTGCGATAGATCAATCGGGCACAACCTTTGTCGATGGCACGCAAGTGGCACCCAGCGAGCTGCCAGCGCGGCTTGAAGAAATTGCCGGCGCGCAAGACCCGGCAAAGCCACGCCAGATCATGCTGCGCGGTGACACGTCGATTAGTTACGGCCAAATGATGCGGGTGATGGGCGAACTGAACCGTGCCGGACTGAATAGCGTGAGCTTGGTCACCACAGGTTCATCTGGCGAAAACTAACGATATGGCAATGGACCGGATGGAGAAAGTCGGACTTGGCGCTGCAATTGGCGGCCATGTCATAATACTGGGCGCGTTTGGCCTGGGTCTTTTTGCATCCGCAGAAACCGTTAAAAAGCAGGAATCGATTTCGGTTTCGCTGGTGGGTGAAATTGCAGATGTCTCCACCGCGCCCGATGCCATTCAGGAAGAATCCGCGCCGCCAGCCGCTGGTGACACCGCGCCGAGCGAGCCGCCCCCTGCCCCAACGCCGGTGATGCAAATCGAAAAGCCCACGGCCAAGCCTTTGCAGAAGCCCGCAAAGCCCGACACTGCTCCGCCCGTTGCAAAGGTTGCGGCCAAGAAAGAGCTGGTGAAGACCGCTGCCACGCCGCCAAAAACGGTAAAAGCAGCTGCACCTAGCGGCAAAGGGACAACGCCAACCAAGCCCGGCGGGCTCAGCCGCAGTTTCGAAGACAGCATCAACAATATCGGCAAGGCACCCGGCGCTGGTAAGGCGGTGGGCACGCCTGCTGCACGCAGTGCCGCAGTGATTCGAAGTGCCACCAACAACACAATTAGCGCCGAGGTACGGCCGCTTATTCCTCCGTGCACCCCGAGAACCAGCGACAACTCGTCATTGAAGGTATTTGTCGCTTTGAATATTGGGCAGTCAGGAAATCTTCTAGATGCCAGCGTTTACAAGTTGCTAGGCGAGACCCCATCGAACGCTGCACAAATTCCTCAGGTAAAGCAGTGCGTTTTGAATAGCCTTCGCGCAGCCTCGCCCTACAATCTTAATCTCGAAGAATTCGAAACTTGGAAAAATCACAAAGTCCAAATCGAGGTCAATTTTAAATAGGTGCCCAATGAAACAATATTTAATCGCCTCGTACCTGCTATTTTGGGGCCTAGTTGTCACACTACCGTCCCAAGCCAAAGCGCAGGCTAGTTCCTCACCGGCCGCTTCTCAGCAGCCTGCCGACGACGAACCAGAACTAATCAAGGTCGATATTGAAAATCGTGTCCGCTCCATTGCGGTACCCGCGTTGATTGCCCCCGCCCCCGTCGATACAGCCGCAGGGAACAGTGCGGCACTTGGCCGTCAAATCGCTGAGGTCATATCGTCCGACTTGCGCGCATCGGGTGTGTTTGAAACGCAAGGCCCAAATGGCCTGCGCGCCATCACTTTGCCGGAGGTCACGGCGCCGCAATTTGATTATTGGAAAGGCCGCACGGTCGAACAATTGGTGCAGGGCTTTGTCCGCGTTGGCGGCGACGGCAATCTGACGGTTGGCTGCTATTTGTATGACGTCGGCTTCGGCAATGAAACCACGCGCCTTGGTTTCAACGTGCCGCCGCGCGAATGGCGCAGGGCCGCGCACAAATGTGCCGATGCAATTTATGCGCGCCTCACCGGCGAATTGCCGTTCTTCGACAGCCGCATTGCCTACATCGCCGAAACGGGGCCCAAGGGCAAACGCATCAAACGTCTTGCGATCATGGATTCAGATGGCGCAAACCACCGTTTCATTACCAATGGCCAGTCGACCGCGCTGACGCCGCGTTTCTCACCCAACTATAAATCGATCCTGTATCTGTCCTATATCGACGGTAATCCCCGTATCTATGTTTATGATATTGATGCCGGTCGGCAGCGGTTGATTACGCAATCGCGCAATCCGACCTTTGCCCCGCGCTGGTCGCCAGATGGGCAGACCATATTATATTCCATGGCGGTTGCAGGGAACACCGACATCTACAAGATTTCGGCAAACGGCAGCGGTACGCCCGTCAAGCTGACAACATCACCCAGCATTGATGTCGGCGGAAGCTTCTCCCCCGATGGTCGCCAGATTGTATTTGAAAGTGACCGGTCGGGCAGCCAGCAGATTTATGTTATGAACGCTGATGGATCCAACCAACGGCGGATCAGCTTTGGTTCGGGGCGTTATGCGACCCCTGAATGGAGCCCGCGTGCGGACCTGATCGCTTATACCCGCATTGCTGGCGACTTCCGCGTCGGCACAATGCGCCCCGATGGTTCGGGCGAACGGCTGTTGACCGACAGCTGGCAGGACGAGGCCCCCACGTGGGCGCCAAATGGCCGCGTCATCCAGTTTTTCCGAACGGCGAAGGGCAGCGGCAAAACCAGTATCTGGCAAGTTGACCTCACAGGATCGAACGAGCGCCAACTGCCGACGCCGGTTGACGGATCGGACCCCGCATGGGGACCTGTATTGCCATAAGTGCGTTTGAATCACATTTCTGATATAATTTCCGCCTACACATGCGGGACAAGGCAAAGGAGAAGACCATGAAAACGAACACTATCAAGATAGCCGCCATATTGCTGGCATCGACCGCGCTCGTTGCAGGCTGCGGCCAGAAAAAGGTCGAAGTACTGCCACCCGTGGCCGAAGGCACCAATTATGGCCAGACCCAGACGGACCCGAATGCCGGTGCTAGCCAGATCGTTCCGGGCAGCCAGGAAGATTTCCTTCAGCAAGTTGGCCAATTTGGCGACCGCATATTGTTCGACACAGACCGGTTCAATGTTGATGCCGAAGATCAGGCAACATTGCAGCGTCAGGCACAGTGGCTTGCGCTTTATCCTAATACCCGCATCACCGTGGAAGGTCATGCTGACGAACGCGGAACACGCGACTACAACCTTGCGCTCGGCGAACGCCGCGCCAATTCTGCCAAAAATTACCTGATCTCAATCGGTGTCGACGCGAGCCGCATCGAGACCATCAGCTATGGCAAAGAACGCCCATCGGCTTTGGGGTCGGACGAACAAGCCTGGGCGCAAAATCGCCGTGCGGTGACTGTTACCGTTCAGTAAATACCAAATCCTCCCTGTCGACGTGCGATGGGGAGGATATTTTCATCGAAGCGTATCGGCTGTTTACGCCGCTTTTCTTGACAAGGCTTTTCAATTTCGCACATGTTATGTGAAATTTCGGGGGCCGCAAATCAATGAACGACGACATATTTCAACGGCATAGCGCATTTCGTTTCCATGGCAGTTGGCTGGAATTTGCCCGCATCGCCTTTCCCAACCTGCTGCTGACCATTGTCACGCTCGGCATTTATAGGTTTTGGGCAACCACGCGCGAGCGCGAATATCTATGGAGCAAGACGGAATTCATTGATGAACGTCTGGAATGGACGGGCAAGGGCATAGAGCTGTTCATCGGCTTCATCATGGCCTTCCTGCTGATCGGCCTACCCCTCATAGTCATTCAGTTGATATCGCAGGGGCTAATATTCCGCGGCGAGACAATTCTCGCCGCAGTCATAACCCTGATGATGTTCCTGCTGCTGTTTTACCTGACGGGCGTCGCATATTTCCGGGCGCTCCGGTATCGCCTGAGCCGCACCTATTGGCGCGGTATCAGAGGGGGCAGCGACGATCCCGGTTTTCAATATGGCCTCGCCTATATGTGGAAAAGCATGGTGGGATGGCTGCCCATTTTTCTGCTGGTGCCATGGTCGATGATTTCCCTTTGGAACGACCGCTGGAACGCCATGAGCTTCGGGCCACATCGCTTTTCAGCAACGGCCGAGTGGAAGCCGCTGATGAAGCGTTATTTGTTATTCTACCTCGTACCGTTTCTGCTGTTCATCGGTGCTGTGGTTTTCGGCATCAGTATGGCTGCCTCTGGAGGGACACCCGACGCCCTTGGAGGCACGGGAATGGCGGTTGGCGCGATATTTGCGATCATCGGCGTGCTGTCGTTTTACCTCTTCCTCCCGCTCGCGGCGCTTGCATATTACAGCAAATATTTCCGCCTCGCGGTGGGCGGCTTGCGTTTACACAATTTGGAATTCGATTTCCGCGCACGGGCACCGGACTGGATCCTGTTCTTCCTCGCCAACATTGCGATTATCGTCTGCACCTTGGGCATTGGGTATATCTTCATGCCGTACCGCAACTGGAAATTCTTCGTCGACCATATGGAAGCCTATGGCGAGATCAATGTCGACGAGCTGACCCAGTCGGAAACCGTGGTTGCAAAACATGGGGAAGGCTTGCTCGACGCATTTGATGTGGGGGCGATTTAGCCAATGTCTACCTTTTTCGACGCGTGGCATTATGACGGCAAAAGTGCCGTGCGACGCAAGGTTGAGGTGCAGATCATTGGTACGCAATTCTACTTGTTGGAAACCGAACGGCGACATGGCCCGTTCGCATTTTCTGATGTCGAATATGTCACGCATAAGGTTGATGCAGACGTCTACGGTTTAAAGGCGACGGACGGATGGCGGTTAATGCTTTCCGGACCAGTGCCGGCGGACCTCAACGCTATGCTGCCCGCGCGGCGCAATTATGGTGGTTGGGTCGACAGGCTTGGCTTTGGCAAAGCGGCGGTCGCCTTCACCTTGGCCAGCGCTGCGGCGGTTGCCATTGTCTTATTAAGCCCGCAATGGCTGGCACCGCTTATACCCGATAGCGTCGACGAGAAGCTTGGCGATGCGCTTGTGGGCGATTTTGGCGGCCGGTTCTGCAGCACGCCTGCCGGAGACGCAGCGATGAAAAAGCTAGTCGCGTCGCTGGATGCCAATCCGGACGACTTGCAGGTGGAGGTCGCCAAAATTGACATGATAAATGCCGTGGCGCTGCCCGGTGGCAATGTCATTTTGTTCGACGGCCTCGTCAAACAAGCGCGCTCGCCTGATGAGGTTGCTGGCGTATTGGCGCATGAAATCGGCCATGTCCGCGAAAAGCATGTCATGCAGGCTTTGCTTCGGCAGATGGGCCTTGCGGTCGTTCTTGGTGGCATTGATGGCAATAGCGGCGCGCTGGTCAACAACATGCTGTCCATGAGCTACAGCCGCGAGTCCGAGGCGGAAGCCGATGCCCATTCGATGAAAGCGCTGGGCGGTGCCAATATCTCGCCCATTGGCACAGCGTCATTCTTTGACCGGCTTTCCGAAATGGATGGCAGTGCAAGTTCCAGCACATCGGACAACGGCATAGCCGGATATATGTCGAGCCACCCGCTGTCGCGGTCACGCAAAGACGCGTTTGAGAAGAGCATCGTTAAAGGCAAAAACTATAAGCCAGCTTTAACCCCGACCGAGTGGACCGAACTGAAAACAATGTGCACGCAGGATCGCAAAGCGAAATCGGGCTTCGGCTTTGATTTTAACTGAGCGATTGTTTAAGCTACGGTAGTTTTTGAAAGAAAGGCTCCCATGTTCAATCGCCTCTTTGTCGAACATCCCAAAAGTGTCGATGAAACTTATGCCGAACATTTTGGCGTCGCCAGCCGATTTGGTTTTGCGATGATCTGGGGTGGGATGAAGGCAATGGTGCATGCGTTCGTTCCCGGTCTTTGCATTACTTCGGGCAGCGATACCGTAAAGCGGTTGAACCACATCATGGTCGAGCAGCGCCGTGCGAAGGGTCAGGATGTCACCCAAATGCTGACCGTTGATTGGGTGATTTGACCCTGCCAGACTCCGTTTTGACTGAGACATCCCCACATTTTGCCGTTCGCCATGACGGCATCAAACTGGCCTATCGCCTGACGAAAGGCCGCGGGCCGACGCTTGTTTTTCTGCCGGGCTATATGTCCGATATGCAGGGTGGCAAGGCAACGGCGCTGTGCGCTTGGGCAAAGGCGCAAGGCATCGGCATGCTCAGGCTCGATTATTCGGGTTGCGGTGAGAGCAAAGGTGCATTTGAAGACGGCACGCTGGATATCTGGCGTGATGACGTTCTGGCTGTCATTGCCCACGCACAAATCGGCCCCTTAATCTTGGTTGGCTCGTCCATGGGGGGATGGCTCATGCTGCTTGTGGCCGAAGCACTTGGCGCGCAGGTCATGGCAATGGTGGGCATCGCCGCAGCCCCCGACTTCACAGACTGGGATTTCAACGACGCCGACCGCGCGACTATTGCCACCGACGGACGTATCGAGCGCCCAAGCGATTATGGCTATGATCCCATGGTCATCACCCGCGCGTTTTGGCAATCTGGGCAGGATAATCTTCGGCTGAATGGCGAAATCGGCATCGACTGCCCGGTGCGTCTGATCCACGGGCAGTGCGACCCTGACGTGCCTTGGCAAACGTCTTTAAGCCTAGCGGCCCGGCTTCGTTCATCCGACGTGCAGACCATCTTGGTAAAGGACGGTGACCACCGGCTTTCGCGCGAGGAAGATATTGCCTTGTTGATCGACAGCGTGGCGAAGCTGGTCTGACCTTATTTACGGAGCGCCCGTGCTAAAACTGTTACCGAGTTTGCTGTTCATCGCGGCGCCCGCTTCCGCGCAACCATTGCCGACGCTGAACGAGGTTCAGTTTGATGAATGCCTGAAGCTCGCCGGGACTGACCCTGCATCTGCGGTCACCGAGGCAAGCCTATGGACGCAGCAAGGCGGCGGTTATCTTGCGCGCGCGTGCCATGGCTATGCGCTTGCGACCGATTTTAAATTCGACCTTGCCATACCTATGCTGACCGAGGCTGCAAAATTGGCCGAGGAAAAGGGTGATGCCCGCGCGGCACGTTTCTGGACGCAGGCGGGCAATGCTGCGCTTGCAGCCGATACGCCCGATGCGGCGTTGGCGGCATTGGACAAAGCGCTTGCCTCCCAAACCCTAGAAAGCACCGAACGCGCCGATAGCGAAATCGATCGCGCGCGCGCTTTGGTTGCGTTGCGCAGACCGGCCGATGCCGAAGCTGCGCTGACAACCGCACGGAAGCTGTCGCCCGAAAATGGCACCGCATGGTTGTTATCGGCGACATTAGCGCGGCGGATGAACAAGCTGGCCGATGCACTGTCCTATATCCAGACGACAGCAGCGCTTCTGCCGCGTGATGCCGCCGTCGCATTGGAGGCAGGCAATATTGCCATTGCCGCCGGTGATGAGGGTGCTGCGCGCAAGCAATGGGAACAATGCATCGCAATCGCACCCAACAGCCGTCAGGCGGCGACCGCGACGGCGCAGCTGGCCGCATTGGCCGCCAGCGCACAGGCGTCTACCGAACCGCCGTCTACCGAACCGCAATCGAGATAATATTCAACCTGCACACCCCTTGCGCCTGTAGCGGTCACGGTCCATTGTCTGCGCGAACCCACTGGGGGCGAATACAGACAGCGCCATGAACGGAGCGAACATGCCGACGAAATATCTCCACACGATGATCCGCGTGACGGACCCTGACGCAACGGTCGCATTTTTCAAATTGATTGGGCTGGAAGAAGTCCGCCGTTTCGACAGCGAAGTTGGCCGCTTCACGCTCATTTTCCTCGCAGCGCCCGGACAAGACGGTGTGGCGGAAGTGGAATTGACCCACAATTGGCCACCCGCCGATGGCAGCGCAGCCGAAGCTTATGATGGCGGACGCAACTTTGGCCATTTGGCGTACCGCGTCGATGATATTTACGCGACCTGCCAAACGCTGATGGACGCAGGCGTCACGATCAACCGGCCGCCCCGCGACGGCCACATGGCGTTTGTGCGTACCCCCGACGGCATTTCTATTGAACTGTTGCAAGAGGGCAATCTTCCGCCCGCAGAACCATGGGTCAGCATGCCCAATATAGGCGTCTGGTAATGGCGATTGAAATTGTCCGCGTTCCGGTCCTGTCCGACAATTATGTCTGGCTGGTCCATGAAGCAACAAGCGGCGAGACCCTTGTGATCGACCCGGCTGTGGCAGAACCGGTGATCGCGGCGGCCGAGGCGCGCGGATGGAAGATTACGCAAATCTGGAATACCCATTGGCACCCCGACCATGTCGGCGGCAATGCAGAGATTAATGCCGCGACGGGCTGCATCATCACGGGACCAGCGGCAGAGGCGGAACGGATATCGACGCTGGATGTGCAGGTCCGCGGCGGAGACGTCGTGCAACTGGGTGACGTGCGGGCGATGGTCCTCGACGTTCCCGCGCATACAGCGGGGCACATCGCTTATCATTTCGCAACCGAGCAGGTCGCTTTTGTCGGCGACACCTTGTTCGCAATGGGCTGTGGCCGCTTGTTTGAGGGGACCGCTGCGCAGATGTACGACAATATGCGTACGCTTGAAGCGTTGGGCGATGATACGGCCATCTATTGCGCGCACGAATATACGTTAAGCAACGCGCGCTTTGCGGTGACCGTAGAGCCTGACAATGCCGCGCTTCAGCTGCGCGTGTCTAATGTTATCGCTGCGCGCGAACGCGGCGAAGCGACTGTACCCACCACAATTGCATTGGAACGCGCAACAAACCCGTTCATGCGCGCAAGCTCCGTGGAGGAATTGGCGGCACGCCGGGCGGCGAAGGATGCCGCCTAAAAATCAGTGGAAGTCGCGTGACTTGGGCAAAATCCGCACATCGCGCGGGTGGCTGCCGCGCGCGGGATGTGGCCGCGCAAATTCATCGATTTTGGGTTTCCCGACATTGGCCTGATGCGTCTCAGACAATCGCGCCAGATCGTCGGTGCGGTCGATAATATTGGTCGCCATCAGGTGCACCACACCTTCTTTGCTACGCTGAATTTCGCCTTCCGCAATAATCAGCCGCGACGCCATCACCGCGCGTCGCTGTCGATCAAATAACCGCGCCCATAACAAGATGTTGGTCACGCCACTTTCATCCTCAATCGTGATGAAAATCGCATTGCCCTTGCCGGGACGCTGCCGGACCAGCACGACGCCGGCCACGCGCACCCGCTTGCCGTTCTTGACCGCATTCGCCTCAGCGCAGCTCAACACGCCCTCACTTGCGAACATCCCGCGCAGGAACTTCATCGGGTGCCCCTTCAACGAAAGCCGGGTCATCTGATAATCCGCCGCCACATGTTCGCTGGCCGGCATCGCTGGCAACATCGCATCGGCCTCCACGCCAAGCTCGCGCGCGTTGGCCGCAGCGAACAACGGTAGCTCGTCCGAAGGCGTTCGCCGCGCTTCCCACGCACCCTCTCGCCGGTCAAAACCCAATGATCGCACAGCATCGGCATCGGCAAGCAGATGCACGGCAGCCGGTGGCAGCGCGGCACGGCGCGCCAAATCTTCGATAGATGCAAATGGCCGATGTGCGACAATGGCCTGCGCCCAAACTGCCCGAAATCCGTCTATCTGCCGCATCCCCAATCGCAGTGCGCCTTGCTCGATTCCATTATCCCAATGGCTCGCATTGACGTCTATCGGCCTGACCTCCACCCCATTTTCCTGCGCATCGCGGACAATCTGCGCCGGCGCGTAAAAGCCCATGGGTTGCGAATTGAGTAAGGCGGCGGCGAAAATCGCCGGATGATAATGTTTGATCCACGACGACACATAGACCAGCCTCGCAAAAGACAGCGCATGGCTTTCGGGGAAGCCATATGATCCGAAACCCTTAATTTGGCCAAAGCAGCGCTGGGCAAAGTCACGTTCATAGCCGCGCCGCACCATGCCTTCGACCATCATCGTTTCGAAATGCTCCATCCCGCCGACATTGCGAAACGTCGCCATCGCCTTACGCAAACGGTTGGCATCGGCCTCGCTGAATTCGGCAGCGGTGATGGCCAGGTTCATCGCCTGCTCCTGAAACAGTGGCACACCCAATGTTTTGCCAAGCACATTTTTCAGCTCGTCCTGATGATATGGCGGGGCGGGAGAGGGATATTCGACTTTTTCTTCCCCATTACGTCGCCGCAAATAAGGATGCACCATATCGCCCTGAATGGGACCGGGGCGGACAATCGCGACCTGAATAGTGAGATCATACAGGCTGCGCGGTTTCATGCGCGGCAGCATGTTCATCTGCGCCCGGCTTTCGACCTGAAACACGCCCAGGCTCTCGCCTCTGCACAGCATGTCATAGACATTGGGGTCGTCGGAATCGATGTCGACCTTCAGATCATAATCGCCAATCCCCTGCTCGCGCATCATGTCATAGGCCTTGCGTATGCACGTCAGCATACCCAGCGCCAGCACATCGACTTTCATCAGCCCCAATGCGTCGATATCGTCTTTGTCCCACTCGATGAAATTGCGGTCTTTCATCGCGCCATTGTGAATGGGCACGGTTTCGTCGAGCCGGTTTTCGGTCAGGATAAACCCGCCGACATGCTGCGACAGATGGCGCGGAAATTTTATCAACTGTTCTGACAGCGATTTCAGCCGCGCGATTTCCGGATTGTCGGGATCAAACCCTGCCTCAACCAGCCGCCGTTCATCAGGACCGCTGCCGAAACTGCCCCAGACCGTGCTGACCATCCGGGTTGTGACATCCTCTGTCAGGCCCAAAGCCTTTCCCACTTCGCGCACCGCGCTGCGCGGGCGGTAATGGATGATCGTTCCGGCAATCGCGGCCCGGTGGCGGCCATAGCGCCGATAGACATATTGAATGACCTCCTCACGCCGCTCATGTTCGAAATCAACGTCGATATCGGGCGGCTCTTTTCGATCGGACGAAATGAAGCGCGAGAATAAAAGCGTGTTTACAAGCGGATCAACCGACGTCACGCCGAGCAGGAAACACACCGTAGAGTTCGCCGCAGAGCCCCGCCCTTGGCATAAAATTGGCGGCTTTTGATCACGCGCAAATTTGACCAGGTCATGGACCGTGAGGAAATAATACGCGTATTTTTCGGTGTGGATAAACGCAAGCTCGGTTTCAATCGACTTGCGGATTTTCTCCGGAAGCTCAGCCCCGTACCGTTCGTGCGCCGCCGTCCACACCAGATGTGCCAGCCAGTCGTCGGGGGTCCAGCCGCCCGGCACCGGCTCGTGCGGATATTCATATTTCAGCTGTTTAAGGTCGAAATGAATATGTGCAGCAAAGCGTTCGGTTTCCGCCACAGCTTCGGGACAGGCATGGAATAACTGCTCCATATCATGCGCCGTCTTAATGTACCGCTCGGCATTTGCCTCCAGTGCAAAGCCTGCTTTCTGGATGGTCGTCCCCATGCGGATGCACGTAACAATATCGTGGAGCGGGCGCTGATCGCGGGTCGCGTAAAGCGGATCGTTTGTCGCGAGCAGCGGCACGTCAAAGGCGTTTGCGACCTTTCGATAACGCGCCAGCTGCCGTTTATCCTGACCCCGGTGATGCGTTGATACGCCAAGCCAAAGCTTGCCCGCATGCACAGGTGCAAGGCGGCGCAGCACGCTCTCCCAATCCTGCGGCGCGGTCGACACCAGCTTGAGATGCGATGGCGCGGCTATGGGCTTCGCGCTTTCCTTGAACGGATAGAAAGGCGGGTTCTTATGTGCCTCCTCCTCGTCCGCGGTCGCATATGGCATGACGATGAGCAGCAAATCACCCAGATGGTCGGACAAATCATCGAATTTCAGGATGCAACTGCCTTTGGTGGCGCGCATATTCCCGACGGTCAGCAACCGGGTGAGATTACCCCACCCCTGCCGCGTGGCGGGATATGCAATGATGTCCGGCGTACCGTCCGAAAACACCAGCCGTGACCCTGCCAAAAAGCGGATATTCGGTTCACACGCAGCCTCTTCGGCTTCGGTCAGTTTTTCGGGTTGGCCAGCGTCCCGCTTGGCAGCCAGCAATGCACTACGCGCTTCATCGGGCGCATCGCCCAACGCCTTCCACGCGCGCACAACGCCAGAGACGGTATTGCGATCAGCAATGCCGATGGCAGTCAGCCTGCGCTGGATACCCTCCGCCACATAATCCGACGGCGGCGATGCGGCGCGTAAGAAAGAATAGCTGCTGGTGCAGGCAAGCTCGGCATAGCTCATGCAAAGATGCCGTGGAGATACCAAAGCGGTCGTTCGATTTCATCATAGAGCCCGCGCCGGAACAGCCAAAAACGGCGCCCCTCACTGTCCTCAACGCGGTAATAATCGCGCGTCAGGCTGCCATTGCCCGGCGCGTAGCCGCGCGGGTGTCGCCACCATTCCGGGCTTATGCGTTCAGGGCCCTCCACCCGCGTGACGCGGTGCACGTGCCGCCGCCAGCGAAAGCTGCGTGGTTCGCCTTCTGGAAATCCGGCGGTTACCTCAATCGGCTGCGGGGTTTCGAACAATCGGAAAGGCCGCATCGCCGGTTCGCCCGGCACAGATTTTGGCCAGTCCGCTTTTGGCCAGTCCGCTTTTGAAGCGTCAGATTGCGCGGCACGCTCAAGCGCTGCGCGTTCGGGGATGTGGCTTTGCCGCGCGTGAAATTGCCGCACGCGCTCTGCCCCCAACCGAACGCTGAGCCGGTCGATGAGCGCGGCCGCGGCCGCATCTGTGTCGATCTTTGTCTCCAGTCCGACTTGAACATTGGCCAACACTTCAGCGATCGGGACTTCCAAACGAATAAGGTCATAGCCAAAGCCGGGGTCAAGCGGGTCGGACAGCGCGTCGATACGCTCCCGTATCAAACGCATGAGCAGGGCAGCGTCGCGCGTTGGTGTGCCGGTATCCACCGCCAGCCGCGCGACATGGCCATCGCTGCGGAATAGACGTATCTCGAACCGTCGCCCGCCCTGCCCGCGTTCTTGCAACCGAAGGGCCGCGTCCCCTGCCAGCATTTCGATGGTCGCCAACACATCATTGGTGCGCGAAATTGGTTCGGCAAAATTCTGCGTAACATGGATGATTGGCAGGCTACGGCGCGGGGTGATACGCGGGTCTTCCTCTTCCAACAGGCGCGCCAGCCGCACCACAACTGCCTTGCCAAAGCGTGCCGCCAGCGGCTTACGCGGGCGGACAGCCAGATCGCCAATGCTTCTTAGGCCAGCCCGGCGAAGTGCCTTGTGCACCTTGTTACCACCATCAAGCGCCTCCACAGGCACGTCGGAAATGGCGCGTGCCGCATATTTCGCCTTGGCCTGCGCGCTGTCGGGGGTGCCGCCTGAGGCAATCCGGCAAGTGAGGCCATGACGGCTTAGCCGCGCGTGCAGATCCTTCGCCAGTCGCGCCTCATCACCAGACACATGTTCGCAACCCGTAATGTCAAGCAACAGCCCTTGCGGCGGGTCCAACATGCAAGCAGGTGTATAACGCTCACACCCATCGGCCAGCCAACCGAGCAAGTTGAGGTCCGCCACGGGGTCATGGTCAAAGACCGCCAGATCGGGCACGCGGGCGCGGGCATCGGCCAGCGCCATTCCGGCCGTCAGGCCAAGCGCATGCGCCGCCGGATCACATGCCGCCAGCCGCATGGCTCCGCGTTGTTTTTCGACCATGGCAAAAGGCGCATCAGGCGCGCTGCCGCGATTCCGGACCAGTCTTTGTGTCGGTAACAATGGCAGAAAGACCGCCAGATAGCGGCGCATCAAAAAAGCTTCGTGTTGCATGATCCCAAGTCACTCTTGCCTCAAAAGGAGCCGTGCCACCGCGATGGCGCAGCAGGCTGATGTCAAAAGTCGGAAGGCCCGGGGCATTTCCCGGTAATGGCGCAGAGGGCGCAGAACATATCCGCCAGCGTGTGCGCGCCGCGCTTGGCATCGGCACCGCATCCACGCGCACCAGCAGGGCCAGCACCCCTGTCTCCGCCGCAGCAAGCGCCAGCCGACGGGTCGAGGTCAAATCCACCAACCGCGCATTGCCGTGCGTTTCCAATATGACCGCGCTCGCGGCTTTCGACCGGATGGCATCCGCTGCAGCCCGCAAGGCGTCGCGCAAATCGGCTGTCTGGACCAGCAACATGCGCGCGGGGTCACCGCCCATTTCCGACAGCCCATAAGGGTAGAGACGACCCGATGTCTGGCGTTCCTTGTCCCCTGATATCCAGAAGATACCGGCATCGCTTTCCGGCAGCCGCCATGCCAGCAAAAGCGCAAAGGCCGCGGCGGCATGTGAGTCGGCTTTTGTGCCACCAAAAAATTCATGCAGCCCTGCCTGCGTTATGCCACCGCGCAGCCGTTCGTCGACATAAGGCGCCCCAAAAGGCAGTGATGATTGCGCGGCATCCGACTGGTGTTGCTTCCACATTCCTTGCACAGATGGAAACGCACCAGCCGATAGAGTCGGCTGTATGTGATTCGGCTTTTTGTTCATTCTTTGTTCCATACTCCATTTTTCATGGATGTGGAGTCAGCTTTTTTGTTCTGAAGTGATTTGGGATAATATAGGCCGGCAACCGGCGGGCCTATGCGCGCAGATGATCCCGAAAGCGCGGGCGGCATGTTTGAACCATTTTCCAGCCCGGGCCTATTTGCCCGGGCCAGGAAATTGAGATCACCGGGCTGAACTCATTCCCAATAATAAGGCATGCGTTTGCGTGTGCCGGTGACTTCTTCGTTCAGCGTGGCCGCGTCATATAAGCGGCCACCGATCATAACCTTGGTAACCTTGTCCGAATTGCGGATATCCGCGCTTGGATCGGCGTCGAGAACGACGAGGTCGGCGAGCTTGCCTGCGGCGATGGAGCCAACATCCTTGTCATAGCCCAGCGAACGGGCGGACTCGATTGTGCCTGCGGCCAATGCCTCGATTGGCGACATGCCACCGCGCACGAAGGACCAAAGTTCCCAATGCGCGGCGATGCCGGCTTCCTGGCCATGCGCACCGATCGACACCGGCACGCCAAGCTTGGCAAGCTTATGTGCTTCACGCGCGCTGTTATCGTCGACATAGTCTTCCTCAGGCGCGATTTCGCGGCGTGCATTGTTCGCCGCAAGCTCGGTCGGCGGATAATGCTTGGCCATCAACGGATGACGGAACACATCGGTATGTGCGCGCCAATACGGATCGCCGGCTGGGCCGCCATAGGTCACGACAAGGGTCGGGGTGTAACCCACCTTCGATTTCGAAAAGAACTGAAGCACGTCACCGTAGAAAATGTCGAGCGGGACATTGTGTTCAACGGTGGTGTTGCCATCGGCAATCAGGTTCATGTCCATGCCGAACAGCGAACCGCCTTCCGCCACCGAACGCATATTTTCCTGAAGCGCGGCGGCAACAACTTGCTGACGCTGTTCACGGCGCGGCTGGTTATAGTTTTTGACGCTATGCGCACCTTGCGCCTTCAACCGCCGGACATGCGCAAGGGCATCATCAAGGCCATTGATTTCGGCATACACATCGGCGGATTTTGCGCCGTACACAATCTCACCCGTGGAGAAAGAACGCGGCCCGACAATAAGGCCAGCGCGCTGCATTTCCACCGCCGGGAAAACCGTCGCGGCACTGCTGGATGGATCATGCCGCGTGGTGATGCCCATGGCGAGGTTGAGCATATTCACCCAGTTTTGCTGCGGTGTCATTTCATCGACACCATGCGGACCATGGGCGTGGGCGTCAACAAGGCCCGGAATGATCGTCTTGCCGGTAACATCCACGGTCTTTGCGCCAGCAGGAATCGGGAAGTCTCCCGCCTTGCCGACGGCTTTGATCCGGTCATTTTCCACCAAGATGACGGCATTGTCGATGATCCCGCCATCCTTGTCCGCCATGGTCACGACCCGCGCGCCGGTGAAGGCGACGCGGCCAGTGGGACGGTCCGACTTCACCGTCATTGAAAGCGAAATACCGTCTTTTGGTGACACAAACTTTACGGGCTTGGCGTCTTTCGCAAGCGGGCCATTGGGGTAGAATGTGCTGGTTTGTGCCGTGTAGAGCGTCGGGCCAAGTGCCCAATGCACTGCATCGCCATTGCGGCTCCAATGCATATAATCGGCACCGCCATTGCTGACCTTCACCACGGGAAGCGCGCTGCCCGACGACGACGCAGTAACTTCCTGCGTGCCCGGCATCAATGGCATCACAAATGCTTCGTAGTTTTGACGGAAGGCAAAGTTGTTCCCGTCTGGCGATACTTCATAAATCGTCGTCAGCTCGCCACTGGCATGATTGCGCTTGGCTTCGCCATTCAGATCGACACTGACGAGCAGGCGTTTGTTGGCACCGGATTCGGTATAGAAAATCCGGTCGTTGTTGGCCGCGAAATGCGGCGTGGTTCCACTTTCGGTAACGCGAACAGCATTGCCGCCTGTCGTGGCGATGCGGTAAATGCCCGGCTGATCCGAACGCAATGGCGAGGTTAGGCCGCCGCCTTCCTGCTTTTCAAACACGATCGTCTTGCCGTCTGGCGAGAAACGCGGACGCGCATAATGGCCCGATTGCGCCGTCACATTTTTCGCCCTGCCGCCCGTTGCGCCCACGACCTGAATGTGGCCAAGGCCCTTATCAGTCCAGTTCACAAAGGCGATGGTCTTCCCGTCGCGCGACCATGTGGGATATGCTTCCATCGCGGTGTCGGATGCGGTTAAGCGCTTTGCTGCCCCGCCCGCCACAGGCTTGACCCACAGCTTACCCATGGTTTCAAACAAAACGGTCCGGCCATCGGGCGAGGTTACAACGCCGCGCGGCATGTGCGTCTGGAACTCCGCCGGCGCCACTTCAATCGCCGGGCGTGGCGGATCAATAACATCGCGTGTGTCGGAAACGCGGAACGGGATTTCGCTTGATGCACCGCTCGGCCAATCGACCTTGCGTATCTTGCCGCCAGCCCAGAAGTAAATGGTCTTGCTGTCGGGTGACCAATCCATGTTCGGATAGACGCCGGTTACTGCCCATGTTTCCTGAACATCTTGGTCGAGCGCATCGTAAATCTTGCGCTCTTCGCCAGTCTCCAAATCTTTCACATAGAGTTTGGACTGGGTGCGTTCGCGGCGGACGAAGGCGATTTTCTTGCCATCGGGTGAGGGCGTTGGGCGCACCGAACCACCGACACCGGACACGGCGGTTTCGGTTTTGCCGGTTTCAATCTCATAGCTTTCAATGTCGAAAAGCTGACCGTTGGAATCCTGCGCATATTGGAAGATTGGTCCGGGCGTGATGTTGCGCGTGTAATAGATATGCTTGCCATCGGGGGCGAAGATGGGCTCGCCCAATTCCTTTTGATGTTGCTCATTGGGCTTCTTCACCAGCTGAACGCCTGCGCCGCCCGACACATGGTAGAGCCAGACTTCGCCCGTACCCAGCGAACGGCCCGTGGTGAAATGCTTCTTGGCGGCGATGAAGCGGCCATCGGGGCTCCAGCTTGGTTGATTGAGCAAGCGGAAATCCTCTTTGCTCATCTGCCGCTTGTCGGAACCATCGCGGTTCATGATCCAGATATTGTCGCCGCCGCCCCGGTCGGAGGTAAAGGCAATGCGCGTTCCATCGGGGGAGAAGCGCGGCTGGGTTTCGAAGGGCAATCCTTCGGCGATGCGGGTCGGCGTGCCGCCGGTGACGGGCATGGTGTAGATGTCACCCAGCAAATCGAACGCGATGGTCCGGCCATCAGGGCTGACGTCAAGGTTCATCCAAGAACCCTCGTCAGTGTCGATCGCGATCTGGCGGACGGTCAGGCCGGGGGGCGCCGCGACATCCCATTTGGGCGCCTTGTCTTCGGCGGCAGCAGGCGCAGTCGCCGGAACCCCAGCTTGCGCAAATGCCGATGCGGGAATGATCGCTGCACCCAGCAGCAAGATTGTCTTCAGATAATGTGTCATTTTTGGGGCTCCCCTGCCGTCTTTTTTCCTTGCTGTCATGCCTAGCGGGCAAGGGCAAGCGGGAAGCCGCGGCTTCGATAGGGAACGGGTTATTTTCTACGAACGACGGGGCGGTTTGCGCTGCTTCAGGCCGCAAATATGTGGACGCAGAGACGCAGAGGCCGCAGAGGGGGCGCCCTTAAACAGCGATAACGAGCGGCTTTTCCATCATCGCGCGTTTGAAGTCCTGATCGCCGATCTGGACGATCTGATGTTCGACAACCGAAAAGCCGACGGCAGCAAACGCCGACTGCGCCATCAGGCTGGCATGCACCCAAAGCCGTGGTTCGTCGGCGGCGCGGGCGCGTTCCTGTACCAACTCGAACAACCGCCGGAACAGGTCGCTGCCCTGCGCTTCGGGCCGGGTAAAGGCGAAGTCGATATAGCCCCCGTCTTCGATACTCATAAACCCGAGGATGCGAATTCCATCGCGGCCAATGGCAATATCCTTGGCCGCCAACCGCGATTCCCACTCCGCCCCGCTCCTGCGCACCGGATCCCAAGCGGCCCGTTGCGCTTGCCTATATTTGCTAGGCCCATTGCGCACGGCGTCAAACATCGCGTCCGCGAGTTCGGCGTGGTCGGTGGGGGTGGCCCAAGAGAGGGGGTGGAAATCAGGCATGGTGGCTTATAGTAAAACTATCGTCGGAAAATCCACAACTCGCTACATCCAACAAAAAAGGCCCCGCGAGGGGGCCTTGTTTGCTGGTTGCGGGAGTAGGATTTGAACCTACGACCTTCAGGTTATGAGCTGCATTTTCAATGACTTAGCCGAATCTCGATACAGCCGACATAAGTGCGACATTACCGACAGATAGGCCAATGTCTAGCAGGTCCCCTCCCCCGCACGTTTGCGACGGCATTTGCCCTCTTTTGCCCCCTCTTGCTTCCACAGTGCTTACGGCCCGTTCGGCGAAAGTTGCCGGAATGCAGTCGGCGATTCGAACGGATAGCCGCTGGCACGGCCTTCGGGCCCTCTCGCCCCATACGCCCAATTGCGGCAATTTTCCTTTTCTTACTTCTTTTCAATATGTTCGTTGACTTCAAGGGCACTGATCAGCACCCGTTGCGTCGGCCAAGGCAAGTCGGGTCGCATCGAGGTGGGCCGCCAACCACCAGGGTGCAACCAGCCAGCCGCGGTCACAAATCCGATCGACAGAAGTGACACGGACATGACCAAGATAACCAAACGCGCGGTCGAAGCGGCCGCCCCAAGGGACAAGGAATATTACATCTGGGATGAGGACATCCCGGGCCTTGGCCTGCGGGTTCTGCCGTCAGGGCGCCGGCAATACATCGTACAGTATCGCGCTGGGCGGCGATCTCGCCGGATCTCGCTCGGCCCGAGCACCATTCTCACCACCGAACAGGCACGCAGCCGGGCTCTCGCCATTCTTGCGGATGCCCGAGGCGGGAAAGACCCTGCCGCGGACCGAGAGGCGTATCGTAACGCGCTACTGCTGAAGGACCTCGTTGAACGGTTTGACCAGCAGCACATTGCGCTGCGGCTCAAGCCGCGAACGGCAGCAGCTTATCGGCGCTCGCTCGCCAAATTCATCGTGCCCAAACTGGGCAAAATGCTGGTCACGGAAATCACCCGTGCCGACGTCACCAAATTCCATCATGACCTTCGGCACATTCCCTATGAGGCAAACCGCTGCCTCGAGATCATCTCCAAGATGTTCAATCTGGCCGAGTTGTGGGGCCTGCGGCCTGATGGGAGCAACCCGCGCCGTCTGATCCAGAAATACCCCGAGGTGAAACGCGAGCGCTACCTAAGCATGGACGAGATCAAACATCTTGGAGACGTGCTGCGCGAGGTAGAACAGGAAGGCCGCGAGATGCCGTCTGCTATCCTCGCCATCAGACTGCTCATCTACACCGGATGCCGCCTTAACGAGATCATGCCCTTGCAGTGGGACTATGTGGATTTCGAAGCCCGCACCCTCAACCTGCCGGACTCCAAATCGGGGGCGAAGAAGGTGTTTCTCGGCCGTCCCGCATGCGAGCTGCTGGAGAAGGCACCTCGCCTTCCCGGCAACCCATGGGTGATTACGGGAATGCTGCCGGGCGCCAGGCTGACTGATCTTCAGCCCTTCTGGCAGCGGGTGCGCGCCCGTGCGGGTCTACCCGAGGTCCGAATCCATGACCTGCGGCATACTTTCGCATCGACAGCGATCGCTGCCGGACACTCGCTGCCCATCATTGGAAAGCTGCTGGGCCACACCCAAGTGCAAACCACTGCCCGCTATGCGCACCTCGCTGCCCAGCCTGCCATGATTGCAGCGGACTCTATCACCGACGTACTGGATCGGGCGCTGGCGGCTTGAATGCGTATCTTTTTTTGATACCTATGCTCGACGCATAGATTGACTAAGAATGACTTATGGACACCGCAGATCCACACCTGCCGGACGCTGCTGTTGAACACATCAGCCGGATGCTGGCACTGGCCAAGAGCAAACATCAGATTGCTATGGCGTTGCTCGGCACGCCTGATCCGAACGCCCTGCCACGCTTGCGTGAAGTGCTCCGGCTCTTGGAAGAGGCCGAGCTGTTGGCCGATGACGCGACAAGCTATGTCGAGGCAGACGTGATGAAGGCAGCTATCAAAGACCTGCATTTTCAGCAGGCGTCCGTTCAAGCGGCTATAGCCCGGTTGGAGAATGTGAGGGTCCAGTCCCCATGGGCGACGCCTTGGCCATGGTTTTCCCTGATCATCTTAGCCTTGCTGATCGCCCAGGTGGTCGGCTGATGCCTCAATTGGGACCCGAAGCGTCGGTTCTCATGATCGTCTCTAACCGCAATCCGACACAAACGGTTCGGCAGATGGAAGGCCAGAAAACCTCGGATTAACCTCGTTTCTGGAGACCGAACCTTTGCAGCGGAGGTTCGGGTGAAAAGAGGCTAAAGCCGGTCAGAGGCCGATTTTGCCGTTTTCAGCAGTCTCTAGGGTTCGGTCGCCGCTGGCAAAACCCCGCGGAAGCTGGGTATTTTTCGGCCCCTTGAGGCCCATCTCATTGATTTGCATTGAGATGTTGGCGGTGGGAGAGCGACCCCCAACCAACTCTCTCTCAGTTATATATATGTTTTAAAACAATTTTTTTCTACCGTGGCGGTTCGCTGGCGCTTTCTGAATAGCAAGAAATCTGGGAGATAGCCACAATTGACCGTCCATGTCCGACCCATCTGGGTCGCTCAGCGACGATTTGCAATATCCTGAAACCGGCCGTTGAAACGATGAGGCTCTTGGCAGCTTTGCGCCCACTTGCAGTCGTTCAGGGTGCCAACAGGATTACCAAGATACGGTCATAGCAACCGCTAGGTTCTTGTGTCGGATGTGTCGAACGATCTGGACGGGCCGCCAAGTGAAATGCAGTCAACATCATTCAACGTTGGCCAGTGTTTAGAATTCCATCGATTATGATATCAACATAACGAACAGCCGGAGCCCAGTTGTATTCGCTGACCGTGACCGTCATATGTGCGATGCCAGTCAGGGCACATATTAGCGCTTCAGCTTCCAGACTACAGTCGCGCTTAGCGCCGATGGCCTCGGCTATCAAAGGGTCAAATCGCAGATATGATGCGATCACATCTGACTGCCCAACAAACATACGGTCTTCGACGCTATCGCGTGAATCTTCTATCAGGAACACCATCCGATATCGATCGGGGAAGCGAAGCCAGTACTCGACATAGGTACGCGCCACGGCTCGCAACCTAGATTTTGCATCCTCCTCCTGTAGTTCGACGGCCCGCATTTCCGAAAAGAGGGGATCGAACGCAAGGGTCCACAAAGCCCTAATAATTGACGTTTTACTAGGAAAATAGCCATACAAAGTCATCGTCGGTATGCCTGCGCCCGCAGCAATTGCGCGCATACTCAATCCAGCGGCACCTTTTTCTTCGAACAGTGATGTAGCGGCGACAAGGATCGCAGAGTGAACTGATACTTCATTTTTGCGATTTTTTTTACGTTTACCATCTGAACTATTGGGCAAAAAAACTTCCTCCTTGACAGTTCCGTACGTGTACGGATAGTTTTCGTACACGTACCGATTACTATAAACACGCATAGGTCGAACGTCGAGATAATTTGGGGGGCATTATGATTAAAAGCGGCCGTATAAAAGCAGCGCTGTTAGCTTCAGCAGTATTCACCTTGCCGACAACGTCGTTCGCGCAAGACGCCGAAGCTTCTTCAGTTGGAGTTGAGGATATTGTAGTGACCGCGCAGCGCCGGGAGGAACGTTTACAGGATGTGCCTGTTTCGGTCACGGCATTGTCAGGTGATGCCCTAAAATCGCAGCGAATTATAAACGCCAGCGACCTTGCATCGGTTACACCAAACTTGCAGTCGGTTAGCACGGTTGGCTCATCCACTCCCATTTTTGCGCTGCGCGGGATATCGATGTCCGATTACAGCCTAAATCAGGCTAGCCCCGTGGCCACCTATTTTGATGAGGTCTATAAGGGCAATTTTGCTCTCCTTGGCGTCTCTCTCTTCGATTTGGAACGCGTTGAGGTGCTTCGAGGGCCGCAGGGTACGCTCTATGGTAAAAACACCACAGGCGGCGCAGTAAACCTTATCGCCCAAAGGCCAAGTTTCGAGCCAGAGGCAAGTCTTTCTGCCGGATATGGCAATTTTAACCGTTACGAGGTGACTGGCGCGCTGCAGATGCCTTTAAACGATGCGCTCGCAGCGCGTTTGGCGTTCACCTATGCAAATGCAAACGGCGACTTGCGCAACCTATCAGCCGGTCAAGGCGACCTGGGTGCCGTAGACGAATATGGCGTGCGGTTATCGCTTTTGTTCCAACCTTCCGATAGCGCCGAGTTCATTCTTCGTCTTTCCACGAGCTCACAGAATTCAGCCAACTATGGTATTATCGCGGAGCCGGGTCCCGATGGTATCGGCGGCGGCGTGTATGCGACTTTCAAAGCGATTGACGCGACACTCAACCCTCGTACCGATGATTTCAGAACTGGTCTGAACCGACGCGAGTTGACAAGCGATTTCACGCCGCAGCGTCGCAACAGGACGTACGCTGCCGCATTGACTTCGAAATTCGATCTATCGGACAGCCTTGCAGTGATTTCGGTCAGTTCCTACGATCATGGAACCTTGCTGAACGAGGAAGACACGGACGGCAGCGCCTTGGCGGCACTGTCAATCCTATATGAAGGACGCGCATCGCAGGTGACTCAGGATATTCGCCTGGTCAGCGGCGGTGATGGTCCGATGGCTTTCACGCTCGGAGGATTCTTCGGCTCCGAGCGCGTTTTTAATGCCACTAATCTTCGCGTCTATCAGGATGTCGACTTCAACCTTGATGGTGCTCTGGACTTCCAGGATTGTCTTACAGCTGGACCCCCCGCCGGTTGCCAGACCCAAAACAGTTTTAACCAAAACCGCACCAGTTGGGCAATCTACACGGACGGTCGTTACGATTTAGGAAGCGGCTTCGCCCTTCGTGCTGGCGCAAGATTCAGTCATGATACTGGACGACAATACGACATCATTTCCCAGATGATCGGCAGTGATGATGTTGTCCTGGCGAACCTCATTCCCGGAGACGCCAACAATGTCGATGCCACCACATCTCAGAAATTCTCAAAGAGCAACGTCTCTGGGAAAATCGGCCTAGACTATAGCTTTGACGACAATCTGCTCTATCTCAGCTATAGCCGGGGATACCGTGCAAGTTCCTTTGCCGCACAGGCATTTTTTACCCCAGATGAATTGACAGTCGCCCGACCTGAAACAGTCGATTCTATCGAAGGCGGCTTCAAGCTGGATTTACTGGATCGCCGCCTGCGCGTGAATGGAGCGTTGTTCCATTACAGCTATCGCGATCAGCAATTCATAGATGTCAATCCGGATGGCACTCAACGCCTCCTCAATCTGCCACGTTCGCGCATTTTGGGTGGTGAGATCGAACTGACAGCCCGACCGATACAGGCGCTAACTGTTAACGCCGGGGTGGGATGGCTGGATAGCCAGATACAAGAGGGGATAGTGCAGGGCGTTTCTGTAAGCGGCAATCAATTGCCAAATGCACCCCGGGTGAGCCTGTCCTATGGCGCCGACTGGACAATCAAAGAGTCGGATTGGGGTAAATTATCACTCAACGTCAACGGTTCCCTTGTAGGCGCGCAGTATTTCGATACGCAAAACAATCCAGAACTTCGGCAGAATTCCTATAATACTATAGGTGCCCGTCTTGGTGTCCGTTCAACAAATGATCAATTTGGCATTGCCCTTTGGGGCAAGAACTTGACCGACGAATATTACTTTACGTCGCGCGTCGCCGTTACTTCGTTCGGATTCAACTACAACCATGTTGGCGCGCCGCGCACATATGGCGTCACCATCGACGCCAAGTTTTAAGGGGGTTTTATGCCAAGCACGAAAAAGCCGACCGCTGGAAATATTTCCCGCCGCGAGACATTCGCCTTTGGAGCCACTGCTGCAGCAATAGCAGCCTTGCCAGCCAGCAGCGCCGCTGCGTCAAACCGACCGCGCCCCGCACGCGTGGATGTTATTGTGGTGGGTGCGGGCTTTGCTGGTTTGACCGCTGCACGCGCACTTCGTCGTGCCGGCAAGTCTGTCGTGATCCTTGAGGCCGATGATCGGGTTGGCGGGCGCACGAAATCTGGCGTAGTTGCCGGCGAAAGAGTTGATATGGGTGGTCAATGGGTGGGGCCAACCCAGACAGAGTTACTTGCGCTCGCCGCCGAATATGGTGTTGCTTCGATTGAGCAATATGCAGATGGCGACAACATCATCGACATCAACGGCCATATGGCGCGCTATAAGGGCGAAACCCCGGCACTTCCCGACGCCGATCTTGAAGTGTTCGGTGCACTTGTGGCCCAGCTCGATGGATATGCAAACCGGATAGCAATGCCAAAGCCATGGCTGGTAGATCAGGCCAAGACATGGGATGCGCATACCGTCGAAAGCTGGATGCTAGCCAATGTGACCAGTGAATCGGTTCGCTCTTTGATGCGCGTTCTGGTGCAGGCCGTGTTCTCGACTGAAGCAGGACAATGCTCCTTTCTGTATTTCCTATCTTACCTGAAGTCTGCCGGTGGCCTGGAAGCATTGATTTCAACCCGCGGAGGCGCCCAGGAACGGTTTTTTCCAGACAGCCTCTGGCAGATCGCTGATAAAATAGCGGTGGAGTTGCGGCAGTTTCTCGTTCTCGATGCCCCCGTGAGCCTTATCGAGCAAAATGACCAGGGCGTGCGTGTTACCACATCAAAGGGCATATGGTCGGGTGATCGGGTAATCGTAACCGCTCCGCCACCTATGGCCGCACGGATAGATTATATTCCTCCGATGCCCGCGCGACGCGATGGGCTGACGCAAAGAATGCCCATGGGATGCGTTATAAAAGTTGTGATTGCCTATGAGAAACCTTTCTGGAGGGAGCAAGGTCTCAGCGGACTAGTCTTATCCGACAAGGTAGAATTTGGACCGTGGCTTGATCGCGTGACACCTCTGACCCGCGGCGGTGCGCTGGTTGGCTTTTTCGATGGCGGACCTGCTCAGGAATGGGCCGACCGACCAGCTGAAGAACGCCGCGCCAAAGTGCTTGCCGACATCGCCCTTTATTTCGGCGATCAGGCACTCAAACCTACGGATTATCTGGAGGAAGTATGGACACGCACCCCGATGCATCGCGGTGGGTACGTGGCGGTCCCCGGCCCCGGTGTACTAACCGCATTTGGAGAGGCATTAGCCGAACCGGTGGGCAGGATACATTGGGCGGGAACCGAAACATCTGATGTTTGGGTCGGATACGTGGACGGTGCTATCCGTTCGGGTAAGCGGGTGGCTGCTGAGGTAGCCAAATTATTGTAGGCAGTGACCTCTAACGCGAATACCCGCGCCCAACGGCTGACGATCAATTTGGTCGTCAGCCAATCACACGAAACGGCAAGTAAATGCCGCAATCATTATCCGAACCGTTCCTTAGGGGCTGCCAATGGCTCCAAAGTTAGCGGCGACGGCACCGCTCTCTGTCCGGCTTAACCGGCAGCTATTCATCAATCCACCCAAAGAAGTAGACAGTCCGCTCTCGGCCCAGATTGCGTCGTTCAGTGACTCCAATGTGAATGTCTGATTGTCCCGAAGCGAACTTCGGTCCCGTTACTCGATGAATAGCACTATCCGAATGATAGTAAGAGGAAGAGTTCGTAAGCAGCACAGAACTGAGGCCGTTTAAATTGGCAATGCTGTCGTCGACTTGATTTCCGACAGGGCAACGATTGAGTTGATTTCCTGAACGCCTGGGAGGCTTGATAGCTTTTCGAAAAAAAAGCGTTCGTAGGCATAGATATCCGCGGTCACGACCCGCAGCATGAAATCTACGGTGCCCATCAGCACATGGCATTCCAGCACTTCAGGAAAATCTAAAATGGCTTTAGAAAACTCATCGAGATTGGCTCGGCCATGGGCGTTGAGCTTCACCTGCGCAAAAACCTGAGAATCTAGACCGATCTTCTTGCGGTCGAGAACCGCTACGCGCTTTTTTATATAGCCTTCGCGCTCGAGGCGATCGATCCGGCGCCAGCATGGCGAAGGCGATAGTCCGACCAGACTTGCGATTGCTGAAGTAGATAGCGCTGCATCTTCCTGCAGCACGCGCAGTATTTTCTGTTCAAATTCATCTAATAAACTAGGCATATTAATCCTAAATATCGAGTTATTTCGGTCAAATGTTTCACTTTTATCCCATTTTAAATGAGAAATAGGTCAGTATTCTTCCAAATTATCTAGTAATATGCCTATGTATTGAAAGGAAGTAAACATGCACCCCAATAATTTGACATCTGCAGCGATTGCCGAGGAATTTGTCTGTCTTGATGATCCTGAATCGGGGCTCTCAGGGGTGATCGTGCTTAATTCCACGCGTCTTGGGCCTGCCGCAGGCGGATGCCGCTTCTGGCGATATGAGACAGCAGCAGAAGTAGCCTATGACGCAATGCGTCTGGCCGAAGGCATGAGCTACAAGAATGCGCTGGCCGACCTGCCTTTTGGTGGCGGCAAAGCTGTGCTTCGGGTGCCTGACGGCAACTTCGACCGGACGAGGCTTTTTCAGGCTTTTGGACGTGCCGTAGCCAGGCTTGAGGGACGGTATGTAACTGCCGAGGATGTGGGCACGAGCGTTGAAGATATGATGAGCGTTGCCACGGCAACGCGACATGTTGCTGGCCTTCCGCCTAAGGCAGGAATGCCCGGCGGCGACCCTTCGCCCTGGACGGCACGCGGCGTATTTCGTTCGATGGAGGTGAGTGCCCGGCACAAAATGGATGCCGAAATTTCGGACATGGTCGTAGCAGTCCAGGGACTAGGTAATGTGGGTTTCGCATTGTGCGAGATGCTTTGGCAAGCAGGCGCGAGACTGATTGTGGCTGAACCACGACCCGAATTGGCCGCGCTCGCGGCAGAACGCTTTGGTGCGCGCGTCATGACGTCACAAGATCTGTTTAAGGCAAAAGCCGACATGCTTGCTCCTTGCGCGCTTGGCGGCGTTATCGATGAAAATGTCGTAGCAGGACTGCAGGTCAAAATCATTTGTGGTGCAGCGAACAATCAGCTGGCAAGCCCGGATCAGGCAGGAGAACTTGCAGCGCGAGATATCCTTTATGCGCCGGACTATCTCGTCAACGCGGGCGGGATCATAAATGTTGCGGCCGAGCATTTTGGCTGGGCTGCGGAAGAAGCGCATGCCCGCGTCGAACTTATCGGCGACCGGCTTGCCATGGTGCTCAATGCAGCAGAAAGCAGCAATGTCCCACCTGACGAAGCTGCCCGCCAGTTGGCGCGTTCGCTGATTGAGGGCAAGCGCCATGCTGCCAAAACACCAGCTGCTGCGGGCTGGAGCGAACCCTCATTTGCCAAAGCAGGATAGTCGCATGTGTGGAAGGTCAATCTCCATTGCTAGATAATTTGAAACGTATGTCAGCTTAAAACAGGTGAGTGTTTGGGTTCAACTGTCGGGTTACGGTTAACTAATGCGCGCGCCGCGCAATATCTGGGCTCAAATAGCCCTTACAGGCAGCTGAGTAGTTTCCTTCAGTTCAGTGGGATAGGACAGCGGCTTGTCATGAATAATTCGCACGGAGAGTCGTTGCCCGCATATCAGAGATCGCGCTTGTTGCCCACTTTAAGATGCGCTGGTCGCCACTGAGAGCGCGGCCAGCAAATCTGCCCAAATGTCTTCTGCATGCTCCAAACCTACGGAGAGCCGAACCAAACCCTCGCTGATGCCATGGGCGGCGCGCTCTTCAGGCGTATAGGTCGAATGTGTCATGCTTGCAGGATGCTGAATCAGTGTTTCGGCGTCTCCAAGGCTTACTGCCCGGCGGATCAATCGCAGGCTGTTCATGAAGGGAAGAGCGGAGTCCTTGCCACCCTTTAGTTCAAATGCGATGACGCCTCCGAACCTTCCCATCAGCATCTGCCGATTGGCGAGTTCATGTTGTGGGAACGAAGCGAGTCCCGGGTATGCGACAGCAGCAATCGCTGGATGGGCCTCGAGGCGCTTCGCAATCTCCATCGCACTCTCGCTGTGCCGCTCAACCCTCAGTTCTAGGGTTTTCAAACCTCTGATCAAAAGCATAGCATCGAATGGGGAAAGAACTGCTCCTGTCATGTCCTTGACGCCGCTCGACTGAATTCGTTCGATCAGATCGGATCTTCCGATGACAGCTCCGGCGATTATGTCACCATGTCCGCCAAGATACTTGGTCGCCGATTGAACGACGAGATCGGCTCCAAGCTCAATCGGCCGTTGCAAATAGGGAGTGGCATACGTGTTATCTACGACGACCTTAGCGCTACGGCCATGTGCCAAGGCTGTGACCGCAGCGATGTCAACAAGACGCATATTTGGATTGGCCGGCGTTTCGAAATAGACCACCCGAGTCCGCTCTGACATCGCCTGCGCTACGGCTTCAAGGTCCGTCATATCGACATGTCGAACCGTAATTCCAAATTCGGCGAGTCCATGGCGGAACAGAGCAAAGGTGCAGCCGTAGAGGGTTAAGTCAGTCAGCAGTTCATCTCCAGGCCGAAGGAGAGTCCACAGGGCCGAAGCAATCGCACCCATCCCCGACGCTGTAGCCACTGCAGCCTCACCACCTTCCAGCGACGCTAACCGTTGTTCAAGAATCGCGGTCGTTGGATTACCAAGCCGGGAATAGATGAAGCCCGGGGCCTCCCCTGCAAATCGCCGGCCACCTTCCTCGGCTGTCTCGAAGCAGAATGTGGAAGTAAGGAACAGCGGCGGCGACAATGAACCAAGAGCTTCGCTGGGTTCATATCCGTGGTGGATGGCGCGGGTCGCAAAGCCGTGGTTGGGGGCGTCCATGTATTGTCCTCATCGATAATGCGAGCCCTGAATATCATGGAAATGACGCTTTGTGTTTGCGTTTTGACTCCCATTTCGTCATAAAAACGCAATTATACTGCGTAAAAATTGGAGAATGTGGTGGCTTCTGCTGATATCGATCGAATCGACCGCAAGATAATCGCGGAACTCCAGCGAGACGCTCGCATAACAAACGCCGATCTGGCCAATCGCGTAGGCCTCTCTGAATCCCCTTGCCTCAGAAGGGTGCGAAGGCTTGAGGCAGCGGGCTTCATCAAGGGGTATCACGCTCAGATTGACGAGGTGAAGTTGGGAGTGGCCTTCAACATTTTTGTTGGAATCAAAGTGCGCAGGCACGCTGACGACCAGACATCTGCATTTGAAACCTGGGCCGGACAGTGTGCCGAGATTGCAGCCTGCTATCTTGTGTCAGGTGAAATCGATTACTTACTTCATGTAGCTGTCGAGAATATTTCCGCATATGAAGAATTTCTAACGAGCGAGCTTCTGAAAAACACCTCAATAAAAGATATTCGATCAAATATAGCTCTACGTGTAGTTAAATCATCTTTCGGAGTAAAAGCGGTTTTTGATTGATTATGTATTTCACGATGCCTATCGTGCTGGCTATTCACCTTGATTCTCAGGTTGCTCAGATTTTATTAGATCATTGTTTGACTCCGACGGAATAGCACCTGCAGCGGACTTTGCGGCAACGATTGCACCGGAAAGATAGCCTGGGTCTGCTGGGCTGGTGGTGTCAGTCCAATCGCAACTCGTCTCCGATTGGCAAAGTTCGCCCGAACCATGCTCCGGTTCAGGCCATGAGGTTCTGCCACTCAGCCAGGGCGGCCGAGCGGCGGGTCTTGTAGGTCTGGCGATCAACGAGATGGCGTTCGAGGTTAAAGTGGTTGTGGACATTGGCGTGGACAGAGGCGAATTTCTGTAGCGACTTCATCTGTCGGAACCGCAACATTGCCCGCTCTCTTCGTCGGAATGGAAGGTGCGAATTTTCGGCACGATTGTTAAGCCAGCGGCCCATCTCGCGTCGGTCCAGATTGCCCAGCTCGCGCATCGCCGCGGGGTACGATCGCAGACCGTCGGTGACGATTTGCTCGGCGCTGCCATGCCTGTTGATTGTCGTTGAGAAGTGACCCGTTAGGGGCATAATACCAACCTGCAATGATCATAACCCACTGGCCCATTTGCGGTGCCCGATGGTCATAATGCGCCAAGGCTGATCTATGAGTTTGTTCCACGCCTCGCAGCAGAGGTCGACGATATTGTCGTGGGAAGTGAACACCCGGTTGGATAGCCAGTTGTCGCGC
>NKIR01000019.1 GCA_002255985.1 Sphingomonadaceae bacterium PASS1
CATGGCGATCGGCGCTGGCGAAAAGCGGCCCTATATTGTCGATGACGCACTCGCCATCGCCACAGTCATGTCGGCCACCGGCAGCTTCGACCACCGCGCCATCGACGGCGCAGACGGCGCGCAGTTGATGAAGGTGTTCAAGGAGTTGGTCGAGAAGCCTTTGGGATTGGTGGCATAATATGTCTGATTACGACCTCATCGTCCTCGGTTCTGGCCCCGGTGGCTAAGTTGCCGCTATTCAACGACGCACGTAGACCAACCTGGGGCCATAACAGACCCGAGTTGCAAAGCGCTAAAACCGGTTGATCAAATTCTCCAACCATTCCTGCCGACCAGACTTTGGCCCGGGCGATAAGTTGTGTTGAATGGCAAGGTCGGCGATCGATGCGAGGCTGGCGGTTGGCGCGTGGATTGACTGGCCGAGATCGCCTCGCCATCCCGCGTACCGTTGGCTGCGAAACGCATCCAGTTTGCCGTCATTGATAACGGCTTCCGCCTTCACCAACGCATGGGCAATGACGTCAATGCCCCCAATATGGCCATGGAACAGATCGACCGCGTCGATGCTTTGACGCCGGACCTTGGCGTCGAAGTTGAAACCTCCATCGGTAAAGCCACCGGCACGGATAATTTCGATCATGGCTAGAGTAAGTTCTTCAACCGAATTGGGGAACTGGTCGGTGTCCCAGCCGTTTTGTGGATCCCCGCGGTTGGCGTCGATCGAGCCGAAAATGCCGAGCGCGCGAGCCATTGCGATTTCATGCTCGAACGTATGGCCGGACAATGTTGCGTGGTTGGCTTCGATATTCACCTGGACTTCGTTTTCAAGGCCGAAGCGTTTTAGAAACCCGTAAACCGATTGCGTATCGAAATCATATTGGTGCTTGGTTGGTTCATGCGGCTTTGGTTCGATAAGGATTGCACCTTTGAAACCGATTTTGTGCTTATGGTCGACGACCAGAGAGAGGAAACGCCCGAAATTTTCCTGCTCGATGCCAAGGTCGGTGTTGAGTATCGTGTCATAGCCTTCACGACCGCCCCATAAGACATAGTTCGCTCCACTTAGCCGGTGCGTGGCCTCCATTGCATCGCGGACTTGTAGGGCCGCCCACGCAAACACTTCGGGGTCTGGATTGGTTGAAGCTCCAGCCATGTAACGCGGGTCGCCAAACAGATTCGCGGTGCCCCATAGCAATTTGCGACCATGCTGTGCTTGTAATGCCTCAAGATGGTCGACGGCTTCGGCAAAGTTTTTACGGAACGACGCAACATCGGTCGCGTCGGCCATGACGTCGACATCGTGAAAGCAATAAAATGGTACATCGAGTTTTTCGATAAAGGCCATTGCGGCTTCGCGCTTGGCCTTCGCATTGACAGCGTCGTTAGGCCCGGCGTGCCATGGCCGGGTAAAGGTGCCGGCGCCAAAAACGTCGCTCCCCGGCCAGCAGAATGTGTGCCAAAAACATACGGCAAAGCGTAAATGGTCTTCCATCCGCTTCCCCAAAACTACACGATCCTTGTCATACCAGCGATAGGCAAGGTCGTTATTGCTATCTGGGCCTTCGTAACGGATGGTGTCGAACGGGGCGAAATAATCGGCGGACATATATTCTCTCCTAAACTGGGGAAATATGGGAATAAGCGGCGCGGAAGCGGGCGAGTTTTGGGGCGAGGCCATCGGTAATGGCGCTATCGGGCATTATAACATGCGATACAGGCGGGGCGATGCAAATGCTGGCGGCGTCGGCGCCGGTTACCGCCATCTGCGCAAGCTTTGCCGCGCCCAGCGCAGGTCCGACTTCGCCACCTTCCAGATACACCAAGGGCGTGTCCAGTGCTGCGGCAATGATACTGCCCCAATAGGACGAGCGCGCACCACCGCCGATGACCGACAACGATGCGATATCGGTGCCTGCTTCTTTTAGTGCGGAAAGGCCATCGGCAAAGGCGAACGCTACACCGTCCAACACGGACTGTGCTAATTTTGCCGGACAGGTTGCATTATCAAGCGCCAGAAAACTGCCGCGGATATGCGGGTCATTATGCGGTGTACGTTCACCCGACAAATAAGGCAGGAAAATCTCCGGCCCCGCCGCTGCTCCCGCAGTTTCGGCTAACGCGAACAAAGCTGCCGGGCCGTCGCATCCGGTGAGCTTTGCCACCCAGTCTATGCACGATGCCGCTGACAAATGGACGGCCATCTGGTGCCACATGCCGGGCAGGCAATGGCAAAACGCATGGACGGCGCGGGCCGGATTAAGCCGGAAATTCTGGGTCGCAACAAAGATGACGCCTGACGTGCCAAGTGACAGCAAAGCATCGCCGTCTTTCACAACGCCAACCCCTGCGGCCCCTGCGGCGTCGGGAAATCGCTGTTTCCACTAAGTTCGATTTTTTGCATTTGACTTGATCTTCTGAGTCTTGTTCGTAATAATCGAACGGTGTAGTTCGATAAAAATCGACAGACGCTTTTCTGATGTTTTGGAAAAGCTCAAGCTGGAGGAATAATTGCTTTGGAGAGAGTAATGACAATATCGCGGTATATCGGCGCGGCTGCTGCTTCATTGATTATTGCAGGTGCAGCGATTTCCCCCTTACTCGCTGCGCCACCGGCGGCCAATGGCGAAACGCTGTTCCGTCAACGATGCCAAGTGTGCCACTCGGTAGACGTGACGAAGCCTGCGGGGGTTGGCCCAAATTTGCGCGGCGTTGTCGGACGCAAGGCAGCTGCTGTTACTTCGTTCAATTATTCAACCGCAATGAAGCAGTCAAACATCACTTGGACCCAAGCAAATCTGGATCGGTATTTGGCGGCTCCGACGAAAATAGTACCTGGCACACGGATGGTCATAGCTGTTTCGGATGCAACGCAGCGCGCGGCAATCATCAAATATTTGTCACAGACAAAATAACTGCAGCAGGCATAGTTTAGGAGGCGTCGTGAAGTTTTCAATCAAGCGTATCATATTGCTGGTCCTTCTATTGATCGTAGGTTATTTTGCAATTTCCGTAGCGCGCAATTGGGATATAATTCAGCGCGTATTTCTCGGTGGCGTGAAAGTTTATGAGACCGAAGCTCCGGCCGTGCCGACCGACATTAAACGGCCCGCGGTCTTGGTCTTTTCCAAAACCAATGCTTTCCGGCATGAAGACGCCATTCCCGCAGCAAACAAACTGTTTGAGCAGATGGCCAAAGAAAATGGCTGGGGCATTTATCGGACCGAAAATGGCGCCGCGTTCAATTCCGAAATATTGTCCCGCTTCGATGCGGTGATTTTCAATAACGTCAGCGGTGATGTGTTCACACCTGCGCAGCGGACTGCATTTAAGCGCTATATCGAGCAAGGTGGGGGTTATGTCGGTATCCATGCTGCGGGCGACAACTCGCACGCCAAGTGGGACTGGTACATGAAGGAGATTATAGGTGCGACCTTTACCCAGCACACTATGGATCCGCAATTCCAACGGGCTACTGTCAATGTCGAGGACAAGGGACATCCGGTGACCAAAAATCTACCCTCATCATGGCAGCATGTTGAGGAGTGGTATTCATTTGATCGATCACCGCGAAAAGGTGGCGCGAATGTTCTGATTACGGTCGATGAGAAAAGCTACAGACCGGTGGGCATGTTCGGCAAGGATTTGAAAATGGGCGACCATCCAATGGTATGGAACCGCTGCATCGGTAAGGGCCGCGTCGTCTATTCGGCCTTTGGGCATCAGGCAGACGCCTTTTCTAATCCGCAACAGGTGACGTTGCTTGGCAATGCAGTGCGTTGGGCGCTGCGGCTTGATGGAACAGAATGTGGCGCTCTTGCTGCCAATGAGAAAACGAAATGAAGCCAGTGCGTTATGGCATGATCGGCGGAGGGCAGGGTGCCTTTATCGGCGGCGTGCACCGCACGGCAGCCGCCATTTCGGGTGATTGGCAATTGGTCGCCGGTGCGTTTTCTTCGACCGCAGAAAAATCTATAGCGTCGGGCGCCGAGATCGGCGTTGATCCTGCCCGCACATATGGCAACTGGACCGAAATGCTCGAGCGTGAAGCGGCTTTGCCGGTCGACGTTCGTATAGAGGCTGTGTCCATTGTTACCCCCAACCATATGCATGCTGCGCCTGCTATCGCTGCGTTGGAGGCTGGGTTTGATGTGATCATCGATAAGCCACTGGCCGACACGCTGGCCAATGCGACGGCTATCGCAGAGGCTGTGACGCGCACCGGACGGAAGATTGCGGTGACGCATACGTACACCGGCTACCCCCTGGTAAAACAGGCACGCGACCTGATCGCCACTGGTCAATGCGGCAAAGTGCGGCGGGTGATGGTGAAATATACGCAGGACTGGTTGTCACGCGCTTCGGATTTGGAAAATAACAAGCAGGCCGCTTGGCGGGTTGATCCCAAACAGTCCGGCGACGCTGGGGCGTTTGGAGACATTGGTACCCATGCAGCCAATTTGGTCGAATTCATAACGGGCGAACGTATTTCGGAAATTTGCTGTGAACTAACGATGTTGCCGGGTCGCCAAATTGATGACGACGGTGCGGCTTTGTTCCGCCTTTCTGGAGGTGGCAAAGGCACGTTGACCGCCAGTCAGGTGTGCGTTGGTGACATGAACGATCTGCAAATCGCTGTCTATTGCGACGAAGCCAGTATCCACTGGCGGCAGGAGCAGCCGAATATAATGACCGTCAAGCGCCGCGATCGGCCTGATGAAATTTGGCATGCCGGCGCCAACCGCGCGTATCTGTCATCCGACATCTTGGCGATCCAGCGAACACCCGGCGGCCATCCAGAGGGTTATTTGGAAGCATTCGCCAACATTTACACGGCCTTTGCCAAACAGATACGCGGCGCTGAAACAGGTGGCGCGGATCCTGGCTATGCGACCATGGATGACACATTATCGGGCATGAACTTCCTTCGTGCCGCGCTTGAATCCAGTCGCCAAGGCGCGGTCTGGGTGACTTTATGAAAGGTAGTTTTAAATGAAGGGTCCTGCAATTTTCCTCGCGCAATTTGCCGGTGACGAAGCACCGTTTAATTCGCTTGATAGCATCACCAAATGGGCGGCGGGTCACGGCTATAAAGGCGTGCAAATACCGACATGGGACGCGCGCATTTTCGATCTTGAAAAGGCTGCCGAGAGCCAGACCTATGCTGATGAGGTAAAAGGCATTTGCGCCGCGAACTGCGTTGAAATCACCGAGCTATCTACGCATTTGCAAGGGCAATTGGTTGCGTCGCATCCGGCTTATGACAAGCTGTTCGACGGTTTTGCACCGTCGCAAGTTCACAACAACCCCGAGGCGCGCACCGCTTGGGCGGTTGATCAGGTGAAGATGGCAGCAAAGGCCAGCGAACGTTTTGGCTGCACGAGCCACGCAACATTTTCCGGCGCGCTGATGTGGCATTTAATGTATCCATGGCCGCAGCGCCCCGCCGGACTGGTCGAGGAAGGTTTCGCCGAACTGGCACGGCGGTGGAAGCCGATTTTTGATGTTTTTGACGAACATAATGTCGATGCCTGTTTCGAACTGCACCCAGGCGAAGATTTGCACGACGGCGTGACGTTTGAACGGTTCCTAGAGGCAGTTGATAACCACCCGCGTTGCAACATCCTTTACGATCCGTCGCATTTCGTGTTGCAGCAGCTTGATTATATCCAGTTCATCGATTTCTATCACGAACGGATCAAAGCCTTCCATGTGAAAGATGCCGAGTTCCGTCCAAACGGCAAGGCGGGCGTTTATGGCAGCTATTCGGGTTGGAAAGAACGCCCGGGCCGTTTTCGTTCGCTTGGCGACGGGCAGGTCGATTTTACGCAGATTTTCACCAAGCTTGGCCATTACGGCTATGACGGTTGGGCTGTGCTCGAATGGGAATGTGCGTTCAAACACCCGGAACAGGGAGCTGCCGAGGGCGCGCCGTTTATTGCGAAACATATGATTACACCTGCGGACAAAGCCTTTGATGATTTTGCCGGAGGCGATGTCGATGCCGGGTTTATCCGCGATGTTCTGGGACTGAGTGCGACATAAGGTCGAAAAAATAGATATTGGGGGGAGAGAGACATGGAGAGTAAAATCAACAATCGCGCGATCTATTGGATTTGCGTGTTGGCGCTATTTACAGCGGCGATGTCCAATTCCATCCGCGCTGGCGCTGCGGGTGCGATGAAGGCGGCGTTGCTCGATCCTATCGACGCGCTGCATTCGGGAGAAATGATTGGCACCGTATTGGGCAGTTCTTTCCTTGGCTTTGCGCTGAGTCTTCTTATCATCAGCCCCTTGCTTGACCGGCTCGGTGCGAAGAAAGTGGTGCTGTTTGCTGCTGCTTGCTTCATCATCGGCCCCGCCTTGGTCTTGCTTTCTGCCGGAACCGGTTCGTCGACCTATTTGCTGCTCAATCTGGCGATGGTGATTTGGGGTTTTGGCTGGGGTGCGACGGAGGCGTCTATCAACCCGGTGATTGCGACGATTTATTCTGACGACAAAACCGGCAAGCTGAACGCGCTGCACGCGTGGTGGCCAGTGGGTATCATCGTTGGCGGTTTGCTTAGCGTGTTGTTCTTCAAATCGCTCGAATTGAGCTGGGAAATGCTGGTCGGCCTGACAATCATTCCAGGTGTTGTTCTGGCGCTTTGGACGATGCGCCATGAATTCCCACCTACGGAAAGCGCGGTGCAGGGTGTGACCTTTGGCGAGATGATGGCCGAGCCATTCAAACGCCCCAGTTTCTGGGTTTTCTTCGCTATCATGTTCCTGACCGCATCAGCGGAACTGGCACCCGGTGCCTGGGTCGATGTCACATTATCGCAGAAAGTCGGTTTTTCGGGCATATTGGTTCTGGTCTATGTGTCGGCGATTATGTTCGTGATGCGACATTTTGCAGGCGCATTGGCACATCGTTTCTCGGATATGGGGTTGCTGTTAATCTGCACCGTCCCCGCCGCGATCGGCCTTTACCTGTTAAGCATCGCAAACTCGCCAATTACGGCGCTTGTCGCCGCCACGCTTTGGGCATTTGGGGTCTGTTTCATGTGGCCGACGATGTTGGCTGCGGCATCCCGCCGATTCCCGCGCAGCGGGCCATGGGGTATTGGGCTGATCGGTTTTGCAGGGGCAATGGCGATTTACTTCGTGCTGCCGCAATTGGGTAAAATCTATGATGACGCCAAACTGGAAAAGGCGGGCGGCAAAGATGCGTTCGACGCGCTTCAGCCGGGCAGTAGCGGATTGCAACAGGCACTGTCCTATGCTGCCGAACAAAGCTTCCAAACGATAGCAATCATTCCCGTCATGCTGTTCTTCATTTTCGGCGCGGTGTGGCTGTACGAACGAAAGGCCAAGTAAGACATGAAAATTGGGATCAACCTACTGCTATGGACTGGCCACGTCACCGACGAATATGTGCCGATCTTGCAAGCGATCAAGGATACGGGATTTGACGGTGTCGAAATCCCGGTGTTCGATGCAAGTGATGCGTCTCACTACGCAAAACTAGGTGCCATAATGGACGATATCGGGCTGCAACGCACCGCTGTCGCACTGATCCCGGATGAAGAACACAGCCCACTGTCCGACAATCCCGCACACCGGCAAGCCGCAGTCGATCATCTCAACTGCGTGATTGATTGCTGCTCTGCCATGGGTGCGGAAATGCTTGTCGGTCCTTATTATCAGCCGCTTGGCATTTTCTCCGGCGAATTTCCGAGCGAAACCGAATTGAGCCGCGCTGCTGATGTCCACCGCCGCATTGCGCCTGTGGCACGCGATGCGGGGATTGGAATGGCGTTTGAACCGCTGAACCGGTTTGAGGCGCATTTGCTGAACACCATTGAACAGTCGATTGCCTATACGAACCGTGTGGGCGAAGTAGGATTTGGCGTTCTCTACGATACTTTTCACGCCAATATCGAAGAGAAAGACCCGCTTGCCGCCCTTCACGCGGTCCACGCGGCTGGCGCACTTTCCCATATCCATATTTCCGAAAATGACCGCGGCACACCTGGCAAAGGCCACGCCAAAATCCGCGATACAATCGTCGCGGCCAAGGCGTTGGGTTATGATGGATGGTTGACGATTGAGGCATTCGGTCGCGCGGTCCCTGAACTGGCCGCAGCAACCCGCGTGTGGCGTGACTTCTTCCCGAACCCGGAAGACGTTTACACCGAAGGCTATCGCTACATTCGCGAAATTTGGGACGGTGCATAGAATTCAAAGGGCCGCGATACGCAGTTTTAGGAATTGGGCAGGTTAGGAGAGTGGTCATGTTAGATTTAAGTCAGATGGACCGTCGTTCGCTTATGCAGCGTGCGTTTTTGCTTATCGGTGCGACTGCAATCCCGGCCGATGCGCTGTTGGCTGCCAAAGCGGCCAAAGGAAAAAGGTTTCTCGATGCGCCGCGTTTAAAACTGTTGACAGCATTTGCTGATACCATTGTTCCCGCAACCGATACCCCCGGTGCTGTTGCTGCAGCTGTTCCAGAAAAACTCAACGAAATGCTGGCGACATGGGCGTCGCCCGAAAGCCAAAAGGCTATTGTGGAGGCGCTGGATCGTATTGATGCGGCAGCAATAGCCGCAACGAAAAAGGGCTTTGCAGCGCTTTCTCCGGCAGAACGGGATGCTGTCCTGCGTCCACATGATAAAGCGGCTTTGGCAAAGGTGGCACCGCCTGCGAATTCCCCGAAAGCAAATCCGTTCGCGCCGGTAAATTGGGTCGTTGACGGCGGCTATCTGAAAATCAAAGAGCTTGTTGTCGCGCTCTATTACAGCAGCGAAATCGCGATGACGCAGGAACTGATTTACGAACATGTTCCAGGCACATGGGAGCCATCGACAAAAGCCACCGAAACCACGCGGCCTTGGGCCAGCGCCGGTCCATTCTAAGCGGAGTTGATTGTTATGTTTGATGCAATTGTAATTGGTTCCGGCATGAGCGGCGGTATTGCTGCGAAAGAGCTTTGTGAGCGTGGCCTCAAGGTCTTGGTGATCGAGCGCGGCCGCAAAATCGAGCATGGCGCGGACTATATGGATTCGCAAATGCCTTGGGAATTGCCGAATAATAACAAAATTCCAGAGGAAGAACTTGCGCTCGATTATGCGGTGCAGGGGCAATGCTATGCAGTCAATGAAGCGACTAAGAAGTTTTGGGTGAAGGACAGCGAACATCCTTACACCACGCCAGAAGGGAAGCCATTTGCTTGGATAAGAGGCTATCATCTTGGCGGCCGTTCGATCATGTGGGGACGACAAAGCTATCGCCTGTCGGCGCAGGATTTTGAAGCCAATGCCAAGGATGGCTTCGGCTGCGACTGGCCAATCCGCTATGAAGATCTCGCACCTTGGTACGATCATGTTGAAAAATTCGTGGGTGTCGCCGGATCGAAGGAAGGTTTGCCGCAATTGCCCGATGGCGAGTTTCTGCCGGAATTTGCGCTTAATGATGCTGAGAAAATGTTCAAGTCGGCGGTCGAGGCGAAGTTTCCGGGCCGCAAAGTAATTTCGGGCCGCGCCGCTAACCTATCCGTCGCGCAACCGCACCATGAAGAACTGGGCCGTTCCAGTTGTCAGAACCGCTCGATTTGCGAACGCGGGTGCAGCTATGGGGCAAACTACACAAGTCTCAGCGCGGCTCTTCCAGCGGCCGAGCGCACCGGCAACTTGACGATCGTTACCGATGCGATCGTTCAAAGCCTCGTTCAGGACCCGAAGACCGGTAAGATCACTTCGGTAAAAATTATCGATGCGAAAACCAAGGCTGGTCGCACCTATGAGGCCAATATATTTTTCTTGAACGCCTCGACAATTCCCACCGCACAGATTTTGTTAAATTCAAAAAGTGAGGCCAATCCAAACGGTTTGTGCAATAAATCGGATCAGGTCGGTCGCAACCTCATGGACCATATGTATGCTCTGACCACGGTGGGCGTAATGCCCAAGGCCCCGATGGACAGCTATTACAAGGGGCGCCGACCGACTGGTATCTACATCCCGCGTTTCCGCAATGTAACCGAAGAAGCGGACGGCTATGTTCGCGGTTATGGATATCAGGGCGGCATGATGCGGCGGAGTAGCGCCGTCCCGCCGAGTTCGCCTGGCTTTGGAATCGAGGCAAAAGAAAAGGCACGGAAGCTGGGGCCATGGTTGGTGTTCATTTCGGGCTTTGGTGAAATGTTGCCCAACCCTTATAACCGCGTGACGTTGAACGAGAAAAACGTCGACAAGTGGGGCATGCCAATCGTGCACATCGATTGCGTTCAAGGACAAAATGAGGCCAAGATGGCCAAGCAGATTATGACCGATGGTAAGGCAATGGTTGAGGCGGCAGGCGGGATCGTGGTCGCGCAGGCTGATAAGCCCGGTGCTCCTGGCCTTGGTATACATGAAATGGGTACGGCGCGCATGGGCAAGGACCCGATGACGTCGGTGTTTAACAAATTCAATCAGGCGCATGAGGCACCGAACCTTTTCTGCACCGACGGCGCGGTTATGGCGTCAAGCGGATGCCAGAACCCTTCGCTTACCTACATGGCGCTGACGGCGCGGGCAGCAAATCATGCTGCGGAACTTCTGAAAGAAGGAAAACTGTGATGCGTTTCGACGTGAGGATATTAGCCAAAAAAGCTGCGATCGCTGTTTGTGGACTTACGCTGCTGTCGGCAGCGTCCGTTCAGGCCAAGCCGGTCACTGATTGCCCCAATCGCGACACGCCATTTTCGTCAAGCTCGCCGATGATCGACTTGATGTTGAGCCCAGCCGCAAGTGCGGTGCTGGCCAAAGCAGTTCCTAGCCGAATGGGCGGACCATTGCCGCCAAGCATCTCCGGCACCACCGCACCGTCCTTTATGGCGATCCTGACGCTAAGAGAGGCTTCGCGATTCACCGGAATGGATGTGGCTAAGCTGCCCGAGATTGATAGTGAACTGCGTAAGTTGCCTGTCACCGATGCTGACAAAATCGCACGTTGCGTTCGGTTTGACAATGAAGTGCCGGTGTTTAACCTCCCGAAAGATAAACCCCGGTTCTTGCTCTTTGAAAAGATCAACGGTTTTAAGGACACGCCTTCGGTCAACGCTGCGCATGCAGCATTTCTCGCCATGGCAGAACGTAAAGGTTGGGCAGTAGCGACGACGGACAAGGGCGGCGCATTTAATGCAAAAACGCTGAAGCAATTCGACGCGGTAATCTGGAATAATATTAGCGGCGATGTCTTGAGCTTGAGCCAGCGCAAGGCGCTTCAAGATTACCTCAAAACCGGTGGCGGCTTTGTCGCGGTTCATGGTTCGGCGGGTGATCCGGTATATTTTTGGGATTGGTATCCGGACACGCTAATCGGTGCGCGGTTTAAGGGGCATCCGATGAACCCGCAATTTCAGGAAGCACGGGTTGTCGTAAACACCGCGCATCCACTGGCAAAGGCAGTGCCAAGCGAATGGCGTATGACCGATGAATGGTATAGCTTCCGTACCAACCCGCGCGCAGTCGGGGCCAATGTGCTGCTCACACTTGATGAAAGCACGTACAAGCCTGAGGGTATGGGGCAGGATCTGAAAATGGGCGAAGACCATCCGATTGCGTGGACAAATTGCGTCGGTAAAGGCCGGATGTTCTATTCCGCAATCGGTCATATGCCAGAAACATACAGCCAGCCGCAGCATGTCGCATTACTTGAATCTGCGCTCGATTGGGCGGCGAACGACGGCTCCGCGTGCAATACACCCCGCCGTTAAAGCGCGCCGTAATTATGGAGCAGGTCGCAACGCTACAAAAATCGGGACGGGATATAGTGCCGCGACGACGGAGCGGAAGGCCGACGGCTGATAGGGTCGCCGAAATTGATGCGGCAATCCGCATTGCGGCGCAGCAAATCTTCTTCGATGTTGGCTTTGAGGCGGCAAATATGGATGCGGTTGCCGCCGCTGCCCATATTTCGAAGGGAACGCTTTACGCACGTTACCGGAGCAAAGAAGCGCTATTTCGCGCGGTGATAGAAGATTTGTTTGCGAAATTGTCCGCACGCGCTGGCGAACGCGATCACCTTTTGCCAAACGACCTCGAAAAGCGGCTTCGCCATTATGCCAAAATACTCATCTCAGTGTCCCGGTGGCAGGAATATATTATTGCCACCCGACTGGTCAATAACGCGGCGCATGCCTTTCCGGAAATCGCCAGCGTTTGGCACGATAGGGGCACCAGGCAATATGTGACATTGATTGCAGAGGATATCGACCGGCTTGGTGCGCTTGCGGCCGAAGGGAACATCGACCCCGTTTTTCTCGCAAATTTGTTCCTGCAAGGCATTGCGGGTTGGTATCGTAGCGAGTCTGTAAACGGCCCTGTCAATGAAGCCGAAGCCGAAGCTTATTCTGACAAAGTCGTGCGCGTCATTATGACCGCCATCCATTCACAGAAAATGACTCAGTCGCGAACAATTGGCGCATGACGTCGAGGGGTTTTTAACCATGATTAAGTACGGTTCATTGTTGGCTTTGCGCGCGGCTTTGGTAGCAGGGACGACGTTCGCGACGCTGCCGGTGTTTGCTGACAATGATACTCCGGTACAGGCATCATCCGCAGATCCGGTTGAAGCGCAATTCCGGGATCCGCCACAATCAGCTCGCCCGCGTGTATGGTGGCACTGGATGAATGGTAATATCACCGAAGATGGCATCGCCAAAGATATGGCATGGATGCAGCGTATTGGCATCGGCGGGTTGCAGAATTTCGACGCTAATTTGCGAACGCCGCAGATTGTAGAAAAGCGGCTTGTTTACATGACGCCGGAATGGAAAAAGGCGTTTAACTTTACCGCCAAGGAAGCAGAAAAACGCGCGCTCGAACTTGCAATCGCGACGTCACCCGGCTGGTCGGAAACCGGCGGGCCTTGGGTGCCGGATGCCGATGGTTTGAAAAAACTCGTATGGAGCGAAACGACTTTGACGGGTGGCAAGCGATTTAACGGTGTTCTGGCCGCACCACCATCTAAAACCGGTCCGTTTATGAACGCAGGTCGGGGTATGGGCATCGGCGAAGCGATGACTGGCGATTACAAAATGCCCACTTGGCAGCATTACGGCGATGTGGCGGTGCTCGCATTCCCGATCGCGGAAGCCGCAGCTGTACCTATACCCAAAGCAACTGATCTGACAGGTGCGGCGGTTGACTTGGCGGCGTTTCAGGACGGTGATCTGGAAACCGCAATCGAGTTAAAGCGCGAAGGCGCCGACCCGGTCGTAGCACTTGATTACGGGTCGCCCCAAACAATGCGGTCAGCGTCGATATTTTTGCCGGGGGCGTCGGCGATGTTCCTTGGTTCTATCACCAGCGCGCAACTGGAAGCCAGTGACGATGGCAAAGTCTGGCGCAAGATAGTAGATTTTGCGATCCGCCCGGTTCCAACAACAATAAGCTTCGATGTAGTAACCGCGCGCCATTTCCGCGTGGTCTTTGGTGCGGGTACCTTTGGCGTCGGCGGGATGACTGCGCCGGAGGAAGGTCTCGATTTGAGCTCTTTGGCCGCCATGGGTGCTGCAATGCAGCGTCCGATCCGGCTTGGCGATTTCCGCCTGTTTAACGAAGCACGCATCGATCGATATGAAGCCAAAGCGGCCTTTGAGTTGGAACCGGATTATTATGCGCTGAGCAAGGACATCGGCGAAAGCACTGGCGTCGATCCCGGTAAGGTGTTGAACATCACTGACAAGATGACGCCCGATGGCAGCCTTGATTGGACCCCGCCGACAGGGAGCAACTGGCGGGTCCTGCGGCTTGGCCACTCGTTGCTCGGCACCACCAACCATCCAGCCCCACCCGAGGCAACCGGGCTTGAGGTCGACAAGTTCGACGGCCCCGCTGTGCGCCGATATCTCGAAACATATATCGGCATGTACCGCGACGCGGCCGGCCCCGATATGGTCGGTCAGAAGGGTGTTCGCGCGATCCTGACCGATTCCATCGAGGTAGGGGCCGCCAACTGGACGCCAAAGATGGTTGAGCAGTTCAGAAAACTGCGTGGCTACGATCCGCTTCCTTTTTTGCCTGCGCTAACCGGTACAATTATCGGGTCGCGCGAACAGTCGGACAAATTTCTCTATGATTACCGGCGAACGCTCGCCGATCTGTTGGCGAGCGAGCATTATGGTACGGTCGCTGATGTCGCGCACAAACAAGGGCTGATTGTTTACGGCGAGGCGTTGGAAAGCGGTCGTCCGTCAATCGGTGATGACATGGCGATGCGCCGATATGCAGATGTCCCAATGTCTGCGATTTGGACCCATACCAGAGCAGAAGGACCACGGCCAAGCCATATTGCCGACATGCGTGGCGCCGCGTCGGTAGCGCATCTTTACGGACAAAATCTGGTTGCGGCAGAATCGCTGACTTCATCACTGGCACCATGGGCGCATTCGCCCAAATATCTGAAGCGCGTCATCGATTTGGCCTTCGCCAATGGCGTCAACAGGCCGGTGGTCCACACATCGGTGCAGCAGCCCCGGGACGACAAATTCCCGGGATTAACGCTTTTCATTTTTGGCCAGTATTTCAACCGCCATGATGCCTGGGCGGAGATGGCAAAACCGTGGGTCGATTATCTTTCGCGCAACGCGTTCATGTTGCAACAGGGACGCAATGCCGCGGATGTGGCCTATTTCTATGGCGAAGAAGCCCCGTTGACGGCGCTTATGGAAACCGGCCAATTAAAGGATGTGCCGCGCGCCTATGCGCTTGATTTCATCAATAATGACGCGTTGTTTGATGCACTGTCGAACGATGGCAATGAGCTGCTTGCAAAGGGCGGCGCGAGGTACAAGGTGCTCTATCTGGGTGGTTCTTCGCGCAAGATGACACTAGGTACACTCAATCGTATCGCTGAGCTTGTGGAAGGTGGCGCTACCATAATCGGGATGAAGCCGGAAGGCAGCCCCAGCCTCGCGCATGACGCGGCCGAATATGCCGCTTTGGTCGCTAAACTTTGGTCGGGTGCAGATGAAACACCTTTCGGCAATGGCAAGGTTATCGCGAGCAAGAATGTCGAGGATGCACTGGCGCGTGCGGGTACCGGTCCACAGTTCCATTACACAGGTGCTTCTTCCGAAAGCGTGATACCGTTTGTGCAGCGCAAACTTGCTGACGGGGACAGTTTCTTCCTTGTGAACCAGAAAGACCAGGCAGAGACCATTGAAGCGCGCTTTCGCGTGACTGGTAAAGCACCCGAAATCTGGCGCGCCGAAACGGGTAAATCGGAGGCGGTCAGTTACCGTATCGAAAATGGCGAGACCATCATCCCGCTGACGCTGGCGGCAGATGAATCGCTCCACATTGTTTTTCGCAAAGCTGCAATTGCCAATGCGCTATCTATCAAACAAAATGAGCCAAGCGTTGCTGCGGCCCTTGACGGTGCATGGGGTGTGACCTTCCAAAAAGACCGTGGCGCGCCTGCAATGGCGACTTTGGCAACGCTGGGACCACTCAACGAAAACGCTGATCCGGGCATCAAATATTTCTCGGGCATTGCGACTTACTCAAAGCAGTTTGTCACGCCGAAAAACTGGAAAGCCGGGCAGCCCTTATGGATCGATCTTGGCCAAGTCAGCGAAATGGCGGAAGTGTTTGTGAACGGCAAAAGCGCAGGCGCGGTGTGGCACGCGCCATATAAACTCGAAATTGGCGCACTGACCAAATCGGGCAAGAACATGCTGGAAGTTCGCGTCGCCAACCTTTGGATCAACCGTCTGATTGGTGACGCACAGCCCGGTGCCAAGCCGATTACGTGGACACCGATGGCGACTTACGGCGCCAATGCAAAACTGCGGCCATCGGGCCTTATTGGACCGGTTAGGCTGGAATATTGATTTGGGTTCATCTTTAAGAGCGACTGCAAAATGAACCAGGTTGCCCAGAAATATTAGCGCTGGCATGGGCGGTTAGTGCATTGGATAAGCCGCAACGTGTATAAGGGATAGGGGATATGGGACACCCAAGTGATATGACCGGGAAGGTGGCCTTGGTGACCGGCGCTGGGGGTGGCCTGGGGCAGGCAGTCGCCGTCACATTGGCGCGCGCTGGCGCAGACATTTGTATTGTGGATGTCAAGGAAGATGGGCTGGACGAAACGGCGAAACGGATCAAAGATTGTGGACGTAAGGCGCTAATCCATCTGGCGGATCTAAGTGTTGCAGACAATTGTCCGGCTGCGGTTGCGGCGACGGTTAAGGCATTCGGGCGGCTTGATGCGTTATGCAACGTCGCGGGCGTCCTGAAGCTTGCCAACAGTCATGAAATGCCAATGACCGACTGGAATTTGGTCATGGCCGTCAATCTGACTGCGCCGTTTTTACTAAGCAAGGCGGCCATCCCACATCTGTTGGATAGCGAAGGGGCGATCGTCAATGCGACCTCGATCGCTGCGCATATGGGCCAAGCCTATGCTGCTGCCTATTGTGCATCGAAAGCGGGGTTGGCGCAGCTTACCAAGGCCATGGCGATGGAATATCTCAAAACACCATTGCGTATCAACGCCATCTCGCCGGGCGGCATGGTTACCGAGATTGGTGCCAGCTTTGTTCCGCCAGCGGGAGCAGACCCGGAATTATTAGGGCGTTACCGGCCAATTCGCGGGTTAGTGGAGGTGGCGGATATGGCCAATATGGTCGCGTATCTCGCGTCACCGGCAAGCGCGGGCTTTCACGGCGCGGTAATCCAGATGGATAAAGCGGTTACTGCGGGGTAATGGATCTACGACTTGATATTCCAAGCGGAAAATTGTGTAAAGATAGGGGACTGATGGACTGCCGATAGCGCGATAAGTATGTGGCCATTCTTCAGCACTGGTTCTTAAAGCACTTTTAAGGCGTAGCCCTGCACCGGCGCTGCGATTTATGTTGCACTTATTTTTTCCGCTTGATTGCTATTTGCTTGCTAAGAAAAAATGATCTGGTGGTAAACAGGTCATGCTACCAAATAAGTCATTGAAATATCTGGTGAGCCCTGCTGGGTTGGAACCAGCGGGCGACTATTAAAGATCGCACGATCACTCTATAAAACAATAGTTTAGAAAGTTTCTCATCACACCTTTCTATATCTTTTGACTTAGACGACCTTCTATTTCGGAAACACAATTTAGCGCACGGTATAACGTCGTTGTGAAAAGCCAAAATGCTCTGCCCATCGTCAAGAATTTTGTACTGATGGCTAGCGCCCTGCGGAGCCAGGCATCAGCAGGTGTGATCGTTTTCAGGCTCTCGCCCTCGCGCTCATGGTTCTAATCATCGACGAACGTTTCGATCTGACGTTCGAGATCGCTAGGTAAGCAGTCGTTTCCCAGTAGCTGTGGTTATTTGTGTCTGCGCTCGCGTTCGATACTACCTTCATTCTGGCTAGATTTGATAGCTTCCGACTTCCACATTCCCAAATTACGGATTGTTGTGAGGGAGCGCCTTAGGTAATGGGGCAGCCGTCGTGGGCTGTAACGTGGATCTTCACTGCGTCTGGGGAAAAGGGAGCGCGTCAATGGACCGAAAACGTTTGAAGTCCCAAAAATTGGAACATGGCTGCTCCTGTTTCCGCGATCTGGCGCGGGTGCATATGCAACGTGCGCAGGAAGATCTGATGAAATTTTCCAAATACGCCGTTCTGCTAATGGTTTTGATTTTTGGATTTTCGACATCGGCCGTTGCCGCTTCACCGGAACCGTTTTTAATAAACGACCTTCAGCAATCCCCCAATCCGGACAATCCAACCCAAGCAGATGTTTCGTTTTTCATCGACAACATCTCGGACATTGATCTCAACACCGGAAGCTATAAAATTGTAGGCCAGATGGTTGTGGAGTGGCGGGATCCGCGTCTCGCTTTTACACCCGACCCAGATTATCCGGATCGCCCGCGCAATCTCAATGCCGATGCAGCCAGCGAACTTTTAAAGAAAATATGGGAACCCGTTTTTGAAATCAGCAATGAAAGAGAGGAGCGTAAAACCGGAGTAGTATCACTCAATGTCTGGCCTGATGGCCGGATCCGATATTATGAAAAGTTCGATAGTTTTCCCAACTTTCAAAGCAATCTCGCGTTCTACCCTTATGGAACAGTTGACCTAAACCTAGTCATGACCGGCTTTTTGCAGGATCGTGGCGAGCTAATCTATAATTTGAAGGTGTTTGAATTCCAGGACCAGAATAAACCTGAAGATTTCATTCACGGGCACTGGAAATTCATTAGCATGGAGGCGGAGGAGAGGCCTGCCAAACGCTCTGATGACCGCTCTGTCGAATACTCACAAATTCATTTCAAGGTGAAATTGGATCATGAATCGATCGAGTCAGGTGCCCTGACGATTTTCGTTCCATTGTTTGTGATATTTATTGCTTCATCTGCCGTGCTTTGGCTCGATCCGGCCAAGTTTACTTCTTATGCATCGCCACGACTTGGGGGTACACTGACCCTTATTTTGACCACTGTTGCACTAAAATATTCCCTGGAAAAGCAAATACCGTCTTTGCATTATATCACGATGACCGATTTGCTGTTGATTGAGACCATACTCTTACTTGTTATCAGCTTGTTGTTATCTGTCGTCTATATTTGGATGTATGCAGAAAAGTCAGAGTTGGCTGCGAAGACATTCAATCGGAACGTCCGCATTTTTTATCCATTTGCATTCGTCTCAGTTATCGCAGTGTCCATTTTTATATTTTCACTGGTGACCAAAACCTCCGCTTAGGGCACATTTGGATTTGCACCTTGCCGCCAGACGCTCTCGATTAATCGGTTGAGATTATGACACGCCAGTAAAGTTATCGTTGCTGACGCGCCGCAGATAGTCCGCGACATCGGGAGCCCCGACACTGTGAGGCTACTCAGTCGACGAGTTCGATCTTGTGATCGTAATGCCCTGCGTCCCGGCGTGTGGTTGTAATTTGCCCGCGCGCACCGATGAACCGACCGGTTCCGCCTGTGATCGCACGAACCTGTGGCGCGTCGACCACCATTTCGCCAGCGCCAACCACGTAAACCGATTTACCCGCAATGACTAACGTGTCGATGCCGCCAAAGTCCAAAACGATGTTTCCAACGCGATCAAAAAATTCTCCGTCTTTCGCAGGGATACCAACCGTCGTGATGATGCCGCTCATGATGCCTGTCTTACCGTCTTCAGCCGTGACGCCGGCCTCAAAGGCCAAAATGTCTCCGTGCGATGCACCGTCTTTGCCCAAGTCGATATGCACCAGTTCGGGTTTTTGCTGGACGATGTGAAATGTCTCTTCCGCTCGTGCCGATGCTCCGGTGAGTGCCAGTGCGCAGGCGATTGTGAAGATGGATTTCATGTTGGTGGGTCTTTTCGTGAAAGGTGCGGGGAGGCGGAATAGCCGTAGTTATTGCCATCGTCCTATAGTTAGGCCCAGATTCAGTCAAATGCCTTAACAATTGCTACGGATTTGCATCGCGCCAATGCCGTTTATTTGGGCACTGCGCGCTGCTCAGAGCGTTGGTTCAACCAGTGGCGATATGCGCACGGCTTTTCATCAGGGGCTGTATATGGGTCCCGAAGGCCTCAATGCCGACAACGAAATCATCGAAAGTGAGCAGTACCCCGCCGGTGTTCGGCACTTCAGCCATCTCATCGAGCATCCGCGCGACACTGGCATAGCTGCCGACGAGCGTGCCCATGTTGATGTTCACTGCACCTTCGGGGGCCGCCAGTTGGCGGACATTGGTGTCCGTATTGACCGTGTCCTTGGCGCCTTGCTCCGCAAGCCAGGCGATCGCATCAATGTCGACACCGGCGTTGAGATGCTGCCAGCGTTCCATTGCTTCCTCATCGGTTTCTGCCGCGATAATCATCACCAGCACGAACACTGATACAGAGCGTCCTGTCTTTTCAAGCGCTTTGGCCAGCCGTTCGTTGTTCGATGCAAAGGCGGTTGGTGTGTTGACGCCGACGCCTAGGCAGAAGGCATAATCGGCCCATTTTGCCGAGAATGCGAGACCTGCATCTGATGACCCGGCACAGATAATCTTCATTTCGCCTTCTGGCTTGGGGCGAACAAGGCAGTCGTCCATTGTATAGTAGCGCCCCTTGAAATCGCTGCGCCCGCTGTCCCATAATTCGCGCAAGATTTGCGCATATTCATCGAGCATGGTGTAACGATCACGGAAATGGTCATCGCCAGGCCATAAACCCATCTGGGTATATTCTGGCGGCTGCCAACCGGTGATCAGATTAAGGCCAAAGCGCCCATGGCTGATGGAGTCAATGGTGTTGCACATCCGTGCGGCAAAGGCGGGCGGAATGATTAATGTCGGGCAGGTGGCAAAGATTTTGATCCGCTCCGTGACGGCCGCTAGCCCCGCCATTAGGGTAAAGCTTTCAAGACCATATTCCCAAAATTCGGTCTTGCCACCGAACCCGCGCAGCTTAATCATCGACAGAAGGAAATCCAGCCCGTGTTTCTCGGCACTAAGCGCGATGGTTTTGTTGAGATCGAAGCTTGGCATATATTGCGGTGCTGTTTCGCTGATAAGCCAGCCATTATTATTGATCGGGACGAATATGCCGACTTGCATTATGTTAGCTCCTGGGAAATTCAAAAACGAGACCGTCACCGTTCTCTAAACGGTTTGCACGGCGGTTGAAGCAGTCTAATTTCACCACTTCTCGAAAAATGCAGAAAATGTCTCCCGCGCGCGCAAGGTTGCGATGGTGCCGGATACCGACGATGATTACCACTTTGGTGCGCCGCTGAGTGACCACGGCAGCAGTGCTAGTGAGAGCGCCAAAACAGAGCCAAGCAACATTAACGGGAAAAGGTTGCGGCGTAGCCGTTTGGATGACCAATATCCCAATGTAAGCAATGCGAGTACCACTAAGGTACGAAAAAGAGCGCCCTCGTTAACTGGCTCACCATTTGGTGCCAGCAATGTTCCACCAAGCCATGCAAACACGAACATAACAATGCGATAAATCGGCGCTGACTCCAAGAGCATGAAGGCGAGAAACATCGAATCTGCGTGTAGGTCCAGGTCACCACGCCGAAGGCCTATGAGGGCCCGGACAATGGCGTAAAGGATCATCATGGGCAGCACAGTGAACATGACCCCGTTAAATGGGGTTTGGATTACGCCGAGGCTTAACGACAGAGCGAAAAGAAGAAATGCTGGAAGCAGGATAAGGAGGATAAGCGGCCCTAGTGTCTTGTGGAGGGCTAAGGCTCTGCCCGACCGCACTTCACGATGGGCTAAGACAAACTGAATAAACATTGCTACTGCAAGCGCGAAGGCAGCTGCTGCGTGCCATGCAATCAACGTGTATGAAGATATGGAGAGCCCCATGAAGTTGATGAGGGAATCCGGTAAGTGTGCCGATGCAGAACGCCCGCCCCATGTGCCGAAAGCTACATGTGCTAACATGGATGGAATGAAAGCTAGATTGGCGATGAATGCAAAGCAGATAAGTCTGAATTGCGTTCTCGAGAGTGACAGCGTGTCTTTCGCCAACGAAAATCTCTGCACAATTTCAGCCAACGTTCGGCGCACGTTGAGGTTTGAGAACGCCCGCATCCATTTGTTCTTCGTCAAAATTATCCATGGATTGGCGTATCCTGCAAAGCGCAAATTGGGTCAAGCAGCTATCCGTCCTTCCTGAACACCGGGATCTGATTGTGACTGGGATGAAGTTAGCAGGCACGGCACCCAAATTTTATCGCATCACTCCTATAATGGTTCCATTCCAACTTTCATGAGACCAGCAATGGTGCGACAGACTGTGCATGACAGATACAGGTTATCAAAAGCGTGTTCTTGGTGCTTCAATGGCAGGCACTGCAATTGAATTTTACGACTTTTATATTTTCGCAACAGCCGCCTCTTTAGTATTCGGGCCGTTGTTTTTTCCAACGGCTAGTCCCGAAGCTCAGTTACTACAGAGCTGGTTAACTTTTTCCCTCGCATTTATTGCGCGACCTATAGGCGCAGCTGTGTTTGGGCACTATGGCGACAGGCTGGGACGCAAGGCGACATTGGTTTGGTCTCTTTTGATCATGGGCTGTTCGACAGTGCTTATCGCTTTCTTGCCCAGCTATGCGGTCGCCGGATGGGTCGCCCCAGCGTTGCTGTGTGTTTTGCGTTTTCTTCAAGGCTTTGGCTTAGGCGGCGAATGGGGCGGTGCGACGTTGTTGGCCGTAGAGAATGCCCCTGAAGGAAAAAAAGCACGTTATGGCATGTTTCCTCCACTTGGGGCGCCAATAGGCTTCATATTGTCTAACGGCCTATTTCTGGTGCTCGGTCTGGCTTTAAGTGACACCGACTTCCGGGATTGGGGCTGGCGTCTACCATTTTTAGCGAGCGCCGTGTTGGTTGGCGTTGGACTGTGGATCCGCTTAAAGCTGACTGAAACACCCGAATTCGCCGCGGCACTTGCAAAAGCACCACCGCCGCGCGTGCCTTTTGCCCATGCATTTCGGTATAACCGGCTCCCATTATTTGCTGGTACAATAGCGGCAACAGCGGCGTTCGCTGTTTTCTACATAGCGACAGCATTTTCGTTGGGATACGGCACAACAAAACTGGGTATTGGACGCGAAGAATTTCTGACTATTCAGCTGGTTTCTATTCTATTTATGGGAGTAGGCATTATTGCATCAGGTTACTGGTCCGATAAATTTAGCCCGATTAAAGTGATGGGATTGGGCTGCGTGCTTATATTAGCATTTAGTTTCCTCACTGCCCCTTGGTTGGGTAGCGGTGTCACTTCATTGACGGGAGCCTATTTGTGTTGTTTGCTATTTTTGCTTGGGTTGATTTACGGCCCACTTGGCGCATGGCTACCTGCGCTCTTTCCAACAAACGTGCGATATACAGGGGTATCGATCTGTTTTAACGCGGCTGGCATATTGGGGGGAGCGTTGACACCGAATATTGCGCTTGAACTGTCGCAATCTGGATTAGAATGGGTGGGATACTATATGGGGCTAGTATGCGTATTCAGTCTAATAGGGTTGTTTATGCTCCGCGGCCGAAGCTGGTCGAATTGAATTCAACTAAAATTAGTAGTGCAGACCCGACGTCGTGCGCGGCCGATGGTTTTCGGTCTTCGCTTTCAAAAACCAAAATTGGTATCTGAAAGCGGAAGTCGAGCGGGCATATCTGCTTGTGACCATAAACCCGGATGTTCCTTCGGAACACAGGCGCAAGAGCCCAATTGGCTTATTTGCAGAAGCATATTGACCCTGAAATGGTGTTAATCTGATACCAATATAAAGGGACAGTGTTCGGCTCTTCTGGCAGCGCATAATTGTAATTTTTTGAGATCACATCGCTTTCGCTGTGTTCTCATTCCACACTGCGTCCGTTGGGAATATCAATGAATACACTGCTTATTCTGACTGCAGTTGCGGTCGCCACTGCACCAGTTCCAGCTGCGTTGGAAACCGATACAACTGCAAACGATATTGTGGTGACTGGTACCCGAAGCGCGGGGCAGCGCGCGAGCGACAGTATTGTGCCTGTAACAATTTTGGATAGCGAAGAACTGTCGCGGGATGGGCGACCCGAGTTAGGCAATGTTCTTTCGAACCTGGTTCCTTCGCTCAATATTCAGCCAGTAGGGTTCGACCTTGCCAATGAGACGCTGGCGATCAGAATGCGTGGCCTATCGCCTAACCACACTTTGGTATTGGTGAATGGCAAACGCTTGCACGGTACTGCCAATTTGGCGGTGCTGTCGGGGCCATATCAGGGCGGCGCAGCACCTGACTTAAACTTTGTCGCACTGCCGTCTGTATCCCGGATTGAGATATTGCAGGACGGCGCAGCCGCGCAATATGGGTCTGACGCAATTGCAGGCGTAGTCAACATCATCATGCGTGCATACGCCGCCGGTGGGTCCATCAGCGCAAGTCACGGCGGCTATTATCGCGGTGACGGCATGTCGACCGATGGCAGTGTCAACTTTGGCATCCCGATTGGGGCCACCGGATTTTTGAATGCTACCGGTTCGGTCCGCGATCATGGATTTAGCAACGCAGGCGGTCCGGATCAACGCGTGGAGCGCGCGATAGCGTCCGGCGCACATCCCGAATGGAGCAAGCTTGCCGACTACCCATTGGTGAATAAGGTGTTTGGCGACGCCCGCTATGAGCTATTTGTAGGATCGATAAATGGTGAGGTCGCACTTTCCGATGCAACCCGTTTCTATGTCTTCGGAAGCTATGGGGAAAAGAAGGGTGGCGGATGGGCAAATTTCCGCGTGCCGACCAAATTGCCGGCGCTTTATCCAGCCGGGTTTACGCCGATCGACTGGGTGATTGCGACGGATTTTAGCGCAACAACCGGCTTGCGTGCGGATGTCGGCGTATGGTCAGTCGACCTAAGCTCGACTTATGGCTTCAACAATAACAGGGTTGAGGTCACAGGTTCTGCCAACGTTGATCTGTTCGCAGATACAGGATCTACTCCAACCGATTTTTACAACGGCAACCTCGACAGCAGTCAGTGGATAGTCAATCTCGATCTAAGGAGGCCGGTTGATATCGGACTCGCATCACCCGCCACTTTGGCCCTCGGGACCGAATATCGCCGTGAGACCTATAAAATTATCGAGGGTGACGCTGCGTCGCGTTACAAAGCAGGGTCTCAGTCGTTTCCAGGTTTCTCCATAAGTGATGCGGGTTCGGCACGCCGCGACGTCGAGGCCGCATATGTTGATCTTGCATTTGCGCCTTTAGAGCGGTTGCAATTGAATGTTGCGGGCAGATACGAAAACTATAGCGACTTCGGCGATGCAATGGTCGGAAAAATCGGCGGGCGGCTTGAGATAAGTTCGAAGATCGCTCTCCGTACAAGCGCGAGCACAGGCTTTCGGGCGCCTACGCTCGCCGAGGGCCGCTATTCTGCAACAAACGTCCAGCCGAATTCTGCTTTTGTTCAGTTGCCTCCAAATTCCGCAGCCACGCGGCTTATCGGCATCGACCCTCTCAAACCCGAAAAATCGACGAGCATCAATTTTGGTATAATCATAAACCCCGCATCGTCGCTTAGGCTATCTCTCGACATGTATCAGATTCAGGTTCGGGACCGCATTGTCGGCAGCGGGACATTATACGGTACATATGCAGGAAATCTGATTTCTTCAGCGGTTAATGCCGCCATTGTTGCAAACGGCAATAAGCTTGAATCGGTTCCGTTTTCGGGGGTCAACGTTTTCACCAACGGGATTGACACACGCACCCGTGGTGCCGACCTTATTGTGTCGTTGCGCACCCCATTTGCCGGCGGCAACATCGGCTGGTTGCTTGCGGCAAACTATAATGACAGCAAGGTTACGAAAATTCGCGGAACACCCGCGACAATAGCTGCGTCTGGGCAGAAGCTGTTCGATCAAGTCGCGATTTCAAACCTGGAAACTGCATCGCCGCGGTTCAAGGGAGTGTTGAGTGGCACATATTCTGCCGGACCATTATCTGTCCGTCTTAAGAACACGCTATATGGGCAATCGTCCCGCTTTGCCGATCCGGGGGATGGAAAATATTATCTCGACCAAACTGGGGCGAAGATAATTACCGATCTTGATGCCAGCTTCGGCGTTACGCGGAATATCACGTTGACCGCCGGCGCGAACAACCTTTTCAACATTTTCCCAAACAGGGTCAACGATGACGGCCTGAGTGCAAGTGCGGCTGCGGGAAATCCAGCGGTTGAAATTTACCCAAGCTTCTCGCCCTTCGGTATTAACGGAGGCTATTATTATGCGCGGATAAATGTGGCCTTTTAGGACAGATCTCGTCAATTAGGCCAACCATATCAGCCCGGCAGATAAGGCTAATCCTTTGCCAATTTACGCAGCCATGATTGGCAAAGGTACGAACGACGGACAACGCCGCTAACCGGAAGTGCAAAACACATATAGGCAGGGGCTGTGGGTTCCATCACCCAGAATAGGGGAGGCACCCCGTTAGTGTCTCGTTGGCTAGGCCTTTGAAGGCTTAGGTCCTTGGCTAGCCCCGGAAAGGGCGGACAGGGTTGGCGCGATGTCGGCGACATGGGCGAATTCGTGCGCACAACCGTTGTTTCCCATTGGACTTGTCATTCGGTTTGACGCAACATAATAACATTAGAAATGTCATATTATAGCAAGGCGGCGCTTCACGCGGTACCTTCGCTAACTTTGGGGAGTTCAGAACATGAAAAGAGCAATGCAAATCCTTATCGGAATGGTCGGTCTGTTAAACATCCTGATTGGTTTGAGCTTCCTGTTCAATCCGTCGAAAATGGCAACCGAATTTGCGCTTTCTCCGCTGGGGACGCAAGGAATGGCGACGATGCGTGCCGACTTCCCGGCGTTCTTCCTGACAGGCGCGATCTTTTCCCTGATCGGTGCCTGGCGCGCCGACCGTACCCCCTTGATGGTGCCACTGATGCTACTGACATTTGCGCTGCTCGGGCGCTTCGTGAGTATCGCGCTGGATGGGACTGCGCCGACTACAATTCCACCGATGATTGTTGAAGCCGCTATGATTGCGCTGCTGGGTCTGGCGTATCGCACTTTTGGAAAGGCGAAGAACCCTATAGCTGGCTAAGTTATCACCGGGAGACATTTGCAAGCCGCTGCATCGACATTAGGATCGAAGCAGTCGAGACGAAACCGCTGTAATTCACGCCAACTTCTCGAAACGGGATTCCATTCGACAGCCATCCGTCAGATGTTTGAAACGGTTGGGTTGGTTGTGCACCATTGATATGCCATGCCATGCCGCGCGCCGAACATTTAATAGCGTCAACATGCGGCTCACGATGCTGCGCGCATCTGATGTCATTATGGTGTCTAGAACCACGATATCGACAACAACCAATCCAGATTATCTGGATAAACTATTGGAAAACGTGGTGCCGGCTACAAGGTTCGAACTCGTGACCCCCTGATTACAAATCAGGTGCTCTACCAACTGAGCTAAGCCGGCACTCTGTGGCGCCCATTGCCTTAAATGATGCCAAAGGTCCAGCCCTCAGTTACGGCTATTTCGCAATTTAATGCGTTTGGCGTCCAAAATTGTGGATTTGAGGCGGTTGCGCGCAGCCATGCGGCGGTGAGCAAGGCATCGGTTGCATGGTCTGTGTAGCGTTCGATCGGTGTGTGGGGCAGGGAACCCAATATATTTAGTGCATCGTCAAGCCCGTTTGCGTCGCGAATCTTGCTGCGGCCTTTGGCAACGCCTGCCGCGCGTGCGGCGATGGTTGTGTATATCTCCACCACCACAGGCCCGCGATCGGGTAGCGGGTCAAACGGCCATATGGCGACATGGTCGCGGACTTGGTTTAGAAAGCGCATGCCTGCAAAGCTTGCTTTGGCAACTTGCGACGCGCCGATGGCGTCGAAGACGGTCGAGATTTTTCCGCTGCTGTTTTTGTTCAATAACTCGCATTGCCGCCAATGCAGAAAGGTGGACTTTACGCCATCGGCAGCGCCGAAATAAAAATGGCGGCGATGGTGTTTTTCAAGGAATGAGGCTGCTCCCAAATCGGGATCATCGCAGATGTCGTCAACATAGGCCCAAAAAGGCTTGGCAGATGTCGGCAATGCTTCGCCCGGTAAGTAGGCACCCCGCGCAATCATGGGGGGCGCAAAGCTGAAGTCGAAACCAATCAGCAAATCATCATCCTGTGCCAGCAGCCAATCGGCAACGGCCTGACGCGACCAAATGCCGGAAGGCGCAGGAACAAGGCGCGGGGCTTCATTGCCGGATTCGCAGACGGCAAGGGCGATGCCGGGATGGCGGCTGCCCTTTGCCCCTGACCAATCGGCACAGGCAAAACGCGTGAAGGGCCGCATCAGACGTTTTGGCAGTGGGTTAATGTCATGCCGAGTGTGGATCGGTTTTGCGGGCGCGCAGACGATCCCAATATTGCAGCCGCTCTATGATCTTGCGTTCAAAGCCACGTTCGACGGGTTGATATAGCTGCGTCGGCGGAACTTGGTCCGGCCAGTAATTGGCGCCGGAAAATCCATCCGCGCTGTCATGGTCATACGCATATCCCGCTCCATAGCCGATGTCTTTCATCAGCTTGGTTGGTGCGTTCAGTATGTTCGCGGGCGGCATTAACGATCCGGTGTCGCGTGCCAGCTTCCACGCGGATTTCTGGGCTTTATAGGCGGCGTTCGATTTTGGCGCGGTCGCAAGGTACAGGCATGCCTGAACAATGGCGACTTCCCCTTCGGGACTGCCCAGAAATTCATAGGCGTCCTTGGCCGCGAGACATTGGACAAGCGCTTGCGGGTCGGCGAGGCCGATATCTTCGCTGGCGAAACGGACGAGGCGGCGCAGGACATATAACGGCTCTTCGCCCGCCACCAACATCCGCGCCATCCAATAGAGCGCGGCCTGCGGATCAGAGCCGCGCAAGCTTTTGTGCAGCGCAGATATCAGGTTGTAATGGCCTTCACGGTCTTTGTCATAGACCGGCATCCGCCGCTGCAGCAGCGCCGCCATCGCAGCCGGGTCGAGCGGGTTTTCGATCGTGATGGAAAACAGCGTCTCGGCTTGATTGAGCAGGAACCGACCATCGCCGTCGGCACTGGATATCAACGCGGATTTGGCATCGGCCGTGACGGGCAGGGGGCGCTCCATGATATCTTCTGCGCGTGCGAGCAATGTCGCCAATGCGGCATCATCAAGTCGGTGAAGCACCATGACCTGCGAACGCGAGAGCAACGCCGCATTCAATTCGAATGACGGATTTTCCGTTGTGGCGCCAACGAGCGTGACGAGGCCGCTTTCGACAAAAGGCAGAAATCCGTCTTGCTGCGCGCGGTTAAAACGGTGGATTTCGTCCACGAACAACAAGGTTTGCTTGCCGGTGCGCGCTATAGTCTCGGCTTCGGCAAATGCCTTTTTCAAGTCGGCAACGCCGGAGAAGACGGCGGAGATCGGCTTATAATGCATGTTAACGGCATCCGCCAGCAAACGTGCGATGCTGGTCTTTCCAGTACCCGGCGGCCCCCAGAGGATCATTGAAGACAATTTGCCCGCGGCTACCATCCGGCCAATGGCGCCCTCTGGTCCTGTCAGATGCTCCTGACCAATGACCTCGCTCAGCTGCGCAGGACGAAGCTTATCCGCCAGTGGCGCTGTTTTTGGCAGCGTCTCTGTTTGTGCGGGTTCGTCGTGGAAAAGGTCGCTCATGCGTATTGGGATCCGTTACTGGGCAGCCTGCCTAACACATGCATCCCGTCAGCGCGCGGCAATATCACGCGTGGCACGTTGACGGATGAGGCGCAGATATGTGTCGGCAACGGTCTGGTTGATGGCGTCCCAGCTATAATCATGTGACCTGCGTTCGCCGGCGCTGCCATGATCGGCGCGGAGGTCTGCATTCACGCAATAGGCCTGCAACGCGTCGGCATACTGGTTTATTGCGCCCGGCGTAATGAGGCGCCCCGACACTTTGTCTTCGACCAGGCTTTGGCTGCCGGTTGCTTTTGCGGCGACGACCGGCAGCCCGCAGGCCATCGATTCAAGCGTTACGTTGCCAAATGCTTCCGTGACCGACGGGTTGAAAAACATATCCATGCTCGCGACGGCCCGGCCGAGGTCCGCGCCGACCTGAAAACCTGCAAATTTGGCATCTGGTATCCGCGATTCAAACCATGCACGTGCGGGGCCATCTCCTATCACCAAAACCTGATGCGGGACGTTACGTCGTTTGAGTTGGTCAATGGTGTCGGAAAAGACATCAAGACCCTTTTCCATAACCAGCCGGCCCAGAAATCCGATGACAGGTATATCATCCGATATGCCAAGTCCGCGTCGCCATTCCATGTCACGGCGGCCTGGATTAAATATCTCCCTGTCGACACCACGCGACCAGATGTCGATGTCGTAGTTCATCCGCTGTTGGCGTAAGACCTGAGCGAAGCTTTCCGATGGTGCCACCAACGCGTCGCATTTGCGATACAGGCGGCGGATCCATGCTTCGACGACCGGCTCGATGAATGACATGTTATAGTAGCGAAAATAGGTTTCAAAACGGGTGTGCACCGAACACAGAACCGGAAGATTTTGCTTTCGGGCCCATTTGACGGCCTTGCGTGAAACCCGGTCAGGGCTTGCGATGTGGACAATATTTGGATTGAAAGCCTCAAGATCACGTCGAACGCTTCGCGATAACGACAATGGTATGCGATATTCGGGGCGAAAGGGAATGGCCATTGAAGGCACGGACACCAGATCGCCCGTGGCTGCAAATGCCGGTTGCTCGACCGTGGGTGAATAAACACGCACCGATGCGCCTTGGCTTAAAAGATATCCCACCAGCCGGTTGAGCGCCTGATTGGCGCCATCGCGTACATAGTTATAATTGCCGCTGAAAAGCGCAATGCGAAGTTCGCTGGTGTGCATCGCTGCGCTTTTATCTGTGGTAAAGCAAAATGCCAATGGGAATGCTGCATTTGGTGGGATATGCTGTGGCGATGATTTTAACCCAAGTCGACACACTGCTGATTGGCGGCCCCAAACCCTTCCGCGTTGACGGCACGATGAGTGCCATGGCTCGTGCGCCTGTGGACCGGCCAGTGATGCTGCGCAAGCTGGGGTTTGAAGGTGATCAGGTGGCCGACCCAACGGTGCATGGCGGTGTTGATAAAGCGGTGCATTTTTATCCCGCCGAACATTATCCCAGATGGATTGCCCATTTCGCAACGGAAGGTTTTTCGAACCCGAAACTCGATTATGCCGGCGCCTTTGGTGAAAATATCAATGCATCTGGGTTAACCGAAGGCGAATTGCGCATTGGGGACAGGTTCCGGCTTGGGCAGGCTTTGGTTGAGGTTGCACAGGGGCGTCAGCCATGTTGGAAGCTGGACCATCATTTCGGTGTGCATGGCCTGTCCGAGATGGTCATTTGCTCTGGCCGCTGCGGCGGCTATTTTCGTGTTATACCAACCTGCAATGATCATAACCCACTGGCCCATTTGCGGTGCCCGATGGTCATAATGCGCCAAGGCTGATCTATGAGTTTGTTCCACGCCTCGCAGCAGAGGTCGACGATATTGTCGTGGGAAGTGAACACCCGGTTGGATAGCCAGTTGTCGCGC
>NKIR01000001.1:0-180888 GCA_002255985.1 Sphingomonadaceae bacterium PASS1
CCAACCTCTTGACCCAAAACCCGCAACGCGGGATATGACAACCACCCGGGTCACTTCTCAGTGAAAATAACGGGTCACTTCTCAACGACAATCAACATGCTCGCCTTATTCTGGAAAATCTGATCGTTATTTTGCTAAATCTAGGCAGTGGCTCTTTACATCACGGATTGCATCGCACTTACGAAGCGGGGAATATCCTGCATTGTGAGACCGGCAAGGTTGGCGCGCCCGGATGGCGCCATGTAAATGCCATGCTCATAACGCAAGCGTTGCACCTGTTCGGGCGATAGCGGCAACATCGCGAATAGCCCGCGTTGGTTTGCAATAAAGGACAGGCCGCGATCTGCGCTTGAAAGTGCGGCGCGTATTGCGTTAATCCGTTCGCGCATGTCCGCAAGCTCAGAGCGCCACGCTGCGGTGAGCGTGTCACTCTCGAGGATCAGGCGAACTACGGCCGCGCCGTGATCGGGCGGCATCGACCACATGGCTCGCGCCAATTCGAACAGATTGCTCCGAACAGCTTCAAGCCTTTTGAGCCCTGACTTGACCCAGAGTGCACCCACGCGATCACGATAAAGCCCGAAATTTTTGTCACAGCTGTAGGTTATAATTGCTTCATCAACGGCATCAACCAGTATACGCAGACCCGCAACATCTTCGTCCAAGCCATTACCCAAACCCTGATAGGCAGAATCGATGAGCGGTAACAAACCTTGTTTCTGGCATATCTCACCAATTCTTCGCCACTGGTCGGCGTTGGGATCAGCGCCCGTGGGGTTGTGGCATCCCGCCTGAATCAAGAGCGCATCGCCCGCCTTCGCGTTTGACAATGCATTTTCTATTGCTGCCCAGTCGAGCGTGGAGGATGCGACATCATAAGCAGGGAAGGCAGTCATGCGAAGACCAGCATCACGCAAGATTGGAGGATGATTTGGCCAAGTGGGTGTCCATAGCCATATCGTGGCCTCAGGGTTGGCCCTCGCAATCAGATCTGCTGCCAGTCGCAGCGCTCCTGTGCCGCCAGGAGTTTGCAGCCCCCAAAGACCATCGGATATTGCCCGGCGCTCGCCAAACACGATAGGTGCGAGCCGTTCCACAAAGCCAATGTCACCGTCGGCGCCCAGATAGGATTTGCTGGACTGCTGCTCGAGCAGTTGTGCTTCGGCGGTCTTTACCGCACCAAACACAGGCGTTGTGCCGAGTTGGTCACGATAGACGCCGACGCCAACGTCGATTTTGTCTGGCCGTGGGTCCGCTCTATGTAGCTTGATCAGTTGCAGCAGAATATCTGGTGCCTGTTCCTGCAATGCCTGAAACATTATACTGCTGCTTTCTGCACGTGACTGTGTGTGCCGTGTGTTATCACCCTATCCTTGTAAATCGTGGCATCCGCAGCTATGTCCTGCATATTTGAAAGCCCTTCATAAAGAGGTGCGAAATCCGTATCCTGCGTTTGGCGCAGCATATCTTCAAAACTATCGACCACAAAATAAGTTGGCTGGTAATCATCAATCCGATAGCGCGTTCGCATAACGCGTGCCATATCAAAGCCGATGCGATTGGGTGAGGGATTGTCAAAAGCGAATAGTGTTTCGCCATAAGAGGACACGATACCCGCACCGAAAATTCGATGCCCGCCCGCTTCTCGAACTAGCCCGAATTCGACCGTATACCAGTACAGCCGGGACAGTCGGTCAATTGCATTGAGTCCTATGGCACGAAGTCCGCCTTGCCCATAAGCCTGCATATAGTCAGCAAACACGGGGTTTGCGAGCATTGGGACATGACCAAACACGTCATGAAACACGTCAGGCTCCTGGAGATAGTCAAGCTGGCCAGCGCTTCGGATGAAATCGCCCGCAGGAAATCTGCGGTGTGCCAAATGATCGAAAAAGGCATGCTCGGGTATCAGGCCTGGCACTGCGACGATGCGCCATCCTGTTCGCGCCTCAAGTACGTCAGACAGCCGATCAAAATCCGGAATGCCAGGATCAGCGAGACGCAGCAAGTCGACCCCTTCAAGAAAGGCCGAAGCAGCGCGGCTTCCGAGAAGCTCAACTTGCCGATTAAACAGAAAGTCCCAGCGGGCATGTTCCTGAGACGTGTAGCAATCCCAACGCTGGGGGATGGTAAAGTCGCCATTTGGTCCCGCGTCTTGGCAATAGGGGTCATGACGGTCTCTGGTAGTCGAGCCGCCGATAGTAGTTTTTCTATCTCTCATGGCAGCATCATATATTCCTGATCCTAGAAAATTGTCTACCAATTGTTCAATGATTTTATTAAAATGTGGATCAAACATTCCATTATTTCAGGAATTTTGAAATGAAACATCAGATCGACATAGTAGACCGTTCCATATTGCGCGCGTTGCAGGCCGATGGTTCGCTTAGCCTACAGCTATTGGCAGAAAAAGTGGGTGCTTCTGCCGCATCCTGCTGGCGCCGAGTGAAGGCGCTGGAAGCGGCCGGCATCCTCACACGCACGGTCCGGCTGGTTGATCAAGCGAAGATTGGCCTGTCAGTCACGGTGATTTGTAATCTGCGTATGAGAGCGCATACTGCCGAGGTACGCGCTGACTTCGAGCGCTTTGTGCATGCACATCCAGAAATTCTGACGTGTTTTTCTATTTCTGGGGAGTGGGACTATATTCTGCGCATCGCGGCTGTCGATGTGGCTGCCTACGAGCAGTTTCTGATGCGCAAGCTGCTGGCGCATGATGCCGTTCTCACCGCTTCATCGCAATTTGCATTGAGTACGATCAAGAACGATACAGCATTATCAGTTGCATAACTGTTTGGCCAGGTGCGAAGATTGGCGGCACGCCCCGCGTTATAGAATGTCGGGAACGTGTCGGACACCACCGTTGCGCCGGATTGAAGTTTATGGCCTTTTGTGAGTTTGTGCGCAACGCGGCGCGACCGTATGTCTCTGACCTTGTTATTACGCGGTAGTAAACGAATGTCGGCTTGACCCAACCCATCTCAAAAGGGGATGAGATGAATGACTCCCGCTCACGGTATTCTAGTGCCAAGATTTACTGCTATCATGCAAATCCGAGCAAAGGAGCCGTTCGCCGCTATTGGCGCCTAAAAACGTTATCAATTTATGAATGCGTGGCGAAAGCCGCCAGGAAGATATGCAATTTAGATGCATTGATCCAGCCGTTTGTGAGATATCGAACCGAAGCGCGACAATTCCAAATGCACTTTGCAGAGGAACAAACTGCATTTCGAACAGGATATTGGATTGCAACTTTGCCTAAATTTGACGAAGGCTGTAGCTAACAAAGCCGCCGTTCATCCAGCCAATCGGACGTCACAAAACCTGCCTTTCGTTCACCTAACAGCTGGAATGTTGTGGTTTACAGTCATTGAAAAGCTTGCCATTTTGATCGAAATACGTCGGGGTCCAAGCTGCGGGCTGATTGAGAGATTGAAAGGAAGGTCCGAATTATGAGCCTGCAATCTGACCTGCTGTTTCCAATAGACACCTTCGTGCCCCATTGGGGATGTCGCGTCCGTCGCGATACGGGCGTTAAATCAATATGTACTAATCGTTTATAGATCGATCGGAATATGAGCTCGCGCGCTCGCTATGATTGCTTCCAGCGTCCGTGCGATGTCAACCGACTGTTCGGGCGTTGCTCCGCTCCACTGAGGAGAACCGATAGAAATCAGGTCGGCGAAAGAGTCGATCTCAGCTAAAAAGCCGTCCATCTCCGGAAGCGATATCGTCTCGTAGGCGGTGCTCCAACTGGTCCCACGCCTAAGCTGCAGGACCGCCGGACGCTCGGGCGAGGTGTGATTGGAGTAGCTCGTTTCGATCACACCTTCGTCGCCGGAGATCAGTGCATGGCGATGGACGCCCGTCCCGAAGGAGCACGAAATTTGCGCGAGCAGACCACCTGCGTGCTCCAGCGTCGCAACCATCGACCTATCGACGCCTGTTTCAGTCCAGTCGGCGACGGCATATGTGCGGGTCGCCCGTTCACCAGCGATAACCCGCACGAGACTTACTGGGTAGTGGACTTGTAACGGTTTTGCGCCGGTCACTTATCTCATTATGCCACCTTTGCTTCGAACGCCAGCGGGCTGATGCCACCCAGATATGTGTGACGGCGACGGGTGTTGTAGAACCCGTTGATGTACTGGAAGATCGCGGCCTCTGCTTGTCTTCGTGTTGACCATTTCTGACGCCAGATCAGCTCGGCTTTCAGCGATTTGAAGAACGTTTCAACGGATGCATTGTCGTAACAATTACCTTTGCCGCTCATCGATGGCCGCAGGCCGTAGGCCTGCAATTTCTTTTGATAATCATACGCACAGTATTGGCTGCCGCGATCAGAATGGAAGATGCAGCCTTCGGCGGGTTGCCGCAGGCTTACAGCCATATCCAGCGCCCTGATTGCCAGATCCTTCTTCATTCTGTCGCTGACCGCCCAGCCAACGACACGGCGGCTGTGTAGATCAAGAACAACAGCGAGGTAGAGCCAACCCTCGGCAGTCCATATGTAGGTGATGTCGCCTGCCCATTTTTGGTTAGGAGCAGCGGCAACAAAATCGCCGTCCAGCCAGTTCGCAGCGATGCCCAGACGATGATTACTGTTGGTGGTGACCTTGTGCTTGCGGGTGCGAACCGGCTTGATCCCGTTGATCCGCATTAAACGGCCAACACGGCGCTCACCTACAACGAGCCCTGCCTCCTTCAACTCCATCGTCATGCGGGGACGGCCATAGCTGCCAAGACTGAGGCTATATTGTTCACGGATGTGGGCCAGCACTTTCATGTCACCGCGTGACCGTTGGCTTGTCGGCCGTGCGTGCCAGGACCGGTAACCGCGCGTCGATACCTGCATCACGCGGCAAAGCATCTCCACTGGCCAGACATGCCGCCAGTTGTGCACGAATGCGAACCTCACTTGCCGAGGCTCGCGAAGAACTGGGTAGCCTTTTTTAGTATCTCCCTCTCCTCCTTGAGGATACGGTTCTCTAAGCGCAGGCGTTCATTCTCGCGGGCTAAATCCGCTTGCGGCGCTGATACCAGATCGGTTGGCCGATACTGCGATATCCACTTGCCCAGCGTCGACAATCCAACGCCCAGGTCAGCAGCAACACGCCGCCGTGACAATCCACTGGTCAAAGCGATCCGGACGGCCTCTTGCTTGAAATCTTCTGTATGCTTCATCATCTCTTCGGTCTCCTTGTATGAGTGTTTAACTCTCAAGTGACCGGCACGAAACCGTTACAAGTCCAAAGAGTTGCTCGAGCTGGCCGAGTCCGGCTGCTACCGGCTGGTCGACGTGTTCAAGTCCAAGCCCCATTGGCGCGAGTTGATCCACTCTGACAATCGCGGCGCATACCACCCAAGAGGATTCGAACCTCTGGCCTCTGCCTTCGGAGGGCAGCGCTCTATCCAGCTGAGCTATGGGTGCAGTAGGGTGCGGTTAGCAGGCTGAACGGCGTCGCGCCAAGTTTTTTTTGGGCAGTTTCCCTTTTTTAGCAGAGGCACGGTTCCACGGCAGATTGAACCCATCATCGTCGACATAGATTTGCTCGGTGACGCGATATGTGCGCTACCTGAAGCTAATGGCTGGATAACTCAAAAACGCGATGCTACGGCGATTGCATGCAAAACCAATTTCAATTGACTGACGACCAGACCGCCATCCAAGACATGGCGCGCAAATTCACCGCAGACGCGATTACGCCATATGCCGCCGAATGGGACGAAAAGTCCCATTATCCGGTCGATGTCTGGAAATCGGCTGGCGAACTTGGCTTTGGCGCTATTTACGTCTCCGAAGAGTCGGGCGGCACTGGCCTTGGACGGCTTGAGGCTGCACTGATCATGGAAGCGATGGCCTATGGCTGCCCCGCCACAAGTGCCTTCATTTCTATCCATAACATGGCTGCGTGGATGATCGACTGCTTTGGTAGCGCCGAACTCAAGGCGCGTTATCTGCCGGACCTTGTATCGATGCAGAAAATCGCAAGCTACTGCCTGACTGAACCCGGCAGCGGGTCGGACGCAGCAGCGCTGAAGACAAGCGCGCGGATTGATGGCGACCATTATGTCTTGAACGGCACGAAGCAGTTTATCTCCGGCGCGGGTTTTAATGACGTCTATGTCGTCATGGTCCGGACAGGTGAAGAAAAGACCAAGGGCGTCACCTGCCTTGTTGTCGATAAGGACACGCCAGGATTGAGCTTCGGCGCACCGGAGAAAAAGCTTGGCTGGAATGCTTCACCCACGGCGCAGGTGATATTCGAAGATTGCCGTGTTCCGGTTGCCAATCGCGTTGGCGCCGAAGGGGATGGTTTCCGCTTTGCAATGATGGGCTTGGACGGCGGGCGCTTGAACATCGGGGCTTGCTCGCTCGGTGGAGCGCAGCGCTGCCTCGACGAAACCATTGCCTACACCAAAGAGCGTCAGCAATTTGGTCAACCCGTCGCCGATTTTCAGAATACGCAATTCATGCTCGCCGACATGGCCACCGATTTGGAAGCCGCGCGTGCGTTGCTCTACATCGCTGCGGCCAAGGTCACTGCGAACGCACCGGACAAGTCCCGCTTTTCTGCGATGGCGAAGCGACTGTCGACAGACAGCGGAAGCGAAATTGTGAACAAAGCGCTGCAGCTTTTCGGCGGCTATGGCTACTTACGCGATTATCCCATTGAGCGCTTTTGGCGTGACTTGCGGGTGCATTCGATTTTGGAAGGCACCAACCAGGTCATGCGCATGATTATCGGTCGGGATTTGCTGCGGCAATGACCGATGATATTTTGCTGAAGGTCGAAGGACATGCTGGTTTCATTAGCTTGAACCGGCCATCGGCGCTCCACGCGCTAACATTGCCGATGGTGCATGCAATGACTGCGGCCCTGCTGGAATGGCGGGACGATCCTGCGGTGAAGTGCGTGGTTATTGATCATACCGACGGCCGCGGTTTTTGTGCGGGTGGCGATATCGCCTTTTTACGCAATTCAGCCATTAATGATGGCGGCGAATCCGGGCGCAAGTTCTTCCATGACGAGTATCAGCTCAACCATTTGCTGTTTACCTATCCCAAGCCGATTGTGGCGTTCATGGACGGTATCACGATGGGCGGCGGCGTCGGTATAAGCCAGCCTGCGCGCTTCCGCGTGGCGACCGAGAACACGAAGTTTGCGATGCCCGAAACCGGCATCGGCTTATTTCCTGATGTCGGCGGTGGGTGGTATCTTTCGCGGCTCGAGGGTCGCGTTGGCCAGTTTTTGGCGTTAACGGGATCGCGTATCGCAGGGGCCGGCTGTCTCTCGCTTGGACTGGCGACACATTATCTGACGAGCAATGTTCTTGCCGAGGCAAAGTCGCGGATCGCAACTGAGGATGTCGACCGGATTGACGGCATATTGGGGACCCTGTCGGTCACGCCGCCGGATTCCAAAATCGTCGAGACAATAGTCCAGATCAACCGCCATTTTGCGTCTGATAGGCTAGAGGATATTCTGTCGAGCTTGGAAGGCGATAAAAGCGATTGGGCGATGAAAGAGCTGGCGACTTTGCGGACCAAAAGCCCGCAGACCTGCAAAGTTGCGCTGCGCCAATTGGCCGAGAGCAGCAAGCTTACCGACTTTGCCGATAACATAGCCATGGAATATCGCATCGCGAGCAGGGTCATTGTTCGCCCGGACTTCGCCGAGGGCGTGCGGGCAGTGATCGTCGACAAAGACAACAGCCCAAAATGGGATCCCGCGACAGCCGAAGGCGTTACGGACGCGCTTATCGATGCAATCTTTGCCCCATTACCCGCACAAGAAGAATGGAAGCCCTTATGAGCTACGAAACGATATTGGTCGAACAACGCGGTGCGGTGACGCTCATCACCCTCAACCGTCCGCAGGCGTTGAACGCGTTAAACAGCCAGGTTCTGGCGGACCTCATTGCTGCATTTGCGGCTTTCGATGCCGATGACAGCCAGCGTTGTGCCGTGCTGACCGGCAGTGAAAAGGCATTTGCTGCGGGCGCGGACATTAAGGAAATGCAAAGCCAGTCCTTTGCAGACATGTATGGCAACAACTTTTTTGCAGGCTATGACCGCGTGACCGCGACCCGCAAACCATGGATTGCGGCCGTGAACGGCTTTGCGCTTGGCGGCGGGTGCGAACTTGCCATGATGGCGGACTTTATCATTGCCGGGGACAATGCAAAATTCGGGCAACCTGAAGTCAAACTTGCGGTCACCCCCGGCATGGGCGGTTCGCAACGGCTAACGCGTGCGATTGGTAAGGCCAAGGCGATGGAAATGTGCCTGACGGGCCGTATGATGGACGCCCATGAGGCCGAACGTTCAGGCCTTGTCGCAAAGGTCGTTCCTGCCGCAGAGCTGGTTGATGAAACGATGAAGACCGCAACCGCGATCGCTGCGATGGCGCCATTGGCTGCGCTTGCATGCAAAGAAATGGTCAATGCTGCGTTTGAAACAACATTGCAGCAAGGCGTCGTGTTCGAACGCCGCCTGTTCCATGGACTGTTCGGTACGGAAGATCAGAAAGAGGGCATGGCCGCGTTTGTCGAAAAACGTCCCGGGAATTGGACAGGGAAGTAGGGCTTCAGTCGCGCGATAAACTTCTCCGTCTACTCATCCTGAACTTGTTTCAGGATAACATTCGACGGTTATTTGTCATCCTGAAACAAGTTCAGGATGACGAGGTACTAAATGTCGATAGCCGCTATTTGCCGCTAACCGTCTCTATCTGCTGAAACTTGCCGAGGCCGCATCCTGCACCTTCATACAATTGGCCGGCTTGGTCGTGCAAAACGTGCACAATATCGACGCTGCACAATTGGTTGATCGACGTGCGATAGGAAAAACGCTCCTCGAATTTCAAACCGGGGCAGCTTTGTGGCAGGGTGTTACGATAGGTTTTGCCGCCCGCCATGCGAAAATCGATATTGCGGCTATCGATGACTTTCGTTGACCGTATCTGCGATATCGTGACGCAGCTTTTTGGTTCGCCGACCGCTCTGACGGGTTCGGGCGCCTTATTGCGGGAAAGCGCAATCGCGCCGCCGCCCGAAAGCAAAGCAACAGCAGGAATTATTAGCAGTAATTTAAGCATAATTGCTCTCCAATGTTACGCGGCCGGTTTAACGGGACCATTCTGAACTTTAGCTGACTTGATTTTGGGCGGCGCTGTTTTGGGTTTGAAGCGGCACAGGTCCGCGACTGGACAGCGCCAACATTCCGGCGTGCGCGCCTTGCAGATATATCGGCCGTGCAGGATCAGCCAGTGATGCGCGCCAACGCGAAACGGTTGTGGCGTCTTTTTATCGAGCGCCTTTTCAACGGCGAGCACCGTTTTGCCCGGCGCGATTCCGGTCCGGTTGCCGACACGGAAGATATGCGTATCGACGGCAAAGGTCTCTGCGCCAAAGGCGGTGTTCATCACGACATTTGCGGTCTTGCGTCCAACGCCGGGCAGCGCCTCAAGCGCGTCGCGGTCGGCAGGGACTTCGCCTGCATGGTCGCGGACCAATATCTCGGACAGGGCAATCACGTTTTTGGCTTTGTTGTTAAACAGGCCAATGGTTTTGATATGCGCCTTCAGCCCTTCTAGCCCCAACGCCACCATCTGCGCGGGCGTTTTGACCTCCGCAAACAATGCCTTGGTGGCTTTGTTCACGCCGACATCCGTCGATTGGGCAGAGCAGGTGACGGCAACAAGCAATTGATAGGCATTGCCATATGCCAGCTCGGTTTCCGGCGCGGGATTTTCCTCCGCGAGGCGGTGGTAAAATTCGAAGATATCTGCCTTTTTCAAAGGCCAAGCACTTCCTGCATAGTGAACCGGCCGGCTTTTTGGCGGGTCAACCATGTCGCCGCTTTTACGGCGCCGCGCGCGAATATCGCCCGGGTTTCAGCGCGATGGACAAGCTCAATCCGTTCATGTTCGGATGCGAAAATAACATGGTGATCACCAGCGACGCTGCCGCCGCGTAAGGATGCAAAACCAACGTCCCCCGCTTTGCGCGCGCCGGTGATGCCGTCGCGGCCGCGATCGCTATGTTGCTTTAGATCGATGCCGCGTCCGCTGGCTGCCGCTTCTCCCAGCAGCAGGGCGGTGCCGGACGGCGCATCGACCTTATGCCGGTGATGCATCTCCAATATTTCGATATCCCAATCGTCACCCAATTGGCGTGCGGCCTGCTGCACGAGCGCTGACAGCATCGTCACCCCCAACGAGGTATTACCCGTCTGCAAAACCGGAATGTCGCGCGCCGCGTCATCAATCAGGAAATGGTGGCGTTCCTCCAAACCGGTGGTGCCAATGACGATTGGTTTGCCAGCAGCAACGCATGCATCAAGGTTCGCCTCAATCGCATGCGGACTGGAAAAATCGACGAGCACATCACAGGATGCAACCAAAGCGGCAAGATCATCGCCTTTGTCGACACCGCCTGCATATGCCTGACCATCCGCCGCAATGGCGTCGACCAAAGCCTGCCCCATGCGGCCCGCGCTGCCAATGATACCTATTTTCATAACCGTCACCCTGATATTGTTTCAGGGTCTTACTATATTAGGGAGCCGAAACAAGTTGTGCTGTGTACGACGTTTGTCGCAGCGGGACAGTGAAGGAGCAAATGTGGATCGCCAAATCAAAAACATCGTCATTCTGACAGGGGCAGGCGTCAGCGCCGAGAGTGGCATCGATACGTTCCGCAGCGCGGGTGGATTGTGGGAACAGCATAAGGTACAAGATGTCGCAACGCCGGAAGCTTTTGCCCGCGATCCTGACCTTGTGCTGCGTTTCTACGATATGCGCCGCGAACGCATTCAGCAGGTGGAGCCAAATGCCGCGCATTACGCACTGGCGCAGCTTGATGCGGAATGGAGCGGCAATTTGCTTTTGGTGACCCAGAATGTCGACGATTTGCACGAACGGGCAGGGACAAAACGCCTGCTGCACATGCATGGGGAGCATCTGAACGCGTGGTGCACCGCTTGCGATACACGACATGGCTGGCGCGGCACGTTGATTGACCGACCAGCTTGTCCATCCTGCGGCATATCTGGCCAATTGCGACCTGACATCGTCTGGTTCGGCGAAATGCCCTACCGCATGGGTGATATCTACCACGCACTCAACCGCGCTGATTTGTTCGTCAGCATTGGCACGTCTGGCGCAGTTTATCCCGCCGCGGGTCTTGTCCGTGAGGCGCGTCAAAACGGCATCAGCACATTGGAGCTGAACCTTGAACCATCGCATGGCAGTTCTTGGTTCACGGAATCGCGCCATGGCCCGGCGACTGAGCTTGTTCCAAAATGGGTGGACGAACTCTTAGGCGGTTAAGTCGCCGCAGCTGGAGCAGGCCGGATCTTTCGGCAATTTGATGGACCGCATCGATGGTGTCAGCCCGTCGAACAGGTGCAGCTTGCCACGCTGCGGCTCTCCAAAGCCCGTGAGCGCGCGTATCGCCTCCATCGCTGCGAAGCTACCCATAAGGCCACACATCGCGCCCAGAACGCCTTGTGTGGCGCAATCGTCGCAATCATCGGGGTCGTGGGCGTCACCAACGAAGCAGCGATAGCATGGCGCATCCGCCTGCCATCCTGTGAATGTACCAATCTGCCCGTGAAACTGCCCAATCGCGGCGCTCACCAACGGTACCTTGGCCGCAAGGCACAGGTCATTGACGATCAGGCGCGTCGTAAAATTGTCGCTGCCATCGATAACCACATCGACCCCCGCCATTATGTCTGCGCCGGTGCCTATACCAATCCGCTGCTTAAGGGCGTTGAAGGTGATGTCGGGGTTTAGCCGCGCCACTGCCGCGCCAGCCGCATCCACCTTGGCGGTACCAATATCACGGTCGCTGTACAAAATCTGACGCTGGAGATTGGACAGCGCCACGACATCATCATCGACAACGCTGATGGTTCCGACGCCCGCTGCTGCAAGATATTGGATCGCCGGACAGCCAATTCCGCCTGCGCCAATGAGCAGGACATGGCTCGACAATAATTTGCTTTGCCCCGCGCCGCCAATATCCCGCACCACAATGTGGCGGGCATAACGGTCAAGCTGTTGATCGTTAAGCGTCATACGCCTGTTGAACCAAAACCCCCAGCGCCACGGACGGTTTCGTCAAGGTCATCAACCTCGACCAAGTGGCCGTGGGTAACGGGTGCCACCACAATCTGCGCAATCCGGTCGCCTTTGTTAATCATGAAATCATCTTCACCCAAATTGGCCAGAATGACCTTCACCTCGCCGCGATAATCGCTGTCGATGGTTCCGGGCGTGTTGAGGCAGGTTATCCCATGCTTCAGCGCAAGGCCCGAACGCGGGCGCACCTGCACTTCATATCCATCGGGAATGGCAAAGGCGAAGCCGGTTGCGACGGCATGGCGCTTGCCAGCGCGCAGGTTCAGGCTTTCGGCGGCGCAAATGTCCATGCCAGCTGCGCCCGATGTCGCATAAGCGGGCAAAGCCAAGCCCGCGCCATGGTTCAGGCGCTTGACGCGCACTTCAACTTTTTGCGAGCTCATTGGCGACCTTCTCCATCAATTTTCGTGCGATAACGTCCTTGGGGCTTTCCAGCCAGCTATCAACGCCCGCCTTCGTTACGATGTGAAAGGCGTTATTCTCACCGCCCATGACATCGCCTGACACATCGTTGGCGACAATCCAGTCACAGCCTTTCTTCGCAAGCTTGGCCTGCGCATGGGCAATGATATTTTCGGTTTCTGCTGCAAAGCCGATCACGAGCTTCGGACGCTGTTTGTGCATGGCCAGGCTTGCAAGGATGTCGGGGTTTTCGGTCAATACGAGCGGCGGAATGGCATTGCCATCCTTCTTGATTTTCTGGTCCGGCGCTTGCGCGGCGCGCCAGTCAGCGACAGCGGCGACCATGATTGCGGCGTCAACGGGCAGGACTTTTTCGACCTCAGCCTGCATCTCCAGCGCGGTTTCGACATCGATACGCAAAACGCCCGACGGCGTTGGCAGATGCACGGGGCCAGCGATCAGTATAACCTCGGCCCCCAAATCAGCCGCTGCTGCTGCAATGGCAAAACCCTGACGCCCCGACGAGCGGTTGGCGATGTAGCGTACAGGATCGATCGCCTCATGCGTTGGTCCAGCGGTCACAAGGACGCGTTTGCCAAACAACGGACGATGATGGACATCGGCAAAATCGGGTTGCGCGGTAAGCGGCGTCGCGCTTGGCATGGTGGTCGGCGAACGACCGGACGCCAGTTGCGTATTGAAGGGCACGGCCAGCATGCTGCAAATCTGTTCGGCGACGGCGGGTGGTTCGGGCAGGCGGCCCGGGCCGAATTCGCCGCACGCCATGGCGCCATCGTCCGGGTTCATGATGTGCACGCCATCGGCGCGCAGTTGGCTCAAGTTGCGCTGCGTCGCTGGGTGGTTCCACATGCGGACATTCATCGCCGGAACCGCCAGAACGGGTTTGTCCGTCGCGAGCAGAATAGTGGTCGCCAAATCATCGGCGATGCCAGCGGCCATCTTGGCAAGAATATTGGCAGTGGCAGGGCAAATCACCACAAGGTCGGCCTGACGGCTCAACTGAATATGCCCGATTTCACGTTCTTCCTTCAGGTCGAACATGTCGCCATATACTTGGTCTTCGGTCATGACGCCCATCGAAAGCGGCGTAACAAACTCAGCCGCACTTTTCGTCATCACCGCGCGTACGGCAACACCCTGACGCTTCAGCAAGCGCACAAGTTCAAGCGCTTTGTAAGCGGCGATGCCGCCACTAACGATCAGGAGGACGCGGGCTTCGGTCATGGGCTTCAATATCCGCTGAATAGTTTATCGACTGCTGACGTAATAACTAAATCGTCCCCCGCCAGAGAGCCGATTTTTGCACCAAGTCTATCAAGAGGAATGGCGAAGATTAGATGGGTCGACATAATATAACGTTCATCATTGATCACAAATTCGGGATGCAGGCGTGATACGGACTGCATGCCTTCCGCTGGTAAGAGCGGTACAACCACCCGACTGCCAAATTCATCCAGCAAATCTGACTGGATATCCAGCAACAGACTACCCGCATTCGAACCTTTATAAATGTCAAAGCGTGCCATTAAAACTGGCGAAATTCATCATATGGCATGCCGTTGTCGGCCACCCACTTGTTCCAGCTTTCAATAGCCTGCCGGTTATCGCGTTTCCACTCTTCGCCCAATGCTTTACGCACTTGTTCCTGCAACCCGGTTTCGCAGGCTTGTGACACGTTGATGCCAAGTCGCTTGGCTTCGTCAACCATATCACCGGGCAAGCTCACATTTGTGGCGCGCTTTGGGGCGGTAAAGCGTGACGGCTTGTTCATGTGCATGGCATATGCGCAATCAAAATGTTGGTCAAGTGAACGCGATAGTGCCCGCGACCCCAAGTGCGCCGGCCAACAATGCTACAACGAAATAGCGCCAGCCGTTGCTTTTGCCCTTACGTTCCCAAATGATCTGCACGGGCGGAAGCGGGGGTGGTTCCGGCGCGCCGCCTTTGCGGGGAAGTTGTTCGTCCAAGCGGCGAATGAGGTCGGGTATCATCTGCAAGGTTTCGGCTTGCTTGCGAATACCGTCGGCGAGCATGGCTTCGGGGCCTAGCTCACCGCGAATCCATTCGCGCACATAGGGTGCGGCAACATCCCACATATTGATGCTTGGGTTCAGCGAGGTCGCGATGCCTTCGACCATCACCATCGTCTTTTGCAACAACAGCAAATGCGGCTGCGTTTGCATGTCAAAGTCACGGGTGATGGCGAATAGGCTGTCCAGCATTTGCCCGACCGACAATTCGCTTACTGGCTTGCCGCGTGTCGGCTCGCCGACAGCGCGCAGGGCGGTCGCGAATTCATCGACATTATGATAGCTCGGCACATATTGTGCTTCGAAATGGATTTCGGCGACGCGCTTATAATTGCCGGTGGTCAATCCATAGAGGATTTCCGCAAGCCAGAAACGCGCTTGCCGGTTGATGCGGCCCATGATGCCGAAATCGATGGCGACAATCGTGCCGTCTGCCTGAACGAACAAATTGCCCTGATGCATGTCTGCGTGGAAGAAGCCTTCCGAAATCGCCTGACGTAAAAATGTCAGGACGAGCTTCTCGGCCATTTTGTTCAGATCGTGGCCAGCTGCTTTCAACGCATCTATGTCAGCAATCTTGACGCCATCTACCCATTCGAGCGTGAGCACGCGGCCAGACGTCCGGTCCCAGTCAATGGATGGGATCATGTAGCCGTCCACGGCTACCATGGCATCTTTGAGCTCAGACGCGCTCGCGGCTTCGCGGCGTAAGTCCAGTTCGCGCAAGGTCCAGCGTTTCAGATTGGCGATGACAAGCTGCGGTCGCAACCGCGCAGCTTCCCCGCCCAATGCTTCCAGATGTGCCGCGGCCCACTCATAGGTTTCGATATCGCGCGCAAATTGTTCGCGAATGCCAGGACGCAGGACTTTAATCGCAACGTCTTTGCCGTCTGAAGTCCGTGCTCGGTGCACCTGCGCGATGGAGGCTGCGCCTACAGGCACTGGGTCGATATATTCAAACAGCTCCGCGGCGGGTTTATTCAAGCTGCTGTCGATCTGTGCGTAAACCAGATCGAATGGTGCTGGCGGCAGCTGGTCCTGAAGCGACAGCAGATTGCGCGCCGCTTCATCGCCGATAATGTCGGGGCGGGTGGCGAGCGTTTGCCCAAGCTTGATGGCCGCAGGGCCAATGGCGCGAAACGCCCCCGCATAATCGGGCATCTTGGGCTGGCGCGTCCCAATGCGCGCAATACGGCAAAGGCGCTTGACTTGAGGCGGCGTGTTCCGGTCAGCTTCGATCGCGCGCAGCGCGCCATGCCGCGCGAGAATGCGGCCCCATTTGAGTAAACGAAAAATATGGGTTGCGGGACGGGTCATCGGCGCGGAAGTTAAACCTTCCAGCCGCTATGAATGGCTACAAGTCCGCCTAAAATGGGTTCTACCTTCGTCTGCACAAAGCCTGCTTCGCCAATCATGCGCTTAAAGCTTTGCATGTCGGGAAAGCGGCGGATCGATTCGACGAGGTATCGATAGCTGTCCTCATCACCCGCGATGGCTTTGCCAAGCTTAGGGACAAGTTTGTCCGAATAGACGTCGTAAATTTGCGCAAGGCCAGGCCATTCAACCGTCGAAAATTCGAGGCAGAAGAAGCGGCCACCATAACGCAGCACACGATGTGCTTCGCGCAGTGCCTTTGGAATGTCGGTGACGTTGCGGATGCCAAAGGCAATTGTGTAGGCATCAAAATGCGCATCGGGAAAGCTGAGTGTCTCGGCATTTTGCGGGGACCAGATCAGGCTGTCGATGCCGCGCTTCATCGCGCGCTCCATACCGACGTCCAACATGTCTTCATTGATATCGGATACGGTGACCCGCGCACCTGATTTTTCCATACGGAACGCGATGTCGCCCGTTCCGCCCGCCATATCGAGGATATCTTCCCCCTCGCGCGGCTTCACACGGCGGACAAAGGTGTCTTTCCACAACCGGTGCATGCCGCCGGACATAGCATCGTTCATGATGTCATATTTGCTCGCGACATTCGAAAAGACGCCGCCTACGCGTTTTGTCTTTTCTTCAGGACTAACCTGTTCATAGCCAAAGGATACCGTATCATTCATTCTGCAGCCTCTAGCCGATTGTTGCGCCAGCCGCAAAGGCTGTTAGGTGCAAAACGATATGCCAGAATTACCTGAAGTGGAAACCACAGTTGCCGGCCTGCGTTCGGTGCTTGAAGGCGAGATGATCGTGCGGGCGGAACCGCGCCGTGCGGACTTGCGCTGGCCCATCCCGGTTGATCTGCGTCAGCGGCTGACGGGCGCGCGAATCGAAACGCTTGGGCGGCGCGCGAAATATGGCCTTATCCATACCGATCGTGAGGATACGCTGATATTCCATTTGGGCATGTCCGGTAGATGGCGCGTTGATCCTGCGGAAATTGAGAAGCATGACCATTTCATTCTGGAAACAGCCAGCGGCCGAGTTGTGGCTTTGAATGACCACCGCCGTTTTGGTTCGCTCGATATTATCGATTCGGCCAAATTGGACAGCTATCGCTTTTTTGAAAAAATGGGTCCGGAGCCTTTGTCGCTGGCATTTGATGCAACTGTGCTGCGCGCGGCGCTGCACGACCGCAAAGCCCCGATCAAGGGGGTGTTGCTAAACCAGAATATCGTCGCAGGCTTGGGCAATATCTATGTTTGCGAGGCGCTGCACATGGCAGGCATTGATCCGCGGGCGCCGGCCAATTCGATTAGCAAGCCGCGGCTACTGCGGCTGGTTCTGGCGATTAAAGAGGTGCTGACGGCAGCCATCGCGGCTGGCGGATCGACGTTGCGTGACTTTGCCGCACCGGACGGGGAACTTGGCTACTTTGCGAAGGATTGGCGCGTCTATGGCCGTGAAGGGCAGGACTGCGGTTGCGGAGCGCCTGTTCAACGGCGCGTTGATTCGGGACGCTCGACCTTTTACTGCGCGAAATGTCAGCGATAGCGCGGTATTTCGAGGTTGACGAATCTGTCGGGCAGGGTTAAGGGCCGCTCCTTCAACGGACGTGTTTCATAAAGACGTCTCCGCAAATATCGAAATTCGAGGATAAAAATGGCCAATACGCCGCAAGCAAAAAAGCGTATCCGTCGCAATGCGCGTCGCACCGAAGTTAATGGCGCACGCGTCAGCCGCATCCGTACCTTTATCAAAAAGGTTGAGTCGGCGATTGAACTCGGTGACAAGTCAGCAGCCGCTGCTGCACTCGCTGCTGCACAGCCTGAATTGGCGCGTGGCGTATCCAAAGGCGTTCTGCATAAGAACACAGCATCGCGCAAATTTGGTCGCCTCACAAAGGCGGTTGGCGGTCTCGCTTAACCCCTAGTTTATAGGCTGGCTGGCCCAGCCTTGAAATTTAAACCCGCCGTCATCCCGGCGGGTTTTTTATTGCACACTGTCACAAAGTCTAACCTGACGGATTTCCTGCGATTCGGAGAATATCCACAGGTAATTTTGTAAAAAATTTATCAAAATCATGTACTTAAAAATTAATTAACGCAATTGCTTGGCTGTTGCCGAGTCAATGCCATTTATTTCAGTTTTTTTGCAATGCTGCACTTGATCGACTCGTTTCGAGAGGTCTAAGAAACTGTTTCCAGCAATGCATGACGACAGTCGGGCAGTGCCTCACATGGAGAATCAGACGTCGCGACCTCTGCATTTGGCAACAAATGCACAGTGTTTGTCTGTATGCTTCGCATGTGGGCAGATAGCACGCGGTTGTGTTGACCTGGTTGGGGTGGAAAATTGGGGGAAGGCACGTTGGCCGAATATAAATCAGTATCGCAGATCACATTGGATCAACCGCATGGTGAAAGTGCCGGCCTGACGTTGAAATCCCGTTTTGATGCCGACTGGCAGACAATCTCATCCGGCTTACGCCGCGATTTGGGAGCGCAAGTATATGGCCAATGGATTCGCTCGATCAGCCTTGGCGACTTTTGTGACCTGACGGGTACGCTCGAACTTCTTTTGCCCTCTGATTTTTCAGCAAGCTGGGTATCTGATCATTATGCTGATCGCCTGCGTTTGGCGTGGTCGAGTATCAATAGCAGTGTGAAGCAGCTTAAGATCCGCACACGCCCGGGTGCACCGCGCGTCGAATTGCTCCGTGCTTCAACAAATGCTGAACGCATTGTCGCGCAAGAAGCGAACGACGGTCTGCCGCCACGTTCGGCACTTGATCCGCGGATGACGTTTGCGAATTTCGTTAAAGGCCAAACCAATGTTCTCGCGCTCAGCGCTGCAGAACGGGTGGCGTCGAAAGACAAGCCGCTTTTCAATCCATTGTATCTTCAAGCTGCAACGGGTCAGGGCAAAACCCACCTGATGCATGCCATCGGTCATGCTTATGCCGAAGTGAACCCCGACGCGCAGATTATTTATATGTCTGCGGAAAAGTTTATGATGGAGTTTGTGACCGCGATGCGGCGCAAGGAAGTGATGGAATTCAAGGCGCGCTTGCGTGCCGTTGATGTTCTGTTGATTGACGATATTCAATTCATCATCGGCAAGGTATCGACCCAAGAAGAGTTTCTGCACACAATCGACGCCATCATCGGTGCCGGCAAACGCCTCGTCGTTGCTGCCGACCGCGCGCCGCAAGCGCTTGACGGCGTTGATCAGCGCATCCTGTCGCGTTTGTCGATGGGGCTGGTCGCTGATATCCAGCCAGCGGACCTTGAACTGCGCCGCCTCATTCTCGAACAGCGGCTTGCCAACATGCCTGAAGCGCAAGTTGGTGAAGATGTGATCGAATTTCTGGCTCGCACCATTAGCCGCAATGTACGCGAACTCGAAGGTGGCCTAAACAAGCTGCTGGCATATGCGCAGTTGACTGGCAAGCCAGTCACTCGGACCTTGGCTGAAGAGCAGCTGAAAGATATTTTGAGCGCTTGCCGCCGCCGTATCACGATCGACGAAATCCAGCGTGCGGTGTGCGAATATTATCGCATCGACCGGAGCGAAATGTCATCGAAGCGCCGTGCACGCGCCGTTGTCCGTCCGCGCCAGGTCGCCATGTATCTCGCCAAGGTCATGACACCACGCAGCTATCCCGAAATCGGACGTAAGTTTGGCGGACGTGATCACTCGACGGTTATTCACGCCGTGCGCTTGGTCGAAGGTTTGCGTCAGCAGGACAGCGATATGGACAATGATGTCCGCGCGCTGCTCCGTCAGCTCGAAGCTTAATCCACCCCCTTTTCAACATCCTTTCCAGAGCTTATTTACTGATGAGGAAGCGGAAAAGGGTGCAATGGGACAATCTTGTGCGTCATGCGGGTCAGCAAATGCCCTTGGCGCACTATTTTGCGCACATTGCGGGGCTTCGCTGAAAGTGCGCACTGTGTCCGGTTCTAATCCCAGACGCCGATGGGCAATGCCGGTTGCGGCGCTTGCTATTCTGATTGTTTTCGTTGGTTTATACTTCTGGCTGTTTGTCCTTGATGACATGCAGAACCGTTCGGTAACTCCAATTGCCGAGCAGCGCACAAGCGCGCCTGCCGTAGCCGAAATTTTCTTCACAATGACCGAAGCAAATATTCGGGACAAGCGAACCACTTCCGAAAGCGTTATATTGGGCAAGCTGCCGCGCGGGTCGCAAGTGACGGGTTTCGTTCAGTTGGGTTCACCGCCAGGTGATGGTTGGATGGAATTGAGCGACGGCAATGGTTTTGTCGCGATGGTCAATCTTTCTAAATCGGAACCACCCGAGCTCGTCACCTTGCTGAACGATCAACCATGGGTTGTCGATATGCCCATTGATGTTTGGGCGACCGGAACGTCGGACAGCCCGCTGATCAATCGTGTGCGCGCAGGCACCATGTTAAAATTGGTTGGCCTTACCGCTGACAACTTCATTGAGGTGAAGCTTGCGGATGGTAGTTATGGCTATCTGGCCGACGGGAAATCCATATTGGCGCGCCTGGGCGGTAAGCCGATTGCGATTGGCTTTAATCCGCAAACATGCGCATTCAACGGAGAAATTGGCGCAGAATTTGCCAAAATTGGCGCGCGGCTTCGGACGCAATGGCAAACATTGGAAGCCAAAGAATATGCCGACGAGGCTGCGCGCGAAAAAGCCTATGCGAAGGTCGAAGGCAAAAGCAGCTATGTGCGCCTGCGTCGTTCATTTGATGGATTATCGCTCACGGCGCTTGGTCAGCATTATGAATCGCAGTCGCTGTATTTCGTGGACCCGCCCGCCAAGGTCATCGCCGTTTTCCGCGACAATGGATTTAACATTGGGCCCGATGGCATATTCAGGGCAACTGAACTCTATGCGGCGATATCCGGTACCCGCGGTGAGGGCGCGGTCTATGGCAAAACTGAGTTGAGTTGCGGGGTCTGATCCGCAACCTTGGCCGATTTTGCGAAGTGCTTAGTGTAGAGGGTTAGCGCTTTTCCTCTGGCGCAACCGAGATACGGACTGTTTCGCCGCCATTGCCGGGGAATCCGGTAAACATCGCCTCAACCAGATTTGACACCAGATAAGGCAGCTTGTTTGACCGTGACTTGGCTTCCGCCTTGCCTTCAAACAAACGCTTGCCGTCGCCATTACGGTCAATCTTCATATCGAGATTGGCAGTGAATACTGTGAAGCTATCGATTTCATAGGGGCGGTTGAAGCCGCTATACAAAAATGGATCATAATAGCCGACGACGTAACGCGCGCCGCGACGGGTGCGCACGACATAGGGCCGGTAAAAGCTACCAAAGCCCCAATAGGGATCATAAAACGGATCTTGGCGAACGATGTCGCGTTCCTTGCCCTGATCGACCGCATAATCGAGCGAGACAGTCATATCTGCATTTGCGCCAGTCGCGGGCACATAACCAATTTCCTGAAGCTCACTTGCCACCAAAGCGGCATATTGGCCAAATTCAATGCCGCCTGCATTGTCAGGGTTGGCAGCGCGAATAACAAAGGTCTGCCCCTGCGGCGCTGGCAGTTCCTGAAACCGCGAGACGTCGGCGTTAAACGGGGTTGCACAGGCACCAAGTGCCAGCAATGCTATGGGGGCAAGAAAAGTTACGACTTTTTTCATCATTTCAAATCCTCAAAGCAGCGACCAATCGCCGTCTATAACATAACGCGTTTTGTTTAGGATAGTTTCGCTGAACTGTGGTTGAACGGTACCACAGCACAATTTAGCGCAGGAGACCAAGCGCAGTGTAGGCTGCCTTCAATGTCGGCCCGCCAAGTTCACGCGCTTTCGCTGCCCCCTTGGCAAGCGCAGCGTCTATTTGCTCGTGGTCATCCTTCAGAACAGCGAAGCGCTCCGAAATGGGGCGCAGATGTTCAATGACTATTTCGGCCAATGCCGGTTTGAATGCGCCAAAGCCCTGACCGCCAAAGCGCGATAGTGTTGCCTCGACAGTCTCTTCGGCAAAGGCGGCATAAATACCCACAAGATTTTTTGCTTCGGGGCGGCCTTCAAGGCCCGCAGGCTCTGACGGAAGCGGTTCCGGATCGGTCTTGGCCTTCTTGATTTTGCTCAGGATGGTATCGGCATCGTCGATCAGGTTGATCCGGCTCATATCGCTTGGATCCGACTTCGACATTTTTGAACTGCCGTCGCGCAGGGACATGATGCGCGCGGTTTCTTTGGGAATGATGGGATCGGGCAAGGTGAAGATATCGGTGCCGTTTCCGAAGTCCGTGTTGAATTTCTGGGCAATGTCGCGCGCAAGTTCCAAATGCTGCTTTTGGTCTTCGCCGACCGGAACATGTGTCGCCTGATACAATAGGACGTCTGCTGCCTGAAGGACGGGGTAAGTGAATAGCGCAATGCTTGCGCCTTCGCGGTTCTTGCCTGACTTGTCCTTGAACTGCGTCATCCGGTTCAGCCAACCCATGCGCGCTGTGCCCGTCAACAACCACTGTAGCTCGGCATGGGCAGGAACCTGCGCTTGGTTGAACAATATCGCCTTGTCGGTGTCCAGTCCGCACGCGAGCAAGGCCGCGGCCATCTCGCGGGTGTTCGCGGTCAATTCGGCGGGAACATGCGGCATGGAAATCGCGTGCAAATCGGCAAGGAAATACAGGCATTCCATTTCATCCTGCATTTTTACCCAGTTGCGGATCGCGCCTAGATAATTGCCCAAATGCAGATTGCCGGTGGGTTGAATGCCAGAAACGACGCGCATGATTATTACTCGCTTGTATTGGCCGCGGGCGATGCTGCACGCCGGCGGAACAGGGATTTAAGTTCTTGAATTCGGTAAGCGCCGAAAAGCAATATGGCCAGCGCATATACAGCGCCGCCAGCGCTGACGAGAACCGACAGCACAGCGATGCGTCGCCACAATCCCATGCCCAATTGGTCTTCAATGATTTCATTGCCGAAAAACAGGGCGATGCCCATCAATGCTGCTGCCAGAACAATGCGCCACGCCTTTTGCTTGAGCCGCGCATCGACCGCGATATGCCCGCGTTTGCGCAAGGTGAACCACAGCAAGGCGACATTGACCCAAGCGGATATCGCAGTCGCAACGCCAACGCCGATATGTGCGAGCGGCCAAATAAGAATGAGGTTGCCGATGAGGTTCACCAACATCGACCAAAGCGCCAACCGAAGCGGCGTTTTGGTGTCGCTACGCGCGTAAAATCCAGGCGTCAGCACCTTGATGAGGACATAAGCCGGCACGCCGGCGGAGAAGGCCATCAGGACCGCGGCCGTCCCCCGCGTGTCGGCCGCCGTGAATGCGCCATGTTCAAATATGCCATGAACGATTGGTATCGCCGAAACGATCAGAGCCGCCGTTGCGGGCATCGCAAAGAACAACGCAAGCTCGACGGCTCGATTTTGCGTGTCGGACGCTGCCTTGCTATCGGCGCCCGCGATTTGCCGCGAAAGCGCAGGCAGGATCGCTGTACCAATCGCGATGCCAATCAAACCCAACGGCAGCTGGTTCAAGCGGTCTGCATAATATAGCCATGATACCGACCCTTCTGGCAAGAACCGCGCCGCGAGCGACGTTGAGATAAGAAGGTTGAATTGAATGGCGCCTTGGCCAATCGCGGCTGGCGCAATCAATGCGAGCATCAGTTTTACGTCGGGCGTTAGGCGCGGTAATCCAAGCTTCAGGCTAACCCCTGCGCGATGGCACGCCCACATCAGCCAAAGCAATTGGAGCGCGCCAGACACGGTCACGGCGATAGCCTGCGTGACCGCCGTTTCAACTTCGCTGTCACCACGGAAGAAAACCAGCGCGATAATCATGCAGATATTCAGCAATATCGGCGCGGCGGCATTGACCCAAAAACGGTTCAGCGAATTCAATATTCCACCAAGCAGCGACACCAACGAGATGAGCGCGAGATAAGGAAAGGTGATAATCGTCAGATGACGTGCGAGCGCAAATTTCTCCGGCCCACCATCGGGAAAACCGCCTGTCATGGCCCAGACGACCGGCCCCGCCGCTAGCATCATCACGCCCATGAACAGCACCAAAAACGGGAATAGCACCGACAGCACTTGGCTAGCGAATGTGCGCGCCGCGGTGAGGCCCGTTTCCGCCTTTTCGCGTTCAGCCTCGGTCATCTTCTTGTTGAACAGAGGTACAAAAACCGCTGCGAATGCGCCTTCGGCGAACAATGCACGAAACAGGTTGGGCAGCCGCCACGCAATCAGAAACGCGTCGGATGCAAGGCCTGCACCGACGTAGCGCGCCATCAACATATCGCGCACAAGACCAAGCACGCGGCTGACCAAAGTCAGCCCCCCAATGGTAATGCTGTTTCGAACCAGGCTCATATGTTCACCTGGTACCTACGGCTTCAGGCTTCGCCTGCAGGCTGCGTTTCTGCCATCTGCTGTGCTTGCGTGAGCTGCTGGATATACAATGCGTTGAAATCGATCGGTTCGAGAACGAGCGGTGGATAGCCTGCATCGCGAACAGCATCGGCAACAATCCGGCGTGCGAATGGGAACATCAAACGCGGCGCTTCACCGAAAAGGAAAGGGTGCGCTTGTTCTTCGCTAACATTACGCAGACCAAACAGCGTTCCGTAATCCAGCTCGACCGAGAAATGGACACCATTTTCGCTTTCGGCTTTGACTGCCACCTTCAAGGCAACTTCGTGCACTTCGTCGGTGATGGCGTTGGCATGAATGTTTACCTGGACGTCGATTTCCGGGGTCACTTCCCAGTTAAAGCTATGCGGAGCATGTGGGTTCTCTACCGACAAGTCCTTGATATACTGGTTCAACATACCCACCGCAGGTGCGGTATCTGCGCCATTAGCTTTTACATTTTCGGAAACGATGGTGCCTGCTTCGTCAGCCATGTGATGTCGTGCTTTCCTATTGATTGTCATGAACGCCAAATGGCGACCCCTAATGGCCGTCGCGCCTAGCAGGGTGACCGACAAAGGGCAATCATTGTTGCACATGCGGCGAGCCGCATTTTTCTTTGGGTGAAGCCCTTTGAAACCCGTAACATTAGTGCTTATATGGTATTGAGGCGGAGCTAGATGGGAGTTATTCCATGCAGCCGTTATTATATGCCGGACTTATTTGGCGCATGGAGGCGTTGTGACTTTCACTATTGTATTGCTTGCTCTTGTTGCAGCGTTCCTTGGCCTTCGGCTTTACTCGGTGCTTGGTAAACGCACGGGTCACGAACAGGAACCCATTGCGCGCCGTCCGATCGAAACGACTGCACAGCCTATGTTGCGTCAGCCGTTGGCAGGCAGTGATGCCGCGGCGCCAATTCCAGCGAATGATATTTCGAATGCCGACACGGCTGCGCAAAGCGGTATCAAGGCAATTGCCAATGCGGACCGGAGCTTTGATCTTGGCTTGTTCGTCGAGGGATCGAAATCCGCCTACAAAATGGTGCTTGAGGCCTATTGGCGCGGTGACAAGGAAGCGCTGCGTTTCCTATGCGATGACGATGTTTTTGATAGCTTTGTCGAAGCCATTGATGGTCGCGAAGCGCGCGGAGAGACATTGGCCAACCGATTGGTGCGTATTGATGAAGTGCGTGTTGTGGATGCAAGCTACGACCATCCAATGGCACGCGTTTCGGTTCGGTTTGATGCCGACATCGCTGCGATGGTGAAGGATGCCGATGGGAACATCATTGGTGGTTCGATGACCGACGCTGTCGAAACGCATGATATCTGGACGTTTATGCGCGATGTTAAGTCAGGCGGCCGCAACTGGAAGCTTGACGAAACCGACTCGGTCTGATTCACCCGCGCGATGAAACGCGCCCTTTTTGCCTTAGGCTTATCCGCTCTTACCCTGTCCGCTTGTTCGGGTGGCTTCATTCCCAATGGTGTACCAACCGCATCGACGGGTGCATCACGTCCATCGCCTGACACCCGTTTGCCGGAAAAGGCAGCCAAGCCCATTCCATCCACGCCCGAGGCAACGCTTGCTGCGCCCGTGCAAACCGGTGACGGCACGACGGCGGCGAGCTTAGGCGTCGTGCGTGGGCCAGAAATTCGATCTCTGCAGGTCGATGCGCGCAAGGCAACACTTGCCATGGATAGTTTCCGGACGAGCTGTCCCGGTCTGGTCCGACGGAATGACAGCAGTGGCCTTACCCAAGGTGCCGATTGGATTCCCGCTTGTGACGCAGTAAAAACATGGACGGGTGACGCGATATCCTTCTTCGCGGCACATATGGACGCGGTACAAGTCGGTGACGGTAAAGCGTTCGCCACAGGCTATTATGAACCCGAAATTGCGGGTTGCCGCACGCGGCAGTCGGGTTGTGAAGTGCCGGTCTACAAACGACCATCCGACTTGATTGATGTCGACCTTGGGCTGTTCTCTGATGATTTAAAGGGCAAGAGCATCCGCGGCAAAGTCAACGGCACCAAATTGGTGCAATATGATGACCGTGCCGCGATTGAAGGTGGCTCTTTGACGGGTCGCGGCCTTGAAATCGCGTATGCAAATGATGCGATCGAATTCTTCTTCCTGCAAATTCAGGGGTCTGGACGGTTAAAGCTGCCCGATGGCGGCGTTATGCGTATTGGCTATGAAAGCCAAAACGGGCGTGGCTACACCGGCATTGGCCGGTTGATGAAAGATCGCGGCCTCATCACCGATGGTTCGATGCAGGGCATTGTCGCCTATTTGCGTGCCAATCCTGACGAGGGCCGCAAAGTCATGCAGGAAAATAAAAGCTTTGTGTTTTTCCGTGAACTGACCGGCGCTGGACCGCTTGGCGCAATGGGCTATCCTGTTGTGGGCGAGGCAAGCGTCGCGGTCGACGCCAGGTTTATCCCGCTGGGTGCGCCACTGTGGCTGTCGATGGATCGTGCCGAACCGAACGGCATCTGGGTTGCCCAAGATACGGGCGGCGCGATCAAGGGCGCAAACCGGATTGATACATTTTGGGGTGCCGGTGACCGTGCACGTGCCATCGCTGGCGGTATGGCGGCACGCGGCGCGGCGCTGATTTTCTTACCCAAGGCGGCAGTCACCCGGCTCGGACTATAAATTCGCCATGGCGCGGCATTTGGACAGCAATGAAAAGGCACTGTGGGAGAAAGTTGTCGCCACCGTCAGCCCAATGCACGCAACCAAACCAAAGGCGCAGCCTGTCTTTGCGGCAGCATCGGACAAAGCGCTCTTGGCCAAGCATCTGAATGTCAAGCCGAAGCCAATACGCACCGAACCTGCGAAGATTGCTCCGGCACCGCAAAGCATGAGTAAACCTGTTCCGCACAATCTGGATGGCCATTGGGACCGACGGATCACGCGCGGCAGCATCATGCCCGATGTGAGCGTGGATTTGCATGACGCGTCATTGTCGGGTGCCTATGCGCGACTGGATGGCGCACTTGAACAGGCGATAGCGCAAAGGATGAAGGTCGTCCTTTTGGTGACGGGCAAGCAACGCGCGCATGATCGCGCGAGTGGGCAGGGCAGGGGCGCGATTGCCGCCGTTGTCCGCGATTGGCTGGCGGCCTCACGACACGCGCGGAGTATCTCTGCGGTCCGCAACGCGCACCCCCGGCATGGCGGGGCAGGCGCGCTGTATATTATGCTGAAAAGCTAGCTGCCAAGTATCCGGATCGCGACCCGCCGGTAGATTTCCGTGAGCGCGGTCAGGTCCGCAATGGCCACCGCTTCGTCCAACTTATGCATTGTTGCGTTGCACAGCCCGAATTCAACGACGGGACAGATTTTCGTCAGGAACCGCGCATCGGAAGTTCCGCCCGTGGTCGATGGTTCGGGCGTAATGCCCATCACGGCCTCAACAGCCTCCGAAATGGCTGCCGACAGTTCGCCCGGCGGGGTCAGGAACGCCTCGCCCGAAATCATGGCGGTGAGGTTGCCACCGCCCTTTTCGACAAGCTCTTGCATCCGCGCAACAAGCGCCTCGCCGCTTTGCAGGTCGTTGAACCGGATCGACAATCTGGCCTCTGCCTGTGCCGGAATGACGTTGGTCGCTTTATTGCCGACAGCCAGGTCCGTGACCTCAATATTGCTTGGCTGGAACCAGTCAGTGCCTGCATCGAGCGAAATCGCTTCGATCTCGGACAATATCGCCACGAGCTTTGGGATGGGGTTATCGGCCAAATGCGGATAGGCGACATGGCCCTGCGTTCCTGCAACCGAAATCCACATATTCACGGACCCGCGCCGTCCGATTTTCATCATGTCGCCAAGCCGGTTCACGCTGGTGGGTTCGCCGACAAGGCAGGCATCGGGGATCGTGCCCAGCGATTGCATATGATCGATTAAGGCGCGAGTGCCGTAAATCGCTGGCCCTTCTTCATCGCCCGTAATGATAAGGCTGATTGTTCCTGCGCCAGCGGGGATCTCGTGCAATGCCGCGACAAATGCCGCGATGCTGCCCTTCATATCGACTGCGCCGCGCCCGTGAAGCAAATCGCCCTTTATCTGCGGAACGAAAGGGTCGCTTGCCCAGCCAGCGCCCGGCGGCACGACATCAAGATGTCCGGCAAAGGCAAAGTGACGCCCGCCGGATTCGCGAACGGCAAACAGGTTTTCGACAGGCGCACCGTGCGCTGGATTGTCGTCACTACTGCCCGATACAAAACGGTCAACGCGAAAGCCCAACGGCTTCAGCATGTCCTCCAGCGCGTCAAATACGGCGCCTTGCGCTGGTGTCACGCTTTCGCAGGAAATCAGGCGTTGGGCATAATCGAGGGCAAGGGCGTCAGTCATCTGACCAACGCGTTAAGCATTAATGCCCTGCGAAACAAGTCAGACGTCGGCTTTACGCAATGCCTTTTCGGTGAATATGGCGTCGCCTTGGACCGAGCCGACAATCGCAACGCTGCCATCGGCATCGCGGCGGGCAACGAGCAGAACAAATTCGTCGCCTGCGCCCACAAATTCGCTGAGGTCACGCTTGCGCGCCGATCGCAAACGCGCACGGGGGTCATCGGTTGCCGTCGTGGCCGGATCGACGCCTGCAGCGATTTTCTTGGCGCGACGTTCGGCGGCGACAATGGCTTTCAAGCCGCCGTCAAAGCCAGCGAGAATAGTGGCGAACGTTCCCATCGGAACGGCATTGCGCTGCGCAAATTGAAGCGCTGTGGCAAATTCGGTTACGCGGGTCTTGTCATAGTCTGCGCCAAAAACCAGCTTAACGATTGGCGTAAATGGCGCGCGTTCCTGTGCTTTCAGGCCTGCATCATGAAGCAGTTCTGCATAATCGGCAGGGTGATTGGCGGCAATCAAGGCAAAGTCGTACGCGCGTCCAATCGCCTGATACAACGCATCGCGCGTCCGAAGATCCGCATCGCGCGCCTGTTCTGCACATTGCCGTGCGGCATCCAGCCAGTCGGCAAGGCTTGCATTTTCATCGGGTGCTATCGTCTGCAGCAGATAGGGTTCATCGCTTTGAACGTCATCACACGGCGCTGCATCGTCAAGCTGCTCCGCCATCGGGCCGTTTGTCCAGATAGGGACATGCTCCTGTCGCGACGGCAATGCTGCGAGCGCGTGTTCAACTTCGGTCTGCAACGGCCCACTAATGTCTAAAGGCGCGGCTTCTTTCCAGTTGATGACGCCGTAGATGAAATCGATCGTGTCGTCGTCCGTCGAATAGGGCAGCAAAATACCGCGGTACATTAGGACATTACCGCTATCGTTCACAAACTCCGCTTCGAAACCGATGGGCGCGCGGTTCGCAATGATTTGAAGATAATGGTCGGTAATGCGCGACAGGAGCGAGCGGCGGGGCACTTCATCCAGATAGGTAATGCCAGCGTTTAAGCCGCATTCAGCGCGCAATTTATCGCCAAGATAGTCAATGGACGGATTTTCGATGCCCGACGTAAAATTGAGAAGAACGCTATAGTCGCGGAAATCTTCGACGGCCGATGGATCGAGCTCTTCGATGCTTGGGTAATTTTTGTCGTGCAGTTGCGACGTCCAAAAATTATACGCGCGGACCTGCATCCGGCGTTCGTCGCCAGATATGAATGGCGGCGGCTCGATTGCTGCGTCTTCGTCCTCATAGATGGTGTAAGCGGGCAAATCAGCATCAAGGTCCGATCCAAACGGTTCAAATCCGCGCAAATTATCCATCTTTTGGTCCTGTCGATGTCGTTCGCCACATGGGCGGCTGTACATTGCAGTCAGATGGTTAAGATGTCGTAAACTGAGACGAAGCGGCGGTTTCCGCCCTCACGGCGAACGGATGTCTGCCATTCGCAAATTTGGATTATTGAAGAACACGCGCAAGGGCGTTTGACCACCCTGAAAGGCGCGCGTCGCGTGCATCCTTTTCCATATTGGGAATAAAGCGCTGCACGCCGCCGCGCATGACAGCGGCATCTTCCAGCGACTTATAAATTCCGCATCCAACGGCGGCGAGCATTGCGGCGCCAAGTGCCGTCGTTTCGACAAAGGCCGGACGTTCGACATCTATGGCAAGCATGTCGGCGAGGTCTTGTGCCATCCAGTCATTGGCAACCATGCCGCCATCAATGCGCAGTTCCGCCCAATCGGCACCGTCCGCAGCGAATGCTGTTTTCAAGTCATGGGTCTGGTGGGCCATCGCCTCTAGCGCGGCGCGGGCGACGTGCGCCTTGGTCGCCGAGAAACTGAGGCCGCTGATGCTGGCTCTCGCATCGGGGCGCCAGTGTGGCGCGCCAAGGCCGGACAGCGCCGGTACAAGATATACGCCGCCATTGTCGGTAACGCTGCGCGCCAGTGTTTCGGTGTCCGCCGCGTGCGCAATAAGCCCCAGATCATCGCGCAGCCATTGGACGCGGCTTCCCGCCACAAACACCGATCCTTCCAGTGCGTAATGCCGCTCGCCACCCAATTGATACAATATGGTCGACAGCAGACGGTTGCGTGATTGGCGCAATGTCGTGCCGGTTTGTGTAAGCACAAACGCGCCCGTGCCAAATGTCGCCTTGGTCTGGCCAACGGCGAAGCAGCCTTGGCCGATGGTGGCGGCTTGCTGGTCTCCCGCCATCCCTGCAATGCGGATTGGTCCGCCAAAATGCTCCGGCAATGTCGTGCCAAGATCGCCTGCGCAGTCGGTTATTTCGGGCAATATGTCGCGCGGTACGCCGAACAGGTCGGTAAGGCCATCGTCCCATCCGCCGCTGCCAATCGCCATCAACGCTGTGCGCGATGCGTTGGTTGCATCGGTGATATGGCCGCCACCCGTCAGGCGAAATACAAGATAGCTTTCGACCGTGCCAACCGCGAGATGCGCGCCAGCATCCTTTAGCTGCGGCCAGTTTTCCAAGGCCCAGCCGATTTTGGAGCCAGAGAAATAGGGATCGAGTAATAGGCCGGTTTTGGCCTGAACAACGGGTTCTTCGCCCTGTTCCTTCAACGCCGCGCATATGTCTGCGGTGCGGCGGTCCTGCCATACAATCGCAGGGGCAAGCGGCTTGCCCGTGCGCTTGTCCCAGAATACAATCGTCTCGCGCTGGTTGGTGATACCAATGCTGGCAATGCGATACGCACCGCCTGCTTTTGCAATGATGGTCTGCGCGCATTCAAGCGTCAGCTTCCAAATTTCCTCGGCATCATGCTCCACAAGGCCCGGCGCCGGATAATGCTGGGTCAGCGGGCGCTGGCAGCTATCCACGGCAGTTCCGTCGGCGGTAAACAGAACGGCCCGGGTTGATGTCGTGCCTTCGTCGATAACAATGATATATTCGCTCATGCCTCAATCGCCGAAAGCCGGCGTCCTTCCTTGCTCCAGATAAACACGGCCCGATTGCCAAAGATGATGCGGTTCACCGTCAATGCGGTCAACACACAGGTCACAAGGACAATAGCCATGACGTCGATATAATGCAGCCAGCCGATTCCTATATGCTGGTAAAATGTTTCGCCGGCATAAAGCGTGTCGGGCACGTACAAAATGAAATTGTGGAACGCATAAAGCGCAACGCCCCAAACCAGTCCGGCAATCGCCGCCCGTGCATCCATATTCCGGAACAGCAGCCCGGTAATGAATGCCGATAGGATCGGCATTGAAGACAGGCCGTTGAGCTGCTGCAACAGGTTGATGATGCTTTTTGCATTTTCATAGACCGGAACCAGCAGGACCGAAGTGACCGTCAGAATAATCGACACAATCGCCGCAAGCCGCCAGTGGTTGGCAACAGGGCGGATGAATTTGTCGTGAAAATCGACCGCGTATAACGCCACCGAACTGTTCAATATGGCGCTGGTGTGCGCGATAACGGCGGCCATCATCATGGCGGCAAACGCGCCCGACATCCAACCGGGCAACACATGCGCCACAAGCTTTCCATACGCCGCATCGCCCAAGCTACCGAACAGCTTATAGGCAACCACGCCCGGAATGACGACGATGGCGGGGATAATGAGGATGCGGACAATGGCGGCGGCGAGCACGCCCTTTTGCGCTTCCTTGACGGTCGGCGCGGTCATCGCCTTTTGGGTGATATTCTGATTGGTCGACCAATAGAATATCTGGATGAAAATCATGCCCGTGAACAATGTGTGGAACGGGATGGGGGAATCGATACTGCCAATCATCGATGTGCGTTCGGCAGGCACAGTGGACAGGTCAAAGCCGACCGCAGCGAGCGCCAATATGACCACCAAAAACGCAATCGCCAGCACGCCGATGCCTGAATAGGTGTCCATAACCGCGACTGCGCGTAATCCGCCAGTGATGGTGTACATGGCGGCGATAATCGCCATCGGTGCGGCAAACCAGATCAGCGACCAATCGACGCCGAACATCGATTTCAAAAACAGACTGCCCGAATAGAGCGCAGCGGGAAGGTAGATCAGGATATTGCCCAGCAGAAACAGCGCCGAAATCACGGTACGTATGCTGCCGCCCTTGTATCGGCGTTCCAACAATTCTGTCACTGTGGTGCAATTGTTGCGGTAATAAATCGGTACAAAAACATAAGCTAAAATCAGCAGGCCAACGAAACCCGAAATCTCCCACCACGCCAGCAGCAGCATCTGGTTGCCGTTCATGCCGACCAGTTGTTCGGTCGACAGGTTGGTCAGCGTAATCGAGCCCGAGACAAACAGCCATGTGAGACCGCCGCCCGCAAGGAAAACCTCTTTGGTGGAACCTGCGTCCTGCGTCCGCTCGGCACCCTTGCCGTGCACTTTCCAGTATGTGAGGATGGCGATGAGCATGGTGAGCGAAACAAATATGCCAATTTGCGCCGCGCTTTTGGTTGTCTCGAACATCCATCCCCCCGATGATTTTCGTTGCAAAGCTGTGCTTTTGCTTTTTTGATAATATGCCGGTTAAACGGCTATATACAAAACACAAAGTAACAAATGGGTCGCGACGGCCAACGGAATTTCTGGGGAGCATGAGTTGGACCATTTGCGATTTGATGCCCCGGACGCGACATTGATATTGGCCTGCGCCAAGGGCGCGCCGCCGTCGGTGATCTATTGGGGCGCGGCATTGCCCGAAAATGTCGATGCGGCGCAGCTGGAAAGCCTGTTTTTTCGGCAGGGCATGCACGGCGTCGCGGATGTTGCGCTGCCGCTGTCCTTGGCAATGGAGGCCGGTCTTGGCCACCCAATGATGCAGGGCTTTGCTGCCCATCGGGCGGGCAAAGATTGGTGCAGCCTTTTCGACGTCGGCAAAGTCGAAAGGAGGCCGCATGGCGCGAAAATCATATGCCGTGATGAACGCACGCGGCTTGGGCTCGCATATGACATTGATTTTGATCCTGCTTCGGGCGTTCTGCGTATCCGCACGGATTTGACCAATTATGGCGCGGCGGCGCTCGATGTGACTGAAGTGATGACGGCCTGCCTGCCTGTGCCTCAGCACATGACCGAGATTATCGGATTTACCGGTCGCTGGACTCAGGAATTTACACAAGATCGGGTGAAGCGCAGCGCGGGAACATATCTGCGGGAAAACCGCAGCGGCCGCACCTCGCATTTCAGTTACCCCGCCATGCTATTGGCGACGCCCGGCACGAACGAAAGTGCGGGCGAAGCTTATGGCTTCCACTTGGCATGGAGCGGGAACCATCGCCTGCGTGTGGACACGCTGACCGATGGACGCGTGTTGACCAGCCTTGGTGCGCTTTTGTTCCCCGGTGAGGTTCGGTTGGCACCGGGTGAAACATTCGCGAGCCCCGAGATAGTTGCTGCATATAGTGCGGATGGGTTCAGCGCGCTGAGCCGCAAATTCCATGCACATGTTCGCACAAAATTGCTGCGGCCAGCCATGCGCGCCAAGCCGCGGCCGGTGCATTATAACACGTGGGAAGCGGTGTATTTCGACCATGATGTCGAGAAGCTGAAAGAACTGGCAACCCGCGCCGCGGACATTGGCGTTGAACGCTTTGTTCTGGATGACGGATGGTTCGGGGGCAGGCGGCATGACCGCGCCGGGCTTGGCGATTGGACTGTGTCCGTCGATATGTACCACGACGGCCTAAAGCCATTGGTTGATCATGTGACGTCGCTGGGCATGGAATTCGGGCTTTGGTTTGAACCCGAAATGGTCAACCCCGACAGCGAACTATATCGCGCACATCCCGATTGGGTGCTGGGTGTCGAGGGCGTAGATCAGGTGCCGTACCGGTCGCAACTTGCGCTGGACATCAGCCGGACCGAGGTTGCGGACTATATATTCCACGCAATCGATGCGGTGCTGCGCGATCACGATATAAGCTACATCAAATGGGATATGAACCGCGATTTGAGCCATCCGGGCGGTGCATCCGGCAATGCGAAGGCGTTCGCACAGGTAAACGCGGTTTACGCGCTGCTGGATCGTGTTCGCGCCGCGCATCCTGATGTCGAAATTGAAAGCTGTTCATCGGGCGGTGCGCGTGCCGATATGGGTGTGCTGGCGCATAGTGACCGGGTCTGGACCTCCGACAGCAATGATGCACTTGACCGGCAATATATCCAACGCGGCGCAAGCTTTTTCCTGCCGCCCGAAGTGATGGGCTGCCATGTTGGACCTGCGCGATGCCATGTGAGTGGACGCAGGCTGTCGATGGACATGCGCGCCGCGACCGCATTGATGGGGCATATGGGGCTTGAACTAAACCTGTTGACCGAACGGCAGGGTGACCTCGACACGCTAAAGTCTGCCATCACCTTGCATAAGCGCCACCGTGCGTTGCTGCATGATGGCGATTTGGTCCGGATCGATACGGCACCGCAGATCATCGCAAGCGGCGTGGTCGCGCGTGACCGTTCCGAAGCGCTGTATTCCGTCGCTTATGTCTTAAGCGATCCGCAGGTTTTGCCTGAACGCTTAAGATTTGCTGGCTTGGACCCGGACCGAAATTATCTGGTAAAGCTGATCTGGCCGACAATCTGGCAAGCCATTAAGGGACCGTTGGCAATCGAGATGCTTGGGCTAAATCAGGAGGGCGCGACGTTTAGCGGTGCCGCGTTGATGCACGGCGGGCTGCAACTGCCCCACGCGCATCCCGAAACCTGTTTGCTGTTTTACGTCGACGCCATCTGACGGGCATCGATAGTTTCGCGGGCTTTCGATAGGTCCGCGACGAAGTTGCGGCGTGCGCGGGCTGCTGCCGTGAACTTTCGCTGCCACATGCGGTTTACATCGCACCTGCCACTGCCCATATTCTGATCCAGAAAAGGACAGCCGACATCTCCCGAACCGCCGCCCAACATTGGATAGAGCCGCACGCGCATGGCATCTATGTGAAGCCTGCAGATATGTGGATTGACCCGTCGCGTCCTGCCGAACGCGCGCTTGTCACCCATGGCCATGCGGACCATGCACGCAGCGGTCACGGCGCGGTATGGGCGACGCCTGAAACGCTTACGATCATGGCACTGCGATATGGAACCGAAATGGGCACGCCAGTTCCTTATGGCGACGGGTTCGAACATGGCGGTGTGAAAATAAGCTTTCACCCCGCGGGCCATGTGCTTGGATCGGCGCAGATATTGCTTGAACATGCCGGCGAGCGGGTTGTGGTGACCGGCGATTATAAGCGGCGCTTTGACCCGACATGCACCCCGTTTGAACCCGTTGCCTGCGATGTTTTGATTACTGAAGCCACCTTTGGCCTTCCGGTGTTCAAGCATCCGCCGATTGAAGACGAGATCGCCAAATTGCTGGCCGCCCGCGCGGCCAATGTCGATGGCTGCATTGTTGTGGGCGCCTATGCACTGGGCAAGGCGCAGCGCGTCATCGCTGAGCTGCGCAGGGCGGGTTACGACGCCCCGATCTATATCCATGGCGCGATGCAGAAGATGTGCGAACTATACGCCGCGCACAATGTGCCGCTGGGCGAACTCATTATGGCAACTGGCCTTGCCAAATCGGAATTGAAAGGCGCGATTGTTATAGCGCCGCCGTCTGCGATGAATGACCGTTGGGCACGGCGCCTGCCGGAACCCATAACCGCCATGGCATCAGGATGGATGCGCGTGCGGCAGCGCGCACGACAGCGCAATGTCGAACTGCCTCTGGTCATTTCGGACCATGCCGACTGGAACGAATTGACCGATACGCTTCTTGAACTGCGCCCGTCAGAAACCTGGATTACCCATGGCCGCACCGATGCGCTGGGTCGGTGGTGTGAGCTGCACCAGTTAAAGGCCCGCGCGCTTGATCTGATTGGCCGCGAAGATGAGGACGAGGGCTGATGCAAGCTTTTGCCGCGCTCATCGATGGCTTGATCTACACCCGATCGCGCGATTTAAAGATCCGGCTGATCGCCGATTACCTGCGTATAACGCCTGACCCCGATCGCGGTTGGGCTTTGGCGGCACTTGCCGGAACGTTGAACATTGCCACCGTCAAAGCTGCGGCCATTCGCGCGATGGCAGAGGAACGTTTCGACCCCATGCTGTTCCGCATGAGCCGCGATTATGTTGGCGATACCGCCGAAACTGTCGCGCTGATGTGGCCAGATAAGAGCGGCGGCGATGTCGCACCCACTGTGTCTGAAGTCATCGACTTGCTGAACAGCACCAGCCGGGCGCGCGCTCCAGCGGTGTTGGCGGAATTGATGGACCGGTTGGATGCCAATGGCCGTTATGCGCTGCTGAAGCTTGCAACGGGCGGTATGCGGGTTGGCATATCTGCGCGGCTCGCCAAGACCGCTTTCGGGCAAGCCTTTGGCGTTTCGGTCGATGATGTTGAGGAGGTGTGGCACGCGCTTCGCCCGCCATACACCGAGCTTTTTGCGTGGGGCGAAGGGCGGACTGAAAGACCTGATCCCGCCGACAGCGCGTTTTTTCGTCCCTTCATGCTCGCGCACCCGCTTGAGGACGCAAGCGTACATCTCGATGAATTTGTCGCCGAGTGGAAATGGGATGGCATTCGTATCCAGATTGCGTCGACGGGCGGCGAAACCCGTTTATTCAGCCGTGGCGGCGATGAGGTGACTGGGTCGTTCCCCGAGATAGCGGCGGCATTCAAAGGCATTGGCGTGGTCGACGGCGAATTGCTGGTGCGCGGGGAAGTGCAGGGCGGCGAGGCCGCCAGCTTCAATGCGTTGCAGCAACGACTGGGCCGCAAGAATGTCACCGCAGCCATGCAGGCGGAATATCCGGTGTTTGTCCGCCTGTACGACATATTGTTCGAAGGTGCGGAAGATTTGCGCAGTCAGTCATGGACCGCGCGGCGCGACCGGCTGGAAATGTTCACGGCCAATTTGGACCCCGCGCGGTTTGATTTATCTGCTGTCATCGAAGCGCGCGATTTCGAGCATCTGGCCGAAATCCGTGCCGCTGCGCGCGAAGCCGCAATTGAGGGCGTGATGCTCAAGCGGCGCGATTCTCCCTATCAGGCGGGGCGTAAAGTCGGGCTGTGGTACAAGTGGAAACGCGAACCACTCGTGGCCGATTGCGTGATGATGTATGCGCAGCGGGGGAGTGGAAAACGCTCCTCATATTACTCAGACTACACTTTTGGTTGCTGGACCGAAGACGGCAATTTGTTGCCGGTTGGAAAGGCCTATTCAGGGTTCAACGATGAAGAACTGAAATGGCTCGACCGCTTTGTCCGCAATAACACCGTTGCCCGTTTCGGCCCGGTCCGCGAAGTGGAAAAGTCGCTGGTGCTTGAGGTCGCGTTTGACGCCGTGCACGTATCCAAGCGGCACAAATCAGGCGTGGCAATGCGGTTCCCGCGTATCTCGCGTTTGCGTAGGGACAAGCCTGCCGAAGAGGCCGACACCATTGCCGCCTTGCGCGCGATGTTCGATTAGAGGAACGCCTTTACGTCGGCCATGAAGCGGTCAAACTGGTCATGATGCAACCAATGGCCGGCATTTTCATATTCGACGACTTTTGCCGTTGGAAAATGCGCGATGCGGCCGTCTTTTTCGGGATTTGACGCCCAACTGTCCGCACCATACATCATCAACATCGGACAGGTGATGGACTGCCAGATTGCGAGCAAATCTTCGCGCGGCATGTCGAATATCGCCCAAATGTTGAGGTAATTGTCGAACTTCCAGCTCCAGCTGCCATCCTCGTTTCGGCTGATGCCGTGCACCGTCAGATGGCGCGCCTGTTCGTCGGTTAGATAGCTGTTTTCAGCCTTCATCCGTTCATAGGCTGCTTCAATATTGGGATAGCGTTTCGGGGTACGGCCAGCTGCGTTGCGTTTGTCCTCAATCCACTCCCGGAAACGTTTCTGGATTCCGATTGCATCCCGTTCCGCCAGCACTTTTGGTGATGGACCTAGCCCCTCAATATTGACCATCTTGCGGACATTTTCTGGGTAGATTCCAGCATAGCGCGTGACGATATTGCCACCCATTGAATGCGCTATGATGGTGACAGGGGCAAGGTTAAGCTGATGGATCAGCTGCGCCAGATCATACACAAAGGCAGACAATTCGTAATTGCCGTCGGGTGACCATGCGCTATCGCCATGGCCGCGTAGGTCGGGTGCGATAATGTGCCAATCGTGGCGCAGTTCTTCGGCCACCCAATCCCAACTGCGGGCATGGTCGCGACCGCCATGGACCAAAAGCAATGGCGGCGCATCGGGGTTGCCCCAATCGACGTAATTCAGCCGAAGGCGCTGCGAAATAAAGCTGTTTGTGATGGGGCCATGCAAAGTCATTCGGCAGCCAGTAATTGTTCCGCACCACCAAGGTCAACCGATACCAGCCGGCTTATGCCCTGTTCGACCATTGTGACGCCAAACAGACGGTGCATCCGGCTCATGGTGACGGCGTTGTGCGTGACGATGAGATAGCGTGTGTCGGTTTCGCGTGTCATCGCCTCCAACAAATCGCAGAAGCGTTCGATATTCGCATCGTCCAGCGGAGCGTCAACTTCGTCAAGGACACATATCGGCGCTGGGTTGGTGAGGAACAATCCAAAGATGAGTGCCACCGCAGTCAGCGCCTGTTCTCCGCCCGACAAAAGCGTAAGTGACTGCAGCTTTTTGCCCGGCGGCTGCGCGAATATCTCAAGCCCCGCCTCAAGTGGGTCTTCGCTGTCGATCAATGCCAGATGTGCCTGGCCGCCGTTGAACAGCGTTGCGAAGAGCCGGCGGAAATGTCCGTCGACTGCCTCAAAGGCAGCGAGCAAGCGCGCCCTGCCTTCGCGATTTAAGCTGCCGATGGAACCCCGCAGGCGATTAATCGCGAGTGTCAGTTCTTCGCTTTCTGCCGCGCCGGAACCTTGTTGCGCCTCAAGCTCAGCGAGTTCATCGGCAGCGATAAGATTTACCGGCCCAATGCGCTCGCGCTCATTCTGCAGCCGGTCAAGCCGCGCGGACTCCACCGACGCATCTTCCATTGCATGTTCATCGAACCCGAGCTTTTCGGGAAGCACCGGCGGTGGGCATTCAAAACGCTCGCCCGATATCCGTCCCATTTCGACGCGGCGATGTTCCTGATTTTCCGCGCGTGCTTCGGCGCCAGCGCGGGCTTCTCGGGCAACGGAGAGCGCTTCTGCAGCGGTGGCGAGTTCGTTTTCCAGTTCCCTGAGCGTTTTTTCACAGGCACTTTCTGTGACTTGAAGGCCATTCAGCTTTTCGGCCAGCTGTTCTTTGTCTTCGCGCAGGCACGCAATCTCGCGTGCCAGAATATCGGGCTGCCCCTCCATCGCTTCCTGCTCAGCAGCAATATCTGCGCTGCGCTTGTTCATGTCGGCGATCCGGCGCTCCGCCTCGCCAGCACGTTCTTGCCATCCCCGGATTTCGGCAAGCGCGACTGCACGTCGTTCGCGAATGTGTGCAATGCGCTGTTCGAGTGATGACAAATCCGCCTGATTGCGCGCAAGCAGCTCGCGCGCAGCTTCGTTCCCGATGACGAGCTTCTGGACGAGGTCAGAATGATGCGTGCCATCTGGCAACGCGGCACGGGCGGCTTCTGCGGTGCTTTGTTCGGACTTGGCTTCGGCGAGATCTTGTTCGCTGGCCGCCATACGGTCCAGCAACGCGGCCTTTGCAGATTTAAGCCGGGCCAGCGCATCTTCGGCTTGGTCCACCGCGCGCAAAGCCTGCCGCAATTGTCCTTCGGTTTCGGCGCGCGCCGCCGCGGCCGCCCGAACAGCATCTTGCGCGGCGCCGATATTTTCCGTCATTTGCGCAAGCGCCTCGGCCTGCTCAGCCAACGCCGCTTCAGCGGGCGGTATCAATGCATTCAGGTCCGCCAGTCGGTTTGCCCGGACCAGCAGCTCAGCGGTCGTTGCGCCGTCGCCGTCGGTTGCAAATCCATCCCAGCGGCGCAATTGCCCGGAAAGCGTCACCACGCGCTCACCCGGTGTCAGTACTGCCCCATCGTCTTTTTCGACAACCCGCACATGGGATAGGCGTGCAGCCAATTCCTGAGGTGCATCGACATAATGGATCAGGGCATTGTCTGCCAAAGCGCCCATCGCGGGCGTCCCGCCCAGCCAACGGCGTCCCGCATCCCCACCAATTGTGGCATCGGCATCATCACCCAGCGCAGCGGCCAATGCGCGTTCGTAGCCCGGCCGAACCTTTATGCGGTTAATCGCCTTGTCGCCGTGCCCTTTGGCAAGTGACCGTTCGAGCGCATTTTGCTCGGTCAGCAAACCCGCGAGCTCTGCTTTGGCACTTGCAAGGCTGGCCTGTGTGCCGTCACGTGCCGCGATCAGTTCGGTTCTGCGCGTTTCCGCCGCTTCGCTGGCTTCGGTATTTTCCTGCAAATGCTTTTGTAAGGTGGCAACGCTGGCTTCTGCCGATTTTTTGGCAGATTCACATGCGCCCTCGTCGCCCAACGCGTCCAGCTCGGTCGCCATGCGTGCAACGGCGCCTGCTGCCCGCTCGGCACGCATGACTGCAGCAGCAACGGCGGCGTCGGCCACGCGTAATTCGGCGTCGGCTCTGGCTTGTTCGGCGGCTGCCTTTGCCAAGGCAATTTCGCTTTCGCGCGCCTGACGTTCGACATTTTCGGCCGCGCGCAACAGGGCAGGGCGTTCTTCTTCCTGCGCCTTAATCTGCTCGGATAAAGCCACGCTCTCGCTCTGAAGGTGCGCGAGCGCGTCAGCGGCGTCATGCGTTAATTTGCCCTCACGCGCGCCATCTTCGGCCATGCGGGAGGCTTGCGCAGACAAATCTGATTGCCGCTGCAATATCCGTTCCTGCTCACCCGTTAGTTGGACGAGTTTGTTGGAAACGTCATTCGCCGCATCGCGTGCTGCCATCGCAACGGCGCGGGCGTTTGCCAATTGGGTCACGGCTTCCTGTTGCCGTTCGGTTAAAGCGCGCTGGGTGGCGGCGGCGCTGTCTACGGCGGCAGTCGCGGCATTGGCTTCAGCCCGCGCAGCATCAGCCGCAGCCTTGGCTTCGCGCCAACGCACGAAAATAAGCCGCGCTTCGGCCTGCAATATGTTTTTTGACAAGGTGCGGTAACGTTCCGCCTGTTTGGCCTGCCGCCGCAATTGCCCCGCGCGGGCGTCCATGTCGGCGAGGATCGTTGCCAGCCGTGCAAGGTTGCTTTCTGCCGCGCGCAGTTTTTGTTCTGCGTCTTTGCGCCGCACGTGCAGTCCGGAGATGCCAGCCGCTTCCTCCAGCATCTGCCGTCGTTCCTGTGGCTTTGCAGATATGATCGCGCCAATCCGGCCCTGACTGACGAGGGCAGGCGAATGTGCCCCTGTGGCGGCGTCTGCGAAGATGAGGGCTACATCTTTGGCGCGCACATCCCTGCCATTCGACCGATAGGCCGATCCAGCGCCGCGTTCTATCCGCCGGGTAACTTCCAGTTCCTGATCACCGTCAGTTGCAGCGTCGCCATCATCGCTACGTTCCGCCAATATCGTGACTTCGGCAAAGTCGCGTGGCGGGCGGGACGCTGTACCTGCAAAGATCACATCTTCCATGCCTGCACCGCGCATGGATTTTGCGCTGCTCTCGCCCATGACCCAACGGATCGCTTCAAGCAGGTTGGATTTACCACAACCGTTCGGCCCGACGATGCCCGTCAGGCCGTTTTCGATCCGCAATTCGGCGGGCTCGACAAAGCTTTTGAAGCCGACCAGTTTCAGCTTCTTTATCCGCATCGGGCTGGCCCTTTCGCAAATGAGGCTATATCAGTGCCCCTCCGAGCCATGCTTAGCGCGCGCCAGCCTCGATCAGCTTGGTCTTCACCTGATTCCACGAGCTGGCGTCAAGCTTCGCGCCGTTGAGCAGGAAGGATGGTGTTCCACTTATGCCGTCATCTTTTGTGCCGCGCTCTGTGGTCTTGATCAGGCCATCGATTGCCGCTTTGTCCGACAGACACGCCTTGGCTTGGTCTTCGCTAATGCCACGCGACTTTACGAATTCAATAAGGCCCATCTTCGTACCGAGCAGGGTTGCTATTTGCCCTGGCGACATTTTTTGCATGGCTTGCTGATCTGCTTCCGTCACCGTGCTGATTTTGCTCAGCCAGGTTTGCTGTTCGGCGTAAAGCTGATCGGTCAGTGGGAAAAATGCTTCAGCACCGCTGCATTGCGCCAACAGGAAACCAGGAACGTCCTGAATACCATGGACCAGAAAGGGTCGGAATTCCAACGACACGCGGCCGCTGTTGACGATTTCGTGCAGTTCTTCCGATGCTTGCACAGAAAATTGCGCACAACCGGGGCATGTGATTGCGCCATATTCGATAAGCTTCAACGGCGCTTCCGGATTGCCCATTTTATAGCCACCGAGTTCGGTTTTGCTAACGACATCGACCCATGCCGTATCGGCGGGCGCTGCTATCTTAGCGATCGGTTCGCCTTTCGGCGCGCCCGCTGTGTCACCGCCGCTGCAGGCTGTGAGCGCCAAAACCGCTAATGTTGTGGAAATGAGTGTATTGATACGCATGGGATATCCTTCAATTTGGGATGTCGGGTTACTTCAATACGGCTTTAAGCTCGGCCGCGCTATGGACGTGATCTTGCAAGACGCCGTTGACCATGAATGAGGGTGTACCTTGCACGCCAAGCGCCGCCCCGGCTTTCGTCATGTCGATGACCGCATTCAGTGCGGCCTTGTCCGCCAGGCAGACTTTCGCCTGCGCTGGCGTGATGCCGCGCTGTTGCATGATTGACCCAAGCTCGAGTGCGTCAAACGCGCCAATCATAAATCCTGCATAATCTTCGGATTTAAGATTTGCTTGCGTTTCAGCGCTGATATTTTTGGTCTTGCTCAACCAGATTGACTGGGTCGCGAATAAATGGCGCTGATTGCCAAAGAATTTGCCCTTGCCACCGCAACGCGCGAGCATGGCCGCCGTCAAGTCAACAGAGTTCAAAACCATATTTCGCACTTCGTAGCTGGCTTTTCCAGTCGCAACCGACTGCGCCTTGAATGCGGGAGCTTCGTTCAATTCAAAATCTGCACAATGGCTGCACGTGTAGCTGAGATATTCGACAACCTTATTTGGGGCTGCAGGATTACCCAAAACATGCGCACCTTTGTTGGTCACCGAAACCGTCGAAAGCCATTTGCTTGGCGCAGGCGCAGCGGCCAGAGTCGTTGAAAGCGACGCAGCACCCAACAATATGAAAAACAAGGACTTTTTTGCACGCAACATCGTCATAGCCTTAGCCAGTGAAACCATCCCGTGCATCTGGAATCACTCGCTGCCTTTGGCAAGGCTTTTTGCAAGGCTTTCCAGCACGGCAAACAGTTCGGGATCACCAATTTCGCGCAGAGATTCGCCCAGTTCCATCGGTATAGGCTTTAGCGAAGGCGGCGCTATTGGTTGCCGTGCGGGTGGCTTTGCAACGGGCCCTTGGCGGACTTTAACCCGCGCGACCGCGCCATAGCCAAAGAAACGATTCACGCGGTCGATAATCTCGGGAAGCACATGCTGGATCATCGTGGCATGCGCGCCTTCAACGGTAAGCTCAAGCGTGCCATCGGATTTCTTGCCAATGGGAAAACGGATCGCCTCTGGCGCTGATACAGCGGCGTAACGCGCGCCAACAATTTCGTCCCAGCGGCTAACGACCGAACTTTGGACAAAGCCAAAGCGTCGGAAAGCCGCTCTGCCGATTTCGGGCATCAGTGCGGACACCGCTTTGGCTTCGCCGCCGCGCGGACGCTGAAACGTCTTGGGCGTTACCGGCTTTTTTGCGCCCTTTGGCGCTGTTGGTGCCTTGCCTTTATCCATCACCTAATCCATGCCATTTTACATGCCTGCCGTCCAACAGACTGACCAGAATTCTGGGGATATCGCCGAGCGTCTGCTGGCGCATTATGTTGTTCATGCCCGAACCTTGCCATGGCGGAAACTGCCGGGGCAGGGATATGCGGACCCATATCATGTCTGGTTGTCGGAAATCATGTTGCAGCAGACCACGGTCGCCGCCGTCGTTGCCTATTTCCGCAAATTCACCCAGACGTGGCCCAATTTTGCGGCCCTAGCTGCGGCCGATGATGCTGATGTTATGGCCGCATGGGCCGGGCTGGGTTATTATGCCCGTGCCCGCAATCTGTTAAAATGCGCGCGCGTGGTCGTTGCCGAATATCAGGGGCAATTGCCTTCCTATGAGGCAGATTTGCTAAAGCTTCCGGGCATCGGTCCCTACACAGCAGCGGCGATTGCGGCGATCGCATTTGGGCGGCGCGCGGTGGTGGTCGACGCCAATGTCGATCGGGTGGTGTCGCGGCTATTTGCGATATCAACGCCATTGCCGCAGGCAAAGCCACACATTCGCGAGGCTACGGATAGCATCACGCCGGAACTGAGGGCGGGCGATTTCGCGCAGGCGATGATGGACCTAGGTGCGGGTATCTGTTCGGTACGATCGCCGTCGTGCCTGATCTGCCCAATCCAATCCGCATGTGCCGCCTTTCGTGCAGGCAACCCCGAAACTTATCCCGCAAAACTGCCAAAAAGCCCGAAGCCGCAACGGGTGGGGCATGTGTACTGGATTGAACGTGATGCCCATGTCTGGCTGCTGCGCCGTGATGATCGCGGCTTGCTTGCGGGCATGCGGGCACTGCCTGATGACAAATGGACAGCCCGCATCGACGGTGACGCAATTCCGCCTGCGGCAGGCGAATGGCAAAAACTGTCAACGCAGGTTGCGCATATATTCACGCATTTTTCCCTTACCTTGGACATTGCCGTTACGTCATGGCCAGCGGATACGGACGGCCCAGGTGAGGGCGAATGGTGGCCGCTAAAATCGCTCGACAAGGCTGGGTTACCGACCGTATTCAGAAAAGTAAGTGAGGCTGTTTTGAACGCAGGAGAGAGATAATGGACGTACAAGCAACAGGCCAGATCATGCTGGGTCGGCGCGGATTACTCGCATGGGGCGGACGACTGGCAGGCGCTGGAGCCGTTGGAGCGTTCCTGCCCGGCATGGCTTGGGCCCAGGCAGCCGAAAAATACCCTACGATCAAAGCCGAATTTGAAAGCTACGTTTCATCGGGCAAGCTTCCGGGTGTTTTGGCAACAATTGGCCGGACGGCTGGTCTGCCAGACGTCATTGCCGTTGGCACGCAAGGACTGGGCGAGAAAACGCCTGTCAATATCGATTCATTATGGCGCGTCTATTCAATGACGAAGCCCATCACGGGCATGGCCGCGATGATTTTGGTTGGCGAAGGCAAGATGAAGCTCGACCAGCCCATCTCTGAGTTTCTGCCTGAATTCGCCAATATGACGGTGTTGACCGATCCCGAAAAAAGCATGGATGCGGTTCCGGCCAAGAACCAGATTACGGTTCGCCACTTGTTGACGCATACTGCGGGCCTTGGATATTCCATCATCACCAAGGGTCCGTTGCTCCAGGCCTATCTGGACAACGGCATTACGCCGGGCATCGTCAGCCGCTTCCCTATTCCAGGCCAGCCAACCAGCATAACAACCCCCGATCTCAAGACATTTTCGGAGCGGCTTGCGAAATTGCCGTTGATTGCAGAGCCCGGAACCAAATGGAGCTATTCGATATCGCTCGATTTGTTGGGCCGCGTGATTGAAGTTGTCAGCGGTATGGATTTTGAGGCATTCCTCAAGACACGTATTTTCGAGCCGCTGAAAATGAACAGCAGCTATTTCCAAGTACCAAAGTCGGAAACGCCGCGATTGGTTTCCAACTATGCGCCCGTCAACGGCATCTTGTTTCCAATCGATCCTGCGGCGACGAGCATCTATCTCGATAAGCCTGCCTTTGCCTTTGGTGGTGCAGGTGTGGTCTGTTCGGCGCGCGATTATGACCGCTTCCTCAACATGCTTGCCAATTATGGTGAGCTGGACGGCGTGCGGATTATGTCGCCAAAAACTGCCGCCCTCGCAATGTCCGACCTGTTGCCCCCTGCTGTGTCAACCGACGGTACTTTTGCGGACGCGGCAGGTTTCGGCGCGGGCGGACGCGTTGGCAAGGGCGCGAACGAAGGTGTATATGGCTGGGGTGGTGCCGCCGGCACCGTTGCTTTCGTCGATCCAAAGCGCAAGTTACGCGCCGTTTGCATGGCGCAATATATGCCAAGCAGCGCGTATCCGTTCCACGACAATTTCGCAAAATGGGTCCTGAAGGACCTTGGCCTGCCAGCCTGATCCGATGATGTCGCCAGGATTTACGGGCTCACCGCTCGATCGCGCCGATCGCGTACGCAACGACGCTGAAGCCTATGGCGTTTTGCTCGCTGACTGGCGTGCGCGGGTTTTGGGCCTCGATGGCCTAGACCCCCGCGTCAGCGACGCAGGCGGCTTGCATTGGCATTCGATGGCTGATCTCGATGGTTCGGAAGAACTGATCTTACTTGGCCTGTCTGATGACAAGCCGCACTTTGTCGCGGTGGTTGACGCTACCGGAGACGCATTTCGTTCGCCGGCTATCTGGCGTGCACTGTCCATGCTGCCTGCCGAAGATGCAGCAATTTACGGCACCGCGCGCAGCCTGATTGAATGGCACAATAGCCATCGCTTTTGCGGGCGTTGCGGACATGCCACAGTGCTGTTCCGTGCAGGATGGGGCCGCAAATGCGGCAATTGCGCAAAGGAACATTTTCCGCGCACGGACCCTGTGGTCATCATGCTTGCCGAATATGAAGGCAAAGCGCTCGTGGGACGGCAATCGCGCTTTCCGCCGGGAAATTACTCGGCCCTCGCTGGCTTTTTGGAGCCCGGCGAAAGCATGGAGGAAGCGGTTCGTCGTGAAATCCATGAAGAGGCCGGCGTCACTTGCGGCGCCGTGCGCTATGTCACCAGTCAACCATGGCCATTTGGTGGATCGCAACTGATGATGGCATGTATTGCCGATGCGCAAGGCGACGCGTTGGTTCTCGACACCACTGAAATAGAAGACGCCATCTGGGTCACAAAGGAAGAAGCCCGTGCTGCGCTGGAAGGTGCATCGGACCGTCGTTTCAATGCGCCGCCGCCTTTTGCGATTGCGCATAGCCTTTTGAAATATTGGGTTTCGCAATGACCAGTGCCGCCATTCCGTTGCGTATTGATATTGTATCCGATGTCGTGTGCCCGTGGTGCATCATCGGTTTAAAGCAGGTGGAGAAAGCGTTTGGGCTGGTGGGCCGCGATCTGGGCGTTGAAACGCATTGGCATCCGTTTCAACTAAACCCGAATATGCCCCCTGAGGGCGAGGACACCGCCGAACATATTGCCCGCAAATATGGTAGCACCCCCGAACAGAGTCGCGCCAACAGGCAACGGCTGAGCGATATTGGCGAAAGCTTGGGTTTTGCTTTCAACTATGGGGAAGGCATGCGCATCTACAATACGTTCAACGCGCATAAGTTGCTGACGATTTTTGGGAGCGAACGCGGCTGGCAAGCGCAAACGGAGCTAAAAATGGCATTGTTCAAGGCCTATTTTCAGGACCGCCGCGATGTGAGTGACATCGAAGTGCTCTGCGATATTGCCGAGGCGCAAGGGATGGATCGCGCGGTGGCAGCAGCGTGGATCGCCGACGCGGCGTTGACGGAAAACGTGCGCGCTGAAATGGCGCATTGGATGGACCAGAATATCACCGGCGTCCCCGCGATCATCTTTGACCAGAAATTCATGGTTCCGGGCGCACAAAGCGCCGAGACGTTTGCAGATGTCATCAACAAGGTGTTGGCGAAGCGGGCGGCGGCCTAAACTAGCCCCATCTTCATAAGTTCGCCCAGCATCTTTGGTGACATTTCGTCACGACCATCGGTTTCTATAGAATCCAGATCCGGCGGCGTGTTCGCTTCCTCAAGATAACGCCAACCCTGATGCGCCCTTTTCGGTGTTGAACGGACAGCGATCAGGCGCGGTTGCAACCGGATCCAATGGCGACCGGCACCGTTTTCCATAAAACCCAAAATTGGGCTTCGGCCGATGATGGTATGCTTGTGAATCCAAAACAGCGATCCACCCGCCATTTCCTCAACGCGCTTGGGCAAATAACGCGTCGTCAGGCGCACTTCACCATCCTGCGCATAAGCCGCGAGACGCTTGCGCAAATGTTTCGGGCTTTCCGCACCGAACGCGATTTTGGTCATGTTAAGAGGCATGGGCGTTATTTGGGAACTGCAGTGTTAACCGACAAGGCCGCTGAATACCGCAAGCCCCAAGAATATAAGGAAACCCATCGAATCCGTGATCATGGTTACGAATATCGAACTTGATACAGCAGGGTCTTGGTCAAGGCGATCGAGCAGAACAGGTATGGCAACACCCGACAGACCAGCCAGCGCGATATTGCACAATATCGCCACCGCAATAACGCCGCCCAGAAGCCAGTTGTCAAATATGATACCCGCCCCGATTCCGGCAATGACGGCAATGGTCGCGCCAATTAACAGGGCGACGCGAATCTCGCGCAAAATGGACCGCATCGTGTTCGATTGCGTAAGTTGATTGGTTGCCAACGCGCGCACCGTCACCGCAAGCGTCTGCGTGCCGGCGTTACCGCCAATGGAGGCAACAATGGGCATTAGAATCGCCAAGGCGACCATGGTTTCAATCGCTGCACCAAATTGCGCGATGATGAAACTGGCCACCATCGCGGTGCCCAGATTGGCAATCAACCAGCGCACGCGCGCTTTATAACTATCTGAAATAGGTTCGTTGATGTCGCCTTCACCGGCACCAGACAGCCGCAAGATATCCTCGTCAGCTTCTTCCTGAATGATGTGCACGATGTCATCGGCCGTGATGACGCCGACGAGCCGTCCTGAGCCATCCACAACAGCGGCAGAAATAAGCGCGTATTTCTGGAACCGAAGCGCGACTTCTTCCTGATCCATGTCCACTGGGATCAGCGTCTGTTCGTGCATCATGATGTCGCTGACAGGAACCTTGCGCTGGCTACGCATGATCCAGCTGAGCTTGCACGTACCCACTGGCTTATGCTGCGGGTCGACGACAAACACTTCCCAGAACTCTGTGGTCAGGTCGTGATGGTCGCGCAGATAGTCGATCAGCTGACCCACGGTCATATGCTCGGGCACAGCCACAAGCTCGCGCTGCATGATACGGCCAGCGGATTCTTCAGGGTAGGACAGCGCATCTTCAATGACAGCGCGGTCTTCGGGGTCCAGCTCGGCAAGAACAGCCTGCTGGTCCTCTTTCTCCATATCCTCGATGATCGCGACCGCGTCATCGGTATCCAACTGTCCAGCCAGCCCGGCAACTTGCGCTGCGGGCAAGGCGTCAATGATATCCTCGCGGACATAGTCATTGACCTCGGCCAGCACTTCGGCGCTCATCAGTTCGCCCATGCTGATGGCAAGGTCGCCGCGCCGTTCAGACGGCGTTAGCTCGAGAAGATCGGCAATGTCGGCTTCATGAAGCGGTTCAACAAGCCGGTAGACTTCTTGGGCGTCGCCCGCTTCCATGGCGTCCAGCACGCGGTCGACATAATCGCGGGTCAGACGGTTGTCTTCGTCCAGCGTCTCCAAAATTTCGGTATCGATGGTCAATGGGTCGGCGATATCGCTTGTCATGTGCGGGCCTCCCATTCGTGATTTTGCGCTTCGACGTTGTAATTGCGCCCCTCCTAAGCTTGCAGCATCAAATTGCAATGATTTTGGCTTTGCAGGAGCGCGATGCATCCCCTAGGGCAACTGTCAACATTTTCCCAGCCTAAAGGACTATATATGGCCGATGAAACGCTTACCCTTTCGCTCGATAGCGGCGATGTTGTTATCAAACTTCGTCCCGATCTTGCGCCCAACCATGTCGCCCGTATCACAGAACTGGCTGGCGAAGGCTTTTATGACGGTGTGAAGTTCCACCGCGTGATTCCTGGATTTATGGCGCAGGGCGGTTGCCCGAACGGCACGGGCATGGGCGGTTCGTCCAAGCCAAATCTGGCGCAGGAATTCAACGCTGAACCGCATGTGCGCGGCGTGTGCTCCATGGCGCGGACCAATGATCCGAATACGGCCAACAGCCAGTTCTTCATCTGCTTTGATGATGCGACCTTCCTTGACCGTCAGTATACGGTCTGGGGCCAAGTCATTAGCGGCATGGAACATGTTGACGCGTTGCCAAAGGGTGAGCCACCCGCGAACCCAGGCGTCATCCGCAAGGCGACTTTAGCCTGACATTAAAAACGCGCGGGAAGCCCGATGGCTGCCCGCGCGTTTTATCCTAATATTTTAGGATAAAATTATTTGCCTTCGGTTTCGCTTTGCGCAGGCTCGGGCGGACGCATTGCTTCCATGGCGGTCTTTAGCTCAGCCATCGAAATTTTGTCGTCCTTATCGGTATCGATATTTCCGAAATACTGGACCAATGGTCCCTGTGCTTCGTCCTTAGCGATGAAGCCGTCTTTATCTGCATCGAGAAAAGCAAAGATTTGCTCGGGCTGCGGCATGCCACCGGCGGGTGGCGGCGGAGGCGCGTCTTGTGCCATAACGGCCGGTGACATGATGAATGCCGCCAAGACGACTAATGATTTATGCATGGATCTTCCTTCGCTTGATGAAACGTCTCTTTGGTCAGCTTAAGCTGAACATACCCTTTACTACAGTAAAACAATGGCCTGACAACCAAACACGTTCGCCATCAAGATGGCAGCCAAGATAGCCTCCGCGCCCCGATGCCTGATAGGCAGTAAAATTGTCACGGCCCAGCTCGGCAGCCCAATAAGGCGTCAGGACGGCATGGGCACTACCGGTAACGCTGTCTTCATCAACGCCTGCACCCGGAACAAAAACGCGGCTGACAATGTCGGTGTCCTCCCCGCGCGCCGTGGCGGTGAAGCTGTCATCGCCAAGTGTCGCAAGCGCCTTCATATCGGGATTCAATGACAAAATTTCTGCCGCCGTTGCGTAAACGAACATATTATAGCTGTCGGCGTTGCTGCGCATCGACAGGGGATTTCCGCCCATAGCTTGCATCATTTCGGGGTTATCAACCGCCTCTGTCGGGATCGCCGGCAATGCGACGGCATAGCCATCACCTTCGCGGCGCACTTCCAATATGCCAGCTTTGCGCGTCCGGAACGTCACGCGGTCAAGCGCAGGGTTTTCGCTCAGGACGATATGCCCGCTAGCAAGTGTCGCATGGCCGCAGAGGCGGATTTCAACCTCTGGCGTGAACCAGCGCAATTCATAATCGGCGGCACCGGTTTGGTCGGGCAGGTAGAAAGCCGTTTCGGCGAAGTTGTTTTCCTCGCCAATCGCCTGCAGCACAGCGTCATCCAGCCAGTGCGTGAGCGGCATGACGGCGGCCTGATTTCCCGTGAACGGCCGATCGGCAAAGGCGTCTACGTGATAATAAGGCAAATCAGTCATGTGCGTGCTCGTGGTGTTCGATGGTTTCGGATGGGATATAGCCCATTTCGTCTTTATGGCCTTCGGGGTCGGGGTGGATCAGCACTTCGACGCCGGGAAATTCATCCATCAACGCTTGTTCGACTTCGTCCATAATATGGTGCGCCGCCGCAACGGTCATGTCGGGGTCGACCCAGACGTGAAACTGGCAAAAGTCATGTGCGCCGCTTGAACGCGTGCGCATATCGTGAATGCCGCGCAGTTCAGGATGCCGCATCGCAACTTCGATGAAGCGCTGGCGCTTTTCCTGCGGCCATTCGCGATCCAGCAATTGGTCCAACGCCAGACGCGCTGCTTTGTAAGCGCCCCACAACAGCCACGCTGCAATCGCGACGCCGAACAATGGGTCGGCGCCGCGCACACCCAGCATCGTATCAAGAACGATTGCAACAATAACGGCAATGTTGAGCAACAGGTCGCTCTGATAATGCACATGATCCGCTTGAATCGCGACTGAGCCGGTTTTGCGGACAACATAACGCTGATAGGCAAGCAGCCCGAGTGTTGCCACAATCGCGATGAGTGATACCCCAAAGCCATATTCCGGATGCGATGTCGGTTCCTGTGTGCCGAACCGCACAATTGCGCGCCATGCAATCAGGATGGCTGACGCAATGACGAGCACAACTTGCACCAAAGCGGACAATGCCTCCGCCTTGCCATGGCCGAAACGGTGGTCGTCATCGGCGGGCATTGCGGCGTAACGGACGCTGAAAAGCGTGAGCAACGACGCAAGAACGTCAAAGCCGGTGTCCGCTAATGACCCAAGCAGCGCAACTGACCCTGTCTCCGCCGCCGCAAATATTTTTAGCGCAAGCAGGAACAGCGCCATTGATACGCTGGCGATGGCCGCACGTTTGGTGAGTTCACCATGCGCGTGGTGATGGTGGCTATGCCCAAGGCTCATGTGCGGCGCTTCATGGATACAACATGCCCGTCGTCCAGCCGTCGCTGTCACGTTCATATACCCAGCGTTCGTGCAGGCGGAATTCGCGGTCTTGCCAGAATTCGATGCGGTTCGGGCTGACCATCCAACCGGACCAATGCGGCGGGCGCGGAACATCTTGGCCTTCAAAGTGGGCTTCTACCTCGGCAAAACGCGCTTCGAATGTCGCACGGTCTGCCAATGGGCGCGACTGGTCCGAAGCCCATGCGCCCAACCGCGAATTGCGCGATCGCGTGGCGAAATAGGCATCTGCGGTCGCATCATCGACGGGGTTCGCTTCACCCTCAATCCGTATTTGCCGGCGCAACGATTTCCAGTGAAACAGCAGCGCCACCTGTGCATTGTCGGACAATTGCATCGCCTTGCGGCTTTCGAAATTCGTATAGAAAACAAATCCGCCATGGCCGCCAAGGTCTGGGCCATGGCCTTTCAACAGCACCATGCGGACTGAAGGTTGCCCATCCGCGCCCGTGGTCGCCAATGCCATTGCGTTGGAGTCGTTGATTTCGGTGGTCCGCGCTTCAGCAAACCAATCGTCGAACAGGCTAAAAGGATCAGGTCTTTCCATAGCCCACCGATAGGCTAGACTGGTGCGCGTTAAAAGGGGCTAGAAAACAAAATGAACTGGGAAATGATATTCGGTGTCGCAAATGCGTGGGCGCTGCTCGCTTGGGTGGTTTTGACGCTCACGCCAAAGCGCGAACGGGTGGTGCCTTATGTATTTTTTGCAGGCTTGGTGTTGCTCGCATGCCTTTATGCGGGTCTTATAATCCCGTTGATGGCTGGGCTGATATCCGATGGCGGTCCCGCAGGCCACCCGTCTGCCGACTTCACGACCTTAGCAGGGGTCATGGCACTGTTTGACTCGCCGGGTGGCGCAACCATCGGCTGGATCCATTATTTGGCGTTCGATTTGTTTGTGGGCATCTGGATTGCGCGAAATGCAGACCGCCACAAGATTGCACGCTGGCTTCAAGCCCCGATACTGTTCTTTACGCTGATGGCGGGGCCGATTGGCCTGCTGCTGTATCTTCTGCTACGCCAAATTACCGGCAAAAACAGGATAACGCCCTGCTTCCGAGTTGACTTGGGGCACTGTAATACCAATGTAAGACGGATAAGCAGGGTAAACAGGGACAAGAATGGCTGATCCTTATTCGATATTAGGCGTTTCCAAAGGCGCGGACGAGAAGGCGATTAAATCCGCTTATCGTAAGCTTGCGAAGGAATTGCATCCCGACAAGAACAAGGACAATCCGAAAGCTTCGGAGCGGTTCAGCGAAATTACGCAGGCGTATGATTTGTTATCGGACTCCAAAAAGCGCGGGCAATTTGACCGCGGCGAAATAGACGAAAACGGCCAACCCCGTTTTGCAGGTGGCGGATATAGCCAAGGTGGGCCCGGCGGTGGCAATTTCGACTTCGGCAGCGGTGGCATTGACCTTGGGGATATTTTTGACGGCTTGTTTGGCGGCGGTGGTGGCCGTCCCGGCGCTGGCCCACGTCCGCAGCAACCGCCTCCACCCAAGGGCGCGAATATTGCTTATGAACATTTGGTATCGTTCACGGACGCGGCAACGCTGGCGCCGCAGCGCATTACTCTGGGCGATGGCAAGACTGTTGAGTTCAAACTGCCTGCAGGCCTTGTTGCCGGACAGCAGATCCGCATTCCGGGGCGTGGCCAGCCGGGGCCGGGCGGCAATGGCGATGCCATGGTCACGCTGAAGCTTGGCAAGCACCCCGATCTGGCGCGCGATGGCGACCATATCCGAATTGACCTGCCGATCTCGATCAAAGAAGCCGTCGATGGCGGCAAGGTGAAGGTTCCGACCGTCGATGGCGCAGTCATGCTCACTGTTCCGCCGCGTACCAATTCAGGTGCCGTTCTGCGGATAAAGGGCAGGGGATTCACAACCAAATTGGGTACACGCGGCGACCAGTTGGTCACGCTGATGATTCATTTGCCATCGGACCCTGTGGAACTGGCGCGTTTGGCTGGCGTTCTGTCGGACAGTAATGTCCGAGAAAATCTTAGTGTCTGAAATTTCGCCTCTGTCACCGGAGGCACGGGCACATTTTCCTGCAACCTCACATGCCGATGAAAGCGAAGCGAAATGGTTTGCGCGCCTCGGGCTGACGGGTCAGGTTGTGGAAGTGACCAAGCGTGTCGTCGTTGGTGTGTATAGCGACGGCTTCATTCACGCGGGCAATTTCGCATATCTGTCGTTGGTATCGCTTTTCGCATTCTGCATTGTGGCCGCTGCCATCGCTGGCGCACTTGGACAAACCGAGTCCGGCCTGGCGCTTATTGAAGCGTTTTTAACGACTGTCCCGCCAAGTGTTGCCGTCGCGCTTAAAGAACCCATCGAGTCCGCCATGACCGCGCGCTCGGGGCCATTGCTATGGTTAAGCGCTGCTGTCAGTCTTTGGACCGCAGCTAGCCTGATCGAAACCTTTCGCGACGTGCTCCATCGGTCTTATGGTGCGGCACCCAGCCGTGCGTTCTGGCATTATCGATTGGGTTCGCTCGGCGCGATCATCGCGTCGGTTGTTCTGGCGATGGCCGCTTTTTCGGCGCAGGTTGTGGTGACCGCAGTTGAGGATCTGGTGTATCGCTTCATTCCCACCGCGCAGATGGTTTCTGGCTATTTTGCGTGGGGGCGTTTCATTCCATTCATTACATTGTTTGTCGCAATCTATGTCATTTTTGCGGGGCTAACCCCGTCCAAATATCGGTCATCCGCATTTCCCAAATGGCCGGGGCCAGCCTTGGTCAGCATGTGGTGGCTTGGCCTCACGGCGCTTTTGCCGGTTTTCCTGTCGAGCGTCAGCAATTATGACCTCACATATGGCAGCCTTGCAGGTGTTATGGTGGCGCTGATTTTCTTCTATCTCATTGGGCTGGGATTGGTGACAGGAGCGCAATTAAACGCAGCACTGGCCAACGCCCATGAAAATGGACTAAAGCAGCGGCAACAAAATTCACCTGACGAATGAGGATTTTATGACTGGATTGATGGCGGGCAAACGCGGGCTGATTATGGGGCTCGCCAATGACAAGTCTCTGGCGTGGGGCATTGCGAAGCGTTTGCATGCCGAAGGCGCGGAGTTGGCGTTCAGCTATCAGGGCGAAGTCATGGAAAAGCGCGTTCGGCCATTGGCGGAACAACTTGGTTGTGACTTTCTCATCGATTGCGACGTTGCCGACATGGACAATCTCGACCGCGCCTTTGACACGCTGGCGGCCAAATGGCCCACCATTGATTTTGTGGTGCACGCCATTGGCTTCACCAACAAAGAAGCACTGCGCGGCAAATATTTCGACGTAGGCTTGGACGACTTCCTGATGACGATGAACATCAGCGTCTTCAGCTTTACCGCCGTCGCCAAGCGCGCTGCGGCCATGATGAAGCTGCTTGATCCCGAAACCGGTGAAGGTGGCGGATCGATGCTGACACTCAGCTATTATGGCGCAGAAAAGGTCATGCCGCATTACAACGTCATGGGCGTGGCCAAAGCTGCACTGGAAACGTCGGTTAAATATCTGGCGAATGATGTCGGACCACAGGGCATTCGCGTGAACGCAATATCGGCTGGACCCATCAAGACGCTCGCTGCGTCGGGCATTGGTGATTTCCGTTATATCCTGAAATGGAATGAACTGAACACGCCGTTGCGCCGCAACGTGACGATTGATGATGTTGGTGCGTCGTCATTATATTTCCTGTCCGATCTGGGCGCAGGCGTTACCGGCGAAATCCACCATGTTGATGCGGGTTACCACACCGTCGGCATGAAGCAGGAGGATGCTCCTGATATCGACACCATAAAATGATCGCGGGGCATAGCAACGAGCTGGTTATCCTCCTAGGGGGCTGTGCTTTGCTCGTTGGCTTGCATGGATATTGGCATGCCCGTCATTATTGGGAAGGGTTGCCGCCTCTATTAGACGCCTTTTTCTCCATGGCTGGCTTTGTCGCAGTCATCGGAGCCTTTGTCTGGGCAGGGCGTGTTGGTGCGGCATACGACCATCCACATGCCGCACGGGTGCTGGCTATTGCCATTACAATCATAGTTTTACGTGCAATTCGAACATGGATAGGCAAGGAGCAGGTGTACTATCGTTCGGTACATATGAAGAAGTCGGAATCAGCAGATGAGCTTTAATACTTTCGGACGCGTTTTTCGCTTCACGACTTGGGGAGAGTCCCACGGTCCAGCGCTTGGCGCAGTGGTTGATGGTTGCCCTCCGGGCCTTGCCTTGTCCGAAGCGGACATTCAGCCATTTTTGGACAAGCGCCGTCCCGGGACATCGCGCTTCACAACGCAGCGGCAGGAGCCGGATGCCGTGCGGATTTTGTCTGGCGTTTTTGAAGGGCGGACGACGGGAACACCCATCTCGCTGATGATCGAAAATATTGACCAGCGGTCAAAAGATTATTCTGACGTGGCCAAGGCCTATCGCCCCGGTCATGCCGATTACAGCTATGACGCGAAATATGGCTTTCGCGATTATCGTGGTGGCGGGCGTTCAAGTGCGCGTGAGACCGCTGCACGTGTGGCCGCCGGCGCGGTGGCAAGGGCGGTCATGCCCGACGTAAACATCATCGCTTATGTTGCGGAAATCGGCGGCGATGCGATCGACCGCAATAATTTTGAGGCTGCACAGATCGACAAAAACCCGTTTTTCTGCCCGGACGAAGCCGCTGCCGGTCGGTGGGAAAAGCTGGTGGATGAGGCGCGTAAGGCGGGCTCATCGCTTGGCGCGGTCATTGAATGTGTCGCCACGGGCGTACCACCCGGTTGGGGTGCGCCTTTATATGCGAAACTCGACAGCGAACTTGCGTCGGCGATGATGAGCATCAACGCCGTTAAAGGCGTTGAAATTGGCGCAGGCTTTGGCGCAGCGCGTTTGCGTGGCGAAGATAATGCCGACCGGATGCGGCCTTCATCGGAAGGTTCGAACCATCCTGAATTCCTCGCGAATAACGCAGGGGGAATTGCTGGTGGTATTTCCACAGGGCAGCCGGTGCTGGTGCGGGTCGCGTTCAAGCCGACTTCATCGATCCTCACGCCCGTGGAAACAGTCACCCGCGACGGCGATGCGACCGACATCATTACAAAGGGCCGCCACGACCCCTGCGTGGGCATCCGCGGCACGCCAGTGGTTGAGGCTATGATGGCGCTTGTGCTGGCCGACCAGAAGCTCCTGCACCGCGCACAATGCGGCTAGGGGTGGCGTTTTAGGACGTGCTGCACAATGAATGAACTATCGTCATCCTGAACTTGTTTCAGGATAACAAACCACGTCGCACGTCATCCTGAAACAAGTTCAGGATGACGAACGCGGGGGTATTTCAAACGAAAAGCGGTTTGCGTTACGTAACTGCGTCCTCAATCCGCTGGATCGTCCATGGTTCCTCTGCGGCGGCAGCGTACCATTCTTCCATCCACGGATGCGCCATAATCGTTTCCGCATAGCTTTCGCCAAAGCCGGGCAGGGTGAAGCCGTAGGTCACAAAACGCGTCACCACAGGTGCGAACATGATGTCCGCCGCACTGAATGTGCCAAACAAATATGGCCCGTCTTTGCCAAAGCGCGAGCGGGCTTCGGCCCATGTTTGCAATATACGGACCGCGTCTTTTTGGGTCTCTTCGGATACCGTGACGTCGTGAAAGGTCTTGCGCGTATTCATCGGGAATTCGCGGCGCAGGGAGGTATAGCCCGCATGCATTTCCGCCGCCATGGACCGCGCCATGCCGCGCGCGACTTCATCCTTGGGCCAATAACGGTCACGTCCGACCTTGTCGGCGAGATAATCGATGATCGCAAGGCTGTCCCAGACCACAGCCTCTCCATCCCACAAGGTCGGCACCTTGCCCGATGATGGCGCAAGATCGTCTTCGCGTTTGCGCTCTTCCCAGCCGTCGGCAAACAGCGGAACAATGATTTCGTTAAAATGCAGGCCCGATTGCTTGGCTGCAAGCCAGCCGCGTAGCGACCAGCTTGAATAGGCTTTGTTCCCGATTATCAGTTTCATGGTCATGTCCGCATTATTGACCGCTGTTTGCGTATGTGTCGAGTGGCAGAGGCCAAAACGCCGGAACTTTGTTTAGGAAGCGACGGCTTCCAGCACAGCTGCGCGCAATTCATCAATGCCGCCGCGCTTCTCCGCAGATGTCACCGAAAGCTCGGGGTAGGCTGCGACATGCTTGCGCAGTTTTGTCATTGTGTCAGCCTCCACTGCCTCGCGTTCGGACGCTTTGATCTTGTCGGTCTTGGTCAGCACAATCCGGTAGCTGATAGCAGCCGCATCGAGCATTTTCATGATTTCATGGTCGACTTCTTTGATACCATGGCGGCTGTCGATTAGCACAAACACACGCTTCAAAACCGCGCGGCCACGCAGATAGTCGTTAATCAAATAACGCCATTGCTGAACCGTCTTGATGGGGGCTTTGGCATAGCCATAGCCGGGCATGTCGACGATGCGGAACAACGCCGGTTCACCAACATCAAAAAAGTTCAGCTCTTGCGTGCGACCCGGTGTGTTGGACGCGCGCGCAAGGTTGTTGCGGTTCACCAACGCATTAATCAGGCTGGACTTGCCGACGTTTGACCGACCCGCAAAGGCAATTTCAGGGACCGTTGGGTCCGGCAGAAATTCAAGCTTCGGCGCTGATTTTAGGAAGGTAACCGGACCGGAGAATATCCGGTTCGGTTCTATCATTCCCGCAATGACATCCGCGCTCACGTTCCCGCCTTGGCTTTCGCTGCCGCTTTCTCTTGCGCATCACGCGCCATCTGCTCACGCAACGCCGGGTGGCGTGAATAGAGCCACTTTTGCTGCGCAATCGAAACGATGTTCGACATGACCCAATATAGTTGAAGCCCAGCTGCAAAAGGCGCCATGATGAACATCAAGAACCATGGCATCACGGCGAATACCTGCTTTTGCACTTCGTCCATAGGTTGCGGATTCAGGCGCTGCATCAGCCACATCGTCACGCCAAGCAATATTGGCAGAACGCCAATGGCAATGAACGATGGTGGGTCAAAGGGCAGCAGCCCAAACAGGTTGATCGGCGTCAGCGGATCTGGTGCCGACAAATCCTTCAGCCATAATACGAACGGCTGATGACGCATTTCAATCGAAAGCAGCAAAATTTTGTACAGCGCGAAGAAGATAGGAATCTGCAGCACGATGGGCAGGCAGCCCGCAAGCGGATTTACCTTTTCATCTTTGTACAGCTTCATCATTTCCTGCTGCAGGCGTGGCTTATCATCTTTCCAGCGCTCTTGGAGGGCCTTTAGCTTAGGCTGGACAGCACGCATTTGCGCCATCGATGCAAATTGCTTCTGCGCCACGGGATACATAAATCCACGCACAATGACCGTCAGGCCAATAATGGCTAAACCAAAGTTTCCGAAAAAGCCGAATAGCCAATGCAGGATCCAGAAGAACGGAATGGCGATGAACCAGAACCAGCCCCAATCGATGGCATAGTCGAGATACGGAATACCAAGCTTCTTTGAATAGGCGTCAAGAACGGCCATCTCTTTGGCACCAGCGAACAGACGTGAACCGCTGTTGAGCACCGCACCTGGCGCGACGCTGGTATAGCGTGTTGGAATGACTTGCGCCTGATAGACATCGCCGCTTGCACGGAACTTGGCCGATACGGGCGTTTTTTGGTCAGGAATAAGCGCGCCGAGCCAGTACTTGTCGGTGAAGCCGAGCCATCCACCCGTGCTGGTGAATGATGTCTCGCCCTTGTTTTCCGCGACGTCAACATAGCCCCAATCATAATTGGGCTTGTTGTCGAAAACACCCATTGGGCCGATGTGGATATGCGTGAAAATGGAGCCACCCTTGGTTGAGTCCGCTGGCTTGCCTGTGCGGCTTAGCAACGCGAAGTTTGCGATCTCAACAGGGGTCGTGCCGCCATTGGTAAAGGTCTGCTTCGCGGTAATCATGTAGTTTTCGTCAATCGACAGCGCGATATCGAACTTCTGACTAAGGGTGTTGGTCCAGCTTAATGTGACGGGCGTTGTTGGCGTCAGCTTGTTGCCGCTTGGCGTCCACACGGTTTTATCATCCGGAACGGTTACGCCGGTGCCAGCCCAGCCAAAGCGCGCAAAATAGGCATCTTTTGTGCCCGACGGCGAGAACAGGCGCACTGGCGGCGAATCCTTGGCGAGTGCCGTGCGGTGGGTAAGCAACAGAAGGTCGTCAATTTTGGCGCCTTCAAGATTGACTGAGCCCTTCAACTTGGGCGTTTCCACCAAGATGCGGCCCGTCGACTGAAGTGCGCTGCTCAGCGGAACGGCCTGTGTTTTTGCCGGTGCAGCCTCGACTTGCACGTCCGACGTTGCCGCGCCAGCTGGGCTGGCGGCGGTCGTGGCGCTGCTGGTCACAGGAGCTGGGGTTGGCAGGAAATAGTTGGCGACATAAGGCCATCCGAACAGGATAAGGCCTGTCAGCAATACTGCAAATATCAGGTTGCGTTTATCGTCCACGTGTAAATCCCCGTTAATCAATCAATTGGGCGTCATGGCACTGGATCATATCCATGCCCACCCCAAGGCTGGCAGCGCAATAGCCGTTTGATGGCCAGCCAGCCACCCTTAATTGCGCCATATTTTTGAAGTGCCGTTATTGCATAGGCCGAGCAGCTGGGGCTGTACCGGCAGGTCGGCGGCAAAATGCGCGACGGCCCGATTTGCCAGGCCCGTGCGCATAAGATGAGCAGCCTTGCGATCATGCGCATAGTTTCCCCAACGCCTTGACCATATCCGCCCGTAAGGCGTCGAAATCGCGTTCGATGCCGCTGTCGCGACCGATCAGAATATGATCCGCGCCTGCTTTGCCCTTGGCGGCGAGCATTTCCTGCGCAAGAGCACGAAAGCGGCGGCGCATGCGGTTGCGGATGACGGCGTTACCGACTTTTTTGGTGATGGTGATGCCTAGCCGGATTGCAGGGCTTTCGTCCTGTCTGTCGCGAACCAGCAAAACAAAACCGGGAGTTGCATATCGCTTCCCCCGGTTGGCGGCCAGAAAGTCTGACCTTTTTTTGATGACGCTGTAACCGCGCATTTCGCGGTCCGCCTGCTCGGGGATTAAGCCGAGAGTTTCTTGCGGCCGCGTGCGCGACGTGCGTTCAGGATGTTGCGGCCAGCGGCGGTTGACATACGGAGACGAAAACCGTGGCGACGGGCACGCACGAGATTGCTCGGCTGAAAAGTGCGCTTCATGACTGTAATCCTTAAATTTTTTGCGTCTTGAAATGAAAAGGGCCGCCGAATCTGCGCAGCGACCGCTTCTGTTGCAGTGGCCGATACGGTCCGAAAGGCTAAAAGTCAACACAGGTCAGGGCATTTTCATGTCTATGTCGTCGCGGCGGAACAGGTACAGGATATCGCGTTTGATGTCGGGAAAGGGCGGGCGGCCTTTGACCTTGTTGCGCCGCAGTGCCCAATTTGCCCAACGCGCATATTCGGGATGGATCTTTGAAAGCCGCGAATATCGCTTCTTTGCCCAAAGCGAATGCTTGAGGACCACGCCGAGCCCGATGATAAACTGCGCTAGTCCGCCTGGGCCTGGAAGCCAACTGATAGCTGGCGCCGCAACGATCAGTGCCCAACCTAAAATGACCATCGACCAGCGATAGGCAGGCAAATCGCTCCAGCTTTTTCGTTTCGAGGGATGCATATGCATCATGTGGGATAGCGGAACGGGTGTTGCAAGTTCATGTCAGCGCCAAGCCGTTTTCGCAAAAGTGTAAAATCTTTAGCATTGTCAGTAATAGCCAGCATTCATTCACGGTTTCGCCGCAATAGGGCTGTATTACCCTCTCTTAACGTTTATGATGAAAGCTTCATGACAACCGCTCACCTGCATCTTCACCGTATAGGCGTACTGCCTTCAGACATCGACTTCATGGGGCATGTAAACAATGCGCGCTACCTGAACTGGGTGCAGGATGCGGTGCTCGCGCATTGGAATAAGCTTGCCCCGCCTGAGGCCGCTGCAAAATATCTGTGGGTCGCGTTGAAGCACGAAATTACTTACAGGAAGCCGGCTTTTCTTGATGATGTCGTTATCGCTTCCGTCGTTCTTGAAAAAGTGCAAGGCGCCCGGTCGTTTTATGAAACGATCATCAAACGCGGTGAAGACGTGTTGGCGGAGGTCAAATCAAGCTGGTGCTGCATCGAGGCTGAAACACTTCGTCCAGCGCGTATTGCGGCGGACATTCAGGCGTATTTTTTCCAGAAGGATTAATTGCGCGCGCCGGTTAAAAGATCGGGTCGTTTGCGCTATCATCCAGCGGCGTAACGGCCGCATGAATTCCGCACTCAACCTTGTCCCAGCCCTTCCAGCGACCCGAGCGCGGGTCTTCGCCCGCCGAGACCTTCGTGGTGCAGGGTGAGCAGCCAATCGACGGATAGCCCTGTTCCACCAGAGGATGCACAGGCAGCGCGTGCTCGGACATATAGGCTTCGATCCTAGCCTTGTCCCAATCTGCAAGCGGGTTGACCTTCAGGCGGCCTTCCTCGATCTCGAAACGTGGCAGCGCTTTGCGGGTTGCGGACTGAAAGGCTTTTCGGCCCGTAAACTGGGCATCAAAACCCGCAAGCGCAGATTTCAGCGGAAGGACTTTACGAATTTCGCAGCATCCATCGGGATCATAAGACCAGCGCAGGCCAGTTCCGTCCTTTTGCGTCAGATGCGCAGGGTCGGGGGTTATGATGCGCAGGTCCAGTAAGCCGAGGATATTGCGCAGTTCCTCGCGATAGGTAATCGTCTCCGGAAAATGCTTCCCGGTGTCGAGAAATAATATAGGCGTGGCGGGGTCAATGCTGGCAATTAAATGCAGCAAAACGGCGCTCTCTGCGCCGAAGCTGGAGACTATCGCCGCATCACCCAGCATATTTTCACGCAGCAAGACGGTCAGCATCTCGATCGTATCGTGCCCACGGAACATGTTGTTGAGACGAACGGCGTCCGCCTCCGTGTAACGTGGTGCGGTGTTGATACGGTCGGCGATGCGAACCTGTTCACCCATGCCGTAGCTTCCAAACCGGAATCGCGGAGTCCGCGGCCTTTTGGTAAAACTGGTCGTAGGTTGAAAGCGCGCGCGCGACTGCTTCGGGATTTAACGACGCTTCGGGTGCAAAGCTGTCAAAACCACAGCGACGCATGAACGCAATTTGGTCAACCAGAACATCGCCCTGCGCGCGCAGTTCGCCGGTATATCCAGCTTCACGCAAGATGCGCGCGGAACTGTAGCCGCGCCCGTCGCGATATTTCGGAAACGCAACTTCGATAAGCGTGAGCCGATCTAGAAAAGGGATCAGTGCGCGTGCATCATCATCGGGTTCAAGCCGGACCGCGGTTGCGTTCGACTGATCCAAAAAGGCATCGAGCGTAACCGATGGCTGTTCGGTGACTTCATCCGTGCGATAGCGAAACTCAACCATAGATCGCCTCCTTAAATGGTTCGAGGCCGACACGGCGATATGTGTCGATGAAACGTTCATCGCCTTCACGAAGGGTCTTGTAGACCTCGGTGGCTTTCTCGACCGCGTCGACAACGCCGTCTTCATCAAAGCCCGGGCCAATGATTTTCCCGATGCTAACGTCTTCCGCGCCAGAGCCGCCGAAGGTCAGCTGATAATTCTCGACACCCTTCCGGTCGACACCCAATATGCCGATATGACCCGCATGGTGATGCCCGCATGCATTGATGCAGCCGGAGATTTTGAGCTTCAGTTCGCCCAAATCGCGTTGCCGGTCCATGTCAGCAAAGCGCGTCGCAATTTTCTGCGCGACCGGGATCGAACGGGCGTTGGCAAGGCTGCAATAATCGAGGCCGGGGCAGGCGATGATATCGCTGATCAGATCAAGATTGGCATCTGCCAGATCGGCATTGCGCAATACTTGCCACACAGCGTGCAGATCACGTTTGGCCACATGTGGCAGGACGATGTTCTGCGCATGGGTGACGCGCAATTCGTCAAAGCCATATTGCTCGGCAAGGTCAGCCATCACATCGATTTGCGCCGATGTGGCATCGCCCGGGATACCGCCAATGGGCTTCAGGCTGATGTTGACGATCGCGTAACCGGTTTGCTTGTGTGGCTTGACGTTCTGATCAAGCCAAACCGCGAAATCGGGGTCACTGCGATCGGGCTCCACGTCTGCTGCGTCAAATGCAGGCGGTGCAAAGAAGGCGCTGATGCGTTCCAGCTCTGCCAACGGCGGATCGATACCCAGCGTTTTGACATGGGCGAATTCTTCCGCAACCTGACGGCGATATTCGTCTGCACCAATTTCGTGGACGAGTATCTTGATACGCGCTTTGTAGATATTGTCGCGGCGGCCATAGCGATTGTACACGCGCAAGCACGCTTCGATATAGCTCAGCAAATCGTCGGCTTTGACGAACGGATTGATTTCGGGCGCAATCATTGGTGTACGGCCCATGCCGCCACCTACGAATACGCGCGCACCCAATTCGCCATTTTGGCGGACAAGCTCTAGCCCGATGTCATGCAAGCGCATGGCGGCACGATCTTCGGGTGAGGCGATAACCGCAATCTTGAACTTACGCGGCAAATAGCTGAATTCAGGGTGGAATGTGGACCATTGGCGCAGCAATTCCGCCCAAGGACGCGGATCAGCAACTTCATCCGCCGCCGCCCCTGCATATTGGTCCGACGAAATGTTGCGAATGCAATTGCCGCTGGTTTGAATGGCATGCATTTCAACCGTTGCCAGTTCTTCCAACAGATCCGCGCATTCCTCAAGCTTGATCCAGTTATACTGGATATTCTGGCGCGTTGTGAAATGGCCGTAATCGCGGTCATATTTGCGGGCGATATGCGCGAGCATCCGCATCTGCCGGCTGTCGAGCGTGCCGTAAGGAATGGCAACGCGCAGCATATAGGCATGCAACTGCAGATACAGACCGTTCATCAGCCGCAATGGCTTGAACTGGTCTTCCGTAATCTCTCCAGCGATACGCCGGTTTACCTGATCGCGAAATTCGGCAACGCGCGCATCGACGATCGATTGGTCGAAATGGTCATATTTATACATATCAGATTATCCAGTCGCCTGCCGCTGGGTCAGCGGGTTTCAATGTAAGGTCTGGCCGCACAGTCGGCCCAAGTGCACGGACCCTGTCCTTGATATGCGCGGGGCGTGGCCCTTGGGGTGTTGCAACCGCGTCGATGATGTACGGCGCGTTCACACGGCGTGCGCCTTCCTCGGCATGCAGCACGGCTTCGCCATGCTCACCAACATCAACCGCATCTTCAACATGGAGCGACCAGCCATTGCCCGTCCACCAGGTAACAGCGCCTGATCCCAATTCATTTCCAGTAAGTAACTTCACGCAATTTTCTCCGCCTGTTTGGCAAAATGTTTGAGCCGGTTTTTGGCATCTGATTTGAGGACAACGTCGCCGACAACGATGATCGCAGGTGATTGGACGCCCTCACGTTTAATCATGTCGCCCAAATCGGTGAGGATCGTTTGCATCGCGCGCGCATCGGGCCGCGTCGCGCGTTCGAGCACGGCAACGGGCGTATCGGGTGACAAGCCATCGGAAATCAGCTTTTCGGTAATATCCGCAGCGGTTGCAACGCCCATGTAAATGACGAGCGTGCGACCTTTACCGGCAAGGCCAGCCCAATTCTGGTCGGTCAGGCCCTTGCACTGCCCAGCGACGAAGGTGACGGCGCTGGAGGCATCGCGGTGGGTGAGTGGCAGCATAGTCGCCGCAGCGCCGCCCATTGCCGCAGAGATGCCGGGCACAACCTCAACATCTATTCCGGCATCACGGCAGGCTTCGGCTTCTTCGCCACCGCGTCCAAAAATGAATGGATCGCCACCCTTTAACCGGACAACCACCCGGCCAACCTGCGCCTCACGCACCAGAATGTCGTTAATGCCGTCCTGCGGTACTGAATGGCGCGACCGGCTTTTTGCGACTGAAATCAGGCGTGCGGATGGGCTAATCAGCGCCATAATCGCGGCGTCGACAAGGCCATCATGCACAACAACGTCGGCCGAAGAGATTAGCCGCGCAGCCTTCACCGTCAGCAGGTCGGGGTCACCGGGGCCAGCGCCCACCAAATAGACTCGTGCTTTTTCCATTACGCCAAAATGGACGGCCGCCGTCCAAGCTTCAAAACAGGATTAGTTGGCCATGGGTTAGAAGAACTTTATCGGTGCCGATTTTTAAGCGGTACCCTCACTCGCCACAGCCGCTTGCCCGTTTCGCCTAATCAGGTCCGCAGACTTTTTCAATTATCAGCCTTCATGCTGCAAAGCTTTCCCCAAGCCCTGAATATGCGCGAGTTTTTGATATAAAGGTTGCCAGTCATCCTTTTGGGCAATGGTGTCCCAAATCATCTCGACCTCATCGATCAACATCGAGCAGACGGGGTTGCTTGCCCAATAATCGTCCGATGCGTTCACTGGCCCATAACTGCGCAAGATGTCTTCAAATGCGGCTTGGTCTGCCGCGTTGGTTGCGAATGCGCCTGTCCTTCCACCTCTGTAGCCATGGAAAAATGCGGCGATGGGAATTTGATCACGGACCATCGCGCGTTCGGCGGCTTCGACAAGACGCTTATCCTCGTCTTCGCCCTTCGACACAACGCCCAGTCGCCACAAAAATCGGCGAATGACCGACTGTTGATAGAGGTTGGGAAAGCGTTCAAGTGCGGCAATCAGCGGCGGCGCGTCCGACACCAATCGCAGCGCCACCGCGAGTTGGCCAAGGTTCCAATGCAAGGCTTCGGCTTGCCGCCCGAACGCATAAAGTCCGGATTGATCGAAATAGGCTGCCGTAAAGCTTGGGTCCCATTTTTCGGTGAAACGCCATGGGCCATAGTCAAAGCTTTCGCCCGTGATGTTGATATTGTCGGTGTTGAGGACGCCGTGGACGAAGCCTGCGACCATGTATGAACCGGCAAGGTCGGCTACGCGATCCACCGCGAGCCCCAACAACTGTGCTGCGGGGTTGTCCGAAACCTCGACGCAGTAGAGATGCTCGAGGCAATAATGGATGAGCTTGTGCATAAGCGCCGCGTTGCCTTCCGCCGCGATGCGTTGGAACGTCCCGAAACGTATATGGCTATGGCTGAGCCGCACCATAACGGCGGATCTGGTGGGCGAAGGCTCATCCCCGCGGATCAATTCTTCGCCGGTTTCAATCAGCGAGAATGTTTTGGAGGTGTTGACCCCAAGCGCCTCCAGCATTTCGGTCGCTAATATCTCACGCACGCCACCTTTCAGGGTGAGCCTTCCGTCGCCGCGCCGACTATATGGGGTGGTGCCGGAACCCTTTGTCCCAAGGTCGAGTAGCCGGTCGTGGCCATCGCGCAGCTGTGCGAACAGAAATCCACGTCCATCGCCAATATCGGGATTGTACACACGGAACTGGTGCCCGTGATACCTCAGGGCCAAAGGTTCGGGCATGTTATCGGGAAGCTGTTCAAAACGCCCGAAATGGCGGAGCCATGCCGCGTCGTCATATCCATCAAGCCCAACAGTTGCCGCCCAACGGTCGTTGCGAAAACGCAATTTTGTTTCGGGGAAGTTGGCCGCGCGCACCGGATCACCAATTTTTTCGCCTAGACTGGCGATTTGCGGATCAGGACGGTAGGGAGAGTGCATAGGTTCTATAATCATTCAAAGCATCTGGGCGGTGCAAGAAAGAAAGGCAAGTATGGCGGCGGTCCGCATCCTCCATTTGCACAGCAGCTTTAACCTTGGCGGTCAGGAATCGCGCACGGTTCGTCTTATGAACCATTTTGGCGGTCAGGCCGAACATACCGTTTTGTCGGCTGTCGATGACGCCTTTGGCGCTGCCGACGCGATTGACCGGCGTGTCAAAGTCCAGTTTCCGAAAGATGCGGCACCCTCGCTTAAAGGCATGCCAGCTATTGGGCGCTATCGTCGGCTTGCCCAGTTTATGAAAAAATTCCATCTCGTTTTGACGTATAATTGGGGCGCGATGGATGGGGTGATGGCGCATACGTTGTTCACGCGGAGCATGAACTTACCGCCATTGATCCACCATGAAGACGGGTTCAACGATGATGAAGTCGACCGGCTGAAACAGCGGCGGAACTGGTTTCGCACGATTGCGTTGCAGCGTTCGAATTCGCTGGTCGTCCCTTCGAAAACGCTTGAGCATATCGCCCGAACCATATGGCATCAGCCGCTGGACAAGATTTGTCGGTTCCCCAATGGCATCGATACCGACCATTTTAACCGGCGGCCGCAGCGCGGATCTTTTCCGGGTTTTCAGAAACGCGATGGCGAGATTGTTGTCGGCACGATCGCCGGGCTACGCGCCGTCAAAAATCTTCCGCGGCTTGTTCGTGCGGTTGCTGCGGCGGGGCCAAATGTTCGGCTCGCGATTGTGGGCGACGGGCCAGAGCATGGAGCAATCATGGCAGAGGCAGAACGCCTTGGTATCGCAGACCGTGTGATGATGCCCGGCTTCTTACGTGACCCGGCGCGCTATATTCGCCTGTTCGATATTTTTGCGTTGTCGTCGGATAGCGAGCAATATCCGATCTCGCTTGTGGAGGCGATGACGAGCGCCCTTCCGGTGGTTTCCACGGACGTTGGCGACGTACGAACTATCGCCGCAAGTGAAAACCGTCCCTTCATCGTCCCGCGCACCGACGAGGCGTCTTTGGCGGAAGCCATTAGAGAGCTGGCAAATGATGCCGGACTTCGGGAAAAACTGGGCACCGCCAACCGCGCTCTGGCTTGTGCACTATATGATGAAGAGACAATGTTTGCGCGTTATCGGCAGCTATATGGTTCCGCCATGAAACGTGCCGATTTTGCGCGACAAAGCTAGATAATTGCGATAGCGCGCCAGCACGCTGAACGGCGCTTTTGACATAAATATTGGGGGTTGTGATTGTGTTCAAGGGTCTGAAACCCATTATCTATGGTGGCCGCGAAGTCTGGCCGTTGGTCGAAGGTGGAAAGGGCGTTGCCGCTACCAATCACGCAAGTTCTGGCGCATGGGCCGCCGCCGGCGGCATTGGGACTGTGTCGGCGGTTAATGCCGATAGCTATGATGAAAATGGCGAGATGATCCCGCAGGTTTTCCTCGGGAAAACACGCGCGGAACGTCATGAAGAGCTGGTGGAATACGGCATCCGAGGCGGCATCGCGCAGGTTCGCCTGGCGCATGAAATGGCCAATGGCAAAGGTGCCATCAATATCAACGTGCTTTGGGAAATGGGCGGATCGCAGCGCATTTTGCACGGCATATTGGAAGCGACCAAGGGGATGGTTACCGGCGTCACATGTGGCGCGGGCATGCCCTACAAGCTTTCCGAAATCGCGGCGCAATATGGCGTATATTATCTGCCTATCGTTAGCTCCGCGCGTGCATTCCGTGCGTTGTGGAAACGCGCGTATCACAAGGTGCCCGAATGGTTGGGCGCGGTGGTTTACGAAGATCCGTGGTTGGCCGGTGGTCATAACGGTCTTTCCAACGCGGAAGACCCACGTAGCCCTGAAGATCCCTATCCACGCGTAAAAGCACTGCGTGATGTCATGCGCGTCGAAGGGATTTCGGACGACGTGCCGATCGTCATGGCGGGCGGCGTATGGTTCTTGCGCGACTGGGATAACTGGATTGATAATCCAGAGCTTGGGCAAATCGCATTCCAGCTGGGTACGCGGCCATTGCTCACGCAAGAAAGCCCTATTCCACAGGGTTGGAAAGACGCGCTGACGAAAATTCCTGAAGACGGCGTGCTGTTGCATCAGTTTTCGCCAACAGGTTTCTATTCAAGCGCGGTCATCAATCCGTTCCTGCTTGAGTTGCAGGCCCGTTCAGAACGTCAGATTGCGTATGTGCAGGCCGCTGATGCGGAACACACCGCGCAGCTTGATGTCGGCGTGAAGGGCAAGAATTTTTGGGTGAAGCCTGCGGACCTGATGAAGGCACGCGAATGGGATGCACGCGGGTTTACGGTCGCTTTGAAGACGCCGGATAATACATTGGTCTTTGTGACGCCGCCGTCGGGCGAAGTCATTCGCAAGGACCAAAAGGATTGCATGGGCTGTCTGTCGCATTGCGGATTTTCGTCGTGGAAGGACCATGACAATAATTCGACTGGCCGCCTCGCCGATCCGCGTAGCTTCTGCATTCAAAAGGCATTGCAGAACATTGCGCACGGCGCGCCCATCGACGAAAACCTGATGTTCGCGGGGCACAGCGCCTATCTGTTCGGCAAGGACCCGTTCTATTCGAACGGGTTCGTCCCGACTGTGCAGCAGTTGATGGACCGCATCCTGACGGGCGATTGACCCCAGGTTACATTACCGAAATAGCCCTTGGTCGCATAGCGTTGCGACCAAGGGCTATATAATGTTACAATGTGCCTTTGCAGAGCAGCCCCACGGGCGCCACTGCCGTATGCGCTGATGCATTAGGCCAAGTCAGGGCCAGCTTAATCCAAATCCCAAGCGCGTTCGCCATGGCTTGAAATATCAAGTCCATCGCGCTCTTGATCTTCGCTGACACGCATCGGCACAATCATCGACACCATATAGCCGATGATGAGCGTCACCACGGCTGAATAGGCGCCGACGATAGCCACGGCTTTCACCTGAATCCACAATTGCGATGCCATTCCCGCACCTTCGGCATAGCCAACGCCGCCAAGCGCCTCGCTTGCAAAGACGGCCAGCAGGACGGAACCAAGAATTCCGCCGATACCATGCACTGCAAAAACGTCGAGCGAGTCATCGATTTTCAGCGCGCCTTTGACAAGGCCAACAAACCAGAAGCAGACGACGCCTGCCAATATGCCGAGAATTATCGCGCCGCCGGGGCCAATCACCCCTGCTGCGGGCGTTATCGTGGCAAGTCCAGCGACTGCGCCCGTTGCAAAGCCGACTGCGGTGGCCTTGCCGACCTTGATACGTTCAATCATTAGCCAGACAATCGCTGCCACCGAAGCCCCGACATGGGTGTTGATGATGGCGCTGGCGGCAGCGTCATTTGCCGCCAAAGCCGATCCGCCGTTGAAGCCAAACCAGCCGACCCAGAGGAGGCCGGCACCGGCCAATGTGAGCGCGGGGCTATGCGGGAGCATTAGCGTTCTGGGAAAGCCAATGCGCTTGCCAAGCATGAGCGCGACAACAAGCGCTGAAATGCCCGCTGTGGTGTGCACAACAATGCCACCTGCGAAATCGATGACGCCCTGTTCGGCCAGAAAACCGCCGCCCCAAACCCAGCGGGTTACGGGAACATAAATCAGCAGCGACCATAAGGCACTGAAAGCCACCACCCAGCCAAAGCGAGCGCGTTCAACCCATGCACCGACGATAAGGGCAGGGGTGATGATCGCAAATGTCATCTGGAAAAGCGCAAAGGCAAGCTCGCCTGTTGTCTGCCCCTCGCGGACAGAATCGAGCAAGCCATTGAACATGAAATTTTCAAGCGAGCCAATGAAGCCGTTGCCGTTGACCGAAAAGGCGAGGCTGTAGCCAATGACAATCCAGATCACCGAAGCGATAGCGGCAATTGCGCCGCATTGAACGAGAACCGACAAGAAGTTTTTAGCGCGGACCAGTCCGCCATAAAATAGTGCAAGCCCAGGAAGTGTCATCATCAACACGAGGGCCGATGCCGTCAATATCCACGCGCTATCGCCGCTGTTTGTTTCAGGGATGGCGACCATGCCCGTCTGTGCCATCGCTGGCGTTGACATGACTGCGCTTAAAACCAGCGCTGCTTGCACAAATTTCTGGATCATAATCTTCCCTGCCCGCTTATTTGCCACGTCTCTAGGCGCGGCGTAACAAAGCCTCAAGGCAGAAAATTACGATTAACCTACCGCAATCGAAAGAAAATTGCTTATTGCCAGCCCTCAAGCACCTGATCGGGCGGTCGGTGGCCGTCGGCCCATACGCGGATATTTGTAATCACGCGCTCGCCCGATGCTTCGCGGCCCTCGAATGTGGCACTCCCCAAATGCGGAAGCAGCACCGCGTTGGGTATGCTCAAGAACCGCGAGTCGACGGCGGGCTCATGCGTGTACACATCAAGCCCTGCGCCCGCGATACGACCACTTTGCAGTGCCTCGATCAATGCGTCTTCATCGATCAATTCACCGCGTGAGCTGTTGATGACATAAGCATTGGGTTTCATATGCGCGATGCGTTCAGCGTTGATGATTTTGTCTGTGTCTGCCGTCAACGGACAGTGCAGCGTGATGATGTCCGAACGGGCCACCAGCCGGTCGATGTCGGGTTCGAACGTGACGCCCAGTTCATCTTCAACGCTGGCGGGCAAACGGCTGCGTTTGTTGTAAATGATATTCATGCCAAATTCCTTGGCGCGCATGGCTACGGCCTCACCGATACGGCCAAGCCCGATAATGCCCAGCGTCTTGCCACCAATGCGGTGACCCAGCATGCCAGTGGGGCTCCAGCCGCTCCATTCGCCATTGCGCATGGCCCGGTGTCCTTCGCCAAGCCGGCGGGGCACGTTCAATATGAGTGCCATCGTCAGGTCAGCAGTGTCGTCCGTAAACACGCCGGGCGTGTTCGTCACCATGATGCCCTTGGCCTTTGCTGCGGCCAAATCGATGTGATTAACCCCAGCGCCATAGCTCGCAATCAATTTCAGACGCTGCGGGGCGGCGGCAATGATGCTGGCATCGATGGAGTCCGTGACGGTCGGCACGAGTACGTCGCAGTCCGCCATGGCGGCGACAAGCGCGTCGCGGGTGAGGGGGGTGTCATCGGCATTAAACCGGGTATCGAACAGTTCCGCCATGCGCTTTTCAACAGCAGGAAGAAGCGTGCGGGTGACGCGGACAGATGGACGTTCAATGCGGCTAAGTTCGGGCATGGCAGTGACTAAAGCCGATTATATGACAAGGTCAAGACAGGATGGTTGCGCTGCCTGCTGCGCTTACGGTATAGAATGAAAACGGTGGTAAAAATTATGGCTAATCAACACAATTCGATCGTGCGTTGCGGCGCATTGGCGCTCGTGCTTTTTGGAGCTGCGTCTGCCGCTGGGCAGGCCCAACAAAAGCCGCCTTATTGGGCCTCAATTTCGAAGCCAGAGGCGCGAATGCGTACGGGCCCCAGCACTGAGTTCCCCGTTACATGGGTGTATAAACGCGAAAACTTGCCCGTGAAGGTGGTGGCGGTGCACAGCGTATGGCGCAAGGTCCAAGACCCCGATGGCGAGCAGGGATGGCTTCATGTCCGCTTGCTGAGCCCGAAGCGGGCTGCCATCGTAATCGGCAAGGATATTGGCGGATTGCGTGACGCGCCCGAAGCCAACGCGCATATATCATGGCGCGTTGAACCCGGTGTGGTCGGGATTATTGAAGAATGTGAAAAGGGCTATTGCCGCTTCGAAACCGAAGGGCGCTATGGTTATATTGAAACGGCACGCATCTGGGGCGACGAGGCCCCCTGAGATATAACGCGCGAGGCTTAAGCCTCGACGCGCTCCGCCAGAACGGTCAGGCCGCTTTCATTCACTTCTGCAAAGCCACCAGCGATGATGAGGCGCTCGGGTGTTGCGCCTTGCGTCACGTAAATCTCAAGCGCGGCATCGTTACGCAGCGTGCTCATCATTGGGCTGTGGCCCTCAAGTACACCAAAATCGCCCTCACTACCCGGAACGACGACCATATAGACGTCGTCCGAGCGGTAGAGCTTTTCAGGTGTTACGAGTTCGAAACGAAGTGCCATAATGGCTTACGCCGCCTCCGCCGCAAGCTTTGCTGCCTTGGCAACTGCATCTTCGATGCCGCCAACCATGTAGAAGGCTGCTTCTGGAAGATGGTCATATTCGCCGTCAACGACTGCCTTGAACGACTTAACCGTGTCTTCGACCTGAACGAACTTGCCGGAAATGCCGGTGAAGACTTCAGCAACATGGAAAGGCTGTGACAAGAAACGCTGGATCTTACGTGCACGGGTAACAGTCAATTTGTCGTCTTCCGACAATTCGTCCATGCCCAAAATCGCGATGATGTCCTGAAGCGACTTGTACTTCTGCAGCGTTTCCTGAACGCGGCGTGCCGTGTCATAATGCTCTTGGCCAACAACGGCTGGTGTCAAAACGCGGCTGACCGAGTCAAGCGGATCAACTGCTGGGTAGATACCCAATTCCGAAATTGCGCGGTTCAACGTGGTCGTCGCGTCCAAGTGAGCGAACGACGTTGCTGGTGCCGGGTCGGTCAAGTCATCTGCAGGAACGTAAATGGCCTGAACCGAGGTAATCGAACCCTTGGTGGTCGACGTAATACGCTCTTGCAACTGGCCCATGTCGGTTGCCAGCGTTGGCTGATAGCCCACAGCCGAAGGAATACGGCCAAGAAGTGCAGACACTTCGGAACCAGCCTGCGTGAAGCGGAAGATGTTGTCGACGAAGAACAGAACGTCCTGGCCTTCTTCATCGCGGAAATATTCCGCCATGGTCAGACCGGACAAAGCAACGCGTGCACGCGCACCGGGAGGCTCGTTCATCTGGCCGAACACCAGCGCAACCTTTGAACCTTCTGGGGTTGGGTTGCCGTCGGCGTCCTTGGCGATAACGCCTGCGTCGAGGAATTCGTGGTACAGATCGTTACCTTCGCGGGTACGCTCGCCCACGCCAGCAAACACCGAAACGCCGCCATGACCCTTTGCGATGTTGTTGATCAGTTCCTGAATAAGAACGGTCTTACCAACGCCGGCACCGCCGAACAGGCCGATCTTGCCGCCCTTTGCATAAGGCGCGAGAAGGTCGATAACCTTAATACCGGTGACGAGAATTTCAGCTTCGGTCGACTGGTCGGTGAACAAAGGCGCTTCTGCGTGGATCGGGTTCGACTTTGCAGCGCCAACAGGGCCGCGCTCGTCGATTGGCTCGCCGATAACGTTCATGATGCGGCCAAGGGTCATTGGACCAACTGGAACCGAAATCTGCGCACCGGTGTCACGCACTGGCTGACCGCGGGTCAAACCTTCGGTCGCGTCCATTGCGATCGTGCGAACGGTGTTTTCACCAAGATGCTGTGCCACTTCGAGGACGAGGCGGTTGCCATTGTTGTCGGTTTCAAGTGCCGACAAAATGGCAGGCAGCTGGCCAGTGAAGGTTACGTCGACAACAGCGCCGATGACCTGTGAAATGCGGCCCGTTGCACCGGCGACGTTAATCGCGGTTTGGCCAGCACCAGCCTTTGGAGCGGGAGCCTTGGTTGCAGCGGCTTTTTTCACAGGCGCTTTTTTAGCGGCTGCGGCGGGTGCTGCGGCCTTTGGAGCGGCGGTCTTCTTCGGGGCGGTTGCCATTTGCTTCTTCCTTGCCTTTGGATGTCGTTAAAGCGCTTCTGCGCCTGCGTTTACTCTGTTGCTACAGTGCTTCCGCACCAGCAATAATTTCGATAAGTTCAGTGGTAATCGCCGCCTGACGCGTGCGGTTATATTGGATAGTCAGCTTGTTGATCATGTCGCCCGCATTGCGCGTTGCATTGTCCATTGCGGTCATTTTTGAACCCTGCTCGGACGCAGCATTTTCGCGGTTTGCGCGAAGCAACTGGACGGCAACATTGCGCGGCAGCAAGTCAGCGAGGATTTCTTCCTCGTCTGGCTCGTATTCAACGGTTGCAGAAACGGCTAAGGCATCGCCTCCACCCGCGCTGACGGCGACGGGCATCAGCTGAATTTGCGTCGGCGTCTGTGTAAGCACGTTTTCGAACTTGCTGAAGAACAGATGCGCGACATCAAATTCGTCCGCTTCAAAACGTGCAGTCAGATCTTCACCCCATGCTTGAACATCAGCGTAAGCGAGCTTACCCAAATCGCCTGGTTCAATGCTGTGGATGATATCGCCAAGGAAAGTCCGGCTGAGCTGGTCGCGGCCTTTCTTTCCGATGGTATAGAATTTGACGGTCTTGCCTTCGGCCTTCAATACCTCTGCCTGACGGCGGGCAAGACGGACGATGTTGGTGTTGAATGCGCCCGCAAGGCCCTTGTCGCTGGTGGCGACAACGAACAGATGCACGTCGCTTTTGCCGGAACCAGCAAGCAGCTTCGGCGATTGTGGGCCGACCGTTACTTTCGACGCGATGCTTGATACGACCGCTTCCAGTCGTTCGGCATATGGGCGTGATGCTTCAGCAGCTTCGGTTGCCCGACGCAGTTTCGCAGCAGCGACCATTTTCATCGCCTTAGTGATCTTCTGGGTCGATTTGACCGAGTTGATCCGCATTTTGAGGGCTTTTAAACTTGCCATCTTGGTTCCCGTGTTCCCCGGCGCAGGCCGGGGTCCAGTTTATCGTTGTGGTCCGTGCCCCGGCCTTCGCCGGAGATCAGTGAATTAAGCGAAATTCTTCGTGAACTTGTCGAGAGCGGCCATCAGCGCCTTCTTGCTGTCGTCGCTGAAGTCGCGGCTGTCGCGAATGGTCTTCAGGATGCCAGCATGGTTGGCCCGAAGGTCAGCCAGCATGGCTTCTTCGTAACGGGTCACGTCGGCGACTGGGATGCCGTCGAGATAACCATTTGTACCTGCGAAGATTGACGCGGTCTGCTCTTCGAAAGGCAGTGGCGAGAATTGCTTCTGCTTCAAAAGCTCAGTCAGGCGCGCACCGCGGTTCAGCAGCTTTTGCGTCGAAGCGTCAAGATCTGAACCGAACTGCGCGAACGCAGCCATTTCACGATATTGTGCAAGCTCTAGCTTAATCGAGCCCGATACCTTCTTCATCGCCTTTGTCTGCGCAGCCGAACCAACGCGGCTAACCGACAGACCAACGTTAATCGCAGGGCGGATACCCTGGAAAAACAAGTCGGTTTCAAGGAAGATCTGACCGTCTGTGATCGAAATCACGTTGGTTGGAATGTACGCCGAAACGTCACCAGCCTGTGTTTCAATGATCGGCAATGCCGTCAACGAACCACCGCCATTGGCATCGGACATCTTTGCAGCGCGCTCAAGCAAGCGGCTGTGGAGATAGAAAACGTCGCCAGGATAGGCTTCACGGCCTGGAGGACGACGCAGAAGAAGCGACATCTGGCGATAGGCAACAGCCTGCTTCGACAAATCGTCATATACGATGACGGCGTGCATGCCGTTGTCGCGGAAGAATTCACCCATCGCAACGCCAGTGTAAGGCGCAAGGTACTGAAGCGGTGCAGGCTCCGAAGCGGTTGCAGCAACAACGATCGAATATTCCATCGCGCCTTGTTCTTCCAATGCACGAACGATTTGCGCAACGGTCGAACGCTTCTGACCAACGGCAACGTAGATGCAGTAAAGCTTCTTTGATTCGTCAGTGCCCTTGTTCACTTCCTTCTGGTTGATGAATGTGTCGATGGCGACAGCGGTCTTACCGGTCTGACGGTCACCAATGATCAATTCGCGCTGGCCACGGCCAACAGGAACAAGTGCGTCGAGCGCCTTAAGGCCTGTCTGTACAGGTTCCGAAACCGATTGGCGTGGAATAATGCCAGGTGCTTTGACTTCAACGCGGCTGCGCTGTGTGGTCTTGAGCGGGCCCTTGCCATCAATTGGGTTACCGAGGCCGTCAACGACGCGGCCAAGTAGTTCCTTACCTACAGGAACGTCAACGATCGTGCCGGTACGCTTTACAACGTCGCCTTCACGAATTTCACTGTCGGTTCCGAAAATAACGACACCGACATTGTCCGCTTCAAGGTTCAAGGCCATGCCCTGAATACCGTTAGCGAATTCGACCATTTCACCAGCCTGAACATTGTCGAGGCCGTGAATACGGGCGATACCGTCACCAACTGACAGAACGCTACCGACTTCCGAAACCTGAGCTTCGGTGCCGAAATTGGCGATTTGGTCCTTAATGACCTTGGAAATTTCTGCGGCGCGGATATCCATTTTGCTACTTAGCCTTTCATCGCGTTAGCGAGGGTGTTCAAACGGGTTTTAATAGAAGTGTCGATCATCTGGCTGCCGATGCGGACAGTCAGGCCACCCAAAATGGATGGATCGACTTTGGTCTGGATGGCCACGTCGCTACCGACGCGTGCCTTAAGATTTGCGGTGAGCGTCTTCATCTGCGCTGCACTCAACGCGTGCGCAGAGGTAACTTCGGCGGTGACTTCGCCTCGATGGGCAGCCGCAAGTGACGAGAACGCCCGCGCGACCGATGCGGTTTCGCTGAGCCGGCGATTATCGGCAAGCACGCCCAGCGTCTTGGTGGTCAAAACATCCAGCTTCATCGCCTTGGCGACGGCAGCGATTGCTTTTTTTGCGTCAGTCCGCGTCAACACAGGGTTGGTGGTCAGTGACTTAAGGTCTGCCGATTCGCTCACTGCTTTGGCGACCGACGTAAGGCTTTTTTCAACGACGTTTATGGAGTTGGCATCACGTGCCAACTCGAACAACGCCGTCGCGTAACGGCCAGATAGACTGGCTTGTATATTAGCGCTTGTGCCGCCGGAATTATCCACGCGTTGAAGTCCTTAAATGTACAACTGATGTATTTGCTGAGCCAGCCGAAAGGTTGCCCTTTCTCTAGCTTCGCCGCGCGCCTAGCAGGGCTTTTGTTGCGATGCAAGACGCGGAATTGAGTTCATCGCATGCTGTTGCGGTCACAAACTTATTCTGGTGATGCAAACTGGCGTTGCGCGGCAATCGAAAACACGTGCAATGCGGCTTTAGAGGAGACGAAGATGGGCGAAATGATTCGGATGACAATGTCGGACGGCGCGGAAATTGCCGTCTACCATGCCTTGCCAAATGGTGAGCGGCGTGGTGGCCTAGTGCTGGTGCAGGAAATCTTTGGCGTGACGGAACATATCCGCGAGCTTTGCGATGAATATGCCGCAGATGGCTATGAAGTTTTGTCACCTGCTATTTTTGATCGCGAGCATCCCGGTTTTGAGGCTGATTATACGGGACCCGATTATAACCGCGCGACGGAATTGGCGCGCGAGCTTCATCCATTTGCACAGTCGCTGGATGATGTGCAGATGTGCATTGATGCGTTGAAGGATAAAGGTCCGGTTTTCATCACCGGATATTGCTATGGTGGTTCAGTGGCTTGGGCACTTGCCGGCATCAGCGATGATCTTGCGGCCGCCAGTTGCTATTATGGCAGTCTCGTGCCGACAATATATGCAGACCAGACGCCCAAATGCGCCACAATCGCGCATTTTGGCAGATATGACCAAGGCATCCCAATGGAAGGTGTCGAGGCGCTTATCGACAAGGCGCACCCCACCGCGCAGATATTTGTTTACGACGCCAACCATGGGTTCAATTCGGACCGGCGCAAAGACTATCATGAAGACAGTGCCGATCTGGCGCGGGGGCGGACCCTGGCTTTGTTCCACGCATGTGGCGGCTAAACTGGATAGCAAAGGGACATTTGGGTATGACGCCAAGCGCGTGGAAAAATGGCGGTGCAGGGGTAACAATCCGCTGGGCGGTGGTGGATACCGTGCTCGGCAAGATGCTGCTTGGCGCGACCGATAAAGGCATATGCCGCCTGTCATTCGATGAAGATGAGGACGCGCTGCAACGCCGGTTTCCAAACGCAGATATCATTGCCGGGGGCAGTGCGATCGCGCATCTGGTAAGGGGCGCCATTGCGGCGATCGAGAACCCTGCACACATGCCGGACTTGCCGCTGGACGTGGCGGGCACTGCATTTCAGCAGGCCATCTGGAACGAGCTCAATCGTATCCCGGCGGGTGAAACACGAACATATGCAGATATCGCCGCTGCGGTGGGCAAGCCAAAGGCCGTCCGTGCAGCGGGAAGTGCCAATGGCGCGAATAACGTCGCGGTGCTCATCCCTTGTCATAGGGTTATCCGCAGCGACGGTTCGCTTGGCGGCTATGCATATGGCTTGGAACGAAAACAGGCATTGCTGGACAAAGAACGCGCACAGGACCGTTTATTTTAATAAGCGCACGATAGACAGCGTATGCATCAGCAAATTTGGCGCCGTAAAATGCGACCATTGGTTGCCGGAGAGAAACTTCTTCTTGCGTTAATCATTATTTGAAACCGCTTATATCGAATATCGTACATAAACAGACAGTTGGCATTTTGTCCTAAATCGGGACTGCGCCGTTTTGGCGACGAAATAATGGTTAATCCTAACGGTCTGTTCACCCTTTTCCGCCATAGCGAAGTCCAATCTGCGATGATTGCACCTGCGTGAGCCGCGCAGAGGCTTTCACAAGCTGCAGCGAAAAGGGACGATGAGATGCAAAAATTGAGGAAAATCAGGCTGCTGCTGGCGCTCGGTGCAGGTGCATCTGCATTGACAGGCTGTGGTTCTGTTGCCGGTGGTCCGCAGCTGCCGCAAGCGCCAACCGTCTCCGTTCGCGAAGGCCCTGGCGAAGATTATATGATCGGCCCGCTGGATCAGTTGACGATATTCGTGTGGCGCAACCCCGAGTTGGGCGCGAAGGTACAAGTTCGCCCTGATGGTCGCATAACCACGCCGCTGATTACAGATATGCCAGCGGTTGGCAAAACACCGACGATGCTGGCGCAGGATATCAAGCTTCAGCTGTCGCAATATATCAATGAACCGATTGTGTCGGTGATCGTCAACGAATTTGCTGGAACCACGTCGCAGCAAGTCCGCATCGTCGGCGCGACGGAGAAGCCCGCATCGATTCCGTATCGCGCCAATATGACCGTGCTCGACGCGATGATCGCAGTGGGTGGCCTGTCCCAATATGCCGCAGGCAACAAAGCACGGCTTATCCGCCATAATAAAGGCACGGGCCGCCAACAGGAATATTCGCTGCGGTTGGGTGACTTGCTGAAGCGCGGCGACAGTCGGGCCAACGTGCTGCTTCAACCCGGCGACGTTATCATCATTCCTGAAAGCATGTTTTGATCCGCCCTTAAGTCGCAGAAAGCCCAAATTTCGTTATGACGAGCCTTTACGATGAGTTCCGGATTGCCGTCCACAGCGTGTGGAACCGCCGCTGGCTGGCGCTCGCCGTGGCTTGGGGCGTTTGCCTGATCGGCTGGCTCATCATCGCGATGATTCCCAACAAATATGAATCAAAAGCGCAAATTCAGATCCGGACGCAAACATTGTTGTCGGATCAGGTGGGCATTGACCCGCAGGACCAGCGCAAGAATATCCAGCAAATTGGACAGACATTGATTTCATCGGGCAACCTCGAGAAGGTTATTCGCGGAACGGAACTTGGCGCTTCTGTTGCAACGCCTGCGGAGATGGCGGCCAAGATTGAGGCGCTGCGAACCAACATTGAAGTGAAGCCTGAACAAGATGATTTCTTTGCCATTTCGGTTAAGCAATCGAGCGGCAAGCTGGCGCGTGATATTGTACAAAAACTGATAGATGTCGCCGAAGACGACAGCATTGCGGGCGACCGCACGGAAATGGGCCAGACGCTGCGTTTCCTGGATGCGCAGATCGTCGACCGGACTAAAGAGCTTCAGGAAGCCGAAGCGAAGCGTGTTGCATATGAAACGCAGAACCTTGGCCTTTTGCCTGGCGTCGGTTCCGTGTCGCAGCGGATTGAAGCTTCTCGCGCTGAACTTGGCCAGATTGACTCGCAGCTTATTCAAGCCAGCAGCGCGCTGGCTGCACTGAACGGGCAGCTTGCAGGTACGCCATCGACATTGAACAGCCCAGCCATGGGCGGAGGCGCACCCACCGCGCTTGCCCAAGCACAGGGCGAACTCGCGTCCATGCGTGCCCGTGGGTTTACGGATCAACATCCAGATGTTGTCAGCATCAAAAGCCAGATCGCGAACCTGCGTGCACAGGGCGGCGGGGCATCGGGGGCTGGTGGAAATCGTTCCCCCAATCCAGCTTACAGCGCGCTTCAGTCGATGCGCGCCGAACGCCAAGCTGCCGTTACTGTGCTTCAAGCACGTAAAAGTGCACTGCAGTCAGATATGACGCAACTGGCGGCAAAGCAGACGGCTGAGCCGGGCGTTGCTGCCGAATATCAGCGCATCAGCCGCGATTATGAGGTCAAGAAAGAGCAATATGACAAGCTGCTCGTCAACCGTGACCAGATAAGGTTGCGCGGTCAGGTGGAATCGCAAACCGATGCGGTACAGTTCCGTGTGGTAAAAGAACCATCATTCTCAAACGTACCTGCCGCACCGAACCGGCCATTGCTGTTAGCGGCTATACTGATTGTTGGAATTGGCGCTGGTGTCGGTACGACTTTCGCCTTGGGCCATGTGCAGACCAGCTTTCCCACAGCGGATAAGCTTGAAAAGGCGAGTGGTCTGCCGGTTATCGGTTCGATTTCGCAAATGCTGACAAGCGCGGAACGAACCCAGCGCAAACAGAAGATGAAACTCTTTTATGGCGCGACTGGGGGCCTTTTCGGGTTTTGTGCGTTGCTGGTGGTTGCTGAGTTCGTCCAGCGCGGCTTAACGGCGTGAGAGGGCGAACGACATGAACAAGCATAGCTCCATCAAATCCAAAGGCTCACTGATTGAACGGGCGTCCGAATTATATGATTTCGGTGCGGCTTTTCGCAATGGTTCGGGCAACGCGCCGGAGCAGGTAGGGGAAGGTGAGCCGGCAGTGGAAGCAATTGCTGAAGCTGCTGTGCCAAAACCTCCCGCGACCGTTGTGCCGCATCAGCAAGCGACCTTTGCCGCAATTGACCGGGCCCGTCTTGCATCGTGCAATTTGATCGTTCCGGACGGACCAGTAACTGGCCTATCCGAAGAATTTCGCATCGTTAAGCGTCAGCTTTTGCTTGCTGCGCGCGGCGGCAAGGGTGTCGACGCGGTACCGCATGGTGAACGCATCCTTGTTTGTTCTGCCAATCCCGACGAAGGCAAAACCTATTGCGCAATCAATCTCGCGCTGTCGATGGCGAGCGAGAAGGACAATCGCGTTTTACTCATCGATGCCGATTTCGCAAAACCAAGCGTATTGAAAACGCTGGGTATCGAAAATCGCGCTGGTTTGATGGATGCTTTGGCCGATGGCACATGTGACGTTGAGTCATTGGTCATTGCCACCGACATTCCAGGGTTATCGATCCTGCCGGCGGGCAGCCACACGCATCATGATACCGAATATCTGGCGGCTTCGCGGACAGCGGACATTATCGATCAATTGACGCGGCATGATCCTTCGCGGATCATCATTTTTGATTCGCCGCCAGCACTGGCTGCGTCGCCTGCGTCTGTCCTTGCCCTGCATGTCGGGCAGACGTTGATGGTCGTCCACGCGGATGTGACAACAGACAGCGCCCTGCGTGATGCTCTTAGCCTGCTGAACGGGTGCGAGCATGTACAACTGCTGCTGAACCGAACCAAATTCTCCCCGACAGGACGCCGGTTTGGAAACTACTACGGATACGGAGCATCATGATGCTCAAGCCGTTATTCAAATCCCTTCTTGTGGCAGGGGTCATGCTGATGCCAGCCCACGCAATGGCGCAACAGATCAATTCTGATTGGTCGCCCGCGGACAGTTCCTACAGTGATGCCGGGACTGCGGAGCCAGTGTCCGAAGCGCCTGTCCAGAAATCCCGTGGAGGTCGTCAGGGCCCACGCGTTGACGTCACGCCTTATATCGAAGCGCAGCAGGTGATTGTTGCTGATTTGAAAAATGGTGGTGACGTCCTGACCTATTCGACGGTCGCCGCTGGCATCGATGCGTCGGTTGCCACACGACAGGCCCAAGCGCAGGTCAGTCTGCGTTATGAACGGCGTATCGGTTACGATAATGGTGTTGCCGATCAGGATAATGTGACCGGACTTGCGCGCGGATCGCTGGCGCTCACGCGGAACTTCAGCGTTGAAGCTGGCGGTGTCGCCGCGCGGACGCGCGTTGATGGCCGGGGTGCTGCGCCGACCAATCTGGTGGGCAATCCCGACAATGTGACTCAGGTCTATTCGGTTTACGCTGGACCAACTTTCACCTCACAAGTCGGCGATCTCACTGTCAACGCAGCCTATCGCGCCGGTTATACGAAGGTCGAGAACCAGAACAATGTCGTGTTGCCTGCTGGCCAGCAGCGCTTTGACCAGTTTGACGATAGTGTTAGCCAAGTTGCTACCGCGTCTGTTGGCATGCAGCCCGGTGTGCTTCCAATTGGTTGGGCGGTCAGCGGAAGCTGGCAGCATGAAGATGCAGGTCAACTCGACAACCGCTTCGACAGCAAATTTGCGCGCGCTGATATAACCGTTCCAATTTCGCCATATTTCGCTGTTGTCGGCGGGGTCGGATATGAAAACATCACGATCAGCGAACGCGATGCCGTGCGCGATACAGCGGGCAATGCTGTTGTCGGCAGCGATGGTCGATTGGTCACGGATGCCGCATCGCCGCGCCTTGTAGCCTATCAAACCGATGGGTTGATCTGGGATGTCGGCGTGTCATGGCGTCCAAGCCCCCGTACCTCGTTTGAGGCACGGTATGGTCGGCGCTATGGGTCGGATAGCTATATCGGCAGCTTAAGTTATCAGCCGGGTCGCGACTGGGCGGTCAACGTGTCCGTTTACGACACTGTTTCGGGCTTTGGCAGTTCGCTGAACAATAGCCTGGCGTCCTTGCCAACGCAGTTTCGGAGTGCGCGAAACCCGTTGTCTGGTGACATTAGCGGTTGTGCCTTTGGCCAGACCGGCGGCTTTTGTTTGGATAATGCGTTACAAAATGCGTCGTCAGCTGCGTTCCGTCAGCGCGGTGTTTCGGCGGCTTTCAGTGGCACCAATGGCGGCTGGGATAGCGGCGTTGCTGTTGGATATAACCAGCGCAAATTTATCGCATCGCAGATTGGTGCGCAGGCGCAAATTGACGGTCTGAAGAACGACAATTATTACGCTGTCGCTTATCTTGGAACAAACATCGACCGTCGGACGCGCTTTGAATCCAATGTGTACGCAAGCTATTTTGATCCCGGCGCTGCCGGAGCGCCCGATGCGCTCTCAACAGGCGCCAATGCCGCGCTCTACCGTCAGATTATTCGGGGATTGTCTGCATCTGCGGCGGTTGGTCTCGACAGTTACAAGCAAGAAGATTTAGATGGCGAGCTGACAGCCTCTGCGCTGCTTGGCCTGCGCTACAGTTTCTAAAAGGCAATCTAGCAATGTACGATCAATTTTACGGTCTCACCGGTCGCCCGTTTCAGCTGACCCCTGATCCGCATTATTATTTTGAAAGCATCACGCATCGCAAAGCGCTGTCCTATCTGGGATATGGCTTGGCGCAGGGTGAAGGCTTCATTGTGATAACGGGCGAAGTCGGTGCAGGCAAATCAACGCTCGTTAGCCATTTGATGCAGTCGGTCGACAAAACGCGGCTAACAGCGGCAACGATTGTCACCAGCCATTTGGACGGCCTTGATCTGGTCCATATGGCTGCGGCGGCCTTTGGTATCGATACAAGGGGACTTGACAAGGCATCTACGCTGAAGAGCATCGAAAACTTCCTACATGCAGAAGCGCGCACCGGTCGCCGTTGCTTGTTGGTCGTTGATGAAGCACAAAATCTGTCAATCGATGCGCTTGAAGAACTGCGCATGTTATCGAACTTCCAGCTGGGTTCGTCTGCGTTGCTGCAGATATTCCTTTTGGGTCAGCCGGAGTTTCGTGATCTTGTGCGTGATGCGCCGGAGCTCGAGCAGCTTCGCCAACGCGTGATCGCCACGCACCATCTTGAACCCATGCACGCGAAGGAAGTCGAACCATATATCATCCACCGCTTGTCGCGTGCGGGCTGGAACGGAAATCCATCCTTTACCCCCGATTCCTTTGCGACCCTTTTTGACGAAACGGGCGGCATGCCGCGCAAGTTAAATACGCTGATGAACCGTGTCATGCTGATGGGCGCTGTCGAGCAAACTACGCGAATTGACGCGCCCCTCGTCGAGGCAGTTGTTGCAGATATGGCGGGCAAACCCTTTGCGTATGAAGAACCGCTTTGGGCCACTCGAGAGCCTGAAATGGAGATTGTGGCCGAAATCGAAGCCGCCCTTGCGTCCGTTGCCGAAGTTGAACCAGCGCTTGACGAAATCAAAGCATTCACTGCGGACGCCAAAGCGGTCGAGGAAGTAGGTCGCATTGAAACGCCTGCTTTCGATGCCGAAGTCCTCATCTCGCGCATCGCCGCGCTCGAACAGCGCGTGTCCGAACAGGATGACGCTTTACGCCGCGTTCTGTCCACCATGATCGATTGGATGGACAAAGAAGGCAATGTTGAGGCGCGGTTGGGACATAAAAACGAAGCGGCTTGACGCCCTTGGCGCGAATGAAAGGATGAATGGCTGGTGCGTAACGCGATTTCCGTCGACGTTGAAGACTGGTTCCAGGTGGGCGCGTTCGAAACCGTTATCGCACGCGACAACTGGGCTACGCTTGAATGCCGTGTGGAGCGCAACACTGATGCCGTTTTGGAACTATTCAACGAAGCTGGCGTAAAAGCGACCTTCTTCGCGCTTGGTTGGGTCGGCGAACGATATCCTGCATTGATGCGCCGCGTGGTGGATGCCGGGCATGAAATCGCCAGCCACGGTTACAGCCATGATCGGGTATTCACTTTCACCCCGCAGCAATTTGCCGATGACATCGCGAAGACGCAGAACATCCTCGAAGATGCAACTGGCCACGCTGTGACCGGTTACCGCGCACCCAGCTTTTCCATCGATCAACGTACACCATGGGCCCACGAGATTTTGGCGGAGCACGGCTATGCCTATTCATCGAGCGTGGCGCCCATCAAGCACGACCATTATGGCTGGGCGTCGGCCCAGCGTTTCGCATTCCGTCCGGTGTCGGGCAGCAATTTTGTCGAGATGCCGGTCACGACGGTTGAGCTGGGGTCGAGGCGCCTTGCCGCTGGCGGCGGCGGTTTCTTCCGGATTTTGCCTTACGCCTTTTCGAAGTGGGCGTTGCGTAAAGTGAATGTCCATGATTGCCGGCCAGCAATCATCTATTTCCATCCATGGGAAATTGATCCCGGCCAACCCCGCGTGGCAAATGCGCCGCTCAAGTCAAAGCTGCGGCATTATACGCGGCTTAACAATATGGCCGACAAATTGCGGCGGCTAACCGGCGACTTTCAATGGGAACGGTTGGATGCCATTGCAGCGTTGGAGCGGGCGCGGCTGTCATGAACGCGCCCTTGTTACGGCAACAGACGACGGTGCGGCTGGCAGATTTATCCGATCCAGCCGAGGTTGCGTCGCTTGAAAAATGGCTTGCGGTTCAACCCGATGCCTTGCCGTTCCACCAACCCAATTGGCTTATGGCTGTCGAGCAAGGTACCGGCCAACAAGCGTATATGTTGGTTGCACAATCACATGACGGCATAGCGGGGGTGCTACCATTCCATCTGATACATTCGCCTATGTTCGGGCGTGCGCTTGTTTCGTCGGGCTTTGCCGTCGGCGGGGGTATCTTGACGCGTGATCCAGCAGCGGGACGCCGTCTGGCAGCAGAGATATGTGTACTTGCCGAACGATGGAGTTGCCCATCGGTGGAACTCCGCGGCGGCTGGCTGCCCCGGGGCCAGCGTTGGACCGAAAAACGTAATGCATACGCCAATTTTATCAGGCCATTGCAAGCCGATGACGATGCGGAGCTTTTGGCGATTCCGCGTAAGCAGCGCGCCGAAGTGCGCAAGGCGTTGGATAATGGGCTGACTTTCGAGATTGGTCGTACAGCCCGTGATATCGACTGGCATTACGCCACCTATGCCGAAAGTGTCCGAAATCTTGGAACGCCGGTTTTCCCAAAAAGCCTGATGGAAGCTACGCTGCGGCAATTTGGCGCGGATGCCGATATCTTAACCGTGCTGCACGACGGCAGGCCAGTGGCGAGCGTCATGAGCCTGTATCACCGCGCGACGGTTATGCCCTATTGGGGCGGGGGCGTGTGGGACGCGCGTCGGCTTCGTGCCAATGACCTTATGTATTATGCGTTGATGAACCACGCGCGGCAAAGGGGATGCATGCATTTCGATTTTGGCCGTTCAAAGGTGGGATCAGGCGCATATCATTTTAAGAAAAGCTGGGGGTTTGAACCGGAGCCACTGGCCTATGCGTTCTACACACATGATGGTCAGGTCCCGCGTGATATCAATCCCAATAGCCCTAAATACCGGGCGCAAATCGCCCTTTGGCAGAAACTGCCATTGGCCGTGACCAACCGGCTCGGCCCATGGATTTCCAGAGGCCTCGGATGATGCAGGAGATACTGTTTCTCGCGCATCGTGTTCCATGGCCGCCCGACAGGGGCGACAAGATCCGGTCGCATCATATCCTGAATTATCTCGCTGAAATGGCACCGGTGCATATCGGCGCCTTCGCTGATAATTACCACGATATGGGGTTCGCTGCCGCAATGGGTGCAAGCGTCGCGTCCAGCCATGTTGAAATCCGAAGCAAGCCGACATGGCTGGCGGGTGCTGAGGCCATGCTTATGGGAAAGCCGGTTTCCATCGCCAGCTTTGCCAGCGCGTCAATGGCGGCATGGGTTCGCGGCGTGCTGGCATCGCGCCCGATTAACCACATTTTATGTTTCTCCGGCCAAATGGCGCAATATGTTCCAGCTGACTTTACCGGTCGTTTCGTCATGGACTTTGTCGATGTCGATAGCGCCAAGTTTGAAAGCTACGCCGATACGGGCAATCCGGTCATGCGTTGGGTTAATGCGCGGGAAGGGCGATTGCTCTCGGCATTCGAACGCGATGTCGCAATGCGCGCAGATGTAAGCCTGTTCGTCAGCGATGCAGAGGCCGGGCTTTTTCGCGCCCGAAGTGGCGTCAGCGCGGTTCGCGCGCTTGGCAACGGCATCGATTCGGTCTTTTATGATCCGGAAGGCGCCTTCCGTAGGCTTCATCCGCCCTTTGCTGATGCGTTAATCGTCTTCACTGGACAGATGGATTACCGCCCGAATATTGAGGCTGTGACGATATTCGCGACCGAAGCGATGCCCATCATTCGGGCCGCCAATCCTGAAGCAACCTTTGCCATTGTTGGCCGTAATCCCACTGCTGCCGTGTCTGGTCTGTCGGCTTTGCCGGGGGTACAAGTCACTGGCGCAGTAGATGACGTCCGCAGTTGGCTCGCCGCCGCCGATGTTGTGGTCGCGCCGCTGCGCACGGCGCGTGGTATCCAGAATAAAGTGCTTGAGGCGATGGGGATGGGAAAGCCCGTTGTGGCTTCTCCAGCTGCGGCAGAGGGCATAGATGCACAGGCAGGTACCCATTTCTATGTCGAGGATAATGCTCAGGCAGAAGCCGCGCGGGTGTGCGCTTTGCTTGCGGATGCGAAAGCGATGCAACGGGTCGGCCGTGCGGCACGGGCGCATGTCATTGCGCATTATGGATGGGACCAGCAGCTCGCGCCACTCAAGCAAGTAATAAGCGAGATTCCATGACCTTTGCATCAACCTTGCAAAGTTTGGCCGCGCGATCTGCGATGACGCGATGGCAACGAGCGCTGATTGGGCTTGGCATTGCATGGGGCCTGTTGCTTGTCATATTCCGGCAGGATGCAGCCGACATGGCAGGTATCTGGTGGAACAGCTCGACCTTCAACCATTGCCTTCTGATCGTGCCAGTCCTCGGATGGCTGGTGCACCAGCGCAAAGAGCAATTGGCGGCACTCACACCGCAATCCTGGGCACCTGGGCTGATGTATGTCGCAGCGGGCGCTTTTGGGTGGCTGCTTGGTGATGCTGCAGCGCTTGCGGTTGCCCGACAGCTCGGGCTGATCATGATGTTGCAGGGTGCCGTGGTTTTGATGTTTGGCCCAAATGTCGCGCGCGGGTTGCTATTCCCCTTATTCTACATGTTCTTCCTGCTGCCTATTGGCGAAGAGGTTGTGCCAGTCCTTCAGACGGTTACGGCGCAAATGTGCATGACATTGCTGGGCTGGGTTGGCATCCCCGCGCGTCTCGACGGGATATTCATCACGACGCCAACCGGCTATTTCCGCGTCGCTGAGGCATGTTCAGGCGTAAAATTCCTCATCGCGATGATGGCTTACGGTGTTCTTGTTGCCAATCTGTGTTTCAACAGTTGGCCGCGCCGTGTTGCATTTCTGGTGGTCTGCGTCGCCGTGCCGATATTGGCGAACGGGGTGCGTGCATTTTCAACAATTTACATCGCGCATGTCCAAGGCATCGGATTCGCCGCCAGCCTTGACCATGTGATCTATGGCTTGGTGTTTTTCGGCATCGTCATTGCTCTGGTAATGGCGGCAGGCTGGCGCTTTTTTGACCGCCGACCTGATGCGGATGCATTTGACCCCGCCCTGCTTCAGGGACCTGTTCGACACACGCTAAGCATCAAGCAGGCCCTGGGTGCTTTATTGCTGGCCGCCTTGGTACCTTTTGGCTGGTCGGCGTATGTGTCCGCCCGTTCGTCGCCCGTTCCAGACCGTATCGTCCTGCCCAATGTGGTGGGGTGGGACATCGTTCCTTATAGTCCCAAGGTTCATTGGATGCCGCGTTTTGTGGAAGCGAGCCACTATCTTTCGGGGCGCTACCGCAACGCTGCGGGGCAGGAGGCTGACCTGTTTGTTGTGGTGTACGACCGGCAGAGCGAAGGCCGCGAACTGGTCGGGTTCGGACAAGGCGCGGTGGACCCTAATGGTCATTGGTCATGGTCCGCAAATCTGCCTGCACCGGCATCAGGACGCGCCGAACGTATCCAAACAAAGGGCGCGGTCCGTGACGTTGTAAGCTTCTACCGCGTGAACGGGGTGACAACCGGATCGGCAGCGCGCGTAAAGCTCGCAACGCTTCAGGCACGGCTGTTAAATGGCAATCAACAGGCGGTTGCCATTCTTGTTTCTGCAGAGAACGAGGCGGACACACCCGCGCGTCCGGTCGTCGATGTATTTGTCTCCGCCTTGGGCGATGTTGATAAAGTGGCTGACCGCTTCGCCGGTTTACGTTAGAGGCGCGGCATGTGTGGCATTGCCGGTATTTTTCACTTGGAGACTGCCAAGCCCGTTGATCCTGAAAGGGTGAAGCGGATGACGGACGCCATCGCGCACCGTGGCCCCGATGGATCGGGCGTGTGGACTGCGCCCGGCGTTGGACTTGGGCATAGGCGGCTGTCGATTATCGATGTGGAGGGCGGCGCGCAACCGATGCACTCGGATGACGGCGTGCTGACACTTACCTTCAATGGTGAGATTTATAACTTCCGTGCGTTGCGTCAGGAACTCGAGGCGGCCGGACATGCATTTCGCACGCACAGCGACAGCGAAGTCATCTTGCACGGGTGGCGGCACTGGGGCGCCGATTGCGTTTCGCATTTTCAGGGCATGTTTGCTTTCGCCATTCACGATGCGCGCACCAAGCAGTTGTTTATGGCACGCGATCGTGTCGGCGTTAAGCCGTTATTCTACGCGCCAATTGCGGATGGCAGTGTGTTGTTTGGGTCGGAGCTTAAGGCGTTAACCGCGCATCCGGCATTGCGGCGCGATATCGACCTGTCCGCCGTCGATGATTTCATGGCTTTTGGCTATGTGCCGGATCATGCCTGCATATTGCACGGCGTGAAAAAGCTGCCTGCGGGACATCATCTGACGCTGCAACAAGGCAGCCCATTGCCTGCGCCGACGCAATATTGGGATATTGATTATTCGAAACGGGCGCGCGGCAGCCAATCGGAGTTGTCCGAAGAACTGCTGCGTTTGCTGCGCCAATCTGTCACCTCGCGCATGGTGACCGATGTGCCATTGGGTGCATTTCTGTCGGGTGGTGTAGATAGCAGCGCCGTGGTCGCGATGATGGCAGAGGCATCGCGGCAGCCAGTGAAGACATGCTCGATCGGTTTTGACGTCGCTGCGGTGGACGAGCGTGCCTATGCCGAACGGATCGCGCGCCGGTTTGCGACCGACCACCGGTCGCGCGAGGTCGCTGCAGATGACTTTGGCCTGATCGATACGCTTGCTTATCATTTTGACGAGCCCTTCGCCGATGCCTCCGCTTTGCCCACATATCGGGTGTGCGAATTGGCGCGTGAAGAGGTCACTGTGGCTTTGTCGGGCGATGGAGCCGATGAGGCTTTGGCCGGGTATCGGCGCCATATGTTCCACCATAAGGAAGAACAGATCCGCAGCGTGCTGCCGCAATCCTTGCGTGGTCCATTGTTTGGCGGTCTGGGTAAGGTCTATCCAAAGGCTGATTGGGCACCGCAGTCGTTGCGCGCCAAAACGACATTGCTTTCACTCGGACGCAGTGGACCCGAGGGCTATACCGACGCGGTTAGCCTGACGAACCCCGCGGTGCGCCATAGACTCTACTCCGAACGTATGCGCAGCTTGGTCGGCGTGTATCGGGCCGAAACCTATATGGAGCAGCTGATGACCCATGCGCCAGCGCGCAGCGGCCTTGATCAGGCGCAATATGCCGACATGAAGATGTGGTTGCCGGGCGACATATTGACTAAGGTTGACCGCATGAGCATGGCTGTTGGTCTGGAAGCACGCGAGCCATTGTTAGACCATCACTTGCTGGAATTTGCGGCAAGCCTGCCCGAGAAAATGCGTATCCGCAGCGGGCAGGGCAAATGGTTGCTGAAAAAGACGATGGAACCCTATTTGCCCAGCGACATATTGTACCGACCCAAAATGGGCTTTGTAACGCCAATCGATGCGTGGTTCCGTGGGCCATTGGCGCCGCAGGCACGCGCTCTTTCAACAAGCTTGATGTTTTCGCAAATGGACCTGTTTGACAGCAAGGCCATCGCGCAAGCGGCCGAAGATCATATATCGGGCCGGACCAATAATGGGCGGCTGTTGTGGCAGCTTGTGATGCTTGAAAAATCGCTCAACAAGCTGTTTGCTTAAGGGTAGATTGCCCGCACAAAATACAGGCCTTCAGGTGGTGCATTTTCCGCCAAGGCGGAACGGTCTGCCGCATCAAGCGCAGCCTGCAAATCGTCGGCGGTCCATCGGCCAAGCCCAACGGCCACAAGGCAACCCACCATCGACCGCACTTGGTGATGTAGGAATGACAAGGCCGCAGCCTCGACGATCACATGCTGCCCTTCGCGGCGGACGTTCAATCGTTCGAGCGACTTGACCGGGCTTGCCGATTGGCATGCCGTCGACCGGAAGGTCGTGAAATCATGCACGCCCACCAAAATTTGCGCCGCTGCGTGCATTGCGTCAGCGTCAAGGTGCGGGCCAACGCGCCACACCCGGCCCTTTTCAAGTGTTAGCGATGCGCGGCGATTGAGGATGCGATATTGGTAGGACCGGCCAATGCAGCTGTAACGCGCATGCCAGTCGTGGGTGACTTCTTCGCAATGCAATATCGCGATGGGGTGCGGCCGCAAATGGGCGTTGATGGCTTCCATCAATCGGAACGATGATAGTCCTTTTTCCACATCGACATGCGCGCGCATGCCCAATGCGTGGACGCCGGCATCGGTGCGGCCTGCGCTATAGACCAATGTCTTTTCGCCAGTGGTTTTGAATATAGCCTCTTCGATGGCGCCTTGGACCGAAGGGCCATGGTCTTGCCATTGCCAGCCCATATAGGGGCCGCCGTCAAATTCGATGGTGAGCGCAAAACGGGTCATTGCAGGATCGTGCCCGCCGGGATTGCCTTGCCACGCAGCAAGTCTGCGGTCGGCATTGCGGGTTTGCCGGCACGTTGGATCAGGGTGGGACAGATCGCATCAACGCCGCATGCGATGGTCAGCCGATCGTCCGAAATTGTACCGGCTGTGCTAGCTCCAGCAACGATGTCCGCCGCAAGCACCCGATATCTCTCGCCTTCAAATTCGAACCATGCACCCGGCGCGGGGTTGAATGCGCGTATCTGTCGTTCGACCGCTTCGGCGGACATTGAAAAATCCAATTTGGTTTCTGCCTTGTCGATTTTGGCAGCATAGGTCACGCCATCATCCGGTTGCGGCACGGCAGGGTGGGCATTGAGGTCAGATAATACCCGCACCATCAATTCTGCGCCAAGGTCGGCCAGCTCGCTCGTGAGCATGCCCGTGGTATTGTGTCCGATTTCGAGTTCGGTTGTTGCGCGAACAGGGCCGGTATCGAGGCCTGCTTCCATTTGCATGACCATGACGCCTGTTGTGGCGTCCCCTGCCAAAATAGCACGCTGAACCGGCGCCGCACCGCGCCAGCGTGGCAACAGCGAGCCGTGAATGTTGAGGCAGCCCTGCCGTGGCGCATCCAAGATCGATTTGGGCAGGATAAGGCCATATGCCGCGACAATTGCGGCGTCGAGGTCAAGCGCGGCAAATTCAGCTGCTGCATCGTCCTGTCGCAGGGACAGCGGGGTGCGTACATGCAAACCCAGTTCCTCGGCACGCCGTTGTACGGCGGACGGCGTAAGCTTTTTACCGCGGTTCGCGGGGCGGGGCGGCTGCGAATATACGGCAACCACATCATGCCCAGCGGCAACCAGCGCGTCGAGCGCTGGCACGGCAAATTCGGGTGTTCCCATGAAGGCAAGACGCATCGTCACTTTTCCTTTGTTCGAAAGCCCCCTAAGACCCGCAGCATGGCATCGCAAGAAATAGACGCATTGGCACAGGCATTGTCGAAATTGCCAGGACTCGGCCCACGCTCGGCACGGCGGGTCGTGCTGCACCTCATGAAAAAGCGTGAAAGCGTTTTGATGCCACTTTTGCGCGCGTTGGAGCAGGTCGAACAACGGCTTGTCGTGTGCAGCACATGCGGAAATATCGATACCGGTAACCCCTGCGGCATTTGCGTCGATCCGCGCCGCGATATCCGTTCCATCTGTGTTGTTGAGGACGTATCCGATTTGTGGGCGCTGGATCGCTCGCGGCTATTTCCGGGTAAATATCATGTGCTGGGTGGCCGTTTATCTGCATTGGATGGCGTTCGGCCGGAGGATTTGAACATCGAAGGCTTGGTCAGCCGTGTTGCATTGGGTGGCGTCGATGAAGTCGTACTGGCCATGAATGCCACGTTGGAGGGGCAGACAACCGCGCATTACCTCGCGGAACGGCTTGAACAATTTCCTATACGCTTGACCCAGTTGGCGCATGGCGTACCCGTTGGCGGTGAGCTTGATTATCTGGACGATGGCACTTTGGCACAAGCATTGCGCGCCAGACGTCCAGTCGGTTGATTTATCGAACGACCGTCCCTATCTGCGACCCATGGCCATATTACCTATTCTTGAAGTGCCCGATCCGCGGCTGAAAACCATCTCGACGCCTGTCGAGAAATTTGATGCGGATTTGAAAACGCTCGTCGATGACATGACCGAAACGATGTACGCCGCGCCCGGTATCGGGCTGGCCGCTATTCAGGTCGGGGTCCCCAAACGCCTGTTGGTCATCGATTTGCAGGATGAGGAAGGTGAGGGTGATGTGCCCGTTCGCAACCCGCGGGTATTTGTGAATCCGGAAATATTGGATCCTTCGAACGAACACAGCCTGTGCAACGAAGGCTGCCTTTCCGTCCCTGACCAATATGCAGAAGTGGAGCGCCCTGCGCAAATCCGTGCACGCTGGCAGGACCTTGATGGCAAAGTCCATGAAGAGACGATGACGGGTCTTATGGCGACCTGCCTCCAGCACGAGATGGACCATCTCGAAGGCATCTTGTTCATTGACCACCTGTCACGATTAAAGCGTCAGATGGTGCTCAAGAAAATCGAGAAAGCCCGCAAAATGTTTGGCGGCCATGTCCATAATGAGCATTGCCGCCACTAAATTGCGTTAGCCGGACAAGCCCCCGGCTTGATCCGCCTCGTTATTTTGGGAATTGCGTCGGCGCGGGGCTTATTGTCACGAACTTGCCCGACTGAATTTCCTGCACCTCAAGCATACGCTCTGTGAGTCCATTGGGCATGAAGCGGAATGCGCCATCAACGCCGATGAAGCCTTGCGGATCGGTAAGCTGCGCAACGGGGAATTTCGTCCCCGGACGCCAGTCACGTGCCACCCGCGCGATCAAAAGCACCGAATCATAGCCAAGGCTGGAAAGCCGCAGTGGCGCTTTGCCAAACCGTGCCCGATATTTGGCGGCATATTGGGTATATAGCGTGTCAGAGACGCTCGCAAACCAACCGCCATACATGGCCGGGCTACCCGCCAATGACCCATCGATATTCCACAAATCGGTGCCTAGAATTTTTGCATTGCGCATCCCGTTGCGCCGAAGTGCGGGCACCAATGTCACCCCTGCACGGCCACTATCGGCAATCAGGACAGCATCAATCTGACCCACTTTTGCCAGCCGGCGCGCCGCTGCATCCGCAGAAGATGTCGTTCCATCGGATTCTTCAATGGCAACAAGGGTACCGCCTGCGCTGCGCACTGAAGAGGTCAGGTTCGATTGCGCACGCTGGCCATATACATTGGTCGAAACGACGCCTGCAATGCGGTTATACCCTTGCGAACGGGCGTAACGGACAACGCGGTCGATGGATTGATTGGGCAAATGGCCAAGCAAGAACACATTTTGTCCGGCAACACCGACATCGTTGGAAAAGCTGATGATCGGCACAGCTGCGGTACGCGCGACTGCGGCAGCCTCCACAACATCGTCGCCACGCAACGGGCCCAATATGACCTTGTTCCCATCAGCAATGGCGCGCTTTGCGGCTGCGGCGACTCCGGTGCCGGTGTCGTAGGTGATCATGAGGATGTTGGTCGCTTTGGTGTCGGCCAGTGCAAGCGCGGTCGCGTTGGCGATAGATTGGCCAACGTCGCCGTCGGGACCAGTCACCGGCAACAGCAACGCCACGCGGTGCATTCCGTCCAGCGGGTCCTCGGACACCACAGGTGGTGGCCCGTTGGCTCCACGCGGGACGGCGGCGCAGGCCGCGAGCAAAACGACCGAAGCCAAAACCAGCAGCTTTTTGATCTGTCCTGCTAAAGCTTGCGGCGTTGCGCCGCTTGCTGCAATGGTTGTGCTCATGAATTTTCCCTTGGGTAGAAGCATATAAATCAGATGATGTTCGAGTCGGGCTTATATGTCGTTGCGACACCAATCGGCAACCTTGCAGATATGTCACAACGGGCGATTGATCTGCTGGAAGCCGCAGAAATTGTAGCTGTAGAAGACAGCCGGGTAACCGGTAAATTGTTGCACCATCTTGGCCTGAAGAAAAAGATGCGGCGATATAACGACCATAGTGGCGAGGCAGAGCGCGAGTCACTGGTAGCCGCTGCGCGCGGCGCGGTCGTTGCGCTGGTATCGGACGCAGGGACGCCGTTGATTTCAGACCCCGGTTACAAACTCGTGCGCAGCGCACGCGAGGTAGGCGTGCCGGTATTCACGATCCCCGGTGCAAGCGCGGTTACGGCGGCGTTATCGATTTGCGGTTTGCCGACAGACCGTTTTCTGTTTGCCGGCTTCCTTCCCAATAAAGCCAAGGCGCGTATCGAAACGTTGACGGAGCTGGGTCAGGTAAAGGCGACATTGGTTTTCTACGAGGCGGGCCCCCGTCTTGCTGCGTCGCTTTCCGCGATTGCGGAGACCTATGGCGACCGTGAAGTGGCCGTCGCGCGGGAACTGACCAAGAAATTTGAAGAGGTTGTAACGGGCACCGCATCCGAACTTGCCACGCGTTATGCTGCGCAGGAACCAAAGGGTGAAATCGTCCTGATCATTGGTCCGCCGGCGGATGACGTTGTATATGATACAGGCGATGTGGACACAGCATTGCGCGAAGCACTGGATACGATGTCCGCCGCCAAGGCCGCTGGCGTCATTGCCAAGCGTTTCGGGCTGGAACGTAGCGACGTCTATATGCGTGCTACGCAACTGAAGTCGCAGTGAACCGGTTTGCCGCAGAAAAATTGGGGCGGCGGGGCGAAAATATTGCTGCCTGGTTTTTGCGGTTAAAGGGATGGCGGGTCGTCGCAACGCGTGTGAAGACGCCGCGCGGCGAAGTCGACTTGATCGCGCGACGCGGCAAAACCATTGCGTTCGTCGAAGTAAAAGCGCGCGCAAATGTGCGTGACCTCGCCACCGCGATTGACGCTTACAGATTACGCCGCGTTGCAGCTGCGGCAGAAATTCTGCTCCCGAAATATGGAAAAGAATGCGAAAATATGCAGATAGACGTGATTATGGTTGCGCCATGGCGTTGGCCGAACCATCTGCCAAACGTCTGGCACGGATAAGGACAAGCAAATGGCAATACAAATGGCGGTCCAGATGGACCCGATGGACGGCATCAATATTCATGGCGACTCCAGCTTTGCGCTGATGCTTGCTGGCCAATCGCGCGGCTATGACATTTGGCATTATGATGTGATGTCATTGACGCTAGACGCCAATGACCGGCTAACCGCGCTCGCACATCCAGTGCATGACCTCCAGCGCGTCGAGGGTGCACATTATCGGTTCGGCGCGCCACAGCGCATTGATTTGGGCTCTGACATTGACGTCGTGCTGATGCGGCAGGATCCGCCATTTCACGTGGGCTATATCACCGCGACCCATTTGCTCGAACGTATCGAGCATGAGACGTTGGTGGTCAACAACCCTGCCAGCGTGCGCAATGCGCCGGAAAAAGTCATGGTGCTCGACTATCGCAAGTTCATGCCACCGACGCTGATTACGCGTTCACTTGATGAAGTGCGTGCGTTTCAAAAGGAACATGGCGCGATTGTCGTCAAGCCGCTGCATGGCAATGGCGGCAAGGCCATTTTCCGGATTGAAGCCGATGGCAGCAATGTCGGTGCGCTGTTTGAGGTGTTCAATTCGACATGGCCCGAACCACATATGGTGCAGCCATTCCTGCCCGACGTTGCGAAGGGCGATAAGCGCATCGTTCTCATAGACGGCGCAGTCACAGGGGCTATCAACCGCCGTCCGGGTGAAGGCGAATTCCGGTCCAACCTTGCCGTGGGTGGTAGTGCCGAAGCAACGTTATTGACCCCGGAGGAGCTGGAAATTTGCGCTGCGATGGGGCCACGTTTGAAGGAACTTGGGCTGATATTCGTCGGCATTGATGTCATTGGCGGAAAATGGCTGACGGAAATCAACGTAACCTCGCCAACGGGTATCGTCGCGATTGACCGCTTCAATGGCACCGATACCGCCGCCAAAATACTCGATGCCATTGAACGCAGGCTTGCCGGCCGGGGTTAATGGAAGACTGGATTATCAGGCTCGTCGAATGGGGGCATTATTGGGGCGTGGCCCTGCTGATGCTGCTGGAGACGGTTTTCCCGCCCGTCCCGTCAGAGGTCATTATGACCGTGGCGGGTGTGTCCGCGGCGCGCGGCAATATGAGCCTTTGGGGCACGATCGCGGCTGGAACCGCAGGCGCAATGCTTGGCAACTGGCTGTGGTATTGGTTGGCCATCAAGTTTGGCGAAGCGCGGATGCATCTGTTTATCGACCGCTACAGCCGATGGCTCACGCTTGACTGGGCAGAGATCGAACGCGGTCACGGGCTGTTTCGTAAGCATGGGCCAATCATCGTGCTTGTGGCGCGCATGTTGCCCACGCTGCGTTCTTTGATTTCGATTCCCGTTGGTTTGTTCGGTATGTCGCTGCGGCGTTTTCTGGTTTTCTCCACGATTGGAACGGCGGGGTGGAGCGCGGCTCTCGCCTCCGGTGGCTATTTTTTGGGCTCACAATTTGACGATATCGAAAAGTGGCTTGGGCCTTTGTCGACGGTCATCATGGTCGGCATATTGGGGACTTATGTTTGGCGTCTGGCGCGCTGGAAGCCCGGCCCTACGCCCGTGCCTGCGCTCGTGGATGCGCGTTCTGATACTCATCCAGAAGCATAGCCGTATCGACAGCGGTATAGATTTGCGTTGATGACAGGCTGCTGTGGCCGAGAAGTTCCTGAAGACAGCGCAGGTCTGCACCCCCCGCGAGCAAATGCGTTGCAAAGCTGTGGCGCAAGGCATGCGGCGTCGTGCGTTCCGATAGGCCAAGCCGCATGCGCGCACCTTGCACTGCGCGGCGCACAAGTGCGGGCGCCAATGGCCCACCGCGCGCGCCGCGAAACAATGGCTGGTCGGCAGTCATTGGATAAGGGCACAGCGCAATATATTCCTGAATAGCGGTGCGGACTTGATCGAGCAGCGGCACAATGCGCGTCTTGTTACGCTTTCCGGTGACGCGCAGTGTCGTGCCAAGCGGTAAGACATCGCCATTTAGCCCCGTCGCTTCGCTCACGCGCAGGCCGCTGCCGTAGAGCAGGAGAAGCAACGCCCAGTCACGTGCGCCAACCCAGCCATCGTTCGCGCTTTCTGCGACGTCATCCGCCAGTGCGAGAACATCGTCGGGGTTTACGGGGCGGGGCAGGCTGCGTTGCACGCGCGGGCCCTTCATAGCGGGCAGGGTCGCGTTGTCGCCCAGTGCAAAGCGCAAAAAGTGACGGATGGCGGACAATTCGCGTGCGGTGGACCGGTTGGTAAGTCCATCGCCACGCCGGTCCGCCAAAAAGGCGCGCATATCAGCGGCGGAAATTTTCATCAGCGTTGCGCGGTCGACTGCCGACCCCCAGTGCAATTGCAGAAAAGCGGTAAGCCGATCTGCCGTGGCATGATAGGCGCGGACACTATGCGGCGACATCCGGCGATTGTCGGTCAGGAACGTCAGATATTCGGCGAGCAGTGACATTATGCCGTCATGCTATCAGGCGGCAGCATCTGCCTCAACCGCTACTATTTGCGGCAGGATCGCATCCAGCAACGGCATGCCTTGCGGCGTGACCGTGAAGCGGTCGCCGTTGCGGGTGATGAGGCCAAGGCGCGCGATTTTGTCGACAGCCGTGAAATCCAGCATCTTGTCCGCAGCGATATTCGTGCGTGATGACAGCCGCTCAAGGCTGATGCCCTCGCTCAACCGCAGTCCCATGAGCAAGCTTTCGGTTGCACGGCTTGCGGGGTCGAGATGATCTTCACTGCTGATGCCATGCGCATTCCGGTTCACTGCAGACAGAAAATTCTCTGGTTTTTTATGGCGTTGCGTCGCACATTTCAGACGCCGTCCATGTGCGCCGGGGCCTATGCCGATATAATCATCATAGCGCCAATAACTCAAATTATGGCGGCTTTCATGCCCCGCCCGCGCATGGTTGCTAATCTCATAGGCCGCCATGCCCGCCGCGCGCGTCATGTCATGCGATATTTCATAGAGTGTCGCCGCATCGTCATCGTCGGCGGGGGTGAAGTGTCCCTTGCGAACGAGCGTTTCGAACCTTGTGCCTACCTCAATCGTCAACTGATATAGCGACATATGATCGGTGCCGAAGGACAATGCGCGCCGAAGCTCCGCCTCCCATTGTGCGGCTGTTTGTTCGGGCCGCGCATAAATCAGGTCGATATTGACGCGGCCGAAATGCTGCTGCGCAACCGTGAGGGCATCGAGGCTTTCTGCAACGGAATGTGCACGCCCCAAAAAGGCCAAGGCCGCGTCGTCGATCGATTGCAGGCCAAGCGACACGCGGTTGACGCCAGCTTTGGCCAAATCGGCGAAGCGGGATGCCTCAACCGAGGACGGGTTCGCCTCAAGTGTAATCTCGATATTGTCGGCAAAGCCCCAATGTTGCGCAGCGGCGTCAATCAACGCGGCGACCGTTGACGGCGGCATCAACGATGGCGTGCCGCCGCCGAAGAAAATGGAACTCAGCTTGCGGCCATGCGTCAACGCCGCTTCGTGGGCCATATCCGCCAACAATGCCGCGCACCACGCGTCTTGGTCGACGCTTTCCCGCACATGGCTGTTGAAATCACAATAAGGGCATTTGGAAATGCAAAAGGGCCAGTGGATATAGAGGGCGAGCGGATTTGACATTCGAGGTTTACCTTAGCCCTGAGCCGGCAGTGCGGAGCACTGCCGAAAAGTCGAACGGTGCGTCTCGTTCAACCACCGTGCTTGACTGATGGCCGCCCTTCGACGGTCGCAGCCACTGCGTGACTGCTGCTCTGGGCTACGGTCTGGTCAGATGTGGCGCCTGTCAAAAAACGGCCTCAACCAATTTGCGGAACGCGTCTGCCCGATGGCTCATGGCATGTTTTTCCGCCGGGTCCAGTTCCGCAAAAGTGTGCGTGCGGTCGGTTGGCACAAACACGGGATCATAGCCAAAGCCCAACGTACCGCGCGGAGGCCATGTCAGGCTGCCTTGTACGCGGCCTTCGAACAGTTCTTCATGACCATCGGGCCATGCAAGCGCGAGGGTGCAGATAAAATATGCGCTTCGGTCGGTATCTGGGCCAAGCTCGGCCAATTTGCCCTCGACTTTACCCATTGCCATATACCAGTCGCGTCCTGGGCCCCCTTCGAACCGCTGCTTTTCCGCCCAGTCCGCTGTGTACACACCAGGTGCGCCGCCAAGCACGGCCACGCAAAGACCGCTGTCATCCGCCAAGGCGGGCAGGCCCGATCCTTGGGCAGAGGCATGGGCTTTCAGCAGTGCATTTTCGGCAAAGCTCGTCCCCGTCTCTTCGGGCTCGGGCAAGCCAAGCTCACCCGCCGACACCGGTTCGATACCGAAGGGCGCCAGCAAGGCGCGGATTTCACGCACCTTGCCCACATTGTGGCTGGCGATGACAAGCTTGCCGGGCTGCAATTTGCGATGGGTCATATATTCTTGCCTTGAACCATATTGTCACCCCCGCTTTCGCGGGAATGACATGGACGTTTAAAGTGCCAAATGCGGTTACTTCACCGCTTCAGCTTGCACCGCGAATATCCGGTCGGTGCCCATGCGTGCGAGACGGAGCAAGCGCAGCAGGCTCTCCTCATCATAGGTCGCACCTTCGGCGGTCGCTTGTACTTCAGCGATCTGTCCGCCTTCAATTAGGACAAAGTTCGCATCAGCGTCAGCGCTCGAATCTTCGATATAGTCGAGGTCAAGCACGGGCGTTCCATTGACGATGCCGCAGCTGATGGCGGCGACGCGGCCGCTGATTGGGTCTTCCTTAATCGCACCCGAAGCAAGCAGGCCATCGACCGCAAGCCGCAAGGCTACCCATGCGCCGGAAATAGCTGCGGTCCGTGTTCCGCCGTCGGCTTGCAACACATCACAATCGATTGTGATCTGATGCTCGCCAAGCTTTTTCATATCTACGACAGCGCGTAAAGAACGACCAATAAGACGTTGAATTTCTTGTGTTCTGCCTGACTGCTTGCCCTTTGCCGCTTCGCGCTGACTGCGGGTATGCGTCGCGCGTGGGAGCATCGAATATTCCGCTGTTACCCAACCTTCACCCTTGCCGCGCAACCATGGCGGAATGCGATCTTCGACGCTTGCGGTGACAAGCACGCGGGTGTCGCCAAAGCAGATGAGGCAGCTGCCCTCTGCATGCTTGGTGAAATGGGTTTCAATCGAAATGGCGCGCATTTCGTCGGGCGCACGGCCTGATGGACGCATGATAGTCTCCTGATAATGGGTTGAAGGACGCAATAGCTTGCCCCGCTTGCTTTGCAAGCGCGCTGCGCTAAACCAGCAAACGTGAGCCAAATTCCAATCAATGAACTGAACGACCGCACGCGCGTCATCTTCCGGATGGTGGTCGAAAGCTATTTGGACAATGGTGCGCCGGTGGGGTCGCGAACGATCTCCAAATTTGCGGGCCTTAATTTGTCTCCGGCCTCCATTCGCAATGTGATGCAAGATTTGGAAGAGGCAGGACTGCTTGCCTCACCGCACACCAGCGCTGGCCGTGTGCCCACCGAGAGCGGGCTTCGTCTTTTTGTCGACGGCATGATGCAGTCGGCTGAACCGTCGATGGAAGAACGCCGTGCGATTGAATCGCAAATCATGGGCGATGGGCCAATTGAGGAAGCGTTGGCGGCGGCAACGTCGGTTTTGTCGGGGCTATCGGCCTGTGCCGGAATCGTGCTTGTCCCCAAACGCGATGCCGTGTTGAAGGCATTCAACTTTGCGCGTCTATCGCCGACCCAAGTTCTGGCCATCATGGTCGGTTCGGACAACAGCGTCGAAAACCGGTTGGTTGCGATTGACCCTGCTGTTTCCGATTCGGCGCTGGTTGAAGCGTCCAATTACATCTCGGCCCGATTGTCGGGTTTGACCTTGTCAGAGGCGCTTGAGCATCTTGATCGCGAAATTCGGGCGGAACAGGCGGAGCTTGACGCGGCAAGCCAGAAGCTCGTGCGCGATGGTCTGGCGATCTGGTCGCTCGATGCCAATGACCGGCCTGTCCTGATTGTGCGCGGTCAATCGAACCTGATTGACGACGCCGCAGCCGCGGACCTTGATCGGGTGCGCCAGTTGCTCGACGAATTGGAAAGCAAGGAAGAAATCGCGCGTTTGGTCGACAGTGCCCGCGATGCGCAATCGACTCGGATCTTCATTGGTTCAGAGAATAATCTGTTCTCGCTGTCCGGCTCCTCGGTCATCGCTGCGCCTTATCGTGAGGCGGGTGGCAAGGTGGTCGGTGTCGTGGGCGTCATTGGCCCGACACGGCTCAATTATGCCCGCATCGTCCCGATGGTCGATTTCACGGCACAGGCGCTCAGCCGCTTAATAAAGTGACGCACGGCTTGATGAAACCGAATTGGTTTCTATATGCGCAAAGCAACAGGCGGCATAAGTGCCGCAACAATCATGGGTTAATCAGGTTATGACGGACAAGAATACAGAATCTGCAGATGCAGCAGCAGAAAAGGAATTGGAAGGCGTGCCAGAGCATATGAAGGAAGACGCCTCAGAAGCGACCGACTCCGCCGACGCCAAAATTGCCGCGCTCGAAGACGCGCTTGCTACGGCACAGCAAGAAGTTCTGTATGCGCAGGCCGAAACCCAAAATGTGCGCCGCCGTATGGAAAAGGAAGCGCAAGATGCGCGCGCTTATGCCGCAACCGGCTTTGCCCGCGACGTCTTGTCCGTCTCAGACAATTTGGCACGTGCATTGGAAGCCATCCCCGCCGAAATGCGCGAGAGTGAATCAATGAAACCGCTCGTCATTGGCCTTGAAGCCACTGGCCGCGAACTCGACAGCGTCTTTGCCAAAAACGGCATCACCCGCATCGCCGCAATGGGCATGCCGCTTGATCCGAACCAGCATCAGGCGATGGTCGAAATCCCAAGTGCGGATGCCGCACCTGGTACGATCGTTGCGGAAATGCAGGCGGGTTATATGATCAAGGATCGCTTGCTGCGCCCTGCATTGGTCGGGGTGGCGAAGGCACCAGAATAAGGGCTGGGGAATAGTCCCTACGCGGGAATGCCGAAGTTCGGGGGTGGTCTCATTGGCCGCTCTCCGCTATCGCCGTGTCCATGACCAAAGCGGCATTCTCAACCATAGGCCAATCCCCTTGGCGCCATGAGCTTCGGGCGACGTTGCTGCTCGCGTGGCCGATGATCCTGTCGAACCTGACGATGATGCTGATCGGCGTAACCGACGTCATTTTGCTGGGCTGGCTTGGGCCGCGTGCGTTGGCGGCGGGTGCTTTGGGGCACAACCTCGCCATTTTCTGCGCGATTTTCTGCATGGGTTTAATCACGGCCACGGCGCCGATGATGGCATCTGAAAAAGGCCGCATGGCGCATTCGGTGCGCGATATTCGGCGGACCTTTCGGCAGGGTCTTTGGGTATGCTGCACGGTCATGGTGCCGGTGTGGGCATTTTTATGGAATGCCGAAGCCATCCTGATTGCGACGGGTCAGCAAGCGGATCTCGCCGCCGACGCTGCGGTGTTTGTGCGGGCCTATATGTGGTCCATATTGCCGTTCCTCGGATTTCTCGTTCTGCGCAATTTTGTCGCGGCGCTGGAAAAGCCAGTCTGGGCAACCATCGTCGCGTGCGGAGCAGTGCTGTTAAATGCCGTTGTCAATTACGGCCTAATTCTCGGTAACTTTGGCTTGCCGCAATTGGGGCTGGTCGGAGCGGGCATTGGCAGCACGATTACCAATGTCGTGCAGTTCGGGGTCATGGCTCTCGTCGTCACCTTCCATCCGAAATTTCGCCGCTACCATTTATTCGGACGCTTCTGGCGTGCGGATTGGCGGCGGTTTCGCGAGATATGGCGTTTGGGATTGCCGATTGGGTTCACGATGGGTTTCGAAGGCGGCGTGTTTGCACTCGCTATCCTGTTGATGGGGCTGATAAACGAGGCGTCGGTTGCGGCACATGCGATCGCCCTCCAAATCGCGTCGCTCACCTTCATGGTGCCCATGGGGCTGGGGCAGGCCGCGACGGTGCGTGTCGGCCTTGCTTATGGCCGGCGCGACGCGGTTGCGATCACACGCGCAGGCTGGACCGCTTTCGTGCTGGGGACCGGATTTATGGCGGTCATGGCGCTTGGCATTTATTTGTTTCCAGAGGCGCTGATTGGTATTTTCGTCACCCCCGTCGATGCCGCAACGCGCCAAGTGTTTGACCTTGCTGTCAGCTTCCTGCTGGTGGCCGCGATATTCCAGATTGTCGATGGCGCGCAGGTTGTCGGCGCGGGCATGTTGCGTGGACTGCACGATACCAAAGTCCCGATGTACTTTGCAGCGTTCGGATATTGGGTGGTCGGCATCGGTGTAGGTGCTTGGCTTGCGTTTCGGGCAGGTTGGGACGGCGTCGGTGTGTGGACCGGCCTTGCGGCCGGACTTGCGCTTGTGTCGGTATTGATGCTCGTCCGCTGGTCGATGCGGGCGCGGCTCGGGTTGCTGCCTTCAGAAGCTTAATATGCCATCATATTGCGACAATGGCGGCGCTCCTGGAACCTTTGCACCGTTCCGCAACAGGAATATGTGCCGGACAATCTCGGCCTGCTGCTCAATCCCGTATTGTTCAAGCTTCCATCCGGGTTTCAGGCTGTAATCATAGCGACAGAACGGGTGACGCCGCAGCGGCAGGCATATGCCTTTTTGGTGTTGCCACACATGCACCAGCTCGTGAATGAAGTGGCCTTGCAATCCAAGGTCGCGGTCGCAAAAATCGGCGCAGAATAGTTCGCTTTTCGGGTGGAACCACAAATGACCGTTGGGCGCCATGGTGACCCGGCGGGGTTGAAACCACCAATATTTGCGATTGTGAATCCGGATCCGCTGATAATCCAGCGCCGAGCCGAACACAGATTCCGCCACCGCCCGCTCACGGACCGTCATTGGCCGGCCGGATTTATGCGGGCCGAATATGCTCATTCCAGATCCATTTCGTCATCCCGAACTTGTTTCGGGATAACAAACAACGGTGGCGCGTTATCCTGAAACAAGTTCAGGATGACGAAAAAAATATTGGAAAAGGGCATGCCCTAGCCGTCAATTGCCTTTTTCTCGTCCGGGTCAGTGCCGTCGACTTCCTGCACGCGGGCTTTCACCAATATGCGGACATTGTTGGAGAACAGAAATTCAGCTTCGATCTCGCCAAGGCGGCGGGGGATAAGGTTGACGCCCCACATCATCACATGCTTGCCACCTTTTTTGAAGGCGACGGTTTCGGCTGCGGGAATGCGGACGCGTTGCAGGGGCGCCATGGACACTGCCCCCGTTTTCGGATCCACCGTAACATCGTGCATTTCAACGCGGATGGCTGATGGCGAACTAACGCGCAGCAAATAGACATCTTCGGGGCCGCCATAGACGTTGAAGTGAAATGCCGACGGATTGCTGTCGACCGGCGATAGCGTGAGGACTGCCTCTTTGACCTTTAGCTGCGGTGTGGGGCCGCACGAGCTCAGTAATAGCGCGCTTGCTGCGGCTGCAACTGTGAATATCCGTCGGTTCATATGATCCTCGTTTCGGCATTGGCTTTGTTGTCCAAAGCCGGGACTGTGTCTACTTTTTCCCTATCTAGGGTTGCCGAAGTCTTGTGCCAAGAGATTTGGCACCTATATCGCCGCTACAAGGTTGCATTACGGGAAAACACCGGTGCCTGATAGGGCCGGACCGTAAGTGGCCAGTAAGCGTTCAATTTTAAAATTTCGGGGTAAAGTTTTTATGGCTAAAGTTATTGGTATCGACTTGGGCACGACAAACAGCTGCGTTGCGGTAATGGACGGCGGCAAGCCCAAGGTCATCGAGAATGCTGAAGGCGCACGTACGACGCCATCGATCGTGGCCTTTGCTAAGGACGGTGAGCGCCTGATTGGACAACCTGCAAAGCGTCAGGCTGTGACCAATCCGGAAAGCACAATTTACGCGGTGAAGCGCCTTATCGGCCGCCGCTTTGACGACCCGATGACCAAGAAGGACATGGGCCTCGTCCCCTACAGCATCGTCAAGGGTAAGACCGGCGATGCATGGGTTAAGGCAGGCGGCGAAGAATATTCGCCATCGCAGATTTCCGCGTTCATCCTTCAAAAAATGAAGGAAACGGCAGAAGCCTATTTGGGCGAAACCGTAACGCAGGCCGTTATCACGGTTCCCGCTTACTTCAACGACGCCCAGCGTCAGGCGACGAAGGATGCTGGCCAGATTGCGGGTCTTGAAGTTCTGCGCATCATCAACGAGCCAACCGCCGCTGCGCTTGCATACGGCATGGACAAGGATGAGAACAAAACCATCGCGGTCTATGACCTTGGTGGCGGTACATTCGACATCTCGATCCTCGAAGTCGGCGACGGCGTGTTTGAAGTGAAGTCCACCAATGGTGACACGTTCTTGGGCGGTGAAGATTTCGACAGCGTGCTCGTTGAGCATTTGGCAGCCGATTTCAACAAGGTCGAAGGCATTGACCTGACCAAGGACAAGCTCGCGCTTCAGCGTTTGAAGGAAGCCGCTGAAAAGGCGAAGATTGAACTGTCATCGACACAGACAACTGAAGTCAACTTGCCGTTCATCACCGCTGACCAAAATGGTCCAAAGCATTTGGTGAAGACGATCACCCGTTCCGACCTTGAAAAGCTGGTGGATGACCTCATCAAGCGCACGTTGGAGCCTTGCAAAAAGGCTTTGGCTGACGCTGGTTTGAAGGCGGATGCCATTGACGAAGTCGTCATGGTTGGCGGCATGACCCGCATGCCAAAGGTACGTGACGTTGTTAAGGCGTTCTTCGGCAAGGAACCACACACCGGCGTGAACCCTGACGAAGTTGTTGCCATGGGCGCAGCTATTCAGGCAGGCGTATTGCAGGGCGACGTTAAGGACGTGTTGTTGCTGGACGTAACACCGCTGTCGCTTGGCATCGAAACGCTCGGTGGTGTGTTCACCCGCATGATTGACCGTAACACGACAATCCCAACGAAGAAGAGCCAGGTTTACTCGACTGCGGAAGATAACCAGAATGCGGTTACCATCCGCGTGTTCCAGGGCGAGCGTGAAATGGCGGCGGATAACAAGCTGCTCGGCAATTTCGACCTTGTCGGAATTCCACCCGCACCGCGCGGCGTGCCGCAGGTTGAAGTGACATTCGATATCGATGCCAACGGCCTCGTCAGCGTAACCGCAAAGGACAAGGGCACGGGCAAGGAACAGCAGATCAAGATCCAGGCTTCGGGTGGTTTGTCCGACGCCGACATCGATCAGATGGTCCGTGACGCCGAAGCCTTCGCTGAAGAAGACAAGAAACGTCGTGAGGCTGCCGAAGCCAAGAACAATGCCGAAAGCCTTGTGCACACCACGGAAAAGCAGCTCGAAGAGCATGGCGACAAGATTGACGCTGCGCTGAAGGGCGAAATCGAAGCGGCTGTTGCGGAAACCAAGACTGCCATCGAAGGTGGTGATGCAGAAGCGATGAAGGAAAAGGCAACTGCCTTGGCGCAAATCGCGATGAAGCTTGGTGAAGCCATCTACAAGGAAGAGCAAGCCGCGGCATCGCCGGGCGCTGCGACCGAAGAAGCTCCTGCGGACGACAATGTTGTCGATGCAGAATTCTCCGAAGTCGAAGACGACAAGAAAGACTGATGTTGAAAATTCCCGACCGTCGCCAGCGAAATGCAGCGACGGTCAGGAAGCCGGGGGGTGGTCAGTCATGAATCTTGACATCGATTATTACGAATTGTTGGAAGTCGAGCGGACAGCGGACGAAAAGACGCTGAAGTCCGCCTATCGCCGGATCGCGATGGAATGCCATCCCGACCGCAATCCCGGCTGCGACAAATCCGAAGCCAGATTTAAAGCGGTCAGCCAGGCCTATGATGTCCTGAAAGATCCGCAAAAGCGTGCGGCCTATGACCGTCTTGGTAAAGCCGCATTTGAAAATGGCGGCATGGGCGGCGGCGGCCAAGGTGGCGCAGGCTTTGGTGACTTTTCCGACATATTCGAAAGCTTTTTTGGCGATGCCTTTGGCGGACGCCAGCGTGGCCCCGCACGCGGTGCAGACTTACGCTACGATCTCGAGATTTCGCTTGATGAGGCGTTCCACGGCAAGGATGCCGAGATCACCATCGACGTGGCGACGGTTTGCGGCACCTGTGAAGGTTCAGGCGCAACCCCGGGTTCGGGTAAGCGCCGTTGCAACCTGTGCGCGGGTCACGGCAAGGTGCGCGCGCAGCAGGGGTTCTTCGTCGTCGAACGGACATGTCCAACCTGTCATGGTCGGGGCGAGGTTATCGAAGACCCCTGCCGTGTCTGTGCTGGCGAAGGCCGCAAGGACGAACGCAAGACCATATCCGTAAATATTCCGCCTGGCGTCGATGAAGGCACCCGCATTCGGGTTGCGGGCAAAGGCGAAGCTGGGCCTTATGGCGCGGCGGCTGGTGACCTTTACATCTTCATCCATCTGTCACGGCACAAGGTGTTCGAGCGCGACGGCACGACATTGTTCTGCCGTGTGCCCGTAAGCTTCACCACAGCGGCGCTGGGCGGAGAAATCCGTATTCCGGGCCTTGATGGTGCCGAGCATATCATCATCGTTCCAGAGGGCATCCAGTCGGGTAAACAGCTTCGCCAGCGTGGGGCAGGGATGCCCGTCCTGCAAGGACGCGGACGCGGCGATATGGTCATCCAAATCGATGTTGAAACGCCGTCCAAATTGTCAGCGCGCCAGAAAGAAATATTGCGTGAGTTCCGTGAAACCGAAACCGGTGAGGAATGCCCGCAGTCGACTGGCTTTTTTGATAAGCTCAAAGGGATTTGGGACGGCATCGCGACGTGATTGCGGTGCGTGCCAAGCGCGCGCAGGTTCGTTGAAACGGTCTTCGGTGTGTTGAAATGAAGGCTCAGCTTTCGATCTGGTCAATCTCATTCCGCAATGATGCGATGAGCGGCTGGACATATTTCAGCCGATCTTGCTCCTCATCCAATATCGCGTGGAAGACGAGCCTTTTGTAAGCCCGCACCCTGTTTTCGGCGACGTCATGACCGGCGGGAAGGGAAGACACCAAAATGTCGATGAGCCGTTCCGCGCCGTGCAAACGCCCCCACAGATAATCATTCTCGCGGTAAGACCGGCTGAAAAACGCGCCGAAATTGTTGAATTCTATGCCCTTCAACGTGGCAGCAGCGCCACCTTGGCGAATGGAGTTGCAGTCTTCGGGTGAAATGCGGTCCACTTTGACGGGGTCAAATTCGTCGAACCCTTCGTCCTGCAACAATGGCAAGGTCGCGATATCGTACAGCGCATAACCCAGATAGCCGAGCAGCATGGCCCGGCGTGCCTCAACCGGCAGTGCGAGGACCGCGGCGCACAATATCGCATCCACACGCAGGTCTGTTTGGACGAGGTCGCGCTGTGCCGCCAAATGTTTCATGAGCCCGGCCGGATTGGTGACGCCTGCCTTTGCGGCAACGGCAAAATCGACACCGAGGAATTCGGCCGTTTCCAGATCCAGATACATCGCCAGACAGCGATAAATGGCATCACGGATCTGCATGATGTCGCTTTCGGGTACGTCGATGACATTTTCGACCTCTTCCGTCAGATGCCGTGCGAGGAAGCGGAGCCGGCGAATTCTGAACCGTAGGTCATGCGTGCCAAAGAAGGCGATGGACTGTTTGGTGGCTTGCTTGCCGCTGTCATGCGGCATGCTGTCCAATCCCCGTGTCCTGATTTCGGACCACAAAGCGGTCCTCAGGTCCCGGAAAAACCCGTTGTTTGCATCGGGCAGACTGCGACGCGCGGTCGCCACAATGTCGTCGACGACGCCCGCAAGCTTTAAATGGCCATAAGCACGATAGCTGAAGCCAGCGGCAAGTATCGCCTTTTCCTGCGCAGATTGGCGCCATTTTTGCATACGGACCGCAGTCGGCTGGCTCAGGAACCAAGTCTTGCCCAGCAGTGCCTCGACGGTGGTTTCGACTTCGTTCCGTAGGCTGTCGATCACCTGTCGCATCCGTTCGATCCGTTCCGACCGGCCCATGATTTTTTCCAAGCTATCGCGGATCGGTTGTTCCCGCGGGATGTTGGATGTCGCGCCAAATATCGTTGCGAAAAAGCTGGGGGGTTTGCGCGGGTTCTCCGCGCTGCCATCTGCGTTGCGCCGACCGAAGCGGAAACTTGGGCGGCCGGGCTTTGGGTCAATGTAGACAAAGCGGCGGTCGACTTCGCGGCGCGCGGGGCGGTTGCGCAGGGCGGCAATCGCCTGATTAAACGGCGCGTTGGCGAGCACCGAACCGTCAATCAGCATGGTGTCTTCCGCTGCATTGGCGGCAAATTGCTGCGGCAATATGCGTTTCAGAAATGTGTTCCGCCCGAGCCATGGTACATTTTCGCGTGCCAGCAATCGGTCAAGCTCACGCACCGAAAAGGGCGGAAACGCACCTGGGAAGCTCGCGGTCGCACGTGCCGCAAAGATAAGTTCGGCCATATCAGCAAGGCCGGTCCGGCCGCGTGTCGAAAAGTCGACGGTGATCCGGTGTTCAGACTCCGTCACCTCGGGCGGACTGTTCAACCGCAAGACTTGATCATGCCCGTTAAAATCGGTGACCGTCACAAACAGGTCGAGCGGTTGGTTGATGGGCAAAAGCGGCGATCCGGCTTTACTCGCCGCCATGGCCTTCAACGCATCCAACAATAGCTTGGAAAACACGTTGCCGCCAAAGGGTGGCGCGAACCAGCGGGCACGAACGAAGCGCGATAGCTTGGTTGCCACCTCGTCCTGTGCTTCCTTCGCAACCGTCCGTTCAACAGTCCCGCCGCGCCGCCGCAATATCATCCACGCTATCGGTGTCGCCCAAAATTTGGAGAAGCGCGACAGCGGGCGGGCATCGGGGTCAAGCAGGACATCGACATCGGCCATTTCAAGCCACATGTCGGTCAGCGGCTCCAGCGACTGCCCTGTGACAATCGCTTGGGACAGAAATATGCCGTTAATGCCGCCCGCGCTTGAGCCGGCGATAATATCGGTCAGCACGCGAAGCTTCGTTCCGCTGACTTGTGATATTTCGGCGAGTAAGTCGTGATAGACGGACTCGCTGCCCCGGGCGGCAGGCGCTGCATCATGGAATGCGCGGCTGGCGCGAACCATATGCCAAATCTCGCGCGTGACGCCATGCATGTAGATGGCAAGGCTTACCCCGCCATAACAAATGAGCGCTAGCCGAAGTTCTTTTTCACGCATGCCGATGGTGTGACAGCGCCAACGGTCGTGCGCAAGCACCGATGCGTGCTTTTTACGGCTTGAGTTCTTGATATGTTCTGATAGTTTCCGCTTATGGCAAAGGCAAAGCGCAAATATGTATGTCAGGCATGCGGTTCGGAAGCGAACCGCTGGCAGGGGCAATGTGACGACTGCGGCGAATGGAATACGCTGGCGGAAGAAGCGAGCGCGACGGTCTTTGAGCTGAAGCATCATTTGCATTCGGGCGGACGTTCTGTGGAACTGTCGGGGCTGAACACCGACATCAAACTACCTGATCGCGCCTCGACCGGCATCGCTGAATTCGACCGTGCGTTGGGTGGGGGCCTTGTTCCGGGTTCAGCGACTTTGCTGGGCGGTGACCCGGGCATTGGTAAGTCTACTTTGTTGTTGCAGGCGGCGGCCAATTTGGCGCGGCGTGGACTTAGCGTTGCGTATATTTCGGGCGAAGAGGCGGTTGACCAAGTGCGTTTGCGCGCACGGCGGCTTGGGCTCGGCGATGCGCCGGTGCAATTGGCGGCCGCAACGTCGGTCCGCGACATATTGACGACGATGGGGAAGGGCGCGCCGCCCGCCTTGTTGGTGATTGACTCGATTCAGACGATGCATAGCGATTTGATTGAAGGCGCCCCGGGCACCGTCAGCCAAGTGCGGGCATCGGCGCAAGAGCTGATCCGTTTTGCCAAAGAGCGTGGCTCTGCATTGATGCTCGTTGGCCATGTCACCAAAGACGGAACGATTGCCGGCCCACGCGTGCTTGAACATATGGTTGATACGGTGTTGGCGTTTGAAGGTGAGCGAAGCCACCAATATCGCATATTGCGCGCATCGAAGAACCGCTTTGGCGGCACCGATGAGATTGGCGTTTTCGCCATGGCGGAAGAGGGCCTGACCGAGGTTGGCAACCCAAGCGCATTGTTCCTGACCGACCGTGCCGAACAAGTGACCGGTGCAACGGTGTTTCCGGCGTTGGAAGGCACGCGGCCAGTGCTCGTTGAAATTCAGGCGCTTACCGTGCGCCTATCCAGCGGTGCCACGCCGCGCCGCGCGGTGGTCGGATGGGACAGCGGACGGCTCGCCATGATATTGGCGGTGTTGGAGGCGCGCTGTGGCCTAAGCTTTTCGACTGCTGAAGTATATCTGAACATCGCTGGCGGGTATCGCATTTCGGACCCTGCGGCGGACCTTGCGGTCGCGGCAGCGCTGGTATCTGCCCTTGCCGAGCGGCCGTTGCCGTCGGATGCTGTCCTGTTTGGGGAAGTCGCCTTGTCTGGCGAAATTCGTCCCGTCGCACATGGCGCATTGCGCTTGAAGGAATCGGCCAAGCTTGGCTTCAGCCGCGCACTTGTTCCGCCATCGGTGAAGGGACAGTCGGGAATTTCAACGCAAGAGTTCCGCACGCTGGCCAATCTCGTTGACCATATGCTGGGACGTCACTAAATCTGTTTTTAGGCCATGTCATATGCGACGGAAATCAGGCGGCCTTGCGGCTTGAATGGCGATATTAGCGCACTGCGGACGAGGTGCGACGAATTATAGATTGGGCAGCAGCGTTAAATGACCGCACTTGATACCATTGTATTTTTCCTAATCGGCAGCGGAGCCATTTTCGGCTTCTTGCGCGGTTTTGTGCAAGAAACGCTGTCGATGATTGCATGGATATTGGTTATCGCTGCCGTTCGCGTCCTGCATGCCCCTGCGACGTCTGCGCTGGCGGAAACCATTGGTTCGGAAACAAGCGCGGCTATTGTGGCGTTTCTGTCTATTGTCATCGTCATCTATGCACTCGGCAGATGGATCGCAAAATCGCTTGGCGCGCGATCGCGCAAATCGCTTTTGGGGCCATTTGACCGTGTCTTGGGTTTTGGTTTCGGAATGTTGAAGGGGCTGATGATGGCGACCCTCATATTCCTGTTGCTCGTCATGGGTTATGGCATGTTCGTCGGCGCGGATGAGGCGCGCCCCGAATGGATGACACAATCACGCACCTATCCACTTCTGAACGCCAGCGGGACAGCCATGTCCGATTTCGTTCGGGAGAACAGCGGGGCCGACGACGAAGCCGCGGGAACCAACGAGTGAGCGATTCCGCTCTATACAATCGCGACATACTTCGCCTCGCGACCGCATTGGTCGCAAATGACCGCCTTGAAAATCCCGACGGGTCGGCAGAGGTCCGATCCCCGGTTTGCGGAAGCCGGATGCAGGCAGATGTCATGACCGACGCAAGCGGGCATATACGCGGGCTGGCCTTGCGCGCAAACGCCTGCGCCTTGGGTCAGGCCTCGGCTGCCATTTTGCGACAGAATGCCGACGGGTTGAGCCTATCGATGCTGAATGAACTGCGCGACGGCATTGCGCATGCATTAAAGCGTGAGGGCGCGATGCCCGATATTTGGCCTGAACTGGATTTGCTTTCCGCGGCAAGTGATTATCCGTCACGACATGCGGCCATCTTGCTGCCCTATGATGCGGTTCTGGCTGCGGCGCAGAATATCAAAGAAAAAAGCTGATGGAGGACGCGCCGCATAATCTTGTTGCGGACGTGATGCTCGGCGGGGTTGTCTTGCTGGGCGCAGCGCTGATATCCGTTCTTATTTTCCGCCGCCTCGGCCTTGGTGCTGTGCTCGGGTATCTGGCTGCCGGTATCGCCATCGGTCCGGATGGTCTTGGCCTAATCGGCGCGCCAGAGACGATATTGGCCTATTCGGAAATCGGCATCATATTGCTCTTTTCCTCGTCGGGTTGGAACTATCGCCCAGCCGGTTGTGGCTGTTGCGCAGGGATATTTTGTTGTTCGGTCCGCTGCAGGTGACGCTCTGTGGCCTTGGCATGTTTGCGATCATTCGCTTCGCCATGCCGACCTTCAGTTGGGAAGCGGCGTTGGTGCTTGGCCTGCCGCTTGCCTTATCATCCACCGCGCAGGTCCTGCCGCTGCTGCAATCGCGTGGCCGCATGAAAACCGACTATGGCGAAAAAAGCTTCTCCATCCTGTTGTTTCAGGACATTTCGATTGTCCCATTGCTGACGATTGTCGCCGCATTGTCGCGTGCACCGGCAGATGACGGCGCCATTACGGGCTGGCGGCTGGTTCTATATGCGGTCCTCGCCATATTGGGGCTGGTGCTCGCCGGGCGCTGTTTGCTGTCGCCATTGTTGCGGCTTGTCGGCAAGATTTCCGAACGTGAACTGTTCATTGTCACGGGGCTGTTCACGGTTTGCGTGAGCGCGGCGGTCATGCAGTCGATTGGCGTGTCGCCTGCATTGAGGGCGTTTGTTGCAGGCGTGATGCTGGCAGAATCGCCGTACCGGCATGAGCTTGAGGCGGATATTGATCCGTTTCGATCGATCCTGCTGGGTCTGTTTTTCCTTGCGGTCGGCATGTTGCTCGATGTTGACGTCATTCTTGCCCAGCCGCTATTTGTTGCGGGGCTTGCGCTGGCGTTGGTCACCGTCAAAATTGCCATCATCTTTGCGCTTGGCCGGTTCTTTGGATTGAAGAGCAAGCCGTCCATCATCATGGCCATGCTGTTGAGCCAGGGCGGGGAATTCGCATTTGTGTTGTTCACTGCGGCGCAGCAAGCGTTGTTGATTGAGCCGGAGGCTGCGAGCCTATTTGGCGCGGTGGTAACGCTGTCGATGGCGTCGACGCCTTTCTTGATGATTATTGCCGGCAAGCTGGCGGCACATAAGCCCAAAAGTGCCGCCCAGCTTGATGACCCTGCGTTGGCTTCGCAAGCCAATGTGATCATCGTTGGCCATGGCCGGTTCGGGCAACAGGTGTCGCAGATTATGCAGGCCGCGGGCCGGTCGGTCACGCTCATCGATATTAACCCACGGACAATCGACACAAGCGGCGAATTTGGTGTCAAAGTCTTCTACGGCGATGGAACACGCATTGATTTGTTGCAGCGGGCAGGGGGCGAGGACGCGCAGGCGATATTCTTCTGCATCGACGACCGGCACATGACCGCAGAGTCATTGATGCCCGTGCGTGAGACATTTCCACGCACCAAGCTGTTTGTGCGCGCATATGACCGGCAACAGGCGCTGGCGTTAATGGAAGATGACGGCATCAGTATTATCCGCGAGCTATTTGAATCGTCGATCCGCATGTCGGTCGATGCGCTCAAGTTCTTCGGAACTGAACGCGAGGCTATTCATGAGATCGTCGCCGAATTCCGCCGGCGCGACCGAAGCCGACTAAAAGCGCAGTTCTCCAGCGGCGATATGCACGCCGGTAAACAGCATAGCTTTGGCGGTGATGATTCGGATGATTTCCTGATCGCTCAGGATTGAGCTTCATCGTCGAGGAAGGCCGCGACGTCATCCAGTACAACGTCCTTGGACAGGAAGGTTTGCCCTATGCCTCGCGCGAGCAAGAAGGGCAAAGTGCCGCCGCTCATTTTTTTGTCATGCCGCATATAATCCACCAGCAACGCGCCGTTCGCGGTGACGCCAGCATCTGAAAGCGTGGTGGGTAAGCCGGCCGCCTTCAGCAGCTGCGACACGCGCTTGGCATCTTCTACGGAGCACAGGCCAAGCCGGACGGAATACCGAAACGCCAGCGCCATGCCCGCTGCGACGGCTTCGCCGTGGAACAGTCTATCGGAAAAACCTGTGTCGGCTTCCAACGCATGGCCAAAGGTATGGCCCAGGTTCAACAGTGCCCGTGTGCCCGTGCGTTCGGTCTCGTCAGCGGCGACGATGCGCGCTTTGGATTGAACCGATGTTATGATGGCCCGTGCGCGAATGGCGGGGTCTCCGGCAAAGAAACTGTCCAGATTGTCTTCGCAATATCGGAAGAATTCGGGATCATCGATCAGGCCATATTTGACCACTTCGGCAAAGCCAGCCGCCAATTGGCGTGGCGGTAGAGTCGACAACAATTCAGGGTCGATCAGCACCAATGCGGGCTGATGAAATGCACCGACGAGGTTTTTGCCTGCCACACTGTTGATCGCGGTCTTGCCACCGACGCTGCTGTCCACTTGCGCCAGCAAGGTCGTCGGGATTTGCACGAACGAACAGCCGCGCTTCACAATATGCGTTGCAAAACCCGTGATGTCGCCGACAACACCGCCGCCTAACGCGATGACATGATCGCTGCGTTCTACATGCTGTGATAGCATCCAGTCGGTCAGCTTTTCCAGCTCAGCCCAGCTTTTTCCAGCCTCACCCGCGGGCAAAATATACACCGCCATTCTCACGCCAGCGGCGGAGAGCACGACTTCAATCGCAGGCCAGACAGCGCGGGCAACATTTTCGTCTGTGACCACCAACAACCGGTTGTCGCGCGTATAAGGAAGCAGATATTCTGGCGCCTGTGCCATTAAGCCCGCACGGACATGAATGTCATAAGGTGCATTGGTCAGGTCGACGGAAATGACGGTCATTGGGCAAGGGCCTTCAGGATATTTTCAACGGTCCGCATATGCGGCGATGTATCGCTGCGAATATGGATATTGGCCGTCGCATAAAGCGGGTTGCGAGTCTTGCCAAGTTCCGTCAGGACTTCAATAGGGTCCTTATCCTTTAGCAAAGGCCGGTGGCTGCGCCGACCAACGCGGTCGGCCAGTACTTTTACGTCCGCGTCCAGCCAAATCGATATCGCGCGCTCCAATATCAGTGCGCGGGTGTCCGCATTGACGAACGCGCCGCCGCCTGTGGCGATAATCTTTGGCGCACCCTCGACAAGCCGCGCGATAACCCGTCGCTCTCCATCGCGAAAATAGCCTTCGCCGAACTTTTCGAATATTTCGGAAATGGAAAGTCCCGCGGCACGTTCAATTTCATCGTCAGCATCGGCAAAAGGCACGTTCAACCGGGCAGCTAGGCGTTTTCCAATGCTGCTTTTGCCCACGCCCATCATCCCGACCAGAACGACCGGCCGGTCAATTACCTGGTCAGTTACTGTTCGGTCGTTGCCGATTTTTTGTTCATCGTTTCCGGGCATTGCGACACCGCCTATATATCGGCTATTCCCAACCCGAAAGTAATTTGCCACTTGTCCGGAAAATTATGGAAAAGCATTATATTACACAAGGCCCCAAGAGCGGCGGACGTAAAAACGGGGTTTTTGCGCTTTCTAATTGTTGCGGCAGTGGCATTTGGCTTGCTACTCTGGCGTGCATGGTTAGGCGGTGAACAACTTATGCAGATAAGAGAAATTGCAGTGCAGCCCCAAACATTTGAAACAGGTTCGCGTCATTGACTGATAAAATAACAAAAGGCGGGCTTTTGGCGGCAGCCGCTGTCGTCCTCGCATTTGCTTTGCCCGCATTGGGGCAGCAGGGTCCGGAGTCACTTCTTCCCGAAGGCTTTGGCGACCCCGCGCCGTCAGCACCCAATAACCCCGCGCGTCCTTCGTCTTCTCCAACACCGTCAACCGCCAAGACCGGAACATCATCGGCAAACCCGGCATCGGCTGAAGTCAGTGGGGACACTGTGGCGGACGAAACGGACGCGGCAGATGATGAAGACGACGCACAAGAAATGGTCGTTCGGTATGACGTTCCACCTGCTGCGCGTCGTTCCCTCAATGCAATTGGCATTATCTCCGAAACATCGGGTGGATTTCCAGCCGCGTCGTTTGGCGTGACCAGTGGCGTTTTCCTTAAACAGGTTGTCGAACGCACATCGGGTCCAATCGCGTCGCGTTGGGGCAGTATCATGGCACGGCGGTTGCTCGCCAGCCGGACCAATACGCCACAGGGAGTAAACGGCGCGGACTGGACCGCAGAACGGGCGTGGCTGTTGCTGCGCATGGGAGACTCAGTTGTCGCACGTGGGCTTGTTCAGCAAGTCGACGCTGGCAACTATACCAAACGGCTTCATGAGGTTGCGATGCAGACCTATCTCGCCAATGGCGACCTGGCGGGCATATGTCCTTTGACGGAAGGCGGCGTTCGCCTTGTGAACAGCGGGCGTTGGAAAATGTCGCGCGCTATTTGTGCTTCGCTCGCTGGCGAACAAGGGAGCGCAACGGGGTTCATCAATCAGGGACGCTATCAGGGCTGGGTTCGGGGTGTCGATTATCTCTTAACCGAAAAGGCCGTGGGTGCGGGCATCAATGGTCGCCGGTCGGTTAAAATCGAATGGGATGGCGTTGAGGGGATGAACCCATGGCGCTTTGGTTTGTCCGCCGCCGTTGGTCTTGAGCCACCGGAGCAGTTGTTCAGCAAGAGCGGCCGCCAGATTAACGGATGGCGTGCGCAATTGCCCATGTTTGCACCCGCCATACGCGCCAAATACGCACCCGGTGCCGCGGCGCTTGGGGTATTTTCCAACCGCGATATGGTCGATCTCTATGCGCAGGTTCTTGATGATCCCGATGCGCCTGACGCGATGAAAACGCAGGCTGAAAATCTGGGTAATGCTTACACGGCATCCGGCGATTCCGGAAAAGTCTCGGCGATGGCGTCGATTTGGGGCGCAGAGCGGACGGGTGCGGACTATCTGGCGGCGCTTGTCATGACGGCACGGGCGGCAGCGCTTATAGACCCAAGTGCAGACCATGTTGGGCAGGCGGATGGGTTGATTGCATCTATGCTGACGGCTGGGCTTGATCGTTCGGCGGCGCGATGGAGCAATATCGTCTCCGGCGGGTCGCTTGGTTGGGCGCTTGTCACCTTGGGCGCACCCGGCCGCGTTACTCTGGCGGATTATGGCGATCTCGATGAATTTTACGGCAATGACGACAGCGTTGAAGGGCATAAGTCCGGGCTTTTGCTTGCCGGACTTGCCGGGCTGGGCCGCGTTGAATCCGGCGCACGCACTGATTTTGCGGGCGATCTGAAGATAAACATTGCGCGGCAAACGGCTTGGTCAAAAGCGATTACGGCCGCCGCAGATCGCGGTGAGCAAGGCACGGTCGCGCTGATGGCGATTGCTGGAATGCAGGCACCGTCATGGGCTTCGGTGCCTGCGCATCATGTATATTATATCGTGCGTTCGCTGCGTCAGGTGGGTCTTGAGGCGGAAGCGCGGATGATTGCGGCCGAAGCGGTCACCCTTGGGTGATATTCAAGGCAGCGGCGCCTGATCGACGGATATGAGCGCGACGGACCGCGATCTGATAGCGCGCTTCATTGAAATGATGGCGGCTGAGCAGGGCGTTGCTGCAAACACCAGCGCTGCCTATGCGAGCGACTTGCTGGCGGCTTCCAGCCTGACCAGTGGAAAGCTCGCACATGCCAATGCCGATATGTTGGTGACGCTTTCAAGCCATTGGCGCGACCTTGCCAACAGTTCAGTCGCGCGCAAATCATCGGTACTCCGGCGCTTTTTCGCGTTTTTGCATGAGGAGGGTTTTCGCGCTGATAATCCGTCCGCCGCTTTGCCCAAGCCGGCGCAAGTGCGCGCGCTGCCGAAGATCCTTGATACGGCGGAGGTCGATCTTTTGTTCGCCGCAATCGAGGCGAAGCTTGCGCAGCCCGCGCCTGCGTCCACGGATTATCGGCTGTCAGCGCTGATTGAGCTGCTCTACGGCTCCGGCTTGCGTGCGACCGAGCTGGTTGCGCTGCCGCGAAGTGCGATCGTGTCGGACAAGCCGTTCATTATCGTCAAGGGCAAGGGCGCGAAGGAACGGATGGTCCCCATTTCAAATCGTGCGCGGCAGGCGGTTGGAACATGGCTTGCGTTCGTTCCGGAAAAGTCGCGCTTTTTGTTTCCGTCGCGCGCGGGGCATATTAGCCGTATTCGGCTGTTTCAGATTATCAAGGCGCTCGCGGCCCAATCCGGTTTAGATCCGGCCAAGGTCAGCCCCCATGTCCTGCGGCATGCCTTTGCAACGCATCTTTTGGCGGGCGGTGCGAACCTAAGGGCGCTTCAGGCGATGTTGGGCCATGTCGATATCGCCACCACGCAAATTTACACGCATGTGGACAGCAGCCGTCTGGTGGAATTGGTCAACCGCAGGCACCCGCTGGCAATGCGCACGTTGACCCGTGGCGCGACAGGCTCTAACCGGCAATCATGATGGTATATCTTGAATTCGAAAAACCTGTAGCTGCTTTGGAAGCACGTATTATTGAACTGCAGGATGCAGCGCGCGAAAGCGACATCGATGTCAGCGCCGAAATTGGCAAGTTGCGCGACAAAGCGGATAAGCAGCTTAAGGACACGTACGCAAACCTGACTGCGTGGCAGAAAACGCAGGTCGCGCGCCACCCTGAACGACCGCATTTCAAACATTTCATGGCGTCGATATTTGAAGATTTCATGCCCTTGGCCGGCGACCGCGCATTTGGCGACGATCAGGCCATTATCGGCGGGCTCGCCCGACTCAACGGTCGGCGCGTCATGGTCATTGGCCATGAAAAGGGTGACGATACGCAAAGCCGTATTCGCCATAATTTCGGTATGGGGAAGCCAGAAGGCTATCGCAAAGCCATCCGGCTGATGGAACTGGCCGACCGGTTCGGTATTCCTGTGGTTAGCCTGGTGGATACATCGGGTGCGTTTCCGGGTATTCAGGCCGAAGAGCGCGGTCAGGCCGAAGCCATCGCCCGCTCCACAGAAAAATGCCTCGCGCTTGGCGTGCCCATGATCGCCTGCATCGTGGGAGAGGGCGGTTCGGGCGGCGCGGTCGCACTTGCGGCTGCGGACCGCGTCTTGATGTTTGAATATGCCGTATACTCCGTCATTTCTCCTGAAGGTTGCGCGTCGATCCTCTGGCGGACAGGCGACAAGGCGGCTGATGCTGCGCAGGCCATGAAGATGACTGCCGATGATTTGAAAGCGCTTCGGATTATCGACCGAATCGTCAAAGAACCTATTGGCGGTGCGCATCGCGACCATGCGCTTGCGGCTGCATCGCTTGCGAAAGCGATCGACGAAGAAATTGAAGCGCTCTCTTCGTTTTCGTCGAAGGAGCTTCTGCAACAACGCCGTGCAAAGTTCTTGGCGATGGGTGCGTAACCATATTCAGTTGTTGCACATGTTGCAGCGGCACAAGAATTTACGTCGGTGCACACGATAATGTGATAAATTAGGTTTTCCTGACTTTAGGAGGACATGGATGCGCTATTCGAAAATTGTTATGGCTGCTGGCGCGGTAATCCTTGGATTGACGGCAATGGTTGGCAGTCTTCCGGTAGATGCAAAAACAAAGCAGCCCGTCGCGCCGCGTGCATTCAGCGCCCAGGAAAAGGCAGAGGGCGCTAAATATCATTCGGAAATTCTGAAAGAATTTGGCGGTCCGATGCAGAGCCCGCAGACGGCCTATGTTGTGCGGGTTGGCAAAAACATTGCGGCACAATCCGGCCTCGGCAATTCGCAGGATGATTTCAACGTCACCTTGCTGAACTCTTCCGTGAACAACGCTTTCGCGCTTCCGGGCGGCTATGTTTACATTACGCGCCAACTGGTTGCCTTGTGCAATAGCGAGGCGGAGATGGCGGGCGTATTGGGCCATGAAGTCGGACACACCGCCGCGCGCCACAGCGAAAAACGCCAAAACAACGCCACATTTGCCAACATATTGGGCATAGGCGGCACGATTTTGGGTTCAGTTCTTGGCGATTCCGCTGGATGGCTTGGCGCTGTCGGCGTTGGGCTTAAGCAATATGCGGGCCCGCTCGCACAAGTTTTCAGCCTGAAATATTCGCGGACACAGGAAGAGGAGGCTGATGACTTCGGCATCCGATATCTGAGCAACGCGGGCTATGACCCAAGCGCATTATCATCGATGCTGAATGCGCTGGCCTTGCAGACGAGCCTTGATTCACGGGTCGCTGGCCTTGGTGACAATGCGGTGCCCGAATGGGCCAGTACGCACCCCGATCCCGCGCGGCGTGTTGTCCGTGCGGCCATGCGGTCAAAATCCTATCCAGCCAGCAATGTGCGCAACGCCGACGCCCACTTCGCCGCCATTGACGGCATGCTCTATGGTGACGATCCGGATCAGGGCGTCATTGAGGGGCAGGCATTCATCCATCCGCAATTAAAAATGCGGTTCACAGCGCCAACCGGGTTTGGCATTCAAAACGGAAATGAATCCGTCTCCATAAATGGCAACACTGGCAAGGCGATGTTCACCGCAGCGGCGTTCGACGGCAATGTTGATGCGTATATCAGCAATGCGTTTAAATCTGTTGCCGGCAAAAACATGGACATTCCAGTCCGCGATATCCGCAGGACAACCGTTAATGGCATTCCGGCATTTTACGCCCGCAGCGTCGTCAATACGCAGCAGGGGCAGCGCGCGGTATCCGTCTTTGCGTATGAATGGTCATCCAACATAGCATATCATTTTGTGACCATTACCGCCGCCAATGCGCGCCCTTTTGATGGCATGTTTGAAAGCATGTCGCGATTGAGCCATACGCAAGCAGCAGAGGTGAAGCCACGCAAATTACGCGTGGTGACGGTGGGACGTTCTGACACTATAGCGTCGCTGGCAAAGCGGATGGCATACCCGTCGCTGCAGACCGAACGGTTCCTTGCGCTGAATGGGTTGACCCCAAATGCCGCCATGCGTTCGGGGCAGAAGGTCAAGATCGTCACATATTAAATAAAAAGGGCGGGAAACGTGAATCTCCCGCCCTTCGATAATTGCTCAGGCTTAGTGCCTGACAACAAACTCAACTAGTTTGTGGTTTACTTTATTTGGTGAGTTCGGTGTTGACCTCTGTGAAGGTGTTCGACAGGCTGGTGCCCAGGGTCCCCATTGCAGTGATTGCAGCAACAGCAATCAAAGCCGCAATTAGGCCATATTCAATTGCAGTCGCGCCGTCTTCGTTCTTAAAGATTTTTTTGATAACTTTCATCTTAGGTCTCCTGTTATTTGATCATTCGCCCGGGCGGTTTTTTAATAATAACCGTCCCAAGATTTATAGATCATCATCATTTACTAATTCGTTAATGTGTAAATTAACTCGAACTTTCTAATACTTTTTCGGAAACGCTATTCCACATAACCTGTGTTCCGTTTGCTACGTTTCCGAGAGAAGCAATTATCGCGATAACGATTAGCGATACTATCAAACCATACTCTACTGCTGTCGCGCCTTGGTCGCATTTGCGAATGCGTCGAATGAGTTCCAACATTTTTTGGATCCTTCTTCAATCCTTGGTTGCGAGCACCCTGAAATTCCCACACAAGTGTTAACAAAAGCTTGCAACATGATGAGATTATGGAAAAACATCCGACAACATTGTTCGTAGTTGCCGCGGCATTAACCAACGAGAGTGGAGCGATTCTACTGCAAAAGCGTCCGGACCATGCCTCTATGGGTGGCCTGTGGGAGTTCCCTGGCGGCAAGGTTGAAACGGGTGAATCGCCCGAAGTTGCGCTTGCACGAGAGCTATTCGAAGAGCTTGGGATATCCGTAAACCCCCAACACCTTATACCCGAAACCTTTGCAAGCGAGCCGTTGGGCGACCGGCATTTGCTGCTCTTGTTGTACAGATGCGTGGCGTGGGAAGGCACACCCACGCCGTATTTTGCGTCTGAAATTGCATGGGTGCACCCAAACGACATGGCTGCGCTGCCAATGCCGCCCGCTGATTATCCGCTCGTTGAACGGCTTAAGCGCATTTAGGTCCTGACCCTAGTCTTCGGGATTTTTGGACAAAATATCGGCAAGCGAAACTTGTGCACTTCCCCGTTTGGCTGGGCGGGGTTGGTTTTCAGACGGCGCCCAACCGCTCAGGAATAGATGCGTGAAATATTCCGGCACTTTGCCATGGGCATCTGCGCGTGCCGCAAAAATCCGGTCCAGCCTATTGATAACGTTCTTGCCGAGATATGCCCTAGGTCCTGCCAAGGCATTGCCTATTCCGGCATCGCGCACATCGGACACTATGCCGCGCCAGTCGCTATACCGGACCTCAGTCACGTCCTGATCAGCGACGGGCAAGGCAAACCCGGCGCGAACGATCAAATCGGCCGCGCTGCGCAATTCAATTTGCGGGTGCATATGTGGCCGAACCTGATCTGCGTCGGATTCCAGAAAAATCGATTTCAATGTGGCCAGCGTCCCTGCGCCAAACATATGGCCCAGAAACAAACCATCAGCTTTGAGTATCCGCCGGATTTGGATTAGCGCGCCGGGCAGATCGTTGACGCTGTCCAACGTGCCAGCGGAGATGACCAGATCGAACGAGGCAGGCGGAAAGGGCAGGCTGTCCTCTTCAAATCCGCTCTGAATGTTTTTAACGCCGCCTACCGATATCAACGGCATATGCGTGCAACGCATGTCCGCAGGCAGAATGTCTTTTTGCCAGCTTGCAATCGGTCCAATGATCAACGCATGTTCGAACGCGCGCGTCACAAAGGTCAGCCGTTCGCCAAGGTCCTGCGCAATATGGGTCCACAGAAATTGATCGCCCTGACGCCGTGATGCACGTTCACGCAGCGCGCGGCGACGCTGGCGGTCAAATATTTCAGGTGGGTTGGTCTCGCTGGTCATTTCGGCCTTGTGCAGACACCGGCTTTATCCGACAAGTCTTCATGGCAATCACCCGCCACATTTTCCGTGCCGCGCTCAATTGGGCGCTGCCCGAACGCTGCCCATGTTGCGGCACGATAACGCCCGCTGGCGGACCATTTTGCCTCGATTGCTGGCAACAGTTGCAGTTTCTTGCCCCTCCATGGTGCCATGGATGCGCAACGCCGTTTGAATATGAACGAGGTGCACAAAGCTACTGCGCAGCGTGTCTGGCCAAACCGCCCAAGCATGACGGCATTCGCGCCGCCGTCAAATATGACGACCTGTCTGCAAAAGTCGCACTCCGGTTAAAATATAGCGGAAAGATCGGATTGGCCCGCGTAATTGCGCAGCAACTGGTTCGCCATTTGCCCGAGCCGCGCGATAACATCATCATTACGCCTGTTCCTTTGCATTGGACGCGCATGTGGTCGCGTAGCTTCAATCAGTCCGCGTTGATTGGCCGCGCGCTCGCTGCGCAAAGCGGCATCGCTTTCGTTCCCGACATACTGGTCCGCCACAAGCGGACGCCGAGCATGCGTGGCCTCAATGCTAATGACCGCCGTAAGGCCGTTGGACAGGCATTCTCCGTGCATCCCAAATGGCGTGACCGATTAAAGGGTAGCTGCATCATTCTGATCGATGATGTCCTTACCACGGGCGCGACGAGTGACGGTTGCATATCGGTTTTGAAGCGAAGCGGCGCTTCGTGGATTCAGCTTTTCTGTTGGGCACGTGCCCTGCGCGGAGAAAGCGCAGAGCAAAAGTAACTGCGCTCTATGCTTGACTTGATGGTGGCTGGACACCATTTCAGTTTTATGACCGTAAATGTTGAAATCTACACCAAATTCGCATGCCCTTATTGCGTCCGTGCCAAGCAATTGCTCGAGAGCAAGGGAGTCCAATATACCGAATATGACATCACTATGGGTGGCGCAAAGCGTGACGAAATGCTTGCGCGCGTACCCGGTGCGCGGACCGTGCCGCAAATCCTTATCAACGATACACCAATAGGTGGCTCTGATGATTTGCGCGCATTGGAGAACCAAGGGAAGCTGGACGCATTGCTAGGACCGCGTGGGGCATAATGATCGCGTTTGACCTGAATTGCGGCAACGGACATCGTTTCGAAGGCTGGTTTGCGTCATCCGAAGATTATTCAAAACAGCAATCGTCGGGGTTGCTGGCCTGTCCTGTCTGTAATGACATGACCGTGCAAAAGGCGCTGTCCGTGCCGCATGTGCCCAAAAAGGGCAACCAACGTAGCGTGCCTGTTTCTATCGCGGATATAGCGTCGCCAACGGTCGCGGCTGCGCCTGGGAACACCGACGCGCTGCCGCTCGCCGTTGTTGCGTTCGTTCAAAAACTTGCCGTTGCCCAAACGGAGATGCTGAAACAGTCGCAATGGGTAGGGGGCCAGTTTGCCGAGACCGCCCGTGCGATCCATTATGGCGAAGAAGCAGATCGCATCATCCATGGCGAAACAAGCGCCGATGAAGCCAAGGCGCTGATGGAGGAAGGCGTCCAGGTTGCTCCACTCCTTTTTCCAGTCGTGCCGCCTTCTGCTAAAAATTGACCACCCGATAGCACCCAGCTATAGCTTGGGACGCAGCACCCATAGCTCAGCAGGATAGAGCATCAGATTCCTAATCTGGGGGCCACTGGTTCGAATCCAGTTGGGTGCACCATATATTCCAATGATTTACGGCAAAGTATGATATTTCTGCTTTAATCTATGTACTTTTAGGCATCAGATAGGCATCAGACGAGACTGTTTCGCAGTGATCTAGTTTTTGTGTCTAATGCATTGATTCTTTCCAATGTAACTCGCGGGCCCCAACCCTTCGAAAAACCTACCCACCCAGACCCCACTAGGGTGTCACCCCCTATTCTGGTTTATGGGACCCACAGTTCCTTCTTACATATTATTCTGCTCATCCGGACTATAGCATTGGTCACGAAGGAGTGTAAGGTTGACGATCTAGCGGGACATCGACAGGGTTAGTTTATAGCCTTTCACGGAGGGCTTCATAGGGTGTTTTTCCATTGAAGGCACCGTGTGGTCTGTTGAAGTTGTAGAAGTTTTCCCATTCGCTGAGTTTGGCTTCGAGATCGACGTCGCCTTTGTATGACAGGAGCTGGTAAAACTCCTGTTGGTCTGAGCGATGGGATCGCTCGACTTTGCCGTTCAGCTGTGGAGTTCCACGTTTGATGTAAGCATGGCGGATGCCCTGATCTTCGACGTGCCAGTGGAACTTGGCCTGGAACTCGTGGCCGTTGTCGGTTCTGATCTCTTTGATGCGGAACGGGAACTTTTCGATGATGTGATCGACAAAGTCGATCGCGTTGGCTTGAGTATGTTTGTCGTAGATTTTGAGCGCCCGGACGCGCGTCGCGTCATCGATAGCAGTATATTGGAACCGGTGGATCTTCTCGCCGCGCTTGCCGATGAAGGTGAGGAACTTGACGTCCATCTGGATGTGATGGCCTGGCACCTGCTTGTTATAACGCTTGGTGTGAACTTTGCGCATGCGGGTTCCGCGCGGCAGTCTGCCAACACCGTTACGACGCAGAATGCGCGTCACACCAGCGTCAGAGATTGTGATGCCGTGATATCGCGCCAGATACCAGACGATCCTGATCGATCCGAGATGATATTTGCTGCGCAGGTAAAGGACCTTCTCGACGATCTCGGGTGGCGTCCGGTTAGCAGGCTTCTTTGGAATGGGCTTTGCATTGATCAGCCCGGCTTCGCCGCGCTGCTCGTAGGCAGCTCTCCAGCGGTAGAAGCTTGATCTGCCAATGCCGAAGTATCGGCATGTTTTGCCCACGTCACCGATCTTCTCAGCATGGCGCAGCACCTTGAGCTTGCGCTGAATATCGCGGTCTTCCTTTGTCATTGGATCCATCCTTCTGGTTGCCTATCGGCAATATGAAAGATGTCCCACGAGTCCGTACAGTCCTACACTACTCAAGCCACCAACCCCAACGGCTTCTCCACCAGTTCCTTGAAGACCTTCATCAGCATCGCGCCGTCCGCTCCGTCGATTGCCCGGTGGTCGAAGCTGCCGGTGGTGGACATCACCGTGGCGATGGCGAGGGCGTCATCGACGATATAGGGCCGCTTTTCACCTGCCCCGATGGCCAGGATCATGCCCTGCGGCGGGTTGATGACGGCGTCGAACTGCTTGATGCCCATCATGCCCATGTTAGAAATCGACGCGGTGCCGCCCTGATATTCATGGGGCTGCAATTTGCCTTCCTTCGCCCTGCCCGCCAGTTCGCCGATTTCGGTCGAGATCGCGGAGAGCGATTTGCCATCCGCGCCTTTAACTATGGGCGTAATCAAGCCAGTGGGCACCGATACCGCGACGCTGATGTCGGCGCGGCTGTATTGCAGCATATTGTCGCCGGCAAAGCTGACATTGCATTTGGGCACCTGAACCAGCGCCAGCGCCAGCGCCTTGATCAGCATGTCGTTGACCGACAGCTTGACGCCGCGCGCCTCCAGCGACGCGTTAAGCTCGCCGCGCAGCTTGAGCAATGCGTCGAGGCGGACATCGACGGTCAGGTAAATATGCGGCACTTGCTGTTTGGACTCGGTCAGGCGGCGCGCAATGGTCTTGCGCATGTTGGAGAGTTTGACGACGTTATGCGGGATGCCGCCGTCGGAGGGCGACGTTGACGCTGACGGAGTTGTGTCCGTGCTGGCAAGTGCGGCCTTCGCGGGTGCACTACCGGCAACCGCCTCGACATCTTCTTTGACAACCCGGCCATTGGGTCCGGTTCCTGTGACCGTTGCAAGGTCGACGCCCAGTTCGGCAGCGATGCGCTTGGCGAGAGGGCTGGCCTTGATCTGGTCGTCGGTCGATTCTACTACAATAGGAGCTACGCTGCGTGATTGATCTAAGTTTTCGGCTTCTGCTACCAACTGCCGGTTGGCGGGTGCAGATTCAATATCCGCTTTGACGATCCGACCGTTCGGGCCAGTCCCCTGTATGCTTGCAAGGTCAACTCCCTTTTCAGCAGCAAGTCGCCTAGCTGAAGGGCTTACGAGTATTTCAGCGCTCATTGTGACACCAATCCGAATGTCTCATAACAAAATGTCTTGTAGTTTCGATTAATGAGCACCTGTAGTCGTTGCAACTGCACATGGCGACACGCCAACTCCAATTCTCTGAAATTAACCGTAAATCGCGCATTTCCACGTTCTAGAGTAACGATACCAACTGGGGCATGTCCATTCCCCAATTTAGATTTAACTGCCCGGCGATTAAGCCGAGCGCCTGAACCCACAAATAAGGCAATATGAATGCAGCCATCCAAATAATCGCTTGATCGTAACGAAATCGTCTTTGCAGGTCAGCCATCGAATAGCGACCTGAATCTACCATTTCCCATTGGCGGTCTACAACACGCGCTGGAACCAGGATCAGCCCGATGAATATCCATAATGCGTAAAGCGGAACTAGCTCCAAATGAGAGAGATAGCGTGGGATCAGCGCTATATGCCACATTACCGAAACTAGCAGAGCAAATGCCAGATTGCTGCTGATACGCTTATGCCAATAGTTGGCATACCCGCTGCAGCTGACGCTTTTGCCGCGTCGTTGCATTACAGGCTCATGCATCATTTTATCTCTCTCCGAAAACGCAACGCTGCCGACTTTTCTCCGGCTAAAATTAACAACCAACAGAGACAAAAATAGAATTGGCGAGAATAGCCAACTGATGACTGGCCTCTTGACGATCGGCTTCCAATTCTTGTGATAAATGTGGATTTGAAAATGAAAGTCCGTCGGACGAAACGCCGACCGACTCATCCCGTGGCGCATGTCCTGCAGCCCAATGAGAGCCGCTAGCAAAAATGGTCGATTTCGCATGTTTATCGGCATCAGCACTTATAGATGACATGGTGCAGACCTCCCCTCTCCGGTTCGAATCAAGCACTGACAATAATGACAATGCATATGTGCATTGTCATAAATTACAGGATATCCTTTGCAAGCTTTTTCTACGGTCGACAGGCACTGCTGATCAAGGCTTTGCAAGACCATATCGTGGCCAAATTAATGCAACGCTACTTGCGCATTAGTTGTAAATATGTTGAAACCGCGACGCCACAAACAACGACTGGCCGTTTCGATGGCAAATGATCGGTTGATAGGAAGTACGCAAATGCCACAATATGATGTGCTCATTGTCGGTGGCGGACATGGCGGCGCCCAGGCGGCGATATCGCTACGGCAGGCAAAGTTCGAGGGCAGCATTGGCATTATCAATGCCGAACCCGAATATCCCTATGAACGTCCGCCGCTCTCTAAAGATTATTTTGCCGGCGAAAAAGCGTTCGAACGGATCATGATCCGTCCGGCCGCTTTTTGGGCGGAGCGCAATATCGATATGATGCTGGGCAAGCGTATCGACACTGTCGACCCTGCCGCTTATTCGGCGACCGCTTCTGACGGGGACGTCTTCAGCTATGGCAAGATGATCTGGGCGACCGGTGGTAGCCCGCGCTGGTTGCCATGCGAAGGTGGCACCCTTCCAGGAGTGCATGTGGTGCGCACGCGCTCCGATGTCGATGCGATGTTTGTCGGTCTGGATGGCGTGGCCGAAGTCGCAATCATCGGCGGTGGCTATATCGGCCTCGAAGCAGCCGCTGTTCTATGCAAGATGGGCAAGAAGGTTACTGTCCTCGAAGCAATGGATCGGGTTTTAGCACGTGTTGCAGGTGAACCGCTTTCACGCTTTTACGAGGCCGAGCATCGCGCGCATGGAGTCGATGTTCGGCTCGGGATCGAGGTAAGCTGCATTAAAGGGCAGGATCGTGCGACGGGAGTTCGGTTAGCGCATGGCGAAGTAATTCCAACGCAGATGGTCATTGTCGGCATTGGTATCATTCCAGCTGTTGGCCCGTTGCTGACAGCGGGCGCAGCTGGCGGGGCTGGGGTAGACGTCGATGAGTATTGCCGCACATCGCTGCCCGACATTTTCGCGATCGGAGATTGCGCCGCGCATGCAAACGACTTTGCGGGTGGCATGATTATGCGGGTTGAGTCGGTGCAGAACGCCAATGACATGGCAAACGCGGTGGCAAAGAGCATCGTTGGCGGGTTGACGTCTTATCACGCCGTGCCGTGGTTCTGGTCGAACCAATATGATTTGCGGTTGCAAACAGTTGGATTGTCTGTGGGCTATGATGCGACGGTGCTACGCGGCAATCCTGAGGCGCGCAGCTTTACAGTTGTCTATCTTAAGCAAGGCAAAGTGATCGCGCTCGATTGCGTCAACATGACTAAAGATTACGTGCAAGGCAAAGCGTTGGTTGTGGACGGCATATCATTAACGCCCGAAGAGTTGGCCGACACAAATTTTACGTTGAAAGAGCTGGCCGCAACCTTTAATCCGAGCCTCCCATAGCAGGCGGGCGTCGGGAGCAAATTGAATCCAGAACGATTCTAGCGCCAACTATTTAAACGCAACCAACGTGACGAGGCATTTCGGACCACGCCTCTTCACAACCCTACCCTCTTAAGGGAATATCGTGATCAACCCAGGCATTCGCGGATGTAGCGATAGCCTTCAGTGTATACTTCTTCGGGGTTCGGGAAAAAGTCCCGCCAGACGCGGGTTGCTGCGGCGAGTTCTGGCACCGCGCGGCCGAAAGCCTCGATCGTCAACCAGCCGTCATATCCCAACGCCTTGGCTGCCACGATAGTCTCGCGGATTTTGGCATGGCCTTTTCCCGGTGTGCCGCGATCATTTTCCGAGATATGGACATGCGAAAGCGCGCCCGCCGCATGCGCGGCATGGAATGCAGCCAGCGGATCCTTCTCTTCGATATTGGCGTGAAAGGTATCGTAGAGAATACCGAAACCAGTCTCGCCCACGCGGTTGGTGTAGGCGATGCTCTGCTCGATGGTGTTCAACAAATGCGCCTCGAACCGGTTTAGAGGTTCGAACGCCATGCCAATTCCTGCCGCCCTTGCTATCGGCACAATCTGGCGATGCACATCGGCGCAGCGGCTGAGCTCGGTTACGCTGGGGAACTCACCAGAGAAGACCCCCAAAGGCTGATAATAAGGACCAACCAGCATTTCTGCGCCCATCGCCGAGCAGCAATCAATGACGGCCTTCAGATGATCAACCGCGCCCTGCCGGTGGGCGGCATTGTCGGATAAGGGGCTATGCTCTTCATCAGGGATCAATGCGACTGCGGTGCGTTCCAGCCCGATGTCGTCCATGATCGCGCCCAATTCTGCGTAGTGTGCAGCGTCGCTCGCGTCGAATACCGGTATTTCTACACCGTCAAAGCCCGTATCTTTGATCGCTTGCAAAATCGGCACATAATCTTCGGTGACATGACCGGTCCACAGGAGAAGGTTGATTCCAATTTTCATTACCTATTTTGCCTTTCGTTCAAACAGCCACACCGCGCCGAAAATGAAAAACAGCACCACAGGGATAATCGCTATCGTCTGGAAACTTTGTTCGGCGGCATAGGATAATGCCTGCTGCAAGCCGGCGCTGCCGGGCTGCAATGCGTCAAACGCGTCCTTGCCGCCTGCCTTCTCCAGTTTGGCATCGTCATAGATCTTACCGAGTTGCGGAAGGACGAAATAGATCGCCATGGCTCCGGCAAAACCGATCAGGCCGATACCCCATGGCCCGCTGCGCGGAAAACGGCGTGACGCCGCCGCCAGCATCGTCGGCCACATGAAGCAGACACCAAACGCCCATAAAGTAGCGGCAACCAGTGCGGTGACAGGCGAGTTGGCGATACTTAAGAGATACAAGCCAATGGCCGCCGGAACCGTGCAGATCAAAAGCAATCCCATGTCGGAGAAGCGGTGCGCCAATGCTCCAGCAAAATGCCGCATAACGAACATGATTGCCGACACATAAACGAGTACAAGAATACCGGAGAAGCCCACGGTCTGCGACAAGGTAACGTCGACCCATGCACCTGGCGCGAGCTCGGCTGAAGCCGTCAGAAACATGATGGCGAAGAAAATCCAGAAGCTGGGGCGCTTGAATGGCTCGGCCATCATTTCGCCAAAGCTTACGCCTTGAACCGCGCTTTCAGTCGGTGGAAATTCATGGCGCACCGCCCATAACGCTAGAACGATACCGGGAATGATTGTCAGGCCAATCAACGCTTCCCAGCTGAGATCGAGCGATTTGAAGAACAGTACGCTGACAAGGCCGCCGACGATGATACCCGCTGGCCACCATGCATGGAGTTCATTCAACTTGCCGGTTTTGTCGTCGGAATAGATGGTGGCGACGACCGGGTTGATCGACGATTCGGTTGCGCCCCAGCCGAAACCCCAGATCACCATCGCCAGATTGAGCAGCAGATAAACCGACGATCCGGTCCCTGCCGCAAGCAATACAAGCCCCGGGCCGACGATGAAACAGGCGGCCGCAAACAATATCACTTTCTTGGCGCCCAACCGGTCGAGCAACGGGCTAATGACGAGGAGGCTTAACGCAAAGCCAAGAAAGGAACTGCCCAGAACGGTCCCGATCATTTCGCCCGAATGTTGGGCGTTGATCGGATCGAGCAAGGCCGCCTTCATGGCACCTGCAGCACCAGCGCGTATCGAATTGGACATCGCGGCGGTGAATATCGCTAACACACAAATCCAGAAAATTGCGCGATTATTGTAGCGCGTCCTCTGACCATTCTCCATTGCTTCGCCCTCCCCTGTTTTTGTCTCTTAGTTTGTCGGCAGGCCAAGCACTTGTCTGATCATGTCCCCGTCGACGTCGCCGCCTGCAAAGTCGTCGAACGCGTGAGTTGGCTTCCGGATCAAATGTTTCGCAATGAACGGCGCGCCCTCGGCTGCGCCCTGTTCGGGATGCTTGAACGCGCACTCCCATTCCAGCACCGCCCAACCGTCATAGCCATAATGGCCCAGCTTGGTGAAAATCTGTGTAAAATCCACCTGCCCATCGCCCAACGAACGGAAGCGGCCGGGGCGTTCGGTCCAGCCCGAATAGCTGCCATACACGCCCGCTTTGCCATTGGGCCGGAATTCGGCGTCCTTTACGTGGAAAGCTTTGATCCGTTCGTGATAGAAATCGATGAACTGGACGTAATCGAGTTGCTGCAGCACAAAATGCGAAGGATCGTACAAGATATTGCAGCGCGGATGGTTATCGACCGCTTCTAGGAAGCGCTCGAAGGTTACGCCGTCGTGCAGGTCTTCACCCGGGTGCAGTTCGAAACATGCATCGACATTATACTCGTCGAACACATCGAAAATCGGCTTCCAACGCCGCGCGAGTTCGGCAAAGCCTTCCTCGACCAATCCGGCAGGCCGTTGCGGCCAAGGGTACATCAAATGCCACATCAAAGCGCCCGAGAATGTCGCATGGCTTGTACAGCCGAAACGCTCGCTGGCTTTCGCCGCCATCTTCACTTGATCGATTGCCCAAGCCGTGCGCGCTTCCGGATTGTTATGGACCTGCGTCGGCGCAAAACCGTCGAACAATTTGTCATAGGCAGGATGCGAGGCAACCAGCTGCCCCTGCAAGTGCGTTGAAAGCTCGGTGATCTCGACACCGTTCGCAGCACAAATACCCTTTACCTCATCCGCATAGGTCTGGCTTTCGGCAGCTTTTTCCAGATCGAACAGTCGACCGTCCCAAGTCGGTATCTGCACGCCTTTATAGCCGAGAGATGCCGCCCATTTGGTTATACTGTCGAGCGAGTTAAACGGCGCTTCATCGCTCGCAAACTGCGCCAGAAAAATAGCCGGACCCTTCATGCGGTAAATCCTTTCACAATGTGACCCAGACCGCACCTTGGCGGCTGGATTCAAGCGCGGCACGAAGGAATTTCATGCCCGATAATGTGTCTTCCATGGTGGCGTAACCGGGTTCGTCGCCCGCCACATCCGCGCCACGAATTTGCTTGGCAAAAGCGGAATAGATATTGGCAAAAGCCTCGAGGTAGCCTTCTGGATGCCCGGCTGGCGTGCGCTGAATCGCCAATATGTCCGGCGACAGATAGGGGCGGTTGCCGCCAGCGTGCCACACTTCATCAGGGCGGTCACGGCGCTTTACGGCCAGTGTGTTCGGTTGTTCTTGGCGCCAATGTAAGCTGGCCTCGTCGCAATATACCGAAATTTGAAGGTCATTCATGTCGCCGACGCAAACTTGGCTGGCAGTCAATGTGCCCTTCCTACCTCCCGACAGGCGAAAAAGAGCCGCGCCATCATCATCAATTAAACGGCCCGGCAACATGTTCAGTTCGCAGCAGATTTCGGAAATGCGTTCGCCGGTAACAAACTCGACCAGGTTAGCTGCATGAGTACCAATGTCACCAAATGCGCCGGCATCGCCCGACTGCGCCGGATCGACGCGCCACGCCGCTTGTTTGTTGTTTTCCAGATCAGACGCGCGCGACAGCCAGTCTTGCGTATATTTGACCATCACTCGCCGCACTTTGCCGCATTGCCCGCTGGCAACCATGTCGCGGGCCTGTTTGACCAAGGGATAGCCAGTATAGGTATGTGTGACCGCAATACGCCGTCCGGTTCGCGTCGCTGCCTCTGCAATCGCAGTCGCGTTCGCCAGTGTGTCCGCCAGAGGCTTGTCGATGATAACATCAAACCCGGCTTCCATGGCGGCAATGGCGGGAGCGGCATGCATGTGGTTCGGCGTGACGATTGCCACGGCCTCTATGCGGACATCTTCGGGCAACACCGCTTCGCGCTCCAGCATTTCGGCCCAGCTGCCGTAAGTGCGGGCTGGGTCGACGCCAATCTCTGCGCCGGAAGCTTTAGATTTTTCTGCAGTCGAGGAAAATGCACCAGCAGCCAATTGCCAGTTGCCGGAAATTGCGGCTGCTATGCGGTGGACACCGCCTATGAACGCTCCCTGCCCTCCACCGATCATGCCATAACGTACAGGCTTCATTTCTACTCCTTTGGTGTAACTGGCATATACCATGTCGCCGCCGCGTAATTTCCCGCGCGCAATGCCTATTTCGTCTGCGACAAATATTTGATTATTGCTGCCCTTTGGGCGGCATCGTTGACCGCGATGACCATCCGGCTGCCGGGAACCATCTTGGTCGGCGCTTTTAAATAGCTGTCGAGATTAGCCTGGGTCCAAGTGACCTTCGATTGCTTCATCGCGGCCGAATAATTGAATCCCGCTGCGGCAGCCTTTCGCCCAACAACTCCGCGCAAGTTCGGACCTAATCCTCCGGGTTGTGCCGCGACGACCGAATGGCACGACTGGCAACGCTGACGAAACAAGATTTCGCCATTGGGCACAGGTGCTGCTGCAATGGAGGGTAAGGTCGATATAACTCCCACCGCGAAGCAGAGGACAGCTGCGCCGACATAACGGTATGTAGTCATCTATCTCTCCAAATCCTCGATCCGCCAGTTTCAGTTTCATGGCGTTGAAAATCGCTTTGCAAACTTGTCCTGAACCAAAACCGAATGGCAATTTTCAGCACACTTGACCAAGTCGGCACTTAATGCAATGCACAAGTGCTATAACAGCAAAAAGTGGCGCTACAAGCACGTGTTTTTAGGAATCGATATTGGCACATCCGGCGTAAAAGCCGTAATAGTAGATAAGCACGGCGTTGTTGTGGACCAGCAGAACGCCGCGTTGGCGGTTTCTCGCCCTCATCCATTGTGGTCAGAACAGGACCCGGATGATTACTGGACAGCCACCCAAACAGCTGTGCTTGGGATTGATCCAGCCTTTCGTGCACGCGTGCAAGGCATTGGCATTGCCGGCCAAATGCATGGCGCCACATTGCTGGGTGCCGATGACCGGCCTTTGCGCCCGGTAATATTATGGAACGACGGACGCAGCTTTGCCGAATGTACGGCGCTCGAATTAGCGGTTTCCAATTCGCGGCAGCTTACCGGTAATATAGCAATGCCAGGGTTTACGGCACCAAAATTGTTGTGGGTGCGTGAGCATGAGCCCGAAATATTTGCTCAAACACGCACCATTCTCTTACCCAAGGATTATGTCCGGCTTTGCTTGACCGGAGACAAGGCCTCCGATCTTTCGGACAGTGCAGGAACGCTGTGGTTAGATGTCGTTAAGCGCGACTGGAGCGATGCGATGCTGGAAGCGTGCGATCTTTCACGCGGTCAAATGCCTTTGCTGCACGAAGGCTGCCAGGTCACGGGCAAGCTCCGCTCAGACATCGCCGCAAGCTGGGGGATGGACGATGTCCCGGTCGCGGCGGGTGGCGGCGATAATGCTGCGGGGGCAGCAGGGGTTGGTGTAGTCAGCGACGGCGACGCGCTGCTCTCGCTTGGCACGTCAGGCGTGATTTTTGTCGCCACAAAGGATTTCCGCCCCAATCCGGCCCGTGCCGTCCACGCCTTTTGCCATTGCCTGCCCGATATGTGGCACCAGATGGCCGTGCATTTGTCCGCTGCCTCGTGCATAGATTGGGCGGCAAAACTCATCGGATGCGATGGTCCAGCGGCGTTGTTCACGCTGGCAGAAACAGCCGGAGCTGCATCGGGACCCGAGATTTTCCTTCCCTATCTTTCTGGTGAGCGCACGCCGCACAATGACCCGCATATCCGTGGCAGTTTTTTAGCGCTCGATAACGAGACCAGCCCTGAAAAACTCGCGCAGTCGGTGTTGGAGGGTGTGGCGTTCGCGCTAGCCGACGGCCTTTCCGCGTTAAAGGAAGCTGATACAAATATCGAATTCCTATCGGTCATTGGTGGCGGCGCGCGCTCGGCTTACTGGGGCAGTATCATTGCTGCAGCACTGGGCACGCCGTTGGTCTATCTGGAGGGCGGCGAAGTTGGGCCTGCACTTGGTGCGGCAAAACTTGCGCAAATGGCGGTCTCCGGTGCTGATGCCGCCAGCATCTTTGCCGCTCCGCCAGTATCGCATGTCATAAAGCCCGACCAGGCCATGACCGACGTCCTCGCGCCCAAGCTTGCACGCTTCCGCGCGGCCTATTCCCATATTTCCGCGCTTTAGGAGAAAACATATGTCCGCCGATTATTTCGCCCCGTTCGACGTCATCCGATACGAAGGCCCCGATAGCAGCAACGACCTTGCGTACCGGTGGTACGACAAGGATCGCATGGTCCTAGGCAAGAGGATGGAGGATCATCTGCGCTTTGCGGTGTGTTTCTGGCACACATTCTGCTGGCCCGGTAGCGACGTGTTTGGTGCAGGCACGTTCAGCAGGCCATGGCATGCCGGGCCCAATGACGCCGTTCATGCAAAGGCCAAGCGCGAAGCCGCGATGGCCTTTATCGAAAAACTCGATGTGCCGTTTTACTGTTTCCACGATGTCGATGTCATGGCTGACGCAACCGATGCCGGATCGTTCCGCTACAGCTTTGCCGAGGCCGTCGATCATCTTGAGGCGCTGCAGGCAAGCCATGGTCGCAAGTTGCTATGGGGCACTGCCAATCTGTTCGGCCATCCGCGCTATATGGCAGGAGCTTCGACAAACCCGGACCCTGAAGTATTTGCATGGGCGGCTCTCCAGGTCCGCGACGCTATGGAGGCGACGCATCGGCTCGGCGGTGCAAATTATGTATTGTGGGGCGGGCGTGAAGGTTATGACACGTTACTCAACACCGACCTTGGCATTGAGCAGGAAAATTTCGGCCGTTTCCTGACGCTGGTCGTTGAACACAAACACAAGATCGGCTTCGAGGGCGCGATTCTGATCGAGCCAAAGCCGCATGAGCCAACCAAGCACCAATATGATTTCGATACGCAGTCGGTCTACGGTTTCCTCAAACGCTTTGGCCTTGAAAACGAAGTGCGGGTTAATATCGAGGCAAACCACGCCACGCTTTCAGGACACACATTCGAACATGAAATCGCGATGTCGCGCGCGCTCGGTATTTTTGGGTCAATCGACGCCAATCGCGGCGATCCGCAAAACGGATGGGACACCGACCAGTTCCCCAATTCCGTCGAGGAACTGACGTTGGCGATGATCGAAATCATCCGCGCAGGGGGCTTTACCGACGGCGGTTTCAATTTTGACGCCAAGGTCCGGCGTCAGAGCGTCGATGCAGCCGACCTTTTCCACGGCCACATCGGCGGCATCGACGTCATCGCCCATGCTTTGGTGAAGGCAGAGGCGATCATCAACGACGGCCAGCTCGACGCGTTTCGCGCGCAGCGTTACGCCGGTTGGCAAAGCGAACTAGGCCAGGCAATTCATGCGCCGAGCGCAAGTCTCGCTTCAATTGCCGACATGGCCATTAAGGGCAATCTTGCACCGGAGCAGAAGTCAGGACGTCAGGAGTGGCTTGAGAATTTGATCAACAGATTCTGATCTGGCGGAAGATGTTGTGTTTGGGAAAATCAGCGCCACGAAAAACCGCCATCAACGGGCAGTTCGGTGCCGGTAGTGAAACCGGAATCTTCGGTTGAGAAGAACAAGGCCGCCCGCGCGACATCTTCTGGCAACCCAAGCCGTTTGAGCGCGACGCGTTCTGCGGCCCGTTCGCTATGTTCGGGATTTTCCCATAGATAGCGCGTCATCTCTGTCTTGATGACACCAGGGCAGATGGAATTGGCGCGGATATTGGGGCCAAGATCAAAGCCAAGACATTTGGTGAACATCGCCAGCCCCGCCTTGCTCGCCGAATAGCCCGTCGTCCCAGCCATTGGCATCAGCGCGCTCGTTGAGGCTATGTTGACTATGGTCGCGCTTGTAGCTGCGCGCAGCATAGGCAGCGCCGCATAGACCACATTGAATGGTCCGGTCAGGTTGATCGCCAACATCCGGTCCCAGCTTTTGGGTTCTAGTTCGCCGAAAGGCTTGATAGTCAATATGCCAGCGGCGTTAACGACACCGTCGATCCCACCTAGCGCTTGTCCTGCTTTGATCGCAACCGCGTTCACCGCATCCCGGTCAGATACGTCACAGGCATAGCCAACAGCGCCGAGCTCATCGGCAACCGCCTGAACTCCCTCGTTGTTGAGGTCAAGCAGCGCCAAGCCAGCGCCTTCCGTTGCAAACATTTCCGCAATCGCACGCCCCATGCCGCTAGCTGCGCCTGTCACCAAAATCCTGCGGCCCTGCAGTCTTCCTGCCATTGTCACTACCCCTGCGTCAGTTCGTAATCGCGTAGATCGGGCTTTGCCATCACTGCGCGGAAATAGTCATAACTCCACGGCCAGACCTGAGGAATGCCGTATTTATCCAGATACCAGCTGCTGCAACCGGAGGCAAAGACCGTGCGTTTGGCGGCCTCGGTGCGTCGTGCTTCATAGTCCTCCAGCGCAGCCATGCTGGGGGCAACGGCGTCGCACTCGCCCTTTCGGAGCAGGTCAATCAGCTGATCGGCATAACCCCACTGCGCCTCGGCAATGTCAATCAGGGTGAAGTTACCGACCGGCCCTGTTGGCCCATTGAGCAGAAAGAAATTGGGGAAGCCCGGCACCGTCACCGCATAATAAGCGCGTGGATGCTCCTCCCAAAGCGCATCGAGGCTCTGCCCCCCTTGCCCTTCGATTTCCATGGGGCGGACGAATTGGTCAACTTTGAAGCCAGTCGCTAAGGCGATAACATCAAGTTCGTGGAAGCTGCCGTCCTTCATGCGGACGCCGTTGGCCTCAACGCGTTCAATCGATCCCGGCGCGACGTCGACATTGGGCCGCTGCACCGCATTATAATAATGCGCGGAGAACACCATGCGTTTGCACGCTGCGCGGTAATCGGGACGGAGCTTTTCGCGCAATATCGGATCGCGGACACTCTCCTCCAGATTTCGTTCGCAGATGGTCTGTATCTCCGCCAATTCGGGCGAATCCATATCGATGATCGCGGCGGTAAAGCGTGCGCGGCGGGCCGCGGCTTCGGGGCCGTTACGCACTTCGTCGATTTTGGCAGGGTCATCGCGGAACGCCGCTTTATCTTCGTCGGTATATTTGAGATCGGGGCATGGCATGATCCATTGCGGCGAACGCAGGAAATGGGTGAGCTTGCCCGCAACCTTCGATACAGCGCTGACGATCTGCACGCCAGTCGAGCCATTGCCTATCACCCCAACGCTTTTACCCTCTAGCGGAACTGAGTGATCCCAGCGCGCACTGTGGAACACTGGACCTTGAAAAGCCTTGAGGCCGGGAATGTCGGGCACATTGGGGTGATGCAGTACGCCGGTGGCAGCAATCACAACATCGGCAACATCTTCGCGGCCATCGGTGGTAGAAAGATGCCAACGGCCACCTTCAAAGCGGCACGCGGCAATTTCGCTGTTGAATTCGATCTGCCTTTTTAGGTCGTATTTATCCGCGACCCCTTCGAAATAGGCACGGATTTCCGGCCCCGGTGCGTAAAATGCGCTCCATTCGGGATTGGTCGCAAAACTATAGGTATAGCTGTGCGCCGGGGTATCGCAGGCCAAACCGGGATAATGGTTTTCGCGCCACGTTCCCCCGACGCTGTTGCCTTTCTCGTAAATTGTAAAATCATGGTCGCCGCGCTCTTTCAGGCGAATGCCCGCAAGCATCCCCGCCATGCCCGCACCGATGATGATGAAACGCAGCTTCTTTGCCATATTATTGCGCCGCCTTGGGTGCGGTTTCAAAGATCATCGTTTTTGTTTCCAGATAGGGATGCAAGCCTTCGACCCCGCCTTCACGGCCAATGCCCGATTGTTTGAAGCCGCCAAAGGCGATATTGAAGTCGCTCTTGAAGCCATTGATGCCGACGGTCCCAGCGCGCAACTGGCGCCCTACGGCATAAGCACGCTCAGGGTCGTTGGTAAAGACGCTGCTGTTTAGCCCAAAGATGCTGTCATTTGCGATTTCAATCGCATGTTCCTCACTCGATGCGGGGATCACGCTAACTACGGGGCCGAAGATTTCTTCGCGGGCTATAATCGAATTATTGTCGACCCCCGCAAACACTGTGGGTTCGATGAAGTAGCCGCGATTGAGATGCGCGGGACGTCCTCCGCCAGAGGCCAGACGCGCGCCAGAAGCTTTACCCTGGGCGATATAATGCTCCACGCGGTCGCGCTGCCGCTCCATCGCCAACGGCCCCATCTGGCTGGCCGCGTCAAACGGATCGCCGACATTGATTTTTTCAAACGCTGCCGACAGCGCATCGACAAAATCATCATGACGTTTGTCGCTGACGATGATGCGAGTCAACGAGGCACAGACCTGACCGGTCATGATCGGCGCGGCACGGGCGATGGATTCTGCAGCCTTGGCAACATCATAATCGTCGAGAATGACCGCAGGCGATTTCCCGCCCAGTTCCAGCGTGACGCGGGCGATGCGTTCGCCGCAGATCGCGGCAATCTTGCGACCGGCGGCAGTCGATCCGGTAAAGCTAACCTTGTCGACACGCGGGTCGCGGACCAGCAATTCTGAGACTGCACGCTCGGCAGTCAGCACATTGACGACGCCAGCGGGCAGGCCGATTCCTGCGCAAATCTCCGCCATGAAATAGGGTGAAGCAGGCGCTTCCGGGGAGGCTTTGATGATCACGGTGCAGCCCGCAATCAATGCGGCCGCCACCTTATAGGCCATCAACGAATGCGGTGCATTCCAGGGGATAATCGCAGCAACGACGCCAACAGGTTCGCGTACCAGCAAAGCGGGTTGGCCCATGCCGGACGTGTGCTTTTCGGTCCAAGCATAGCTTTCGCCAAGGCCTGCATAATAGCGAAATGCAGACGCGACGCCCTTGGCTGAATGGATGCTCATCGACCGCAGGACACCCGATTCAAGCGCCCAAGTGTCGCCCAACTGCTCGCCGCGCAGCTCCCACGCATCGGCAATCTTGTTCAGCCACACGCCGCGCTCGGCAGGCGACATGCGCGGCCACGGGCCAGTATCGAACGCTGCCCGTGCTGCTGCGATTGCGCGCTCGATATCAGGGGCTTGGGCTTCGGCGATCGTTAGGAAAACCTCTTCAGTGGTGCTGTCGACCACATCGAAGATCGAAGCGGCCGATGGCTCCACCCATTCACCCCCAATGAAGAATTGCCGCGGGTGCTGAACATGGCTGGGACGTGGGCTTGTCATAAAGATGCTTCCTGCATTTTGGGATTAAAGATCGAATGTGATGACGCTGCGAGCGGTCTCGCCGGCGATCAATTGTTCATAGCCTGTGTTGATGTCTTTCAGTTTTATTCGGTGCGAGATCAGCGGATCGAGCGTCAGGCGACCGTCGAGATAAAGCTGCGCGTATTGCGGGATCACCCGCTGGAACGGGACCGATCCCATCAGTGAACCGACCACGCGCAACTCGCGGGTAATGATCAAAAGCGCGGGCGCGCTGAAATCGGATCCCGATTTAGGCAGGCCGACAAGCATCAACGTGCCACGTTTGCGCAGCATCATGCAGGCCTGGCGTTGCACCGCCGTCGAGCCGACGACTTCAAACGCATAATCGGCCCCGCCTTTGGTAAGTTCGAGAACCCGCTCAACCGCACCCTCGCCGCCCTCAACCACATCCGTCGCGCCAAATGTCTGGGCGAGTGCACGTTTGGCAGGGTTGAGATCGACGGCGATGATCTGCGCCGCTCCAGCAAGCCGCGCGCCCTGAACGACGTTTAGGCCAACACCGCCGCAGCCAAGGACAACGACCGTGCTGCCGGGCTTCACGCCTGCGCCTTCGGTCACCGAACCAATCCCGGTCAACACGGCACAGCCCATCAGAGCGGCGATGTCGAGCGGCATGCCTTCAGGCAGCTTTGACACAGCGCTGCGGTGCACAATCAATTCCTCGGCGAACCCACCGATGTTACAGAATTGGTGCACCACTTCGCCCTTCTGCCGGATCGGCGAAGATGGATCGGGTGCGGCGCGAAGCGGCTTGTCGCTGCACAGATGGTTGTGCCCGTCCTGACAGTCGCCGCAATGGCCACAAAAGATCGACGAGCAAGTGGCTACACGGTCACCGGGGGCGAGGCCGCGCACATCGCTGCCCACCGCTTCGACAATGCCGGAGGCTTCATGGCCCAGCACAATCGGAAAGGCTGAACCAAGATCGCCCGAGATGATATGATAGTCGCTGTGGCAGAGCCCGCTGGCGGCAACGCGGATGCGGACTTCCTCGGGGCGGGGGCCGTCAAGTTCAACAATTTCAATCGTCATTGGCTCGTGCGCGGCATGCAGGATGGCAGCTTTCATTTTAGTGTCCTCTAATCTTCATTTCAGGCCGCGAGCGATTGAGTCGGCTTAGCCTGCAAGCCACGAATAAGTGTCCCAGGTAAAATGCCTGTTGGTTGATCGTCGCGGGCAACCACCGCGCCCGACACCAGCATGTACCGGTATCCACTCGCCTTTTGGTCAAGCCGCCGTCCGCCTCCGGGCAAGTCATCGACGATTACGGGCGCATGCAGCGTCAGGCCCTCAAAATCGATGACGTTAATGTCCGCCTTATATCCCGGCGCGATTCTGCCGCGATCATTGAGGCCGATAATACCGGCTGGATGCGATGTCATCGCGCGTACAGCCTGCTGGATGGTGAGCTGGCGTCCCTTACGGTCACGGGCCCAATGCGAAAGCACAAAGGTCGGATAGCTCGAATCACAGATCAGCCCGTAATGCGCGCCGCCATCGCCAAGGCCTATGACCGAATGTGGGTCGTCGAAAAATGCGAACATATGATCAAGCGAGTCTGTGGGCCAGTTTCCAAAGGCGACATAGAGCATCCCCTTGCCCTCGTTTTCCAGCAACAGATCATAAGCGACCTCGGCTGCGGGCCGTCCTTCGCGCTCCGCCCGATCGGCAATGCTGTTGCCTGGCGCAGGTTCATAGCAAGGCGGATCGCTCAATTCGAACATCACGTCATATTGGCGGGTCATCGCGGTCAGCGGCAGCAATGCTTCGTCCGGATTATCGGCTAGGATTTGCGCCCGAACCTTTGGTTTACGCAATTCAACAATGCGGTCAGGCAGTTGCAAATGCGCCAGTTTTTTATAACTTGGGGTGTTAACGAACGGATTGCTGGTCAATTCGAAACTGGCCATCATCCCTACTGGACGTGGGAAATATTGCGGATGGATCAGCGCGCCGCCCTTGGCATTATGCTCTTGGCTCAACCGCAACAATTCGCGCCAGAAATGCGGATTGTTCTTGCGACCCGGAACCACAGTAAAGGTGATCGGCAGGCCGACAGCATCGCTAACGCCGCGCATCAGGCCAAACTCCTGCGCCGGTGTCAGCCCGGTCATGCCGAGTTCGGGGATCATCTGGATCAGGCCGCCGCCTGCGTCCTTCACCGCTTGCGCAGCAGCGACAAGTTCGGGTTCTCCGGCATCAAAACTAGGGATATATTCACCATCATTGCGCCGGTCGACAGCGGTGCGTGACGTGGCAAAACCCAAAGCGCCAGCTTTAACCGCTTCGCGAATTAGGTTCCCCATCTCAGCGAGGTCGTTATCGGTCGGTTCCTCCCGGTTGGCGCCTCGGGCGCCCATGACATGCACCCGAACCGGAGAATGCGGAGCAAACACACCAATGTCGATGTCGCGGGGTTTGGCCGCCAGCACATCCATATATTCGGGAAAGCTCTCCCAATCCCAGGTCAGCCCTTCCTGCATAACGACGCCTGGAATATCCTCGACACCCTCCATTGTCGCACAAAGCAGCTTGCGGTCGCCGGGGCGACACGGCGCAAAACCAACGCCGCAATTGCCGAGGATAACGGTCGAGACGCCGTGCGACGAAGATGGATTCATCCGCTGCGACCATACCGCCTGCCCGTCATAATGGGTGTGCAGATCGATGAATCCCGGTGTGACCAGCAAGCCAATGGCGTCGATTTCCTCAGCCGCGGTGCCGTCGATCTGGCCGACGGCCGCGATGATGCCGTCAGTGATTGCAACATCGGCCAATCTCGGCTCAGCGCCGGTGCCGTCAACAATATTACCGCGACGGATGATGATGTCGTATTGAGGTGTCATACCCCTATCTCCTTTCGCGCTACCTTTGCTGGTGAGAAATTGAAACCGACATAACCGCCCTGCACAATCTGGTCACAACGATCCACATAAGTGTCCAAGCCGCCGATATACATCAAGAAAACGCGCGGCTTGCCGAGCACATTGGCACCCATGTACCAGCTGTTCGCTTTGGTATAGAGCGTCCTTTTGGCCATGTTGGCCACTTCGTGCGCCCATGCAACTTGTGCCGCTTCATCGGCTTCGACACGCGCAAAACCATTTTTGTCTGTGTACGCGATACAATCGGCAATCCAGTCAACATGATGCTCGATGGTCTGCAGCATGTTGGCCAAAACCGAGGGGCTCGACGGGCCGTTAACCGTAAACAGATTTGGAAAACCAGACACCATCAGGCCCAGATAGCTTTGTGGGCCATCTTTCCATGCATCGTTCAGCGTGACGCCGCCCACGCCGGTCAGGTTCAGGGCGAACAGTGGCCCCGTCACCGCATCAAAGCCGGTGGCAAAGACGATCAGGTCAAAGGGATATTCGGCATCGGTGGTCTTGATCCCGGCCTTTGTGATCCGCTCTATCGGGGTCTCGCGAATGTCCACTAGCGACACATTGTCACGGTTGAAGGTCGCATAATAGCCCGTGTCGAGGCACAGCCGCTTGGTGCCAAAGGGGAAGGTCTTGGGCAGCAGCTTCTCGGCGACCTTCGGATCATTGACGATGCCGCGAATCTTGTCATGCACAAAAGCCGCCGCTGCCGCATTCGATCTCGGATTGCTGCTGGTGTCGTTGAACACCGATTGCAGCGCGAAGGTGCCAAAGCCCCAGGCTTGTTCAAACTTGGCCTGACGCTCGTCTTCCGACACCGACATCGCCGATACGCCGGTGTTTATTCGGGGTGGCACGCCGCCCTTGGTCATACGGTTGCGCTTGTGATGCAGGACATAATCGGCGCGCACCTCAGCCTCATACTCGGCGTCAAGCGGGCCGTTATGTGCGGGCACGCTAAAATTGGGTGTGCGCTGGAACACGGTCAGCAGTGCGGCCTGTTCGGCCAGCAAAGGAATGCACTGGATGCCCGACGATCCGGTGCCGATAACTGCAACGCGCTGGCCGGTGACATTGATGGGTTCATGAGGCCAGCACCCCGTTTGCACCCAGCGCCCCTGAAAATCTTTCAGGCCGTCAATCTCCGGCGCCTTGGGCAGCGAAAGCCCGCCGACCGCTAAAAGCAGGAAGCGGCAGCGCACTTCGTCACCGTGGTCTGACTTCACGACCCATTGGTTCGCAGCCTTATCGAAATCGGCTGCGATGACCTTGGTTTCGAACGCATAGTCACGGCGCAAGTCATATTTGTCTGCAACGAAATTGGCGTATTGCAAAATTTCCGGCTGCGTTGCGAAGCGTTCACTCCACTTCCATTCGTGCAGTACATCGGGCGAGAAGGAGTAGCTGTAATCTAAACTCTCCACATCACAGCGCGCGCCGGGATACCGGTTCCAATACCATGTGCCGCCAATCTCTGACGCGGTTTCGAAACCAAAGGCGGACAGGCCCAGTTCACGAATTTTGTATTGAGCATACAGACCGGCAAAGCCCGCTCCGACGATGACGACGTCTACTCTGGTCGGCACGTTGCGACCTATTTTCGCGGCATCTGCTGTATCGGTATGGCGCGCGATCATACGATCCTCATCCCTATTCGCTAATACTCTGCGGCTCTGCGCGCGCAATGTTGGGCCTATAGCTGGGTTAGCATATCCAGCACTCGAAATGCGCCCAACCTTCCGTGGGGCAGCATACGTCAATTATGCATTGAACAAAAGGCATTGCGAATCACGCTGTCGCATTTATCGCTATCACCGGATAAAAACTGTGCGCATATTGCACCTTGGTCCACAGTATTATTTAGGCATGGAGAGAGTTTATGAGCCGTCATCTGGTTGATTCGGAACTTGCAGTTGGCCTTGATACCAACATGCCCGCTTATAGACTAGATGCCGAAACGCTGCCGACATACCGGCAGATGCTGCTCGATATGGTCGCTGCAATCCCTAAGCCAACGTCGGAAGCGGTAATCAATGTGCGGCGCGACGAAAGGCTCGTTCCCGGCCCCGAAGGTTCGCCCAATGTCCGCGTGCTGGTCTATAAACCGGGCGATAAGGGCGACGCGATATTGCCCGCTATGCTGCACATCCACGGGGGCGGCTTTGTAAGCGGCAGCGCGGATATGAGCGACCCGAACAGCCGCTCCTACGCCGTCGAGATAAACTGTGTCGTGGTCTCGGTTGATTACAGACTTGCCCCCGAAACGCCGTTCCCCGGCCCTGTCGAGGATTGTTACGCCGCTTTGCTGTGGCTCCACGGGGCGGCGGACGAACTCGGCATTGACCCCGCACGCATTATGATTGCAGGCGAAAGCGCGGGCGCGGGACTTGTCGCCGGGCTGTGTTTATTGGCGCGTGATCGCGGCGCAGTGGCGCCGGTGTTCCAATATCTGGCCGAGCCGATGCTCGACCACCGAAGCGTCGAGAGCGATCACCCGCATACCGGCCATTTCGGCTGGACCCGCGACCACAACCGCTTTGGCTGGAATTCGATGCTGGGCGGTGCAGAAACGGTCTCGCCCTATTGCTCACCGGCGATTGCCGAAGACCTGTCAGGCCTGCCCCCAACTTATATTCATATCGGTGCGATCGACCTTTTTCTGGAAGAGTCGGTCGACTATGCACGCCGTCTCACCCGCGCCGGCGTCAGCGTCGAACTCCATGTCTGGCCGGGCGCGTTCCATGCCTTTGGTTCAACCGACTGCCATGTATCGCGCGAAGCCCGCCGCGTGGCGCGCACAGCGATCAAGCGCGCTTTGTGGGGCGGCAGCGCATGACTAGGACAGTCAAAATCGGCGCAGCGACCGCTTTCTTCAACGATAGCCGCATCGGCATCGCCCAGCTGCTCGAGAAGGCAGAGGGTCTGGATTACATCATCTTCGATTTCCTCGCCGAGAGCGTGATGGGCGGGCTGGGTCGAGGGATGGCCAATGGTACCGGCCAGGGCTTTGCGGCCGATTTCGTCGATGGCTATATCCTGCCGCATCTGTCGGATTTGCTCGACCGCCGCATCCGCATTGTCGCCAATGCCGGAGGCCTGAACCCTGCCGCCTGTGCCGAAGCTCTAAGGATCGGGGCGGAAGCAGCCGGGCTAAAAGTCCGTATCGGTGTAGTCGAAGGTGACACCCTGACGTACCGTGCAGGCGAAATCATCGGCGCCGATACGCATGATATGTTCGACGGCTCGTCGGTTCTCGAAAAGGTCGAAGCCGCCGATCACATCAATGCCTTGGTCGCCTATACCGGTGCCTTCCCGATTGCCGCCGCGTTGGCCGCAGGGGCAGACATTGTCATCACCGGCCGCGCGGTGGACAGCGCGATGGCGCTGGGCCCGCTGATCCATGAATTCGGCTGGGGACCGGACGATTTTGATCTCCTCGCCGCAGGCACGCTTGCAGGACATTTGCTAGAATGTTCGGCGCAAGTCACTGGCGGCACCTTCACCGACTGGCGCGATGTTCCCGATTGGGCCGGGATCGGTATGCCGATTGGCGAATGCAGCGCCGATGGAGGGCTGGTGATCACCAAGCCCGAAGGCACGGGCGGGCTGGTAACGGTTGGCACGGTCTCCGAACAGCTGTTGTACGAGGTCAGCGACCCGCAGCGCTATTATGTTGCGGATGTTATCTGCGATTTCACTGATGTGCGTCTAGAACAAATCGGGCCAGACCGCGTGTCGGTATCCGGCGCGCGCGGTCTGGGCCGCACGTCGACCTACAAAGCCAGTATCACCTATGATGCTGGCTGGCGTGCGACTGCGTTGATCCCGCTTATCGGGCTTGAGTCCGCTGCAAAGGCACAACGACTTGGCAAAGAAATGTTTGCCCGCACCGGCGCAATGCTGCGGCAAATCCAGCTGCCGCCCTACACGCAAACTCGGTGCGATGTCATCGGCGGTGAGGGGCCAGGCGCAACCACAGCCATCTGCCGCCTTGTCGCCGACCATCCCGATCAGGCGGGGGCGGCGCTTTTAGTGCGCGAGCAAAGTTCGGGCATCAGCCATATGTCGGTAGGAATCAGCCTTAGCCTCAATGCTGCCGTTCGTCCCGTGCAGCGGATTGCGGGATTTTTGGTCCCAAAGTCACTGGTATCGCAAACTGTGACAGTCGACAGCGCGAATGTTCCGTTTCTCTCCAAAACAAACGCCGCCGGGAAGGAACAGGATGCTTCCGCACCTGCCCTGCCCGCATTACCCGACGATGCTGATCCCAAACAAACCGTACCGCTGATCCGTCTGGCGTGGGCACGAAGCGGCGACAAGGGCAATTTGTTCAATGTCGCGGTCATTGCCCGCAAGCCCGAATTTCTTGCCTATATCGCCGCCACACTGACGCCCGAGGTCATCGGCAAATATTATGGCAGGCAGCTTAGCGCCGGTCGCATCTTGCCCGTTGAACGTTTCAGCGTGCCAGGGCTCTCCGCGCTCAACTTTGTCGTCGGAGACTCGATGGACGGCGGCGTTCTGGCCTCAACCTCGATTGATCCCGTGGCCAAGGGAATGGCGCAATTGCTGCTCGATTTTCCTATCCCTATCAGCGACGGATTGTTGGATTAAGTTAGCCGCCGCAAGCTAATCAGCTGCGTTGCCTCAAGCTGCTGGCTTCGGTTTCGGCCGATACTTGTCCAACCCATCGGGTGCCCCCACCTTCATTGCACGCAGGTATGCCGGACGCTGTTGCACTTTGGCTTGCCACTCAGCCAATTTGGGATAGGTCGCCGGATCGAAGGGCATCGATTTGATATAAGTCGCGACGAACTCCATCATGATGTCAGCGCTGGAGAAAGTCTGGCCGCCGAAATAGGGATTCACCTTGATGTAATTCTCGGCATAATCGACGACTTCCTGTGCGCCCATAATCCGGAAAACACCGCCCATCATCGTCGGCTTGATGACTTTCTCTCCGCCATTCATGATCCGCGTCGCTTCGGCTCCTATCCGGCATGCAGCCGAGCCTTCGGCGAAATGCATCCACATCAGATAGTCGGCATAATCGGGCGAGCTTTTGCGAGGGGCAAGTTTGTCACCGCCGGGGAATTGCGACATCAGATATTCTAGAATGGCACCGGATTCGACCATGGTCTTTCCGCGAAAAACAATAGTCGGGGCCAGCGCCATGGCCGGATTAATCGCCTTGATCTGATTGATCGATCCCAGAATGTCGCCGCGTTTGAACAGGGCTTCGTAAGGGATCCCCAATTCCTCGCATAACCAGATGACACGTTGCGAGCGCCTGCCTTCGACATGGTAGATAGTTACCTTGTCTTTGGTCTTTGCAGCCATTGCACTTCCTGCTGCCAGAGCGGCCGCCGTTCCGAAGCCCAATGCGCCAAGCGCAGTGCGGCGGGAAAATTCGCGATCACGATCATTTGACATTGTTTTGTCCTCTTCAAAATATTGGAAAGTGTGCCCGAGTCTCAATTATTCGCCAATTGGGCGAAGTCGGCATCGATGGCAGCGAGCGACGCATCGCTGAAGATATTGGGTTTGAACCGCTGAAGCGATCGCAGCGTCATGCGGTCGGCCATGCCAGATTTTACCGCTTTAGACTGAAGCAGCACAGGAAAACGCTTGTTGATCGCGGCCCGTGCTTCTGGATCAGCCAGCAGCCTCCCTATCGGTGTTTTTGCAGACAAATATTGCGTCTCATTTGGGCGATTTGCGACAACGGGGGATGTAACCACCGCCAGCGCAACGGCGGCGATAATTGTATAGTTTCTCACAGTCCACTCTCCATGCTACGCCGCGATTAATGCTCCACGCGATATTCATTCAAATCTATTCCATTTGCAATATATTTATGTCGCAAAGGTCGATATTATTAATGGAATCGTCCGTGTATTCCTAAACCTGATAGGATTTCAGGATGGCGCTTGTCTGTTTCCTCATCGCAGCTTTCAACCAATGCAGACGTTCAGGCGTGAACTCCCACCCCATTTCTGCCAGTCTGTTACGGCGCAGGAACAGGTTGACGATTTGTCCAGAGATCATGGCCGTGATGATAAGCGCCGATTGCAAATCAACTGTGTTGCCGCTGATCCGATTTAGAACCTGAATGTAGCATGCCGCCATTCTTTGGGCGTCCGGATGCAAACTGCCGAGTTTGCCAGCGCCACCGGTGGACGGCAGGTCGTGGCGGATCGAAAACAGCGCAGCAGCGCCGCCATCCGGTCCGCCCATCAGGCTGTCGATGCGCGCGTCCTGCATTGCGCAAAAGCTTTCGATGAGCCGATCTGCTTCGACATTCTTTTGCGTCAGAAGTCGTTCGGTTGCTTGCAATTCGCTTTCCAACAATTTGAACGTCATGGTCTGCACATGTTCCATGCAGGCTATGTACAATCCATCTTTGTTAACAAAGTAGTAGCGCAATGACGCAGGCGGCACACCGGCAGCAGCCGCAACATCTCTGGTCGTTACACTATCGAAGCCATAGTCTCCGAATAGCTGGATAGCGAGGTTCAGTATGCGCTCTCGCGTTTCCGCTCCACGGCTATAGCCAGTTTTAACATTGCGTCGCATCGACTTTACATTCCCTGATTACGTAAAACCAATTTGATCCCGGGGATCATCGTTGTTGCTAACGACTTGTCAGGGTTTGCGCAAAGACGGATTACCGAGGCCCGTCGAGGTCCAATGGCCTGTCGCCGAAGCGAGAGGCTATTTTAACTCGATTACCAGTTGAAGCGGAAGGTCAGCCCGAATTCGCGGCGCGGTGTCAGGGTGACAGAGCGATAGCCAGCGCTTCGGGCAAGACCCAGAGCACTCTGCGCGATCGGGGGTGTCGAAATGTCAGTCGTCCCTTGCCCCACCAGCTCTTCAGTTTCGGTCAGATTGCGGGCATAAGCTCCAATATCCCACTGCCCATCGTTGGCGCGCGCGCCGATATAGAGATTGAGCAGGCCATAGCTATCTGCGGTAAAACTACCCGGCGCAAACTTGTTTTTGGGTGTGTAGTTAATCAAAGTGCGAATATATGCATCGGTATGATTGGAAACCGGCATATTATATTCGGCCTGCATCGATGCATTCCAGTCAGACTGAAAGGCCAATGCCGAATTTGAATTGCAGTAGCGGACGGCTTCGGTCCCGAAGCTTGCGAGTGTTGGGATGGTGGCGTCGGGAATTCCGTCGGCGTTCGCATCGTTACACGGCACCGACGCATTCGACAGTCGCCCGCGAGCATAGTTGATGTTCCCGGAGATCGAAAATTGCTTTGAAGGCCGATAGCCAAGTTCTAGATCAAACCCCTTAACCTTCGCATCGGCATTAACCGTAAGTGACGCGGCTGAAGCGACGGAAATCGGTGTGGTCGTATTGCTCACATAGGGCACGCCGAGAGCCGAAAACAGGAAGCCATCATATTTTTGATAAAAGGCCGCAACATTAACCGTCAATTTGCGGTCCATTGCCTGCATTTTCAATCCGACTTCAAAATTGTCCGACGTCTCTGAACTGGTATTGGCGAACGCCCGTATACGAGAGTCGGTCGATTGCAGATTCAAGTTATTGGTCTGCGGACGCCAGCTATGACCAAAGCTCAAATAGGCCGTCATGTCGTCGGAAAAACGATGGGTCAGCGAGGCGTTATATACCCAAGCCTTTTCCTTGGAGACCAGCGGATTTGACGCGAACTGTTGGAAACCGCTAATCCTTACATCGCACTGTCCCGGAATGGCCGTCGACGCAAAACCCGCCGATGTCGCTGGTGGCCCGGGGCGAGCCGGAATGCTGCCACAGAAACTGGTCGGAAACCCAGTTGCTGACAATCCGGAGAGCAAGTTTCCGATCTGGTCGCTGCTCTGTTCGTACCAGACATGGCGCGCACCCAGAAACAGGTCGGTTTCTGGCGTAATATGAAAAGTGGAGTTGGCGTAGATCGCCTGATTTTTCCAGCTGACGGGAAAATTACCCTGCAGGATCAGATTATAGTTATAGTTGAAATTGTTGAGACTAACCGCACCCGGGAAAAGAACGAAAGCTCCGATCGCCGCTCGCGGCCAGCCGAAAGTGCCGGGAAGATAGGATGCGACAGAGTCGACAATATTATCCGACGTGGTTTTTTCATAATAGACGCCAACGCCATAATCCCAGAAATCTGCCCCGGTTGTTTCAAACCGCAGTTCCGATGTGGTCAGCTTTGAACGTCCGTCCAGCGTTTTTAACTGCGGATCCGGATAGGGGATCGGGAAAATGTGACCGACATTGGTACCGCCTGAATTGATGTTCCGCGTCTTGTTGTATTCGCCGACATAGGAAATGCGGTGAGTGCCAAGATCGAGGTTTACCTGACCGATCAGGTTTGTGTGGTGTTCGTCACGGACTAGCGGCACATCGACGACCGACAAACGGTCAAAGGCGCTGATCGCCGGTCCATTGAAACCTGCAAGCGGTGCCGTTGCGCCCAAAGGTGGCGTGCTTGGACCCTGATAGCCAGTTCCCGCCACCTGAGACAGGACGGTTCTGACCGATTTGAAATCCTGATACATCACGTTAATATCCAGGGCTTCAATCGGCTGGAAGCGCACCGACACGCGCCAGCTATCCAATTCCTGCTCAGATTTGCGACCAGAAAAAAGACTGCGGACGCCATCGCCATCGTTGCGATCAACAATTCCAGCCACGCGAACGGCAAGCACATCCTTGATGATTGGAAGGCCGATGGCAGCTTCACCACGCATCTGATCGAGCGATGAAACAGCCAGCGAGACATATCCTGTCACCTCATTAAGATCAGGGCGCTTGGTCGTGATGGTGATCGCCCCAGAGGACGACGGACGTCCGCGCAGCGTGCCTTGTGGACCGCGCAACACTTCAACCTGGCCGATGTCGTACAGCGCTTGATAGACCATAACGTCCGAAACCGGGGCTTCATTGAGATAGGTCTGTACCGTAGGATCAAGCCGACCGCCGGCAGCGCCTCTTGCCGCCCCGCGCAGTCCAAGCGTTGGCGTGTTCCCCGGTGTAGTGGGAGCGAAGTTAAGCCCAGGTACGACCGCTGCCAGATCGGAGCCGTTGAAAAGGTTAAGATCTTTAAGCTTTTGGTCAGTAACGACATTAACTGTCAGTGGAACATCCTGAAGGCTCTCGTCAATTCGGCGCGCCGTAACAACTATTTCGTTGTTTTTGGATTGTGCAGACTCGTCTGCATCTTCGGGAGCAGTTGATTGCGCTTGAACCTGCGGAACCCAGAATCCAACCAGAGCGGCCCCCAATAGCAATTTTGACGATGCTTTGAACTTGCGCATTTTCTTCTCCCCTATTTGTTGCGCTGGCCAAATTGCTTTCGGCTCATTTTACCGATCTTTTGGGCGCAGTGCCGTCTCTAATAATGAATCGAGCATGAATCGTTTCATTATCAATTTATCGTTACCTCGCCGTTCACACAAGAGAATTATTCCAAATGGATGATATTGGAGCAATTTCATGATTTAGCGACAATTTGGTAACTCGGACAATTGGCGCGCAGGAAATCGAGCCGTTTGAATACGCTCGAAAATCATTCACTAATCCGCGCCGCTGCAAAACGTGAGCCTTTTCCCAGTCGCGCGCCGTGGCGGGAGAAAGTGGTCCATGCGACGCCATCAGCGGACATGTCCATATAGGCCTCTGCCTCGGATGGTGATTCGCCTTCTCCTTGGGTAGCATCACCTGGAGGATCGAGATTGACGCTGCGGAAATGGGGGCGGGTGCTGTCGCCATCGAACGATTCTGCAAGATACGCGTTCCAGCAGCCATAGCCTGAAACGATCCAGCGGCGCGGATTTTCCTTGGCGCTGGTGTTGAGCGAGGCGATGACGATGTGGCCGGGTTCGCCTGCGATGATATTGGCATGGCCGTTGTTAAAGGTTGCGCCCTTTGGCATGACCCTCACCGGCTTGGACCAACTGCGGGCCCTATTGCGCGACGTAACCAGATAAATCTGGTTGTCGCGGTCGTCAGTCCAAAGGGCATAGACTGTGCCAGCCTTGTCTACCGCAATTTTCTGGTGACCGGTCTGGATATTGCAGGCGAGCGAATTGGGAATGGCTTCCTGCCGCCATGTCTCGCCAAAATCCTCGCTGACCGCGATAATCTGTCTACACAGATTGGCGGGTTTGAAGGGGTAGGTTTGATCGATCACGCGGTAAGGATCGAAGCCGATAAATTCGGGATAATCGAAATACAGCGTGCCATCGGGCGCAGCTACCCCTGCCCCCGCCTCCGTCGTCACCGAAGCCGGGTTCATCATCTTCGTCCAAGTCGCGCCGCCGTCGAGCGAGCGAAAGACCGGACGAATTCCGCCGACGAGACGTGGGGCAACGCCGAAGAAATAGACCGCGCGCTGGTTCAGCCCCTTGGGGTGATGGCCCGTGATCATCCGGCCCCAATCATAAGTGCCGCACCCTGTCGTGCTGCCGTCCCATGTCTTGCCCAGATCATCGCTCCACGAAACTACCGCGCCGCCCTTCATTGGGCCGCAAGACGCCGCGGCGTTGCTGGTGACATAATAGACCCGGTCGGTGACCGCATCGATATGGACAGTGCCATGGACACCCTTGGCGTGGCTATCGCCATTGGCATGGGATGGCGGTGTGATTTCTTGCCAGTTGAGGCCATTGTCGGTCGAGCGCAGCACGCCCTTCGCCGTGCGACCGATGAACAGCACACCGCTGCGCGATACCTGAATAGAGGGCGATTGATCGAGGATTGCGGTATCAAACATGCAGCCCTGTGCCACTGGCCGTCCGGGTAAATCACCGACCGTAGCGGTGCAATGCGGCGATGCCTTTGGTGGCTGCACCTTTTCCGACGCGGGAAAGGGATAGATGCGCGAGGCGACAATCGGAATCACCACCAACGCAGCGGCGACTATGCCGAGTTTGACGGGGTGGATAGCCATGCCCTATCGCTTCACCAGACGGCCAAGCACGCCTTGCGCGTCACCCTCGGGCACAGTCGCCACAAACGCGCCCCACAGCGATCCATCCGGAGCCCAGCGCGGAATCGTATATTCCTGCGGTCCGCTTGCCCAGCAACAGGCTTCGGGCATCAGCGGCTTGCCCGGACGGGTGACGGCGGCTGTCTCGAAAGTCGGCAACGGCGCAGTTGGGTTGTCACTGATCCCCAGATAGCCGGTCCAGACCTGCTTGTCGGTGGTGCCGTAATAGGAGATGCCGACGCGGCCTTCGGGCGTGACAGCAATGCCGGTGAAGACCGTCTGGAGAACGCCCGGCGGATTGATGCGCACCGGCTTACTCCACGTCCGTCCCTTGTCCGCCGACCAGCTCAGCACCGGTAATTGGTCGTCGTCATTAAAGACATAATAAAACCGCTCTGCGCCATCCATACCCAGCGCGTCGCTCGTCTGGGTCAACGCCATTTCCGCGGGTACCGTATTGGCGCGACCGCTCATCAACTGCTTGCGCCAGGCGGGCGATGCCAGAGCCCGGAGTACGCCTATACCGCCTCCGCCTATGTCTTTGCGGACGATGTGCTCGCTCCAGCTCGCGCCTTCATCATGCGACACCACTACGCGCGTCGCGCCGCAGAAATGTATGGGCATATAGATCGCGCCGTCCTTGGGATCGACAATACCGCGCCCGAAGCCGGAGCCGCGCGGTTGGGTCGGGTCTTTACAATCGCCATGTTTGTAGGGATCTGGGCCGGTGGTCTTGAACGACCTTCCGCCATCGACCGATTTGAAACAACGTGCACCAGTCACGAAACCGCCGGGCTGTGTCATGTTGCAATAATAGATGTTGGTAGGATAGCCGCCGCTGCGCGGCTTCACAGGCCGTCCGGAGAAGACGCGATTCCAGTCATAGCGATCAGGCGAATCGAATGTGCCGAGTTGCCACGTCTTGCCCAGATCATCGCTGGCATAGACCGGGCTTTCGCCGAGTGCAGAATAGAAATAGCGCTGCGTTACCGGATCGAGATAGCCATCGGGAATTCCCGTCCGCGTATCCTTGGGCAGCACGCGCCTCACCCATGTTTTGCCATCATCGGATGACACTGCAATCCCGGCGGGACCAGTGGTGACCGAACGCAGCAGTGTCCCGTCATTGGTAATCGCCAGTCCCGGCTCGCCCGAGCGCATGCCGGTGTCGATCAGGCAAGGCATGTAGCTGCCTGCACCCGCCACCTTGCCGCCTGTGTGGCGGACAGTGCTGCGGTCATCGTGACATCCCGAAACATGCTGCACAAATTGGGTACTTGTATTTCCCTCTAGCAACTGCGGGATCAGCTTCGCACCAATCAGCGCCACCACGCCGGCAAGGGCAAGCGCAACCGGCGTTTGATTGAAATGCTTCACTGCGCTGGCTGTGCTGCCACGGGTACCGTCGCACCCTCTCCTTTTGCTAAGGCAAGCCACATGATGCCTGCCGTGATATAGGCAAAGGCGATGATGGCGATATAGGTTGTGGTCTCCACATCAAGCTTCGATGCTACCCAACAGACCAGCGCCGCGCCAATCGCTGGAGCAATCACAAACGCCCGGTTGCCGATAAAGCCAAATGCGCGACAGATGAGCGCCATCGGAAAAGCCACGATAAAGGTGATGATCGTCGCCAGAAACAAAGTGAACATCAGCGTGATGATTAGCGCCGAAGAAGCACTTGCAAGAGTCGCGCCGCCTGCATCTTTGGTCACAAATTGGAACAGCAACAATGCCACAAAGCCAAGCGTGTAGATCAAGGCGTTGCTGATCCCCGCCATAACCACTGCGGTGCCGACCGACATAAGTTTTGGCTTTGTCATGATCCATCCCCCCTCTGCTGTAGTGCTAAGCTGCCAGCTCCTGCAGCTGACCGATACGCATCTATTGCCGAAATTATTCCAAATGAAATAGATTGTGTCAATTGCATTATTTCAGCTGTCTCGCGTGGCACGCCCAAACAAAGGGCGAAAACGCAAGGAAGAGCCTGCCAACAGTTGCTAAGACCAAGCCTGGTTCTTTGAACAAAGCTGGCCAAGGGTTTGACATTAGCAATGCGCCATGCAAATTGCATAATGAAGCATCGAGACTGGATAAGCGATTGTACGCGACCAGTGAGCCTCAAATCCTGCAAGAAAAGTGAAAAAGCAAAGATGACCATGACGGCAAAACAGGAATGGGCAGCGAATTGGCAGCTGCCGTTGTTGGCGATGCTTGGCATCGCCGGAGCCGCCACATTTGGTTATTCGAGCGGCGTCTTCATGGAGCAGATGACGCGCGAATTCGGCTGGAGCCGCGCGCAATTCTCGGCAGCTTTCACCGTGCAGATGGTGCTTGGCTTAATTGTTATGCCGTTTCTTGGGCGTTTGGTCGACCACATCGGGCCTCGGCGTATTGGTCTGGCTGGTATCGGCCTCTACACGCTGGCCTTCTCGGCATTGGGGCTCGCTAACGGCACCATCTGGCAATGGTGGTTGCTTGGAGCGGTGCAGGCTGTCGGTGTTGCCTTTATCACCAATCCGGTCTGGCTTAGCTCCGTAATCCCGCGCTTTCACGCATCGCGCGGTCTTGCGCTGGCAGTATCGCTAGCGGGGATCGGCGTTGCAACGCTGATATGGCCTAATATCGCGGCGTTCGGTATTCAGCATCTGGGCTGGCGGTTGACATTTCCGGCGATGGCCGTCCTTTGGGCAGTGATCATGCTCCCTTTCGCGTGGTTCTGCCTGATCGATCCGCCTGCAATCGAAGTGCCCACCGGCGCAACCGAGGCCAAGGCACCGAAAAGCGATTATCTCCGCGCGCTGCGCTCACGAACGGCGATTTGCCTTGCTTTGGCGGGCGGCATATTCGCCAGCGTGACGTATGGCATCATCCTCAATCTCGTGCCGATGTTGCAAGCGCAGGGCATGACGCTGACGGCTGCTGCTGGCTTGACCAGCACCATGGGCATCTTCGTCATCGGCGGGCGGATTGCCACAGGCTATTTGCTCGACCGGTTGCCAACGCGTCCGCTCAGCATTGCCGTCTTTGTGCTGCCGGTCATCGTCTGTCTGGTGCTGTGGCTGTTTCCGGGTAACAGCATTGCAATCATGGTGGCCGTGGCCCTGCTTGGGCTGGCAACCGGATCGGAGACCGATGTCGTCGTTTATATGATCGCACAGCGTTTCGGGCGGGATATTTTCGCCACGGTACTGGCGGTGATTATGTCCGTCTTCGCCCTGTTGGCCGCAACCGGACCGTTGCTGGCTGGCTCGATTTTTGACCAGTATGACAGCTATGAACCCTATTTGATGATCGGCATACCGCTCGCATTGCTGGCCACGCTCTGCATCGCGCTGGTGCCGGATAGGCCAGTCGCCGGAGTCGACGCTGGAATTACAGTTTGAGCGGACCGCCCGCCGCATCGATACCGGCAACGGTGCCACCATCGACCAAAATGTCGGTGCCGCTGATATAGCTGGCCGCAGGCGACGCGAGAAAAGCGACAACAGAGGCGATTTCGTGCGGTTCGCCCATCCGGCCCAGCGGGGTAACAGCGATCATCTTGTCCATTTCGGGTCCAGCCTGTTGCTCCAACCGTCCCATGCTCGTATCAATGATCCCCGGCGATAGCGACACGATCCGCGCGCCGACTTTGCCAAAGGCGGGCGACATAGCTTTTGCATAGAGCTGCACCGCGCGTTTTGACATGGGATAGGCCATGCGCGAATTGCGGAGCATCAGCTTGAGGATCAAAGAACTGCCGCCTTTGATGACCTTTTTCAACGCTTTGTCGAACAAGGGTCGGGCAATGATCTGGCCAGAATTTGACGCGATCAATATCGCCACACCGCCCGGAGCCATATGGGGCAAAAGCTGCTCGACCAACCGCATGGTGGCGGTGAAGTTGATATCGAACACGCGGCTGCCATCGGCCATAGAGGGCGACACTCCGGCAGCGTGCGCCAGTGCGCCGATTTTGCGAGTACGAAGTGCTGCAATGATCCGCGCTGGGTAATCTGCCGCTGTCACATCGCCCGCCACGACGTCCACGGCTCCCTTGCCCGCAAGTTCCTCAGCCAATTCGTCCAACGGTCCGGCTTGCAGGTCGCACAGGATAAGGTCGCGGCCCTCCGCGGCAAAACCGCGCGCGATGGCAGCGCCCATTCCGCCAGCGGCTCCGGTGATGATCGCGGTTTCACGCATATCCATCAGACGATCCGCACGCCGGGATAATCGCCCAGGATGATGCTTTCCATATCGCCATAGCCGCTATTTGCGCCTTCGGTGATCCGGACCGGACGGTCGCGGATTTGCCAGCGATAGGTTTCGGCGAGCTTGTCAGGGTTGTTGACATCCTCGATCGTTTCGCCGTCGAGAAACGCCTCACCTTTGTAGCTGCCGTGGGTCTGGCCCTTCCATTCGCCGTACATGCCGGGAAGCAAGCGGAAGCCCATTTCGGGGTTGATGGCTTCAATCTCGAACACCCTTTCTTCGACCGACTTGCCGCGCCCAGCGATAATCGCCGTCACCGTGCCACGCATTGCGCCCCTGTCTGACGCGCGATAGTCGATTTCGGGATAGAGATGCAGGATCGGTATCTGCCGCCCGTCGCTTTCATTGATATAGCCACTGAAATAAGCGGGTGGCCCCTCCCCGCCAAAATCGCGGAAATAATAAGCGAGATCATAGCTGCTGCCATCGGCCCGGTCGATTTTGGAGACCAGCCAGTTGAAATGAAACGCGCTGCCTGCCTTGTTACCGCCGCTAACGCCGTGACCGCTCACCGGAGCCAAGTCTGCCGGATCCAGCCCGACATGTTCGCGCACGCCCCAACTTCGGTCACGGAAACCATACCATTCGTCTGGGTTCACCTCGTGCCGTTCGCCTTCAATCTCGATCCAGCCCGAAACGGTCCCTGCTTGATGAAAACGGATAACATCCGATGCGGCGCGGCCATCGTGGATAACCACATCGCGGTTTTCAAAAAATCCGGGCATATTGGCGTGAAAGGTGAGCTCGAAACGCAGCGGCACTGCGCTGTTTTCGGCCAATGTCAGGCGAATGGCCTCCAACGGCTTGACCACTACATAGCCCAATGGCCCCACACCCATCTCATCGGGCGCGGATGACAACAGACGACTGGCCCGCACGGTCATCTGCCGCGTGCCAATTTGCACCCCGGCAAAGCCGTCAACAATATTTCGGTTGGCATATTTGCCCAGACCGAAGCTCGCCTGCAAGGAACCATCCTTGCGCATTAGCGTGAACCACGCCTTTTCGGTCCATGCCCGCTCGGGCGAAGCAACGGCGGCAAAGGTGTTAACGATCTGGTGGTTGAAAAATTCGTCCGCGCCGGTGAGCGCCGCGATGGTCGGGATCATTTAGTTATCCTTTTTAATAACCTGCGCCAATTAGCATCGCGCCTACAACACTCAGATAATAATCGAGATTTTGCTTGAAATATGCGAGCTTGGGGTCGTTGCTCCGTCCGGTGGTGAGCATATTGCTACCTTCGGCTATGATCGCGGTGATTTTCGCGATCTGCGCAATTTCGTGCCAGATGATGCCTTGGGCAGAGCGCCCCGAAACCCGCTCCCAAAGCGTGATTACTTCGTCGCGTTTCAACATTCCCGGTAACTTGGGCGCACGGGTGGCCGCGTGATAGTCGCTTTCAAACAGATAGAGCATATATGCTAGGTCGGCGAGCGGATCGCCATTGAGGCTCATTTCCCAGTCGAGCATCGCAGAAATGCGGTAATCGTCCCACATAAGGTTGGAGAGCTTTGAATCGCCTTGAATAACGGCAGGCTCGCCACTTATCGGTGCGGGCGTTCTCAATAGCCGCTCAATCATATCTGCGAGCTGTGGGCATTGTGCGCCATCGGCGAAACGTTGCCACATGCGCAGGTCGTCTTCGGGGCTTACGGGTGCGCCAAGCACGACCAGCGGCGACAGATGAGCGAGATTGGCAAAGGCCGACACCCAATCGCGGCACATTATGTTGCGTACTGCATCCGAGGCGTCGGTGAACCACGGTTGCATGTCGATGTCGCTGACCGATTCACCGGCGATCCGGCCCATGATGAAAAATGGCGCGGCCAATAGGTCGGCACTTTCCTCCACGAGCAAGATACGCGGCACAGGCGGTGCACCGGGTGTATTCCCCAACGCGGCGTAGATCCGCGCCTGCCCGATTACATCATGTCCGTCGAGCATCGCACCAGCAGCGGGTGGTAGGCGCAGGATCAAGTCTGGCCCCTCAATCAGGTAGGTATCGTTGGAAAAGCCCGTGGTCATCGGCGTGACCGCGGTGATTGGCGCTTCGCTCAACAACAATCCCGAAAGAATGCGGCGTAGCTCTGCGTTGTCACGCGACATATTCCGGATCTCTTTCCTTAAATTCACGGTCGATGCCGAGCATGCCCAACAAAATACGGATGCTCAAGCGAAGCGCGATGCATATGTTGATAACTAACCAGCCGTGATGCCTCGATCCGCGTTCAGACAGGCCCCGTGAATCGATTTACCGCGTGGTCCAGCCAGCATCAGGATCAGGTCGGTCAAATCCTCGGGTTCCGATGATCCGCGCAACGGAGAATAGCGCCCGACGAGGCTAAAATCGATGCCTTCGGGGATGGATGTTCCCATCGTCATCGCGGTATTGATACCGCCCGGCGCGATTGCGTTGATCCGTACTGGCGACTGGATATATTCCATCGCCAGCGATTTGGTCAGATTGACCAGTGCCGCCTTGCTCGATGCATAATGCGTCAGATAGGCATGGCCCAAAAACGCTGACGCAGATGCAACATTGACAACACTGCCTGCTCTTTCGATCAGATAGGGCAACGCCGACTGGATGACGAAAAACGGCCCGCGCACGTTGACGCCGTGAATACGGTCCCAAATTTCGGGGGTAATCGCGGTGGCGTGGTCAAAGCGGAAAGCGCCTGCGACGTTGCACACTACATCCAACTGGCCAAAAGCCTCAACAGCTTTGGGAGCGAGCGCCGAACAAGCCGCTGCATCCGAAAGGTCGGTGGGCATGGCGATGGCCTTACCGCCCATTTCTTGCACTTTGGCATTTGTCGCCTCAAGCCCTGCGGCATCGACATCGGCCAAGACTAGCTGTGCGCCCTCTGCGGCAAAGGCGAAAGCCGTCGCCCTGCCCAGACCGGAGGCCGCGCCGGTGACGATCGCTACTTTGTTGTCAAATTCTTTGGCGCTCATTTCGTGTCTCCAGTTGTGCTGCGATTCACATCAACCCCAGCAAGCGTTCCGTCGGCCCGCCAGTCGCGCAAGATCTGAACGAAATCCATCAACGGACCGAAATATGGAACCATGCGCATTGTCGCAGGGGTAACGTTCATATTTCCCTCGCCGTTGAAATAGCCTGGCGTGCATTGGGCAAAGAACATGGCTTGTGCCCCCAGCCTGCCGATAAGGGTATGGAACCACGCCTCCTGTGCCTCGGCATTGGGTTCGATTTCCGCGATGCCCTGTTCTAAGCAATGCGCAATCAACCAGCTGGCGTGATTGGCCAGCTCAGTCATCAAATGGGCAAAATTGATCGCGACACCTCCTTGCAACTGGTCAAAGATCATCAAATTGGGAAAACCGCGCGCCAGAATGCCGTGCAGGGTAGCGGGGCCATCGACCCACGCTTCAGTCATTTCGACGCCATCACGACCATAAATGTCGATCCCCAATTTGCTTTTGTAACTGGTACCGGTTTCAAATCCGGAACCGTAAATGATGCAATCGACCGGATATTCGACACCATCGACGACAACACCGTTTTCGGTGATGCGCTCAACGCCTTGTTGTCCACTTGTATCAAGCAGTTTAACATTCGGGCGATTGAATGCAGGCAGATACTCGTCGTGGAAACACGGCCGTTTGCACATCTGGTTATACCATGGCTTAAGGGCCTCTGCGGTTACCGGATCAGTAACGATCGACTCAATCCGGGCGCGCACTTTTTCCATTGCTTCCAGATCGAGCAGCCGTTCTTCATCGGTCGAAATGGCCAGTGCATTGGGATTGTTACCAAAGATTTTGCTGAAACCGTCATTGACCATATCCTCGCCCGCAGGTTGCCCCGCGACGATCCGCGTGAAATTCTCAATACGCTCGGTCTGCCAACCGGGTTGCAACGATTGTGCCCATTCAGGATCGGTTGGCCGGTTGGCGCGTTCCCCAACAGTCGACGGCGTGCGTTGCAAAACGTAGAGCTGTTCGACCGTTTCAGCCAGGCGCGGAATGATTTGAACCGATGTGGCACCCGTGCCTAGAATAGCGACCCTCTTGTCGGCGAGTTTGTCCATCCGCTCGGATGGGCTGCCGCCGGTGTAGCTATAATCCCAGCGACTGCTGTGAAAACTTTTGCCTTGGTAGCTCTCCACGCCGGGGATGCCTGGCAGCTTTGCCTTATGCAGTATGCCGCCTGCGATAATCAGAAACTTCGCATAAATTTTGTCGCCGCGGTTGGTTGATACTTCCCAGCGGCCACCGTCATCCTGCCACCGCACTTCTTGCACCAATGTCTGGAAAAGAGCTTTGGGATAGAGATCGAATTTTTCCGCAATGCGTTGGCAATGGGTGAAAATTTCCGGAGCCTTGGCGTATTTTTCGGTGGGGATGTAGCCCGTTTCTTCGAGCATCGGCATGTAGATATAGGATTCAATATCGCATGCCGCACCGGGGTAGCGGTTCCAATACCATGTTCCGCCAAAGTCGCCTGCCTTGTCGATAATTCGCACATCTGTGATCCCCCGCTGCGCCAGCTTGGCAGCGGCCATCAGGCCCCCAATGCCGGCACCGATGATCGCGACTTCGGTTTCGGTGGTGACGGTTTCACGTGTGAAATTGGAATCGGCGTAAGGATCGCGATCAAAATCCTCAAAAATGCCCGAAAAATCGCGATATTGGCCAGTCGCATCGGCTCGCAGACGCTTTACGCGCTCGGCCTGATATTTCTCGGTGATCGCGTCCAGCTTCGCGCGCGCTGCATTATCCAAGGCATCCGCCATTATCATCCACTCCTCTTATGTCTACAAGTGTGTACATGACTGGACCTGCCGGTGCAAGCGGTCTATGTGTGTCCGCCATGACATCCGTGACAGCAGCGAAAAGCAAGGGCGGGCGCGACGCGGCGCGTACCCGGGAGAGTATCTTGAAGGCGGCGCAAATCCTGTTTGCGCGCAAAGGCTATACCACGGTCGGCGTTCGCGAAGTCGCCGCCGAAGCGGGGGTGAATGCAACGCTGATCCGTCGCTATTTCGGGTCCAAGGAAGGTCTGTTTCGCGCCGCAGTCGAAGACTTCCTGCAAGTCGATCCTTTTATCGATGGACCGCGCAACGAATTTGGCGAACGCGCCGTAGCGCTGTTGAAATATGGCGAGGAGATTCCGAGCGCGCTGGCGATGATGATGCACGCCACCGCCGATCCCGAAGCGCGCGCACTATGCAGCGCATTGATGCATGCCCGCATCGATCGGCCGTTGGCGGACTGGCTTGGTGGGGACAATGCATTGGCACGAGCTGCAAATATTAACATCCTGTGGATCGGCTATATGGCCGCGCGGCAGGTCTTGCCCCTGCCTGCTTTGACCGGGGATGTGGTCGATGAAACGCGGCGCTGGTTGGCGATTGCCATTCAGGCGTTGGTGGATGCTGACAAACTAAAATAGCGACGGCAACAATTTCAGTTCGACCATTTGGCGTAATTGCTCGGTCAGTGCTGCAAAGCTGTCACGGCACGCGCCAAAGCCAGCCTGCCGTAGCTTGATTGTGCTGAGCAGCACCGGCGGACGTGCTGCAACCCGAGGGCTGGACAGCAGATCGAGATAGTGATGCGATTGGCCCAGAAACGCCGATAAAGATGGTTCGACCAAACCGTTTCGTTTGGCCAAGACGGCCCAAGCCTGACGGTTCACCTCGTCAGCAAAAAAGCTGGTAAAATCAGCAGGCGGTGTACCCTTTGGATCGAGACCGATCCGAGCTGCCAAGTCGTCCCAAACATGGCGCAGGACAAAGGCGTCGCCGTTGGTAATGTTGAATGTCTGGCCGTGAGCAGCGAGGTTGATCGCAGCCCAAGCCATCCCCTCGGCGAGCAGGCCGGTATCGACCAGCTCCCAAATCGCCGCGCTGTTACCGGGAAGCGCAAAGAGCAGGCCCCGTTCTCGGCAAATCGCGGCATAGGCGGCGATGGGCAGTATCGGGTTCATCGCCGCGCCGCGGGCGTTGCCGATCAAAACTTGGGGTCGCCAGATCGTAAACGCAAAGCCTGCGTGCGCCGCGGTGGCCCGCAATTCATCTTCATGCAGCCAGTAAAAATTCGGATGCGGATCGCGAGGGGCATCTTCACGGAGCGGCGTCGCGACAGGATGGACATGCGCGCCATAAGCCTTTGCCCCCTGTAACAGGCTGACATGGCGCAAATTTCCCGATTTCGCTAGCGGGCGCAGCAGATTTTCAAACATTGCGCCATTTAGCGCCATCCGGTCTGCATCGTGCCATCCGGAAAACAGTCCCGGTGCTTCGTCTACCGCTGCATAGATCAGGTGCGATACCGGCGGCAGCGCGGCGACCGCATTTGCGCAAGTATCGGCGTCGGTCAGATCAAGTGACACATGGGTAAAGGCACCATCCACTGCCACCAACGGAGCGCGCCGCGAGAGTGCAATCACATCCCAATCGGGCAACTGCGCGAAATGCTCCACTGCGCCCGCACCAATAACGCCGCTGGCCCCCGCGATCAGCAGGGTGTTTTGCGGCGCGGCGCTCAACCGTCCTTCTTTGGCGCGCTAGCGAATTTCGGCAGGTTGCTGGTATCCATACCGTAACCGAATTCGCGGAAATTCTGGTTGTGACAGAGGTGATGCAAAGAGAATGCCTGATCAATGGCATTGGCCTGCCCCTGAATGTCCAGCGTCTTGTTCACCGCTTCCTTGGCGAGCTTCAACGCAAAAGCAGGTTTGCCCGCAATTTTTATCGCCATGTTGAGTGCAAACTCGTCCAAATCGTCGCGCTCGACGACATGGTTCACCATACCTAACCGGTGCGCTTCCTCGGCGTTCCACATGTCGGATGTGAACAGAAACTCCTTCGCCTTACGCGCGCCCAATTCCCACGGATGGCCGAGCCATTCCACGCCCGAGACGCCAAAGGTGACAACGGGATCGGAAAATTGCGCGTCCTTGGCGGCAATAATGATGTCGCACACCCAGGCAAAGATCAGCGCGCCTGCAATGCATTTGCCCTGCACGGTGCAGATCGTCGGCTTGGAAAGATTGCGCCAGCGCCGAGCAGATTCGAGGTAGGTTTCTTTCTCTGCCGCATACCAGCCATGTGTATATTCTTCGGTAAAGTCGCTCCAGCTGCTGACACCGGGGCTATTGGCTTTTGTGGCGGCCTGAAAATCGGCGACAGTATCGGCGATATCGTGTCCCGCCGAAAAATTGCGGCCATCGGCGCCCAAGATGATAACCTTGACGCTTTCATCGCGGACCGCGCGGTCAAACGCGGCATTGACGTCGTAAATCATCTGCGGGTTGATTGCATTATGCTTGTCAGGGCGAGCCAGCGTAATGCGGGCTACGCCCTCGGCTGGGCTTTCGTAACGGATATTGGCTTCGGTCATTGATTTGGATCCTCGAAAAAGATTAAGCGTTTAGTTTCGGGCGGGCAGCGGTCTTCCATTCTGCGCGACTATTGGCAGCAACCTCGGCGGCTTTGTCCCAAAAGGCCGCACCCTTTGCCATGTTGATAAAGCTGAAATGGGTAGCGTGGCGGAATTCGAGAATCTCCGCGCCATCCGGACCAGGGCGATAGGTATAGGGTACGCCTGTGGGGATGAAGAAACTGTCGCGTTCACCCAATATTTCGGTGCCAAGCTTTATACTGCCCGCGATGACATAATATAGGCAATCGGCATCATGACAGTGCAGGGGCAGCGGATAATCCTTTTTGAACCAGACGTGGGTCAGGCTGAAACCGGGAATATTGACCAGCACCTTCACCTCGTCCCCCTCCATAAATCCCGCCGCGACCAGCTTATTCATGCCTTCCCGCTGGGTCGGAGTGAACGGCTCGACAGTCATACAGCCTTCTTCCATAAGTTCCTTGGCATCGCTGGCGCGGAAAATCTGGAATTTTGAAACATCGCTGTGATTCTCGGACATTGAACTATCCCTTCTTTGAACCAATGCTGGCGATGTGCGCGGTCATCAGCTTCTGATACCCCTCACCCAGCATTAGCGAGCTGTTGACCAGCCGCTCGACCGACGCAGCCTGATGTGCGGGCAAGTCCGTCGATAGCTCGATTGCGACCTTTGATGCGCCCATCATCTCGCCATTTTGCTGCGTAAGATGGCGGCAGAACGCCATCACATCATCTTCAAAACTCTCATCGGGGAACACCTTATGCACCAGCCCCATGATCCGCGCTTCGTCGGCATCGACAGGGATGTTCGCCATGATCAGCAGCCGTGCCCAATGCGGGCCGACCAGGCGGACAAGGCGGCTGACGCCGTTGGTCGCGGGTAATATGCCGAATTTTGCTTCGGGAAAGGCGTAACTAGCGCTAGCTGCCGCCAGCCGGAAATCGCAAGAGAGCGACATTTCAAGACTGCCACCGACGCAGCGTGCCTGATGCGCAACGACAAACGGCTTTTCGATCGCCTCCATCTCATCCCAAATTTGCCGCATCCGCGTTGGCAGGCGGCGATGCATTTCGCGGATGCCGGAACCTGTCTTGGGAAGCGAACTGCCGCCATCGCCTTTCAAATCTGCGCCAGCCGAAAAATATCGACCAGTGGCGCGGATGAGCATGACTTTGAGTTCAGTCGTATCGCGGAAACGCAACACGGCCTCCTCTAGCAAGGCCATCAACTCCATGCTCATCGCGTTGAGTTTTTCGGGGCGGTTGAATGTCGCTATCAGGATCGAGTCGTCCTGTGTGACGAGGAGATGGGGTGCTTCGCTCATATCATTATTCCTTCATCATCGCGCCGCCCGCAGCAATCAAATACCCGGCAGCCTGTATCATACCTGATTTGTCGAGCGCCGCGCAGGCGGGCATTTGCGCCGATCCCGATGCCGCGCGGATCGAATCGATAATCGGTTCGGGATGCTCGCCCTCCAGCTCGTAAATCGTCATCAACGTCCATTGCGGTGCGGCTTCCAGATCATAGACGCGCTGAAAATCCATGCGGAACAATTGGCCGCCGATCACGCCCGGCATACGGCAGACATCGGCGATATGCTGATCGCGGTACCAGCCGACAAATTCTTCCTCGCGGCCCGGAACGGCGCGCGATAATATGGTGTAAGTAAAGCGCGGCATCGGCGTTCCTCTCCCTAATGCACATAGCGACATGCATTAGGGCTGGCTAGGGTGCGTTTTCAGTTTATGGTAGGCATATGACAATGAATGACGAAAAGCGTTGGAGAGTCCGCCCTGAAGGATCGAATTGGGGGGATTTCGGACCAGATGACCAGATCGGCCGCCTCAACCTGATCACCCCCGAACACCGCCGCAAAGCCGCGCAGGAAGTGCGCGAGGGGATTGCCTTCTGCCTCTCGCTACCCCTCGATTGCCCCCGTGTGCAATTGAACCCGCGCCGCTTTTCGCCACAGCAGAGCTTTTCAATGCGCGGCGACGATCCGGTGATGAACTACCCCTATGGTCGTGTGATACCCGGCATGAAGGAAGTCGTCTGCGATGATCGAGTCACCCTCAGCCTGCAATTCTCAACGCAGTGGGATGCACTGTGCCATATGGGATATGAATATGACGCGGGCGGCGGCGCGGAGGAGGTGACCTACTATAACGGCTACCGCGCGCATGCCCATGTTTGTGGGCCAGTGGATTATATGCACGGAAACGAAGCCCAGCCCGGCCCGTATGGCGCGCACGCGCTGGGGATTGAGCGTATGGCCGAAACGGGGTTACAAACGCGCGGGGTGATGGTTGATCTTTTCGCGCATGTCGGGCTGGAAGCGGTGCCCGTCGGCTATGACGCGCTGATGCGGATATTGGAGGCAGACAAAGTCGAGGTCGAGCCGGGCGATGTGCTGTGCCTGCGCACCGGCTTTGATCGCGCTTTGCTCGGCCAATATGCCGGTTCGGACGCGACGTTCGATCCGCATCGCTGCTCAGGCCTAGACGGCTTTGACGAATGCTTGCAGCGCTGGGTGGCAGACAGCGGAGTCGCGGCTTTGGTGTCCGACAATGAGGCGGTCGAGTATATGCCCGATTTCGTCCGCGCCGACGCCCACGGCATCCGGGTACCCTTGCATCATCTCTGCTTGTTTAAACTGGGCATTCCGCTGGGGGAACTGTTCCTACTCAGCGATCTAGCGGACTGGCTTCGCGCCAATGGCCGCAACCGCTTCCTCTTCACAGCGCCACCGCTTCGCTTGCCCGGCGCAGTGGGATCTCCGGTTACGGGGGTTGGAACAGTCTAGATTTCTACGTCCGATTCGGCTGCTTTCGGATAAGACCCAAGTAGCAAGAACAGCAGCGCTGCGACAAGGCATATCGGGATCATCGTCCAAAGCGCAGGATGATAGCTTTGTTGTGCGTCATACACCGCACTGATCGCCACCGGGCCATTGCCTGATGCCAGGCCCAGGCACCCGGCTATCGTTCCAAACAACAGGCCGAAATGTGTGACTTTGAAATAGCGCGACGTGAGATAGGCGATGATATCCAGTTCCGCCCCAAAGGATAGGCCGAGAATCAAGACTGCCGCTGATGCCGCAAATGCCGATCCGGGATTATAGATCAAAAGCAGAATAGCAACGATCGGCATCAATGATGCGAAAGCCGCCAGAAACCGCCCGTGTATGCGGTCCAGCAACAAGCCGATGGAAAGTCGTCCGACAATTGCGGAAAGGCCGACCATTGAGGCAATGTTTACGGCCGATGCCCGCGATAGTTCGTTGGCCGAGAGCACGGGAACAAGACTGATAACTAGCGTTACTACCACTGCGGCAATACCAACGGCTGCCACGAGCAGCTGGATGTAACGCCGCGTCAATATGCCGCTTTTCCAAACCGATTCCTGCCGCACTTTGGCAGCTATTATCTTAGGGGCCGATGACAGCCGTTCCTTGTCGAGCGCGCTGGAAAAGCAAAAATAGACGAGCGGTAAAGCCAATATTGCCCAGAAAGCGCCCAGTCCTGCAAAAGCCAAGCGCCAGCCATAATTATCGATCAGGAAATTGCTTACCTGAGGCGTTATGATCGACGCAACGCTGCCGCCGCACAGCATAACCGCCAATGCAAAGCCGCGCCCTGCGGAAAAAACGCTCGTGACTGCGGAGGTCCATACCGAGGGCTGCACCAGCACAATTGCAAAGGCTGCGGGTAACCACAGCAACCGCCACATATTGATATCCGGGCCCGCCAATCCGAAAAGCGCGGTGGCGATACACATGGCGATGATCGCAAAAATTCCCAACCTGCGCGGCCCGAACTTGTCAACCGCCAACCCGGTGAAAGGCGCAAAGATCGCACCGGCCAAGGCTGCAATACTGTGTCCCGACATGATCTGCGCCCGCGACCAACCAAATTCAGCTTGCAGGGGCTCAATGAAGATACTGCTCGAATAAGAGACAATCGACGCAACGCCATATCCCGCCGCAGCTGCCAGCACGATCGGCCAGTTTGCGCGCCATTCCTCAGCGGCATTGCCTTCAATCCGTGTAGACACCAACCGTCTCCCTTATTCGCAGCACATTTTGATTATATGCGCTTCATGCATTACATAATGCCCGCAATTGCAATTGTCTTGCCAAATGGGTTCGCCAACAAACTATTTTCAAATACACGTGCGCGAAACACTTGGTTGATGCGCGCGACCAATCGCGCTAGAGCCGATAAAATGACACAAGCGAGGAGCATTTAGTGGCGCGCACTGCAGAATCCGGTGATTTGCGGTCTGTTGGTACTTTCGCTCCGCTGCGGGTTGCCATGTACCGCAGAATCTGGACCGCCAGCCTGATTTCCAATTTTGGACAGCTGATTCTTGGCGTGGGCGCGGCGTGGGAAATGACCAGAATGGCGACGTCGCCTGATATGGTTGCGTTGGTTCAAACGGCGTTGATGCTCCCTATGATGCTGGTAGCCTTGCCAGCAGGCGCATTGGCCGACATGTTCGACCGGCGCAAAATAGCGATGACGGGCCTGTCGCTGGCAATTTTCTTTGCTTCAGCCTTGGCGCTCTTATCCTATCTCGAATTGACGACGCCGTGGTTGCTGTTGGCGCTCTGCTCGCTGATTGGTGCTGGCGTCTCACTTTACGGACCGGCTTGGCAGGCATCGATTGGAGAACATGTCGCACCCGAGTTATTGCCGAAAGCGATAGCTCTGGGTTCAATCGGTTATAATCTCGCACGCAGTTTCGGACCCGCATTGGGAGGGATCATAGTTCTGGCGGCAGGTGCAGAGACGGCCTTCGCGATCAATGCTCTTTGTTATCTTCCCCTGCTTCTTGTCTATTTGCTCTGGCGGCGTATTCCTGCACCATCGCGGTTGCCGCCCGAACGGATCGGTCGCGCGATGATATCGGGCGTGCGATATGTCTTCCACGCCAAGCCCATCCGGACGGTTTTATTCCGCGCCTTCCTGTTTGCCGCCGCGGGGGCAACCGCAACGGCGCTTGCCCCCTTGATTGCGAAGACAATGCTTGGGGGAGACGCCAGCATATATGGCATTCTTTTAGGGGCATCGGGCGTAGGCGCTGTTTGCGGCGCGATGATGATAGGGCGTTTTAGCGAAGCGTTCGGACCAGAACGCGGAGCAATTATCCTTTCGGTTACCAGTGGTATCGCGCTCATCCTCACAGGATGCAGTCATAATTTGGTGCTGACCTGCATCTGCATGTTTGTCGCCGGCAGTGCGAATATGATGACGATTTCTCTTTTCAACATCTCGGTTCAGACGACGGCACCCCGCTGGGTCATGGCCCGTGTTCTTTCACTCTTCTTTTCTGCACTGGCCGGCGGGATCGGATTTGGTGCATGGATGTGGGGCAGCGTAGCTAATGCCTATTCTGTAGAGATTGCCATCATCGCATCAGGAATTTGCATGCTCGGTCTGCCGTTTCTTGCATTCATCCTGCCCCTTCCCGATGTTGTCCACCAATCGAGTGCCGACATCGTGGAATTGCCAGGCCAACCGGAAACCGGAATGGCGATAACGATGCGGTCCGGGCCGGTAGTGATCGAAATTGACTATGATGTAGATCCGGAGAATGCCCGCCAATTTTATGATGCCATGCAAAAAGTTCAACGCACGCGGATGCGCAATGGCGGATTTGCATGGTCGATCTGCCGCGACATCGCCGACCCGTCGCAATGGACGGAACGTTACCACTGCCCAACATGGGGCGACTATCTTCGCATGCGGGATCGATACACCAAAGCAGACAGCGAGCTTCAGGCAGCCGCGCAGGTTTTCTGCAGACAGGGCGGACTTCGCATCCGCAGAAAGCTGGAAAGACCTTATGGCTCCGTCCGTTGGAAGCAGGACACCCCTGATCAAAATGCGGAAGGGATTGCATATGTGGGACCTTGACCAGAGATCAAGCAGGGAGAGCCGCGTTGCAGATTAAAAAATGGCGCACCAATGTCAGGGACCCGCTAGCCGAGCGGATGCTAGCGCCCGGCGGTACTTACGCGCTCGAAGCCGCCACCATCGCTGGCTATGAGCAGCAAGTTTTTACCGGGGCACCCCGCAATCTAGCGGGGCTGTACCGCCAAGCCATGCACTTTGGCGACCGCGTCATGGCGGTGCAAGACGGTCGGAGCCTCACTTTTGCCGAGGGTTTTGCAAAGGCCGCAGCCCTCGCCGATGCGTTGCGCAACCGTTTCAACATTCGCGCGGGAACGAAAGTCGCGGTGGTGATGAGCAACCAGCTTGAATGGATCGTTAGCGTGCTTGCGATCACTTCTTTGGGCGGCGTTGCGGCATTGGTCAACAGCAGAGGCGTCGCAGAAGAAATGCTGCGCGCGATCGAAACGGCCCAATGCGAACTGGCGATCATCGATGCAGATCGTGCGGAGATCATCGGGGCTGAATTGCCCGACCCGGCATGGCCCCGGATCATTGTGGGACCGTCGCTGCTGCGTCCGGGCAAAGATGCGGACTTCGCAGAATTGTCGGCGCCGTGTGCTGGTCTGGAGTTTGTCCCAGATGAAATGGCACCGGAAGAAGGCGGCATCGTGCTCTTCACCTCGGGCACAACGGGTTTCCCTAAGGCAGCATTGCTCAGCCACGGTGCGCTTGCACATTCGGTTGCCCTAGCGGCCTTTATGGGGCTGGTACAAGATGCCCGTTACCTAGAAGAAACCGGGCTCGATTTGCCAGAAGAACGCCGTTCGATGGCAACGCCTGCGGTCATTTTGGGGCCGATGTTCCATCTCTCTGGCATCATGCCTATTTTCCGCGCGATCAGCCTTGGGACCACAATTCATATTATGAGCAAATGGAGCGTCGATATTGCCTTCGATATGATCGAAACTGTAGGCATGTCGCGGCTGTCATTCGTACCTGCGATGCTGTGGGACATGTTACGTAGCCCACGCGCTACTACTGAAACCTTGGCCAAGGTTGCCTATATGGCCAATGGCGCAGCTGCGCTTAACCCGACTTTGCTCGCCGAAATCCGCACCCGAATGCCCTACTGCCTGCTCTCAAACACTTATGGCCAGACCGAAACGACCGCATGGACCTGCTCGATCAGCGGCGCGGCCTATCTTGATAATCCAGGCTCGTGCGGCTGGCCCGCGCCAAGCGTTCAGGTCAGCATCCGGCGCGATGACGGCAGCGAGGCCGATATTGGCGAGGCTGGAGAATTATGGGTCAGCAGCGCTGGATTGATGACCGAATATCTCGGCGATGAAAAGGCGACGGCGGAGGCCCTGCAAGACGGTTGGCTGGCGTCGGGAGATGTAGCGATTATGGACAAGGCGGGCATTGTCACCATCGTTGATCGCAAGAAGAACATGGTGATTTCTGGCGGCGAGAATATCTATTGTGCAGAGGTGGAGCGTGTCTTGGCCGACCATCCGGCGGTGCGCGATTGCATTGCTTATGGCCTGCCCGATGAACGCTTGGGCGAGCGACTCGCGGCGCATATCGTTGTGGCCGATGGCGCGGCGTTAAGCGAGGATGACATAAAGGCGCATTGCCGCGACCATTTGGCGATTTACAAGGTACCGCGTGTGGTGGTTCTGTCGCACACAACCCTACCGCGAACCGCCTCGGGCAAGGTGGACCGGGGGACATTTCTGCGACAAATACACGGTTGATCGAACTGGCAATGTATATTGCAATACGCTATGTGCAATATATGGAGCGCTTCGCTTTGGAACGGCTGCACGATGACAGCTGCCCTGCAAAGAAAGAGGATAAATGAACAAGCTTTCGCAATTGGCCGCCGCCGCGCTTGAAAAAAATTCGGACGATCCCGCGATTGAATTTGAGGGGCGCTGGTACAGCTGGAACGAAGTCAACGCACTTGCCAATCGGTTGACCGGTTTGATTGATGATTGCGGTGGCCCAGCAAACGGACCGATTGTCTTTATCGCACGCAGCCAGGCGGCGTCGATTGCGGCGTTTCTGGCGCTGATCCGCACCGGGCGCACGATCCGCATGGTCTATCCGTTTCAATCGCCCGCAGGCATCGTGCGCGACATACAGATGATGCAACCTTCCATCGTCGTGGCCACGCAGCGCGAGTTGAAGGAAGAGGTGCTCGCCGGCATCCGCGAACAAAATGCCGCCGCCATCGTCATAAGCGAAATGGATGCACAGCTCGTTTCGGGATTTGAAACCTCCACAGCCGCCCTGCCCGCTGATCTGCCTGCAGACCCGCAGATCGAGATTTTGACGAGCGGCACGACCGGCAAACCCAAACCCTTTGCGGTGAAGCACGAGATGCTGGGCACCTATTTCATCGGCAGCACCGCAGCGATTTTTGGCAAGGACGATAAGCCCGCAGAACCACTCCCTGCCCTGCTCTATTATCCCCTTGGCAATATCTCTGGCCTGTTCAGCATTTTGCCCGCTTTGCTCAATCGATACAAGCTGATCGTCCATGATCGTTTTACCGTGCAAGGATGGCGCGATTATATCGTGAAATATCGGCCTCCCGCGAGCGGAACGCCCGCAGCCGCTGTGCAGATGATATTGGATGCTGATATCCCAAAGGAAGACTTCGCCTCACTGCAATTTTTCAGCACAGGCGCGGCCCCACTCGATCCGCGCGTGCAAAAGGAATTTGAGGAACGCTACAACATTCCCGTGTTACTTTCCTACGGAGCGACCGAGTTTGGCGGACCCGTCTGTGCGATGTCGCCGGACCTCTATGCCGAATTCGGCAAAACCAAATTCGGCAGCGTCGGCAGACCCTTTGGCGGAGCAGAAATCCGCGTGGTTGATGCCGAAAGCAAGGCTGTGCTGACAGCGGGGGAAGAAGGCTTGTTGCAAGTCATCTCCCCCAAAATGGGACCAGACTGGATCCAGACCACCGACCTTGGCATCATCGACGAAGACGGTTTTTTGTTCCTGCGCGGGCGGGCCGATGGCGCAATCATCCGCGGTGGTTTCAAGATATTGCCCGAGACGATCCAGCAGGCTTTACTCGGCCATCCGGCCATTTCCGCCGTTGCCGCCGTTGGCGTTCCCGATCGGCGTCTGGGACAGGTTCCGGCGGTCGCGTTGGAAGTTAAACCCGGCGTTGCGGCTCCGTCCCTTGAAGAGCTTGAGGCCTATTTGCGGGAACAAGTGCTTGCGACATACATCCCCGTGCATTGGCTGTACGTCGATGAACTTCCCAAAACCGTGTCGCTGAAAGTAGACCGGCCTGCGGTGATCCGCCTGTTTACGAAAGAGGCTGCTGCCTGATGGCGGAACCCGCCATCGTCGCACCCAATGTCCGCGATTTGGATGCATTGGCGGCAACGCTGTCTCATTGGCTTGGCAGGCAATTGGCCG
>NKIR01000001.1:180913-797035 GCA_002255985.1 Sphingomonadaceae bacterium PASS1
CACAGGACATCAAAGTCACCAACCTGAGCTACCCGCTCGGCGCAGGCATGTCGCACGAGACGATATTGTTCGATGCGGAATGGCACGAAGGCGGTGGGCCAAAATCACACGGCATGGTTGTACGGATCAAGCCGACCAACAGTCTGGTTTATTGCGACGATATGTTCGACCAACAATATCGGCTGATCCAGTTGATGCACGCCAATGGCACGGTGCGGGTGGCCAAGCCGCTCTGGTTTGAGCCCGATGACTCGATCCTTGGTGCGCCCTTCTTTGTGATGGAGAAAGTCGCGGGGCGGGTCGCGGTCAGCTATCCGCCTTATTCCAAATCGGGCTGGTTGGTTGAAATCGCGCCAGCGCACAGGCGGCATCTGTGGGAGAGCGCGGTGCAACAGCTGGCGGCGATTCAGACAGTGCCTGTGTCGGACGCTGGTTTTCTGACATTGCCCGGCGGCCCCGATGGTTTTGATCAGGAAGTTGATCGCTGGCGGCGCTTCAAAAACTGGGTAGATCCCAAAGGCGAACGCACATTGCTGCACGCCACCTTTGATCGATTGCTGGAGAAAGGCCCTGCCAACCGCCCCGAAGGCATCGTCTGGGGCGATTCGCGCATTGGCAATATGATGATCGGCGCGGATTTTCATGTCGCTGCGGTGATGGATTGGGAACAACCCGGGCTCGGTGGTGCGCTGCATGATCTGGGCTGGTGGCTGCAATGTGATTATAACCAGACCATCGGACAAGGCATTACCCCGCTAGAAGGCATGGGCACACGCGACGAAACCATTGCCTTGTGGAGCGCGGTATCGGGCAAGTCGGCTGAAGACATCGCATGGTATGAAGCCTTTGCCAGCTTCAAAATGGAATGTCTCGCCGTGCGGATGATTGCTCTGCGCGAAATGCCCGCGAGTGTGGTGAAAGCAGAATCGGGGCGGCAGACAGCAACCTTACTCGACCGGCTCTAAACGTCCAGCAACTCAAAGCTCTGCAAATCGTCCGCCGCAGTCCCCAAACGATATACAAAAGTATCAATAATCTCCGGCTCGACCTTGCGAGTAATCGCCCACAGATAATAGCCATAGATCATCGCCAAGCGGTAACTGCGCCATGCGTCGTCCGAACCGATATCTGACCCGCCAAGCGCCTTCAACCGTATACAATAATCGGAGAGCAAAGCGCGTTCATGCGCCCGGCGGTCCTCTGGCGTCAGCACGGCGGCGAGATGATAGGCGACATCCATCGCCCAATTGCCCTTTTGCAATATCTGCCAATCGACAAGTCCCAACGCGCCGTTGGCTTCGCGGTAAACATTCCCCGCATGGGCATCGCCGTGAACAAGGCAAAGCGGTCCACCGCGCACTTCTGCGGCTAGGCCCTCCAAAGCGCGCTGTAGCCGAGCCGCATCACGCAACGCGGGGTCCAGCTTTTCACCGCGTGGCCCATCGAGTAAGGCCTGCAAACTGTCTTGCGGAATGATCGGCTGGCGCGATATCCGGTCGAGGAAGCTGTGCGCCCAGCCAAAGCCAAACGCCGGTGACCCATCTATGCTAGCCGCGTGCAACCGTGCCAGTTGATCCAGTCCGTCCAGTGCCTGTTCGGGGGTGAAAGGATCGAGCGCTGTGGAAAAGGCGCCGCCGGCCGTTATGATATCCCGCATTACGATAACGCCGCGACTGTAATCGGCGTTCATCCCCGCATAGATGCAATCGGGCACGCGCACGGGCAATAACGCGGCGGCTTCGCGATAGAACAAGGTTTCTACAATGGAGGCGGAAGGCAGTGCGCCGGTGTCGGTCAAAACGCCTTTGATGCAGATTGCGGTCGGCACGTCCGCACCGCCGCCTTCGACGTCAAGTATCAGCCTGACCTTGGTCGCTTGCGTTGCCAGCACCTCAACCACCTCAACGCCGCGTACGATCATACCGGGGCAGCGAAGGCCGAGCATCTGGCTCAGCCAGTCGGGCGAGGTAACCGTTGCAAGGTCAACCGGCGCAGCTTCAAACTCGGTCAAAGCCATCCCCGATAGGCTTCGGCGTTCAACAGTTGCGGATTATCGGCAAGATATCTGTTAGCAAGGTCAAGAAACAACTTAGTCTCGTCGCTTAAATGCTCGGGATGCCACGCCATCGCCAATTCCCATTGCGCATTCGGTAGATCATCCTCGATCCGCAGAAAGGCAACATTGCGTACCGTTTGTAGCGCGGCGGTAGCCATGACCAAACTGCACCCTAGCCCCGCCCCGACAAGGCTTAGGCTGGTGTTGGTCTGGCTCGCTTCCTGCTCAACCTTAGGTACGACACCCACCGTTTTGAAAAGGTTCATCGTTTCGGATTGGTCGGAAAATTTCCGCGGCGGCATGATAAAGGGTTGCTCGGCAAGTTCAGCCAGGCTGATCGACGACCGCGCCGCCAACGGAGAATTGGCGGGGACCGCCGCGACAAAGCCGGAACGCTCAACCAATTTACTCTCGCACCCGGCATGGCGGATGCCGTGGGTGATGAAACCAATATGATAGTCCCCGGACAAGATTCCGTCGATCTGCAAGGGCGTGGTTATCTCGAATAACCGAGCATGGACGTTGGGCACTGCGGCGCGAAAGCGGACGAGAATTTCGGGCAGAACCTGATAGAGCGCCGGACCAATGAAGCTAATGCGAACTTCGGGCGTTTCCGCCGCCGCACTTTGTGCCATTTTGCGCGCCACTTCGGCTTGCAGCAAAGTGCGCCTCGCCTCGACAAGGAATACAGACCCCGCTGCGCTTAATTCAACATTGCGTTTGGACCGGTTGAACAGATCAACGCCCATGCTGATTTCAAGGCGACGGATCGCCTGGCTTAATGGCGGTTGCGCCATATTGAGACGTGCGGCGGCGCGTCCGAAATGCAGTTCTTCGGCCACCGCCACAAACTGCCGCATTTGTCTCAAATCCAAAGATCAGGCCTCCGTACGAACCCCTTGCGATATACCGACGATGGATAGCGTTTGCGTACTTTCCATCAAATCACTCAACGGCACCTGCGCTTTGCCAAGATTGGCGAGTGCGACCATAGGGTCGGCGCCTTCGAATTCATAGACCACCATGAAATCCCATTGCGGTAGGCCTTCGGGTTGTTTGACGGTCATCATCGCGTGGCGCTCGGCGGTAATCAGGCCGGGGACCGCGAGCATATCGGGGATGTGCGTTTCGTCATACCATTTGGCGACAGCCTCAACTTGATCGGGCTTGGCTTTCGCGAAAACTACCATCTTGTGCATGTTCGTTCCTTTTAAAACTTTCCAGTGTTCAACCGACGATATTGGCGGCGCGCAGGCGCGCAAGTTCGTCGCCGCTGATGCCGATACTGGCCAGCACTTCGTCGCTATGTTCGCCAAGTGCAGGCGAGCAAACGGGTTTGGACGGGGCGCATTCAAAGTCAAAACCGATTGGGCCTGCGACTACATCGACCACTTCACCGCTTTTCAGCGGCATTTTGAACACGGTCCCTGCGGCCTGTAACTGCGGATCGTTGCCTAATTCTTCTAGATTGCTGATCAGTTCCCACGGCGCGTTCCAGGCAAAAAACAGAGGTGCCCAATCGGCCCAGCTCTTTGCCCGGAATGCGGCGTCGAGAATGTCGCACAATTCCGCACCATTTTTGATCCGATCAGCATTGGTTGCAAAGCGCGGATCGGCGGCGAGATCGGGCTGATCGATCATTGCGCAGAGTTCTGGCCAAGGCTTGTCAGGCGCGAGCAGCATCAGCTGAATGAAGCGACCATCGCTGGTTTTATAGGCGCGCATCAGCGGGGCGGTGTGTCCGCTCGCAAACCCGGCATGCGGATCATAGGCGGAATTATTGCGTGAATAAACCAGATCGGAACTCAGCACCCAAGCGGCGTTCTGCAGCAGTGAAGTTTCGACAACCATGCCTTTGCCGGTGCGTTCGCGGCGGAACAAAGCGGAGGAAATCCCCGCGAGTAAAGACATCGCGCTGGTGTGATCGCCAAGCGCCGGACGCGGGCGCGTGGGAACATCGGCATCGGGAGCGGTAAGCAAATCGGCGAAACCGCCCCGTGCCCAGAAGGCCGAGGCATCATAGCCTGCCTTGTTGAATTCTTCGCCCTTGAAACCAAGGCCGTTACCGCGTGCGTAAATGATCTTCGGGTTGCGGGCGAACACATCTTCGGGATCGAGCTTCAGGCCTGTGAGCGCCAGTGGACGCAAGCTTGTGATAAATACATCTGCGCTTTCAATGAGCTTCAGTAGAGCCTCCCGCCCTTCAGGGTTTTTCAGATCGAGCGCGACGCTTTTCTTGCCGCGGTTATTCTGCTCCATAGCCAGATTGGCAGTCGCGGTTTCGCGGCCGTCTCCTATTTTCAGCGTGCGATATGGATCGCCGGTGCCCGGTGTTTCGATCTTGATGACCTCGGCCCCATGGTCGGCCATCAACGCACTAGCTGCGGGCACGAACACATATTGTGCCAGTTCGACGACCCGAACACCTTCAAAAATTTCTGCCATCTGAATAATCCTAAATTGGAGATATTGGGGAATCGACGCGTCTGCGCTTGATCAATCATCAAGCAAAATGCAGCCGGCGGAACTTGCCTCTGAAATATAGCAGTGGATCGCGGTGCGGTTCGAATGACGCGTAATTAACATGCCCGATAAAAATCAGGTGATCGCCACCGTCATGGACCGCGTGAGTCGTGCAATCGAAAGACGCCAGCGAACCGGCCAATATGGGCGAGCCTCCCGCTTCACGCAGTGCCCAATCGACACCGTCAAATCGCGCCACGCCTCGTGATGCGAATTTGCCCGCAGCAGGCTGCTGTCCGATATGATTGACGTTAACGGCAAATTTCCCTGCCTTTTCAAACGTTTCTAGATTGGCAGAAGTCTTAGCCAGCGAGAACAAGATCAATGGCGGATCGAGCGAGACCGACGTGAAGCTGTTTGCCGTAAGCCCGATGGGTTCATTGTCAGCATTCATCGTCGTGACAATGGTAACACCTGTTGCAAAGCAGCCCAAGGCATCGCGCAGAATGCGTGGTTCGGAACCAGCGATAAAGGTTAGCGGCGCGCGCGGCGCTTGCCGTTCGAGAAAGTCGATCAGGATCGCGTTAAAATCATCCTCACGATCCGATGCGGCATAATGTCCTGCCCCGTCAATCTCTGCAACTTCAGATCCGGGGATCAGCGCCTTGAGCTTTTCCATAACTTCATTGGAAACAGTTTCATTGAGCGAACCACGGATCAAGGTCACCGGAGCCGCAATCCGCGAAGCTGCAGCTGTAAGGCGCTCTTCCATGTCCGGCAGATTTGAGGCCGCTAATACCCGTGGGTCACCTCGCCATTCATATTGGCCGTCGTCGCGCTTGGCATAGGCCGCCATCATCCGGTCGGTGAGTGTCGGACGCGGTTCGGACGGATAGGCCGCCGCGACAGCATCAACAATTTTGGTGGGGTCATCGAATATTGAAGAGCGTAGCGCCATCGCACCGCCCAGACGGTCAACCACCGCTTTTTCAACCCAGATATTGGCATCAATCAAGGCGAGGCCCGAAACCAAATGCGGCGCACCTTCGCCCACTGCCGCCATCGCGACTCGTGCGCCGATTCCGGCCGACACCACGACGGCCCTGTTTGGCATTGCCGCAAGTATCGCCCGAAGGTCGCCAATATAGGCGTCAAATTCATAATGCCCATCGGGGGATTGGTCACTATCGCCATGCCCGCGCAAATCGACGCAGATCGCATAGCGCCCCGCTTCGGCAAGGGCTGCTGCTGTACCAAACCAGAGTTGCCGGACCTGCCCAAGCGAGGGCAGTAACAGCACTGGTGGATTGTCAGCGGAGCCAAAGGCCGTGGCGGCGAGGTTGACGCCGCCAAAGCCGTTGAAATCCAGCCGTTCCATTATTCGGCTGCTGCGGGTGGCACCAGTTCCACGCCAGCTTCGCCCATTTTGAGCACAGCTTTTTGCATTGCATCCAGGCAAGAGCCCAATGCATGCGCGGGGTTCAGCTCGAAGCAGCGGGTCTTTTCCAATTCATAAACCAGCACATGGCCAGACGGTACAAAATATGCCTCACCTGCTTCGATTACTTCATCGGGCCAATCGCTATCGGGATATTTCACGCGGATGCGGCCTTCGAACAGATAGCCATAATGCGGGCATGGGCAGACGCCGCCGGGCAGACCGCCCCATTTATATTGTTCGGTACAATCCAGCGTTGAATCAAGCGTGGTATAGCCCACTTCCATGTCGCCCCAATGGGCGGTCCTGAAACCTTCATGGCCCAATGCTGGCCAGCGCTCCCCACCGGACGGCAGGTCTTCCAATTTACAATGCGGCATAGGATTCTCCTCTTTGATTCATCTTTTATGCCGAACCATCGGCTATGCGTCCAATATCATAACGGCGGTATTTGATATTATACCAGTATCAAACCGAGCGTCATTCGGCCAATTTCAGCCAAGAAAATAACGCCCGCCGTCCACCACATGCGTCTGACCAGTTACGAACCTTGCACCGTCACTCACCAGATGGAGCAAAGTGCCAACCATAGCGTCGGGTTTCATTTGTTCGGCGATCAACTGCGAGGATTTTGCGCGTTCTTCCGCCACCTGCATATTGCCGCCCATGATCTGCGAATAGCCTTCGGTCGCGGTACCACCGGGCGCGATGCAGTTGACGCGGATGTTACTTGCACCCAGCTCGCTCGCGACGCTTTTCGTCAGGCCGATAACGGCAGCTTTGGACGCGGTGTAATCGAGCATATAGGGCATGCCAAACGCCGAGATCGAGCTTTGGTTGACGATTGCACCGCCGCCGCGCGCCCGCATACTGGGCAACACGGCCTTTATGCACAACCAAGCACCCTTGACGTTGACTGCCATCGTTTTGTCCCAGCGCTCGACCGAAATTTCGGTAAGCGGTCCACCGATCAGGCTGGCAAACATCGCGGCATTGTTAACAAGGATATCAACCCCGCCAAATTCGGCGACGGCTGCTACGACCATCGCTTCCGTCGACACCGGGTCAGACACATCGACGCGTTGAAACAGCGCGCGACCGCCAGCGGCGCGGATGGCTGCTGCCGTCGCTTCGCCTTCAGCCTCGAGCATGTCTGCGATGACAACCGCGGCACCCTCGCCGACGAGTGCCTCAGCATAGGCCCGGCCAATGCCGCGTGCGCCGCCCGTAACGATTGCGACTTTACCGGTCAGAGTATCGGCCTTCATTCTTCGATCTCCTGGGCAATCACCATGCCAGATTTTGACCGGTCAAACGTGGGATGAAATGGCCGGATATTGTTTGCAATGCCGTCCAGCACTTTTTTCAAATCATCGGTTTCGATTTCATAGGTTGCAACATAGGGCCAGTCGGCCCGATTATTGCTCATCATTTTATATCGTCGCGCAGCGATAACACCGTCTACCGCGAGTAGATCGGGCATGTGGATGGCGTGATACCATTCATTATAAACGGCCTCATCGCCTTCGCCCTCGGTCGGCCCGTTCAAGGCGAAAATCATATATTTCGGCATAATGAAGTGACCTTATTCCGCAGCAATAGCCAAGTCGGAACCGCTCGCTTCTGCTTTGATCTTTTGCTGCATGATGCGCCGTGCCATGACGCCTGCTGCATCGGCCTTAAGAATGATTGGATTGTGCTTGAGGAAATCAGTTGAAGTGCCCATGTCGCGCTGCTGCGCTTCGATCATTGGACCATCCTGCGTTTCAAAGACCGTCTTCATTGTTGCTGCCGCCATCTCGGTCACCTGTGGGACGTCAAGCATGAAGGTGCGACCCGATCCCCAGAAATAATGACTGCTGGTCTCGGTCTCGGGCGTGATCAGATGCGCATTGGGGGTGCGGTAGCCATCGTCGATAGTCGTTCCATGATCCCAAAAGGCGGTATCGACGAATAGAACACCGGGTGCATCCCAACGGGCATGCCCTTGCCCTTCGACATCTTCCGGCCCTTCGACCATTCCGTACATCGGCCTCTTTGCAGCATCGATATGATAATGATGCCGGTAAAGCATCGAATAGACCGTATCGCCTTCGCGTTTTACCTTGTTGGTAAAGTCCTCGAAATTCGACCCCTCGTGCACTCCTGGGTGCAAATAATGGATGTGACTCAAATCAAGTAGATTATCCGAAATCAGCTGATAATTGCCGTTCATGTGGGTGTAACCCTGACAGCAGGTGAATTTTTCCGTGTCGTCGAAGAATCCGAAGTCCGGAATCAGATCGGGATTAGCCTCAGCCGCATTACCCATCCATATCCAGATCCATTTATGCCGTTCGACCACCGCATAGCCCTTTACGCATGCGCGCGCCTTCTGGCTGTCATCATCGTGCGGTGCGTCGACACAAGCTCCGGTGCCGTCAAAAGCCAAGCCATGATAACCGCATTGCAGTGTGTCACCGACGCGCTTACCCATCGATAAGGGCACAAAACGGTGTGGGCAGCGATCCTGGATAGCGGCAACACTGCCATCCGAATTCCGGAACATGACGATCTGTTCGTTGCAAATTTTACGGCTGACCATCGGCTCATCTAGCTCGCTGGCGTTCGCGGCCACATACCATGTGTTTTTCAAGAAAGTCATGATGCTTTCAATGCTCCTTTGCGAAATTCAATTGGCAATTGAGACTCGATTGCCACTGACATTAATGCAATTCCTGTAGCGCATTGTTTCAAAGGATGCTAGAGGCGGATATGACACTGGAGACAATATGGACGAAAAATTGGAGGCACGACTCTGTGAACTGATTGACCGCCAAGACATTTGGACAGTCGTCTTGAAATATGCTCGCGGAATCGACCGCCTCGATCGCGACATGGTCCGATCCTGTTATTGGGACGACGCCATCGATGACCATCATGGATATGTAGGTAGCCCGGACTTTTTCATCGACGTAACATTTGCCGGGGCCCGCGAATCGAGCATAGTTCAGCACCATGGTGTATCCAACTTCACGTGCGAAATAGATGGCGACGAAGCCCATTGCGAGACCTATTACACATTCATCGGTGCAAATATCGAGCCACCGCACCTGCTCTCGATGGGACGATATATTGATCATCTTCAACGCCGCGACGGCGTATGGAAATACGCCAACCGCGTTACAGTTATTGAAAAGAATTTTTCGCTTACCGAGTATCCGAGTGATGCAATTATTTGTGCGGGCGATACTAGACTGGGCCCACTGTTACCGGCGACAAGGGATCGCACAGATTTAAGTTATCAGCGCCCTATAGTTCCGCGTTATCCTGTATAGCAATGACAAGATTTTTTCATTAAGCACCGCAACGGACAGATATGAAGGGGTTATGTAAGTGACGGGGTTACCATCAACTGATCGGATTTCCGTGGGCATCGGCGCTCTACGTCGCTCGCCCGTTAAAACGAAGCGTAAACGTTCGAATCAGGCGGGACGCCCGACGGCCGCTGAACTGGAGCGACGGAAAGAGCGTGTCATGCAAGTGGCAACCGAGTTATTTGTCGAGCGCGGATTTGCGGCAACATCGCTTGTCGATATCGCTCGCGGTGCGGGTGTTGCAACGCGCACGCTTTATCAGCATTTCGGCGACAAAGAGGTAATTTTTCGCGAGGTCATTTTCGCAAGGGACGCCGAGGCCGCGCTACAACCGCCCAAAGTGGAACCCGGCGACACCCTTTATAGTGCCCTTCTGAATGCCAGTAATTATGCTTACGAGATCACGTATCGCGAACGGTCAATCGGTTTGATGCGGTTGATGATTGCTGAGAGCAATCGCTTTCCGGAATTCATGCAGTCCGTTGCTAAGTCCATTTTTTCGCATTTTCGAAGCAATATTGAGAAGGTACTTGAAGCATTGGCGGGCGCAGGTTTAATCCCGCAGGGAAATCATGCGCGGTCTGCTGAATTGTTTTCCGATCTGGTACTCGGCAGTCATCCGATCATGACGTATACCAATTGGGATTCGGCGCTTCCTGGCAAAGCGGATGTCGAAGAACGGCTGGAAATGTTCATTCTCGGACGCTTTGGGCCAACCGTTGCCAAAAATGCACGCACCAAAAAGGTGAAGTAAATCCAAACAGAGACTCAACCGGCGTAAATTGCCCTCAGCGCCTTTTTGTCGGGTTTGCCCAGCGGCGAGAGTGGAATAGCGTCGAGAAACTCGATTGATTTGGGCGCCTGTACCGCACCTTTGCGTTCGCGCACCAGTGCGATCAATTCTTCTGCGGTTACGGTTTGTGCGGGGTCGGTTACGACTACAGCCTTCACCGTTTCACCCCATTTTGGATCGGGAATGCCAATAACGGCAGCCTGACGAACTGCCGGGTGGGTGGCTAGAACATCCTCTACTTCGCGCGCAAAGACATTAAAACCGCCAGTGACAATCATGTCCTTCTTGCGGTCGACAATCCGCAGGAAACCATCGGGGCTTTTGATTGCTACATCGCCGGTGTGCAGCCAGCCGCCCGCAAGTGCTTGTTCGGTTTCTTCCGGTTTGTTCAGATAGCCTGCCATCAAAAGCGGCCCTTGCACGCAGATTTCGCCGGGCTCGCCATCGGCCACTGGACGCATGTCATCATCCATTAGCGCCACGCGATTCCAAGGCGTCGGACGTCCACACGAGGCAAGACGTAGCGGGTCGTCGATCAGATGTTCGGCGCGGCGCAGCACACTTACCGACATCGGCGCTTCTGACTGACCATAGAATTGGAAGAAGACCGGACCCAGCTTTTCGATGGCATCCTTAAGGCGCGCGGCGGGAAAAGCCGAGGCGCCATAGAATATAACCTCAAGACTGGAGAGGTCAAATTCGCCAAAACGCGGATGATCTATCAGCGCGAGTACCATCGTCGGCACCATCAGCACCGATGTAATGCGATGCTTTTCAATCGCCTGCATTACCGCCACCGGTTCAAATCCGGGAGCGACCACCATCGCGCCCCCCTTGAGCAGGATGGCAGTCAACACCGATGCGCCAGCATGGCTCAGCGGTGCACAAACCAGATGCCGAATCTCGGCAGGCCATTCCCATTCGGTCAACTGGATCATCGTGGATGTTACCATTGTCCGGTGCGTGACCATAATGCCCTTGGGCTTACCAGTTGTCCCGCCTGAATAGGCGATGCGCGCCATATCGTTCGGTTCGGCAGGTGGGCCGATAAGGGGTTGCGGAAGAAAAGCCTCAGCCATGCGGTTGACTGAGGGGCCGACGCCTTCCGTCCCAATTGCCACAAAATGCTTCAATCTTGGCACACGGTCTTTCAACTGCGACGCTATACCTTCAAAGTGATCGGCATCGTAAACAAGAAGATCAACCTCTGCATCTTCGATTACATAGAGATAATCCTCTATTGCGCCCATCGGATGCAGCGACGTCGAAACGATGCCCGCAAAAGTGAGTGCATTCATCACCGCAGGTACTTCAACACGATTTTTCGCGATCACCGCTGCACGCAGTGGCTTTGGAGCAAGCGCCGCAAATACCTGGCTATACCGGCTGATTAAATCGCGTAATTCCCGAGCGCTTTGGTTGCGGCCATCCTCCAGAACCACAACCACACGGTCAACATCATAGTTGAGCGCATGCGAGACAAGATCGGTTATCAATGCGGATTGATACATCGACGACGTCATAAGCGGTTCTTTCACATCAATTACGCGCTAAATCCACTCAACCCATCGTTGGAATGACGAAGGCGTTGCCGCCGTCTGTTGATCCATCGGGCCAGCGAGCTGTGACGATCTTGACCTTGGTCCAGAACTTGATGCCTTCCATCCCATATTGGTTCGTATCGCCAAATGCCGAACGCTTCCAGCCACCAAAGCTGTGATAGGCGACCGGAACGGGAATCGGCACGTTGATGCCGACCATGCCGACATTCACGCGGGCAGCAAACTCGCGTGCGGCGTGGCCGTTTCGCGTGAAGATCGCGACACCATTGCCGTATTGGTGCTTGCTGGGCAGTGCCAAGGCTTCCTCGAAATTGGCGGCTCGGACCATTTGTAACACTGGACCGAAGATTTCCTCCTTGTAGCTTTCCATGTCCGTAGTGACATGGTCGAGCAGCGTCGGCCCAACAAAATAGCCGTCCTCATGGCCCTGCAACGTGAACCCGCGGCCGTCAACCACCAGTTCGGAGCCTTCGTCGATGGCGGTCTGTATCCAGCCTTCAACCTTGGCCTTGTGTTGAGCAGTAACAACAGGGCCGTAATGGGCATCGGCATCGGTCGAAATCCCGATGCGCAATGCTTCAATCGCCGGAACCAGCTTCGCACGCAACCGCTCTGCTGTATCCTCACCCACCGGCACCACCACCGGCAATGCCATGCAGCGCTCTCCCGCACTGCCGAAGGCGGCGCCACACAGATCGTTCACCACCATGTCGAGATCAGCGTCCGGCATTACGATACCGTGGTTCTTTGCCCCGCCCATCGCCTGTACGCGCTTGCCTGCTGCGACGCCCCGCGAATAGACATATTGCGCAATGTCCGACGAGCCGACGAAGCTCACCGCGCCAATTGCGGGATGATCGAGGATCGCATCGACCATTTCCTTGTCGCCGTGCACCACCTGGAAGATTCCAGCGGGAAGGCCCGCTTCCAAAAACAGTTCAGCCAGACGGTTTGGCACACTGGGGTCACGTTCCGATGGTTTGAGGATGAAGGCATTGCCCACCGCCACCGCGACCGCTCCCATCCATAAAGGGATCATCGCCGGAAAGTTGAAGGGCGTGATCCCTGCCCCGATGCCGATCGGCTGACGCATTGAATAGACGTCGATGCCGGGGCCAGCGCCTTGGGTATATTCGCCCTTCATCGCATGCGGCAAGCCGCAGCAGAATTCGACGACTTCAAGTCCACGCTGGATATCACCTTTGGAATCGTCGATGACCTTGCCATGCTCAGCGCTCAACATCTCCGCCAACTCGCCGATATGCTTTTCGATCAGCGCCTTGAAATTAAACATAACCCTCGCCCGCCTCTGCGGGTTGGTCATCGCCCACGCTGTTTGCGCTGACTGAGCAGCAGCAACCGCTTGCTCCAACACCGCCGCATTACCCAGAGCTACGCGTCCCTGAACGCCTCCATTATTTGGGTCCATGATGTCGCTGTAACGGGTGGCAACCGGCGTTTCGCCTACGATGACGTGATTGATTTGACGCATGATGCAGTTTCCTTCTGATCTAAGGCCTAATTACAGACCGGCCGCAATGAGGCCCTAATATGGTCCAAGCACCCGAATAGCTGGCGATTCTATTTGCCCATTAAACTGTACAAGATAAATGACAATAGGTATGTGCATTATCGATTTGCCTGCGCCTTCATTGGGCCGGCTGGGAGTTGGCTTAAGCAATGCACCAATGCTCATTTTGGAACATTTATCCTATATTTTACATATATTTCTATCGAATTTATTAGATTTCTTCTTGGGTGCATGGTCACAGTCCGATTATCCAATCAAGCCGCTTGCTCACAAAATGCATCTTTGCTAACGCATTTCAATCTAGGCGGAACCCCAAAGCCGAAAATTGCGGGAACATTTTTTGGCTTTTGATTCAAGAATGTCAAAACGCGTTCTTTCATTTCCGTTATCAGGCCGCTGATTTTGACGAAGTTAAGGAACCCGTTTGCATGAGCCTCACACCTCTTCTCAAGCCGCGATCCATTGCGATTATCGGTGCGTCGGATAACAAGACGCGCATCGGCGGGGTTCCGGTTGATTTGCTCAAGCGCGCAGGCTTTGCCAAAATCTATCCCGTCAATCCAAAGAACGAAACCATTCAAGGGATGCGCGCATATAAAGATATCGAGTCAGTCCCTGAAGTCGTCGATCTGGCCATTATCGCAGTGTCTGCCGAGGCGACTTTGCCAATGCTTGAACGTTGCCACGCTTTGGGGATACCTGCGGCAATGGCCTATGCATCGGGCTATGCCGAGACCAATGAGGACGACGGGACGAAGAGGCAGGAAGAGCTGATTGCCTTTACCACCCGCACTGGCATGAGGGTTGCTGGCCCCAATTGCATGGGTAATGCAAATTTCACCGACGCGATCTTCACCACCTTTGGCCAGTCGTTCCAGCCCGGTGAAGTTGCAGGCAACACTGCACTCCTCACACAAAGCGGCAATATGTGCGCCACGGTGTTCCGCATGGCACGGCGTGCGGGGGTTATGTTCAGCCATGTCATCAACACGGGCAACGAAGCCTCGGTCGATTTCAGTGATTATCTCGATTATCTGGCGGGCGATGACGGCACCCATGCTGCTGTCTGCTATATCGAAGAACTGCGCAACGGGCCAAAATTCCTCGCCGCCGCCGCGCGTTTCCGCGCCGCAGGCAAGCTGCTTGCGGTCTATAAGGTCGGCGCATCCGAAAAAGGTGCAGAGGCGACGCGGTCGCACACTGCTGCCCTTGCTGGGGACAGCGCAGCTTATGACGCGGCCTTTGCCCGGGCCGGCGTGGCGCGTGCCGGATCGCTCGCCGAATTGGCGGACCTCGCTTATCTCCACGGCCTTGGCAAAGGCAAAATCCGAGGCAACAATTGCGCCGTGCTCAGCATTTCAGGTGCCGCTGGTGCAATCCTTGCCGATGCATTGGCGCTGGCGGGTGGTGATACACCTACCTTCCCGCAGGATGTGCAGGACGGGCTGACCGCACAGATTCCGGGCCACTCGATGGTCTCCAACCCGGTCGATCTGACCGGCAATATCGTCAATTCGAACGACTTTCTGTTCGAATGCATGAAGCTTGCGCTCCAGCCCGATGATATTGATGTGCTGCTGCTCTATCTGCCCGGCGCGTTCCTGACAGGTGCACTGGAACAGGTTGAAAAGACCGCAGCTTCAACCAGCAAGACACTGATTGTTATCGACACTTTCGCAATGGCCGATCAGGCACATCTGGCCGCGCAGGGCATCGGTTATTTTGAGGATTTTGATCGCGCCGCGCGCGCCATCTCGGCTTACGGCGCATGGGCCAAGGGCGGCGAGGATGCGTCGGCCTTCACTCCCTCGACGATTCAGTGGCCCGCCATCGAAGCCGGACGTAAGGCACTGTCCGAAACCGAAGGCAAGGACGCGCTTGCGCTGTTTGGCGTGCCGGTGGTGCATGATGCGCTGGTGCAGACCGCCGATGAAGCGCGCAAGGCCGCCGAAGCGGTTGGCTATCCGCTGGTCGCCAAATTGGTCAGCCCCGATGTCGCGCACAAGACCGAACACGGCCTCATCCGCCTCTCAATCAAGGATGCCGATGCGGCGGTTGACGCGTTTGAGGCGATGATGGCCAAGGCAAAATCGATGAACGTGCATATCGAAGGCGTGACGTTCGAACCGATGTTGCAGGGCGGCGTGGAGATTCTCGCTGGCGTCACGCGCGATCCGGTCTTTGGCTGGATGCTGACCGTCGGCATGGGCGGCGTCTGGACCGAACTAATGAAGGATGCTTGCCACAGCCTGCTGCCCGTTGATGCCACACGCGCCGAAGCGATGCTCCGCAGCCTGAAAGGCTTTGCCTTGCTCGATGACTATCGCGGTGCGCCCAAGGCCGATGTGGCCGCCGCTGCCAACGCGATCGCGGCGCTTTGCACCGCAGTGCTTGCAGGCGGTGAGCGTTTGCGCGAAGTTGAAGTCAATCCGCTGCTCGTGATGCCACAAGGCAACGGCGCCGTGGCGGTCGATGCATTAGTGCTGCTGAACGAAGCCGCAGCGTGACGATTGGAGAAGATGTCATGAACGATTTGGTAGAGCCCAAAGCCGTCGAGATTACCTACGAAACCGATGAACCGATTCTGTATGAAGTGGTGGACGGCGTCGCGTGGATCACGATGAACCGCCCCGGTTTCAACAACGCCCAAAATGGCCAGATGACCTACGCGCTCGATGATGCGTTCCAGCGTGCGACCAATGATGACGCGGTCAAATGCATCGTGCTGGCTGGCAATGGCAAGCATTTTAGCGCGGGCCATGACATCGGCACGCCGGGCCGAGATCTCCATCATGAATTCGACAAGCGCTTGATGTTTGGCACCCACACTAACAAGCCGGCGGCTGAGCTGTTATACACCCGCGAGCAAGAGCAATATCTCGGCATGTGCCGCCGCTGGCGCGACGTGCCAAAGCCTACCATTGCTATGGTACAAGGCGCGTGCATTGCGGGCGGACTGATGCTGGCATGGGTCTGCGATTTGATCGTCGCTTCGGAAGACGCCTTCTTTCAAGACCCGGTCAACCCGCTGATGGGGATTCCCGGCGTCGAATATTTCGCCCACGCCTATGAACTGCCGCCGCGTGTAGCCAAGGAATTTTTGTTGCTGGGTGAACGCATGAACGCCGCCCGCGCCTATAGCTTTGGTATGGTCAACAAGGTCGTCCCGCGTGAGGAACTGCACGAGGCAACCAATGCTTGGGCGACGAAGTTGGCGGGTCAAAACCGGCTTGGCAACTGGTTAACCAAGCAATCGGTCAACCATGTCGAGGAACTGCGCGGCAAGCGCTCTGCCATGGACGCGGTGTTCCATATGCATCACTTTGCCCATGCGCAGAATGATCTGGTGAAGGGCGATTCTATCGCCGGGGTAAGCGGCAAATCGGCTGCGGATTCGAACAAAAAGGCTGCCGCTGAATGATCCTAGAATACACTCCAGAACAACGCGCCTTCCGCGCCGAAGTGCGTGCGTGGATGGAGGCGAATGTCCCTAAAACCCGTCTGCCCTCTTTCGACCTGACGGAGGAAGGGTTTGAAGCCCACCGCGATTGGGAGCGCACGCTGCACGAAGGCAAATGGGGGATGGTGACTTGGCCCGAAGCCTATGGCGGCCGAGCGCTTGACCTGATCCGCTGGTTAATTTTCGAAGAAGAATATTACCGTGCAGGTGCACCTACTCGGGTCAACCAGAATGGTATTTTCCTGCTCGGTCCAACGATCATGGAGTTTGGCACCGAAGAGCAAAAGGCCCGCATACTGACACGGATGGCGGCTGGCGATGACATCTGGGCGCAGGCATGGTCCGAACCTGGCGCAGGCAGCGATCTCGCAGCCGTGCGCTCGACCTGCACACGCGAGGGGGATGAATACATCCTCAACGGGCAGAAAATCTGGTCGACCCGCGCAGTCTTTGCCGATTGGGCATTCGGCCTGTTCCGCGAGCCCGGCAGCGAGCGGCACAAGGGCATGAGCCTGATCTTCTTCCCACTTAATGCCCCAGGCGTTACTCGTCGTCCGATTGCGCGGATGGACGGCGAGATGGTGTTTGCCGAAATCTTCCTCGACAATGTTCGCGTGCCCGTGGCCGACCGACTGGGCGACGAAGGCCAAGGCTGGCATGTCTGTATGGCGACTGCTGGCTTTGAACGCGGGCTGATGCTGCGCTCTCCGGCGCGATATCAGGTCGCAGCGTCGCGCCTGATCGCGCTTTATGAGGCGAACAAGGCGAACCTGCCCGCATCGATAAAAGAACGCGTGGCGCAGCATTGGATGGATGCCGAAGCCTATGCGCTCTCTATCTATTCGACCGCGTCGCGGTTGCAGGCAGGCGGTACGATCGGACCTGAGTCTTCGACCAACAAGATTTTCTGGTCGGAGATGGACGTGGCATTACACCAGACCGCGCTCGACATTTTGGGGCCGCGTGCGGAGCTGTTGGGGCAAGCCAGCGACGGTGTGTCGAGCGTCGATTGGCTAGACGGCTTTATCTTCGCGTTGGCCGGACCAATCTATGCCGGATCTAACGAGATTCAGCGCAATATCATTGCCGAGCGGATGCTTGGCCTTCCGAGAGCTTAAGCCATGCAATTTGCATTCACTGAAGACCAGCTGACCATCTCCCAAGCCGCACGAGACATGCTGGTGGAAACCTGCACACCTGCCGAACTACGCAAGCAGCTGGAGGCTGGAAAGCCACGCGATGATGCGCGCTGGAGCACCATTTCCGAAATGGGCCTAATCGGCATGCTCGCCCCCGAAAACGCGGGCGGCCTTGGCATGACTATGGTGGACCTGATCGGCATTGCCGAGGCCGCAGGTTATGTTGGCCTGCCTGAACCTTTGGTCGAACAGGCTGGGGTAGTGGTGCCCCTCCTGGCACGGCTCGATGATAATCGCGATTGGCTGGGTAAGGTGCTGGCTGGCGCAGTTGTGGCGATTGGCCATCCGGTCAATCCGTTCGTCGCCAATGCCGACAGTGCCGACGCGCTGTTGCTGGCCGATGGTGACGATATCCACCTTATTGCGCCGGGCGACGTGACGTTGACCCGTGCGGAGAGCTTTGATCCCTTCCGCCGTTTATTCTCGGTCCAATGGACCCCGAGCGCCTCCACCAAAGTCGGAAGCGATTGGGGCGACACCGCAGATCGCGGCGCATTGCTCGCAGCGGCTGAAATGATCGGCCTCGCCCAACGTAGCATCGACCTCGCGGTGGCTTATGCCAAGGACCGCGTCCAGTTCGGTAAGCCCATCGGCACGACGCAGGCGATCAAGCACATGATTGCCTCCGCCCAGGTCAAGGTGGAATTCGCCCGTCCCGTCGTCCACGCCGCCGCCGCCGAACTCCCCGTCGGCACCCTGGCCGCTCGTGCCCGCATCGCCCACGCCAAAATCGCCGCCGGCTCCGCTGCCGACGTCGCGACCCGCATGGCTGTGCAAGCGCACGGCGCGATGGGGATGACCTGGGAGGTGGACCTGCACTTCTTCCTGAAACGCGCTTTTGCGCTTAATTATGCGTGGGGGACGCCAACCCAGCACCGAGAAACGGTTATGGCGCGGGTGGAATCCGTAAGGACGGGACCGGATGCGACGTTTGCGGCTGAGTTGAGCTAAATAAGCTCAAAACCCCGGCGTAACAACCTCCCTCTCACCCGGATCGAATGCCGCCGACAGGTCGATATATTCATCCAGCCGGGCTATCTTACCGTCCTGCACCTGTACGACAACACACACCGGCCAGGCTTTGCGAACGCCATCCTTCCCGCGCACGACGAACAGATGCTGTTGCACATAACCGGTTGGCGTCTGCTGGCGACGGACGTCTGCGACCCCACGTTCGCTGAAGCTTGTGGCCATCCCCTCCCACGATTTGACGACATCGTCGGGCCGCATCGCTTTGCGGTCAAAACTGTGCCAGACAATGGCGTCTTCTGTCAGGCAATCGCGTAGCACGTCCGTGTCGCACGGCTGCATGGAGCCGAAAAAGCGGTCGATGATGTTCTGTTCAGCCATCGCTGTTCATTCCTTCCTTGGTCTGCCGCAGCAGAAGTGTTTCAAGATTGCAACGCAGCCCTTCGGGCAGGGCCGCCGCACCGGTTGCATCGGCGATTACCAGCGTGGTTTCTGCATAGATGGCAGTGCGGCCCTTTTGGCGGGCGACCTGCTGGATGGTGAAAGAGGTGCGGCCAATTTTCGAAACGGCCGTCAATATCTCGATTTCGCCCGGATGGGTCAGTTCGGCGGCATATTCGATAGTGATGCCCGCGACCATCGGGCGGCGACCGCCAAGATGACCGCGCATATCCACCGCTTTGTTGAAATCAACGCGGGCTTCCTGAAGAATGACCGGAACCGCCGCGTTGTTAACATGACCTTGCAGATCAAGATCAGCAAAGCGCGTGGGAATGGTGACTGCCGCCGGGAAAATCGCCTTATCCAAAGTGGCGCGGTCTAGGCGGGCCAATGCTGTTCCTTTCATTCAACGGATCGTCATGTTGACTCGGCCATAGCCCGACCTTAGCGTAATGCACAAGACGAATGGCATTATTGAACATGGGATTTAGCGACATGACAGAGGTCACCCTGGCACTGGATGCACAGAATCATCTGGGCGAATCACCGATGTGGTCGGCGCGGGACCAGGCCTTATGGTGGGTGAATTGCGAACTGCCGCCCGAACTCCACCGATGGCATCCGGAAAGCGGCGCGCACGACATCTGGCCCATGCCGCAGCGTATTGGTGGCTTTGTGCACAAGGCTGGCGGCGGATTGCTGCTTGCATTGGCGGATGGCATTTTTGATTTCGATATGGAGAGCGAGGCGCTCACGTTGCGCGCTCCATCGCCATTGCCACCGCATGTCAAGTTACACGAATGCGGTTGTGACCGGCAGGGGCGATTGTGGGTAGGTTCTTTTGATCATCATTTTCCGGCGGACCGGGGCGCGGCGGGCGGGGCGTGGTTCCGGCTCGACGGCAGTGTGCTGACGCCAGTGATCGACGGCGTGTCGGTTTCCAATGGCCTTGCATTCAGCCCGGACGGGCAGACACTCTACTGCTCTAACACGCCCAGTCGCTGTGTTGAAGCCTTTGAGATCGATCCTGAAACCGGAGCCTTATTCAACCGACGCATTTTCCTGTCGCTTGCCCCCAGTGACGGCCATATCGACGGGGCAACAGTCGATGTGGACGGCGGATACTGGCTTGCGGTGGTCGCCACTGGCACGGTACGCCGTTACTTTCCCGATGGCACGCTCGACCGCACCATTGCCCTGCCCTGTTCCAACCCGACCAAGCCGGCCTTTGGCGGCGCGGATATGAAAACCCTTTTCGCAACCTCGACCAAGATGGTTATCAAGTCAGACTCAGCCGGCGCGGAATTAAATGGCGCGCTATTTGCAGTGCAGGCCGGATTTATAGGTATCGACGAGGCATTATTTGCATCCTAATCTTCCCTAAATCTGCCACTATTTCAGGGTTTTCAACAACCTGACAGAAAACAATGCGATTATGCTGTTGCATTTATTTCCTGCTGCTGGATAAAGCTCCTGACGAAAAGGGAAAGTCGGAAGTATGACCATATTTGGGGTCGCGCAGGCGGGAGGTGGCAATGTACCTCGTTCCTGATGGCGATGAACTTGAAATTGCCAACGCGGCCGCAGAGTTTCTTGCGGATGCGATGACGATTGACCGGCTTCATGGTCCGTCGCCTGCCGATATGGGCGACGATTTGCGACAGCAATTGGGCGATATGGGCTGGTATGCGCTTGCCTTGCCCGAGGAAGTCGGCGGCAGCGGCCTTTCGGCAATCGAATTTGCACTATTTTTCCGCGAAGTCGGTCGCCAATGCGGACCCGTGGATGTACTGGCGCAGTGCCTCGCCGCGATGACAGTGACGGACGCGCCGCTGCGGAGCGAGATCACTAGCGGTGCTGTTGGCATCGCACTAGCTGTCACCGACAGTGCTGCAGTACGGCTCTTCGGCTCCGGCGACGCGAAATATGCAATTTGGGCCAATTGCGATGCGGCTGAACTGATTTCGCTGGGCGATGCATCGACAGAAAGCCGGCCGTCGCTTGATCCTTCTAACTCGATGAGAGTCACCGGCGCTTCGACGTCTTCCATTGCATCGCGCAGCGGTGATTTTGTGTGGCGAATGGGGCAATTGGCGACCGCGGCGCAGCTTGTGGGCCTCGCCGAGGCAGCACTCGACCAGATCGTCGAATATGCCAAAGTGCGCGAAACATTTGGCAAGAAAATCGGGTCGTGGCAGGCAGTCCGGCACCCATGCGCAGATATGGCTGTCCGGCTGGAGGCGGCGAGGTCGCAATTATGGTTCGCGGCAACCGCAATGAAGGAAAGCCGTCGGGATGCGGGCGTACATCTGGATGCGGCCAAGCATCTGGCGAACCTTGCGGCGGCGGCGAACACCGATACCAACATCCAGTTGCACGGCGGAATCGGCGTGACCGATGAACACCACGCCCATTTGTACATGAAGCACGCGCTGGTCCTGATCAAAATGTTCGGCGCGCGACGCGATTTGCTCGGTCGCTTGCTCCACGCCAGTGTGGACGACTGATATGGATCTGCAGTATTCCGAAGCCGACCGGGATTTCCGGGCCAAGGCGCGTAAATGGCTGGCGACCAATGTTCCGACGAAGGCGCGTCCGGCCAACGGGCATACATCGGCGCAATTTGACCGCGACTGGCAGCGCAAGCTTTACGATCATGGTTGGGCCGGGGTTGCCTGGCCCAAAGAATTTGGTGGGCTAGGGCTTTCCGGATTGCAGCAAGTCATTTGGTATGAGGAACTCGCCCGCGCGCGCGCGCCGCACTATATCAACACCACCTATGTGGCGCTGATGCATGCGGGGCCGACGCTTATTGCGCGAGGAACTGAGCAGCAAAAAGCGTTTCATCTACCCAAGATTTTATCGGGTGAGTCTCTGTGGTGTCAGGGCTTTTCCGAACCCAATGCCGGATCTGACTTGGCATCACTCAAAACGCGCGGGGTCGTCGACGGCGATTGCATCGTGGTCACCGGCGCAAAGATGTGGACCACCGATGCGCAGCACGGCGATTATCAGGAATTGCTGATCCGGACCGATCCGGAGTCACAACGTCACAAGGGGCTGACCTGGCTGATCTGTGACATGAAGTTGCCGGGCATGGACATCAAACCCATCCGTACGATGATGGGCGATGAGCATATCAACACCGTGTTTTACGATGAAGTGCGTGTCCCGATTTCCAACGTGGTTGGAGAGATCAACGGCGGCTGGTCCACTGCGATGGCAACGTTGTCGTTCGAACGCGGCCTTGGCTTCATCGGCGATCAGTTGGAGCTATATGAACGTGTCGGCCGTGCTGTCGATATGGCAAGCAAGGTAAGGCTTGAGGACGGCACCTTGGCGATCGACGATGCCGGAATTTGGCAGAAACTTGCTTCGCTAAAGGCCGACGCCATGGCAATCCGTGCCATGACGCTGGCCGATATTGCCGAAACCGACCGAACCGGACAGCCCGGTCCCAAAGGTTCAATGATGAAGTTGCTCGTCACCGGCACGCACAAAGCACTGAGCGAAGTTGTAGGCGACATGATGGGCTGGGATTTTCTCGAGTTTAACGGAGATCGCAGTGCGCATCCGTGGACCTATGACTATCTGTGGAGCTGGGTCTTCTCGATCTCGGGCGGAACCAACGAAATCCAGCGCGAGAATATCGCGGACCGCGTGCTCGGTTTACCCCGGGCGCGATGACCATGGCACCGCTTCGAATTGGATTTGCCGGGGCGAACGCCGAACGCGGCTGGGCCAAAGACGCTCATCTTGGGGCGATAAGTGCTGTGCCTGACTTGATTGTGCAGGCCGTTTCGGCCCGCACACAGGAGATTGCTGACGGAGCGAAAGCATTGTTTGGCGCGGCATCGGCCTATGACGATTCACTCGCGCTCGCCCGTGACACGCAAGTCGATATTGTCGCCGTTACGGTAAAGGTCCCCGAACATCGCGCCATTGTGCTAGCGGCGATTGCTGCGGGCAAGCATGTTTATTGCGAATGGCCGCTGGGGCGCGATTTGGCAGAGGCACAGGAAATGGCTGATGCCGCTCGCGCCGCAGGGGTGCATGTTTGCATCGGCTTGCAAGGTGGCAACAGCTGGGCCGTCCGCCACGCAGCGCAATTGGTAAAGGGCGGCGCAATTGGACGCCCGCTTTCGTTACGGGTTGTCTCGCCTACCGGCGGCTGGGGCGCGGAATCGCCGCCCAACTATGCCTATCTGCAAGACAAATCGAACGGTGCAACTCTTTCCACTATCGCCGGTGGTCACACGCTTTCCGCCATCGAAGCCGTCATCGGGGCCTTTACTGAAGTCACCGCGCGCGCCAGCATTTTGCTCGACAGTATGACACTGATGGGCAGCGAAGAGACGGTTATACGAACCTGCGCCGACCATCTGCTCACCTTTGGCAAGCATGACAGCGGTTGTATCTCCTCTCTCGAAGTCGTCGGCGGCGTCACCGACGTACCTTTCCAGTTCGAACTGCGCGGAAGCAAGGGTTCGCTGTCCATCACCGGAGGCCATCCTGGTGGCTATCAGGCGGGAACATTAACTGTTACCACCAACCCGCCATCGCCGCGGCAGCCAGAGCAAGTCGCCACCGGCATCGGCACCCAATCCGTCAATGTAGCAGAGCTCTGGGCGCGCTTTGCCAGCGACATCCGCAGCGGAACGCGCACGGTCCCCGACTTTGACCGTGCTGTGCGGCTGACGCGGCTGCTCGACGCGATTGATGCGTCGTCAGAAAACGGATCGACAGTTGGCCTTGGCGGCCAATAGTGCGAACGAGGGAATAGATGGCAACGCAAACCAGCAGCTCACCGCGCTCAACGCAGCAAGTCGCCAGCCCCTATAGCTGGTATGTGGTATTCGTCCTAATCGTCGCCTATACTTTCTCGTTTATTGACAGGCAGATACTGACCCTGCTCGTTGGCCCTATTCGCGAGACGCTGCAGATCAGCGATACCCAGATCAGCCTTCTCCACGGCCTTGCCTTTGCGCTGTTCTATTCAATCATGGGTATCCCTATTGGCCGGATGGTCGATAGCCGCAAACGCACGACGATCATCGCCGGCGGCATTGCGGTTTGGAGCCTGATGACTGCGGTCTGCGGTCTCGCGCAGAACTTCATCCAGCTTTTCCTTGCACGCATTGGCGTTGGCGTGGGGGAGGCGGCGCTGTCGCCGGGCGCCTATTCGATGATCAGCGATGAATTTCCACCCGAACAGCGCCCACGCGCGATGAGCCTGTATATTAGCGCGGCCTATGTTGGTGGCGGCATCGCGACCATTGCGGGCGGCGCGCTGATCGCAATGATGCCCCCGGTCAACCTGCCGTGGATCGGGCATATGGAGCCGTGGCAGGCACTGTTTGGCGTCGTCGGCCTGCCGGGCTTGCTTGTTGCTTTGTGGGTGTTGACTCTGAAAGAACCAGCGCGCACCGGCTTGATCCCCGGGCCGCAACCCTCCTTCCGTCAGGTTAGAGCCTTTATCGCGGCGCGGCGCGGGGCGTTCGGCTATCTGATCCTCGGCTTTGCGATGAGCGGCGTGATGTGGCAAGCGGCGATTGCGTGGATTCCCACCTATTTCATCCGCATTTTTGGCTGGACCGCGAGCGAAGTTAGCCTGCCCTACGGCCTAATTTCGATGGTCTGCGGCATGGGCGGGATAATCCTTGGCGGATGGCTTGCGACACGAATGCGGCAGAACGGCAAGCTCGATGCCAACATCCTCATCGGGCTGCTCGCAATTGCCATTGCGTTGCCTTCCGGCATTACTGCAACTTTCATGACGGCGCCAGAACCCGCGCTGGCGCTGTTCGGTGTATTCTTGTTTGGCTGTGCGATGCCTTGGGGCAGCGCAGTAGCTGCCCTACACGAAATCACCCCGAACCAGATGCGCGGCCAGATCTCCGCCATACACCTTTTTTGCCTGAGCCTAATCGGCACGGGCGTGGGGCCGACATTGGTGGCGCTGTTTACTGACAGGCTGTTCAAAAATGACGCCGCCTTGGGCAGCTCGATTGCACTGACAATCGCAATCGCCGCACCTATTTCTGCGCTGCTGTTGTTAATGGCGCGGCGGCCTTATCGAGAGGCTTTGGAGCGCGTGGATTTTTAGAACTTGTCAGGATAAACTGACAAATCCCCTGCATATGCGACCCCACCCGGCCAAAACTCGTTCCCGCTCACCTTGCGGAAATAATGCACCGTCCGCGCCAATGACCCAGCCGAAGAGCGCGGTTCCATGGCGATGCCACTGGGCGATTGGCCCAATGCGCGGGCGACGAACTCCCCGATGGTGAAGGCAAGGTCGTCGGTCTGCTGCGCGGTCATTACCAATTGGTCGCCGGGGCAATAGCGGCGCGGTTCGACCTGAAGGTCGCTAAGTTCGCCGCGCTTCATCGCGACATGGCCGGGGACATTCGCGACCTCGACGCTGTGTACATTCTCGTACCATGTCTGATATTCCTCAAACCGCCCCGCGACATAATTGCCAAGGAGGACGCTGATTCCCGAAAGCGGTTTGTCGCGCTGCCAATTGGGGCTGCCTTTCCAGTCGCCATATAGCCGATAGCTGTGGATGCGTTCGCTGTCGTCAGGCTTTATTAGCCCCGAATCTCGAGCGTCTGCCAACAATGGTCCGAGCGCAGGCAGATCGATTTCGGGCGTGACATAATCAAAGTCATAGACACTCATAAAACGCCACGGTTGATAGGCATCGCCCAATTGCGCTTCGGTGATTTCAAAGCGCTCTGCATAGGTTAGCCCACGCAGTCGGGCCAACGCTTCACGGTGCGGCCCGTCGAACCATGTCGCATAATCAGCCAGTTTTTCGCTCGGCACATTGTGGAGGTGAATCGTTGTGTACAGCGCCATATCGCTCTCCTTAGTCTAACAATTTGAAATTCTGCGTCTGGGCATAGGCCAGATCGTCAGGGGTATCGATGTCGCACGCCAGACCTGTTCGCTCGATTATCGCCAGCACATTGCCCAGCCTTAACTGGTGCCGCGCAAAGCTATCCACGCCAAAGGCAAAGCTGAAGCCTTCACGCCGCGTGCACAACGCCAACGCGTTGGTTCCCTGCCCATGCCGGTCAGGGGCGATGGCGCATCCTTTGGCCTCTGCTACATCAACCAGCGCTGTAATGTCTTGCGCGGTGACCAGTGGCAGATCGCCGTGGATGATGAGAATCTTGTTCGGGACGGTCGCTGCAACGACGTCAAGTTCCGCATTCAGCCCGCGGCCATGATCGAGCACATGCCGAATCGGCCAGTCTGGAATGGAGCGGGGGGACAGCATGATGATGTCGGCAACGGCGGCAACCGCCCGCAATTGGCTAATCACATGGCGCGCCATATGGTCGCCTAGCCGCTGTCGTTCCTCTCCCGATAATACAGGTGCAAGGCGGGATTTGCGGTCTGCGCTGAGTTTCAGTGGCAGGATCGCGGTCCAGCCGGTCATGCCAATTCTGCCGCCAGCGCCAGTGCCGCCTGGGCAACGCGCATCTTGTCTTCCAGTGTCTGCATCAACGTGTCAGTCTGCCCCACAGCCAGTCCGACCACATCGCACCGATCACCGCTGTCGATCAGCAGGCCATCAAGAATGGCACTATAGTGGCGCGCAATGCTGTCGTTATCGACGGCCAACCCCAATTCGACCATCAGCTTTGCAGTCGGCCCTTTTAGCGCGTGCCCGCCGATCAGCGGCGACACCGCAATGACTGGCGCCTTGCACTGGATCAGCGCATCGCGGATGCCGGCTACCGAAAGCAAAGGATCGACACTAAGCCAAGGATTAGACGGGGCAATCAGGACAGTGTCGGCGGCGAGGATGGCCTCAACCACGCCTGCAGCGGGCCGCGCCGTTTCTGCCCCGCCGAAACGGACGGCGCGCACGGCAGGTACGCAGCGGCGCTCGACAAAATAGCGCTGAAATTCCAGCAGCCCCTCATCGCTCTCGATCATTGTCGCAACAGAATCATTGCTCATCGGCAGGATCTTTGCGCCTATGCCCCATCGTCCTGCTACATGCGCAGTGATCGCAGTCAGGCTTTCTCCCCTGGCCAGCATCGCGGTGCGCAACACATGCAGCGCCACATCCATATCACCCAGTTGAAACCAGTCTTCGCCGCCCAGTTCCTTGAGCGCCGACAGGAACGCCCAGCTTTCACCTTCGCGGCCCCAGCCCTGCGCGGCATTGGCCTTACCCGACAAGGTGTAGAGCAAGGTGTCGATGTCGGGCGAGATGTGCAGGCCGAGATGGCGAAAATCATCGCCGGTGTTGACGATGGCGGTAACTCTGGCGGGATCAACCGCATGGATCAGGCCCAGCACCAGCTTGGCCCCGCCCACGCCGCCTGTGAGGACGACGATTCCGCTCACCGGAACAAATCCTCTGCCGCCGGACGCACCAGATCAGCCGCCGGGCGCGCGTCACCGCTGAACGCATATCCCCTTACCAAAGCCGCCGGAATGCCCTCCGCGCCCTCCCCAGTCGCCAGATTGGCCGCCGTCGCCACCATATCGCCAAGCGCAATCTGCGTAACTTCAAGCACGCGGCCATCGCGGTCCACATCACCACGCCGGTCGATCAATGCAGGCAGGCCCGCCGCGCCAATCGCCACCGCGACAACCCCCATGCGCCATGGCCGTCCGAAACTGTCCGAAATCACGACCGCCATGCCTAACTCCTCGGAGAGTGCTGCCGCACTGGCATCAGGATCAACGGGCAAGAGCAAAGCGCGATCCTCGATACCGCCGCCAATGTTGGACCGGTCAATCCCGCTATTCGCCATCACCTGCCCGTGGCGGTTCCGGGTGATGAGCACATGCGGCGCGGCGCGGACGACGCCTTCTGCCTCTTGCAGCACCAGTTCAACCAGCCGGGGTTCCTTGTGGGTGAGCGCTGCCAGCCGCAACGCCTTTTCACTTGGCACCACGCCATCCATCGTGACAAAGCGCCCTTCGGCCTTGGACACGATCTTTTGGGTGACTACCAATATGTCGCCAGCGCGCGGCTCCAGCCCGTTCTGTTCGAGCGCCTCGCGCAGCATCCCGGCCAGATCGTCACCGGGGCGGACTTCGCCCATCCCGGTCAGCGGGTGAATGGAGATCATGCGCGCCAGCGGAAATCAGGCTTCGGGCTCGATCAGCGTGCCCGTGACCTGAATGCCCGCACCGTCAACCTTGTAGGTCTTGTTGATAAAGATAAGGATCGAGGTCATCGCCTCTGCCGCCGCCGAATTGACCAGTGCGCCTGCATGGATACCGCGCAGGCCGCAATCGCCAACCAGCCCGATCACTTCGCCGCGCGCTGCCTTGTCATCGCCGAACACCAGCACGTCACAACCGACATCGATATCCTGAATCAGCTTATGCGCCGCGACATTGTGAAAGGCGGAGACGACGCGCACATCTTCACCCAAAAAGCCTGCTGCTCGCGCGGCCGCACTGCCCTCTGCCGGCATCTGCACACGCATCACACGTGGCGGGACCAAAGGCACCGTGGTGTCCACGACAATCTTACCAGCAACATGCGGTGTGATGGCGGTCAGCGTTGCCTCTTGCGCGGCAAAGGGCACAGTGACGATGATTATGTCAGCCGCCTTGGCTGCGCTTTCCAAATCGGTACCGGTTAGCCCAAAACCGAGTTGCTCAGCAGTTTCTGCCGCGCTTTCGGGCTTGCGCGATCCGATGATGACTGTGCGGCCAGCCTTGGCAAGGCGGCGGGCAATCGCCGATCCCAAGGCGCCGGTTCCGCCCAAAACGGCGATCACTGTTTTATTCGACATGACAAACTCCATTCGTCTCTTTGGCGGGATGGCCAATATTTCCGTAAATTGTGGTGCGCTGGCGGATGCCCCGGCCTGCCGAGTCTGCAATATCCGCCATGCGGTTGGGACCAAAAATCTGACCGTTCTGGCCGCCCGCCGCACGTGTAATCGATTCGTCCATCAGGATGCCGCCCAGATCATTGACCCCGGCGCGTAAGGCTTCGACCACGCCTTCGGGGCCCAGCTTGACCCAGCTCGCTTGTATATTGGAGATCAGCGGATGCAGCACCAACCGCGCGACCGCGTGCATCAAGATCGCCTCACGAAAACTGGGGCCGGAGCGTGACTTGCCCTTGCGCCACATCGGCGCTTCCATATGGACGAAGGGCAAGGGCACGAATTCGGTGAAACCGCCGGTTTCTTCCTGCAAATCACGGATCGCGAGCAGATGCTTGGCCCAATGGTCATAGCGGTCGACATGGCCGAACATAATCGTTGCGGTGCTGCGGATGCCCACGCTGTGCGCGGCGCGCATCACATCGAGCCATTCCGCCGTTGTCACCTTGTCCGGGCAGATGATCGCGCGGACTTCATCGTCGAGGATTTCAGCAGCAGTGCCCGGCAACGTCGATAGCCCCGCCTCCTTCAGCCACGCCAGATAATCCTCCAGCGGCTTACCCAAGGTTTGCGCGCCGTGCATGATTTCCAGCGGGGAGAAAGCGTGGATATGGATGCCCGGCGCGGCCATGCGCACTGCTGTCAAAATCCGGTGATAGGTATGGCCGTCAAAGTCCGGGTGAATGCCGCCTTGCAAGCACACTTCGGTCGCGCCGCGTTCCACCGCTTCGGCAGCGCGGCGTCCGACTTCGGCTTCGTCGATCAGATAGGCGGGACCGCGCATATCCTTGTTGCCACCCTTGGAAAAGGCGCAGAAGCTGCATTTATAGAGGCAGATATTGGTGTAGTTGATGTTGCGATTGACGACGTAGGAGACGGTGTCTCCCGCAGCTTTTGAGCGCAATTCATCGGCGGCGGCGGTGATAAACGCAACGTCGGGGCCATCAGCGCGGAATAGCGTTTCGATCTCGTCGATGGACAGCCGGTCACCGGCTGATGCGCGGTCGATGATGGACTGGATTGCAGGTGTCGAACAGGTTTCGCCGGATTGCGGCAACGCGGGTGGCAGCTCCTCACCCCCTGCCCGCCAGCTTTCTACAACCGGAAGCCCGCGTGCGTCGACTTGTTTCCGCACCGTCACCGCTAGTGCCGGATCAAGCCATTCGTCTGCATTGAGCGCGAAGTTCGGGCCTATCGCCAACCGCTCAACCAGCACGCGCCCCGCCGCCGCCGTGGCCTTGGTGAGCACATCGAGATGCGGCCAAGGCGCTTCGGGATTTACATGATCGGGCGTGACCGGGGAGACCCCGCCCCAGTCATTCGCGCCCGCCGCCAGTAAAACGGCCAGTTCTTCGGGCGCGTGGAGATTGGGCGGCACCTGAATGGTCATTTCGGCCCCTAGAATCAGACGCGCCGCTGCGATCGTCCACAGATGATCGTCAAGTGAAGGTTCGGGGTGGTTCACCATCTTGGTGCCAGCTTTTGCCTTGAAATTCTGGACAATCACTTCCTGCACATGGCCGTGGCGCGCATGGCTTTCGCGAATGGCGAGCAACGCCTCAATCCGTTCCAGCCGAGTTTCGCCAATGCCGATAAGAATGCCGGTCGTGAAGGGAACGCGCGCGCGACCAGCAGCCTCCAGTGCCTCCAAACGAACGGCTGGTAGCTTGTCAGGCGATCCATAATGCGGACCGCCCTTTTCGGACAAGCGGTTAGAAGTTGTTTCCAGCATCAACCCCATCGACGCCGCCACAGGACGCAGCATGGCATAGTCGGCGTGGTCCATAATTCCGGGGTTGAGATGCGGAAGCAGACCGGTTTCGGTTAAAACCACGTTGGCCATTTCGCGCGCATAGGACAGCGTGGATTCATGCCCCAGTTCAGTCAGCGCCGACCGCGCCGCATCATAGCGATCCTCTGGTCGATCTCCCAAAGTGAACAATGCCTCACGGCAACCCGCCGCCACGCCCGCGCGCGCAATCGCCAACACCTCGTCTCGGCTGAGATAAGCTTTGCCAGTATTCGCCGGGGTGGTTGCAAAGGTGCAATAATGGCAGGCATCGCGGCACAATTGCGTCAGCGGGATGAAGACTTTCCGGGAATAGGTGACCAGTGCGCCATGCTGCGCGAGCGTTTCCGATTCAGCGCGCGCCATCAGCTCTGCAAGCGTTACGGCTTCCAAATCATTCAGGATCGAGTCCGCGTTGGTCCCGTTTATGCTCTTCATTCAGTGTGCTTCAACTCACTCAGGCAATGTTCTATTCAGAGTCGTGCAATAACCTCTTCTCCGAACCATTGCACATTTTCGATATAGGCCTGGTGGCTTGGATGCGGGGCTTCGGTCATCACCCAAGTGACGCCGACAGCTGCCAACTCGTGGACAGATTCGATATATTTTTCGGCGGTTTCGCGCGTTTTAAAGTCAGGCTTGGCGCGGGAGCCGATAGCTATATCAAATGAACCGGTGCGGCCAGCTTCGGCGCGCATTTCTATTGCTTGGGCGATGTTTTCACCCAGCTGTTCCACGGAATGAATGCCCGATTCCTGATTGGCTGCGGTCATCGTGGGTGCGGCGAAGAACGGGCTCCAGCCGTCGCCGCGCAACGCGGCACGCTTGACCGCCGCTGGGCTGCCGCCGCCAATCCAGATGGGTGGTTTGGTTTGGGGAACCGGGCGCGGTTCATTGCCCGTTGCGTTAAAGCCAATGCCTTCCTTGACAACAAGACCACCATTCCAAGCCATGTGGATGGTGTCGATCGCCTCGTCAAACAGTTTGCCGCGTTTGTGGAAATCAACGCCGAGCGCCGCAAATTCGACGGTTTGATAGCCAGCCCCTGCCCCCAATATTAAACGCCCGTCTGACAGCACTTGCAATGAGGCTGCGGCCTTCGCCGTCAAAAACGGATTGCGATAGGCCATAACCAATATGTTGGTGTGCAGCATCAGCTTGGTCGTATTGGCCGCGACATAGGACAAGGCGACAAACGGATCGATTGCATCATGGCCATTGGCGTGCAACCATTCCGCCGATGGTGCAGGATGGTCGGTGACATAGCAGGCATCGACGCCCGCATTTTCCAACGCCTGCGCCATGGATTTGACCGCTTCCGCCGTTTGAAATTCTCCTGGCGTGATGACGCCGACGGGGATGTCCATTGTAAATTTCATGGTCGCTTGTTCCTTTGTGGCCATTCTCGACGGCGCGATTGCAGTTAATGCCATAGATGATATGCATTATATGCGGGCACCGATAGTATAAGGCTGGCAGCGATGCAACGGCGCATTTCTGTCATGATGTGATGTGATGTGATGCGTCACGTCGCCGCCATCGCGGCGATAAATCCCTGTTGGTTTCGTAAGCGTCCAGGGAAGATTCAAAATTTGAACCCGCCCCGCACACCGTAAGTCGCCGGTTCATTGCCCTGCGAAAAATCGCCAAACGCGCCGCCCGACAAAATGAAATTATAGCGCGTATTAGTGAAGTTGTCTGCATAGACGCCGATGGTTACATGGTCGCTCGGGTCGGTCCAGTTAATCTGGGCATTAGCGATCGCATAGCCATTTTGACGGTACCGCTGTTTGTTGGCTAAGCCCGCCGGACCCGTTGGGCCAAAGAGCGAGGGGTTGGCGACCACAAAAGATGACGTATAGCTGGCATTACCTGAAAGACCGAGGCGGCCGCCCGCAAGGTCGGTTTCATAATTGAAACCCAGATTGCCGCTAAACGACGGCGCACGCGCCATTTGCTGGCCGGTCCAATCCTGAACCTGACCCGAAACGTTGCGCTGCGTGGTGACATTGAGTCCGGTACCGGTCGCATTGCTGAAATCGGTGTAACGAGCATGAACATAAGAGACACCTGCACGAATGCTCAGATCTTGTGTGGGTGTGTACGTGACTTGCGCCTCTGCACCATAGGATCTGGCCTTTTTGGCGTTGCTGATCAACTGCACGACCGAACCCGGGTTTACCGGACTGGGAACGGTAACCCCAACCTGCAGGTCACGGAAATCATAGAGATAAGCTGCTGCATCGAACCGGAAAGTCGGTGACGCAGTTTTGAATCCGATCTCATAGGCGGTCAGTTTTTCCGGCTTGATCGGCAACACCAATGACGGGCTGGCCACAACGGTCGGATTGAAGACACCCGAGCGGAATCCTTGCGCATAGGAAGCGTATAGACTGGTGCGGGGTGCCAATTCATAACGCAGCACGGCGCGAGGCGTGGCAGATTTAAAAACAGCTGAATTGGCTGCCGGAGGTGAAATTACCGGATTTACGCCAGGAAGCACAAAATAGTTGATGGCGCGCTTTTCATGGTTGTAGCGAACGCCCGCAGTCAAAAAGACATTGTCGGCCAGATTCAAGGTGCCGTCAGCATAAAGCGCATAAGCCTTTGATGAAAGAAAAACGAACTGGGTGTTTTGCAATCCTGCAGCATTAAAGCTGCCAGCATAGCTTTTGGCCCCGCCCTTTCCGTAATCCAACTTGTCGTTATAATAAAATGCGCCAACGATCAGGTCGAGATTGTCGATGGCATTGATCGCAAAATCCAATGTCTGCTGAAACGTGCGTTGCCGGATCGAGGTGTTGCTCGACTGCGTGATAACCGGCTTACTGGCATCAAAATCAAACACCGAGTGGCTCAGGCGCTTGGCATAGCCCGTATAGGATGTCAGCGTACCGATCCCGGTATCCAGCGCAATTTTGCTGGTGAACTCATCGGCGCTAGCGGAACTGTCGGCAAGCGCCGTTGACGAGGCCGTGTCGCGTTCACTGGCGCGCGGCGGGGAGGCAGGCACAAAAGCTGCATATTTGTTGATTGTATATGTCGTCCCGCGCGAATCCGCGACCTTCCCGTGGTTAAAACCCAGCGTGATGTCGAGGGTTTCCGTCGGCGTGAGCAGCACTTTAGCCCGGAACGACTGGTTTTGCAGCGGAGCCGCATCGTAATCGTCCGCCTTCGAGACAGGATTGTCGCCAATGTCGCGGATGTATCCATCGCTGGTGCGATAATAGCCCGCTAGGCTGAATGCGATTTTGTCGCTTAGTGGCACCGATACATAGGCTTGCGCGCGAATATCGTTGAAACGACCATAAGAAATCTGCGCGCGGCCGACCATTTCTTGCGATGGTGCCAACGTTTCCATGACGATCGCGCCTGCCGTGGCATTACGCCCGTATAACGTACCTTGCGGTCCTTTTAGCACCTGAACGCTGGAAAGGTTGGCAAGGTCGCCGTTGATCGTGACCATGTCGGGTTGGTAAAAGCCATCGACATAAACGGCAGTATTGTTTTCAAAACCATAGCCCAGCGTCAGCGTTGTAATGCCGCGAATCGCGGGCTGGGTGAACGAGCCTCCCCGGTTGATCTGAACGCCCGTTGCAACCTGCCCCAAGTCGGTGATCCGCTGGATACCCGATTTTTCCAACGTGTCTGCACTCAGTGCGATAATCGCCACCGGCACATCTTCCAGCCGTTCTGCGCGTCGCTGCGCGGTTACGATGATTTCGCCTTGGTCGCTGGCTTCTGCATTTTCATCAACTGCGGGTGTTGTTTGCGCCCATGCCGGGCCGGCGGCAATCGCTATCAATGCCGTTCCACTGATAAGTGCGCACTTCAACACATTGATTTTACGTGAACTAGTCATTTTCCAATCCTCTCCGGTAAAAGAGAGCTGTTGATGTTTCCCGATTCGCTCTCAGCGCACAATAATGCATATCGCTATGTGTAATGCAATTTAGCGGAAGTGCAAGTATCGCATGAAGTATCACTCTATTACTCCCGCAATTTGCGGCGGTAGGGTACATTTGGCTGGCCGGTGTGTGCGGTAATGCCGCCATCAGCCGTGGTGATAGATCCGGTCATATAGGATGCCTCGTCTGATGCCAGAAAGGCCACGACATTGGCTATTTCGGACGGCTGCCCCATCCTTCCAAGCGGGATCGGGCGAAGCCAGGCCTCGCGATCTTCCGGGCGCGCTACCGTCAGGGCCGTCATCGCGGTTTCGATAAGGCCGGGGCAAAGTGCATTCACGCGAATGCCGTCGCGTGCGCAATCGAGCGCGAGCGCTCGGGTATAGTTGATCACGGCACCTTTGGAGGCATTATAGACGCCCATGCCATAATCGCCCGCCAGCCCGGAAATCGAGGCGATGTTGATGATCGCACCGCCCTGCGCGCGCATGACGGGAATGGCAAATTTGCAGAACAGGTAGATCGCCTTGATATTGATTGCGAAAACCTTGTCCCACAATTCTTCATCCATGTCGGGGGTTTCCGCGAGCGCGCCGAGCCCCGCATTGTTCACCAACATGTCGATCCGGCCCCATTTATGGACAGTAGCCTCTACCAGAGCGGCGACTTCCTGGGCTGAGGAAGCGTCGGTTTTGACGAACGCAATCGAGTCGCTCGTTGCAGCGGGCGTTTGAATATCGGCAATCATCACCTTTGCGCCCTCGGACGCAAACCGCGCTGCAACCGCCGCTCCGATGCCATTAGCACCACCCGTCACAATTACCACTTTGCCGTCAAATCTAGCCACGTGCCTCTCCCATCCATTACGACATCGTTGATGTTTCCATCCTCGCTTGAACATAGCAGAATTTAAGTCAATACTCGTGATTCATTTCCTTTTGTTCAGGGCGATGAAACGCTATGTGGTGGGCCGTCAAGAGAATGCGAGAATCAAGACCGAAAAGGCGAGCCGATATGAGCACAGACATACCCAATGCTATCAAAGCCGCAGAAAAGGCGCGTTGCGCCGCAATGCTGGAAAACGACAATGGGGTGCTCTCCGCCCTGCTCGATCCGCGACTGCAATTCCATCATGCTACGGGCGCCGTGGATGATAAGGATGCATATATGGCAAAGATGGCGGCGGGTCGCATCGAATATGTCGGGATCATTTGGTCAGAAGATAATGTCATCACATTGGCTGACAATGCTGCCGTATTGACCGGGCGCATGAACACCGATGTCCGCGTTGACGGCGTCGACAAGGCGCTTGTCAATCGCGTGACGGCGGTTTGGAGCCTGAACGACGGTGCTTGGCAAATGCTGGTGTTTCAATCGACCCCGATAGCAGCCTGAAGGGGCTCGCTGGGTGCATCCCAACCTTTCCATCAATGTTCTGAGCCTGTTGCCGGCGACTTTTGACCGACAGGTTGAGGTCGCAGCTCGATTGGGTGCGCGGGCGATTACCCCCGACATTGCCCAACTGGACGATTACTCGGCCGCGCAAGCAGCCCGCCTGATCGGTGATGCCGGATTGCAGGCCGCCGCCCTCACTCACCGCGCCTTTGGTTTTGCAGATGCAGCCGAAGCAGCTTGCGATAGGCTAGAGCGCAGTATCGAATACGCCGCCGCAATCGGCGCAAACACTATCGTGATGACAACGGGCGGACGCGGAACGCTAAGCTGGGGCGATGCAGCTAAACGCTTTGCCGAGGCAATTGTCCCTATTGCGGAGCTGGCGCGACAGGCAGGCATAAAGCTGGGGATTGAGCCGACCTCGCATCTCTACGCCGATGTTTCTATCGCGCACCGCTTAAGCGATTGCACTGCGCTTGCCCGTCTCGCCGACATTTCCGTGGTGAATGATCTGTTTGCCTGCTGGACCGATGCCGATATTGACGCGGCCATTGCAGCGGCGGCCCCGCATACTGCGCTGGTGCAGGTCAGCGACTATGTTTACGGGGATCGCGCTCTGCCGTGCCGCGCGGTTCCGGGGGATGGCGCTATACCGCTCGACCGGCTGTTGCCTGCCATCGTTTCAGCCGGCTACACGGGCACGTTTGATCTTGAAATCATCGGCCCGCGCCTACAGACCGAAGGCATCGAGATCGGGTTGAAGCGTGCAGCGGAGACGATTGGCGCGCTTCTCGAAAAGGCGGGCCTCACATGAAGGACTTTAGGATGAACTGGACAATGCGAACCGACCCCAGCGGTTTCCAGACGCGCTGGTCGCAGGATTTGGCGGATCGCTATTTGAGTGAGGGACATTGGACCAACACGACATTGGTGGATTCTGCCCGCGCCTCACTAGCGGAGGACCCCAATCATTTGTTGCTGATCGAAGGCGAGAACCGGCTGACGCGGCGTGAATGCTGGGATCAAGCGCTGAAATTGGCGGGCTTCTTCCTTTCGCGCGGTTTGAATCCCGGCGATGTCATTTCCTTCCAATTGCCAAATTGGGCGGAAAGCGCAGTTATCGCCCTCGCCGCCCGCATGACCGGCCTTGTCATCAACCCAATCCCGCCGATCTATCGCGAGTCGGAGCTTGGTTATATTTTGGCTGATTGCCGGTCGAAGCTGATCTTCGTCCCCGGCACATTCCGGAAGCACGATCATGCCGCGATGCTGGCCGGATTGCGCGGCAATCTGCCCGAGCTACGCGATGTTATCGTGTTGCGCGGTACGGGCGACCTGACGTGGGAACTGGCGCTCTCAACCGACGCTGCCGATGAAGCCGCGTTGCCGAAGGTCGATCCCTCCACCGTGATGATGGTGATGTACACTTCAGGCACTACCGGCAGGCCGAAGGGTGTGCTCCACACCCACTACAGTTACGACCACCGCGCTCGTGCGATGGGCGAAGCGTGGAAGATCGGGCCAGACGATGTCGTCTTCATGCCCTCCCCCGTCACCCACATCACCGGCGCGCTCTGGGCGTTTGACCTGACCTGGATTCACGGCTCAGCCAGCGTCCTGATGGATGTCTGGACCGTGGAAGAAGGCATCCGTGTGATCGACGAACATAAGTGCACCGTCAATGGCGGTGCTACGCCCTTCCTCCAGCAGTTACTCGATACCGCGAGCAGTCGCCCCGAAGCGATCGCCTCGCTGCGCCTGTTTTTCTGTGGCGGCACCACCGTCTCGCCCGATCTGATCCGCACCGCGAGTGCGACTTTCCCCGGCTGTATGTTCTTCCGCTGCTATGGCTCGACTGAAATGGTGACAGCCACACTCGGCATCCGCGACCGCGCGCAGGCCGATCTGGGCGCAGATACCGATGGCGAGATTGTATACCCAGCGGAACTCCAAATCATCGACGCAGTGGATGATACGCCTTTGCCGCAAGGCGAAGAAGGCGAGATCATCGCACGCGGACCCGGACTGTTTGTCGGCTATGTCCACCCGATGGACAATGAAGGCAATTTCATCGGCGACGGCTATTTCCGCATGGGCGACTTGGGTTGCATCGTGCATAGGGATTACATCGTCATCACAGGGCGCAAAAAAGACATCATCATCCGTTCGGGCGAAAATATCAGCCCTAAGGAAGTGGAAGATCTGCTGTTCAATCATCCTGCCGTGGCCGAAGTAGCGATTGTAGCGATGCCAAGTGCGGCGACCGGCGAAAAAGGCTGCGCCTTCATCATACCGCGCGAGGGGCAGACGATAGACCTAACGGAAATCCGCCGTTTTCTGGACGATGAAGGCCTGGCTCGCCAGAAATTCCCTGAACATGTTGTGCTGGTCGATGACCTTCCGCGGGTGCCATCCGGCAAGGTTAAGAAAGATGCACTGAGACTCCGAGCAAGAGAAATTTCAAAAACGGAAAGTTGATCAACGCGCTGCTTCAGTTCGCAAGCGCAGCGTATTTTCCGGGATAATCCGCCATATTCCTGAACCGTAGGGTGCCTTTGCGACATTAATGCAATGCGCGTAATGAATTCTTTTAAAAACACTCCGCAGCGTATAGAAGCAAACAGGTTGGCAGAAGCCTTCTCAGATTCGCGCGGATAACAGGCCGCGAATAGCAATCCGCACTGGCTCGACAGAAAGCTGGGCACAAAATCATTTATGGGAGGATAAATTGATGAAAAACCGAAACATATTCCGCGAGAGCCTGATGCTTGGGACTGGCTTGGTCGGCTTCGCACTGACGCCTACGCTGGCATTCGCACAGACCGAGCCGGTAGAAGACAATGCCGGCCTAGAAGAGATCGTGGTCACGGCGCAAAAGCGCGAGCAGAGTCTACAGGATGTGCCTATTGCAGTTACCGCAATCAGCGAGGCATCGCTCGAAGCGAACCGGATTGTAAACGTTGCAGACCTCTCAGGCATCGCGCCGAACGTGACCGTACGCCCTGCCGCTGGTGGCACTGGCATTGCATCCTTCACCGTTCGCGGCGTGAACAGCTACGGCGTCGCTCCTGGATCGGATAAGCAGGTCTCTCTCAATCTTGACGGTGTATATATCAGTTCCGCACGTGGGTCGATTTTTGATATCGTTGATATCCAGCGCATTGAAATTCTGCGTGGTCCGCAAGGCACACTCTTTGGCCGTAATGCAACCGCTGGTGCCGTTAGCATCGTCACTCGCGACCCCACCGGCGATTTCGGCGGCACTCTGTCGGGCACGGTCGGCAATTTCGATCAACGCCGACTACGCGCAACGATTGAACTGCCACAGATCGGTCCGTTCAGCGGCTATGTCAGCTATGTGCATAATGAACGCCGCGGCGATACGGTCAATACCAATGCCGGTGTTGTATGGGACAAAACCGGACCCGACGGTTTTGGCAAGCAGGTTTCACCCAGAACACTGGGCGATCATAATTCTGAAGCCGTCTTCACAACGGTGATGTTCGAGCCTTCTGACGATTTTAAGGCAACCTACAAGTTTGACTGGTCAGGCGATCATTTTACCCCTGAGGGCAACGCGGCGATTGTCTACAATCCGCTAACATCAGATGGTAGGGTCATTACGGCGCTGATGGCCAATCAGGTTGCTGGTATTAACACAACTAACGTCAGCAACCCGGGCATTCCGATTGGTTCAACCGTTCAACCGGGAACTGTGCCGGTATTTGCGCCAAATGGCCGACGCACCGGCTTTGCGAGCAACGCCTGGACTGTTCCAGGTTATCAACGCAATAGCGGTCATAACCTGACCATCGAATTCAGTCCGACCGACAATCTGACGGTCAAGAACATCGTCGCCTATCGGTCCAATTACATGTACGGCGCGAGCGCGCTTGCCGGACTTGGTGGCATGGTCATCACGCCTGCCGCAAACGCTGCCATTCAGGCCGATGCAAACATCGCCGCAGCAACACGCACATTAATCAACGCCAATGTCGGAAACCGCTATCTCGATTTCGGAACGCAACGGCTTTATAAAAACAAGCAGTTCAGCGAAGAATTGCAAATCAACTATAACTCGGATCTCTTGAACCTAACGGTTGGCGCAATCCACTTTAGTTCCAAGGAGCGTGAAGGTGGGCCAGAATCAATGTTCTCTTCGAAGAACCGCTATGTCGGAATTCCAGACAACACCGGACTGATCCCGCAAGCCGACGGAACGCTTCGGATCGGTGCGAATACTCCGCATCAAGCCGTATTCTATAACAAAGCAACATCCTACGCTGCGTATGGACAGGCAGAAATCCATGTTCTTCCGGTACTCGATCTGGTCGCCGGCATCCGTTATACGCATGACAAGAAGTCTGGCACTTCGTACATCGGAGGAAGATGGAACCCGGCTGCTCCTGGTGACCGTGTCAATGGAACCATGACCTTCACAACCTCGCCGACATCTCTTTTCGGTGGCCTCCTGATCATACCAGCAGAGCAACAGAACTTTGAATATAGTGATAGTCAACCGTCCTATATGCTCGGCGTTAATTACAAACCAAACGACGACTTGCTGGTCTATGGCAAATATTCGCGATCCTACGTGTCAGGCGGCAAGATCGCGAACCTGTCTTGGGAGTCCGAAATTGCGAAATCTTGGGAAGCCGGTGTTAAGTCGACGCTTCTAAATGGCAAGCTGCGCGCTAACCTTGCTGCATTCGCTGTAACTTACGAAAACCTACAGCTCGCACAGGGTGGCTCGGCGTTCGCCTTGTCCAACCCTACTATCGCAAATGTTCCGGTCATCATCACTGGAGTCAATGTTCCCTTTAAGGTCAAAGGCTTTGAACTAGAACTGACGGCAGCTCCGGTCGATGGCCTGACGCTTGGTGCAAATTTGGGTTATACCGACAGCAAGTTTGACGGCACCCTCAGCGCACTTGTCCTGGTGACTGCCGCCACTCCAATGTGTGGTGCCGAATTTGGCGCTGTCGCTGGAACCGCAGTTCCTAGTGCCGCTCAATTGGCTGCATTGGCCGCCTGCGAGACAGCGAGTTCACCTCATTATAAACAGACGTTGTTGCCGAAATGGACCAGCAATCTGTTCGCTCAATATGAAACCGAACCATTGTTCGGCGATGCGCGTCTGAACTTCCGTCTCGATGCGTCATTCCGTTCATCAATGCGGCTAGATGCAAATGACGACGTGCCGACTGCGGCATTTGCTCCGGCCGAGAAAACACCAAAGGTCTGGATCCTGAACGGTCGTGTGGCGCTTTCGGACATCAAGCTAGGTCAGATCAACACAACGTTAGCGCTATGGGGTCGTAACCTGACAAATGACAGTTCAGTCCAGTTTACGGGCGGCATTGCGGGTGTATCACGATCGGCCAGCTTTACGCCGGCTCGCACCTACGGATTGGACTTAACAGTCAAGTTCTGAATATCAATTCGAGCGGAAGCATGATCAAGTAAAAGCGGGAACACCTTGTGTTTCCGCCTTTGCAGAACCAACAATCTGCTTGATTAGGATGTGTTACGACAAAGAGCCAGCATCATCCTGAGCGGGATAACGGCCCGTTAGGTAAAAGAGCCATGCCCCGGCTAAAGTCGCAACGGCACAAAAGATCAGGAAGCTAACATAGCTGTCGGTACGCGAAAGCGAATAGCTCAGCGTTACCGATCCCAGCGCCGACCCGAGTGTGAGCGCCACGGTCATGAAGCTGGCAATCAAGCTGTAGTTGCGGAGCGCGAATTTGCGCGAGATCAGATAGGCACCGATGTCGCTCTCTGCACCTTGTGCAAGCGCCATGAGCAAAATCGCGCCGCCTAATATCCACGTCGCGTCATAAGACGAAGCCATCGCTGCCAATCCGATCGCGGGCAATCCAAGCGTTATAATGGCAACATATTGGACAGCAATACGGTCGAGCGCCAAGCCGCACAATACGCGCCCCACAGCCACCCCTGCGGCATAGAGTGCGACAATCCCCGTCGCCACTTTCCCGGTTGCGCCATTGTCAGCGAGCAGCAGCACCAATTGCGAAGAGACCAACAACTGCGGAATGTTGACGAGCAACATGCCACCGACTGCCAATGGAAAGAGTGGTGTGGTGAAGAGCTTTGCCATTTCCTGGCGGCTGAGTTTATGTGTTGGCGGGCGCACTTTGGCAGCGTCATTGCGCGCCTCCCCCATCAACACCAACGTGAGGATGCCGCCAAGCGCGGTCACCAAAGCCAGCACTTGATAGGCAGACCGCCAGCCATGGTCGGTAATAATGTCACCAATGAAGGGGACAGCGATCGCTCCGCCCAGCGGCGCACAGGATATGACGAGGGACAGCGCAAAACCGCGTGCTATGTCGTAACGCTCAACAATCACGCGCGAAAACACCATCGTCGTGGTCAGCGTACCCAGCACCGACTGAAAGAGCACGATGCCAAGGAACAGGCCAAAACTTCCGTTCATCATGCTGAAGGCCAGGTAGCCCAAAGGCACGGCAGTAAATCCAACCGCAGCGGCCACGCGTGGGCCGAACCTGTCGGTCAGGCGTCCTGCCACAGGAATGAGGAATATGCCGATAAAGGACATCGCCCCAACCAGCGCAAACTGCGCACGGGTCCAACCAAATTCCTTGAGCAACTCCGGTGCAAACAGGCTCATCACATAATGATTGAGCGATAACCCAAGCGCCATTCCGACCGAAGAGGCGAGCAAGGGACGCCAATGTGCGCGAAATTCTTGCGCATAGCTCACCCGCGCGTCATCCCGATCATCCCGCTGCTACCGCATCTTTTGCCGCAACATAGCCCCAGACGAAGCTTGGCCCAATATTGACGCCGGACCCCGGGCTCGTCCGGCCCATCACCGATGCCGCCGAGACGCCGGTCGAATAGAGCCCCGCAATCACTGTGCCATCTTCGCGCAGGACGCGGGCTTTTTCGTCAGTGACTACGCCGCCAAGTGTCCCGACATCGCCGGGGATGACGGGGATCGCGTGGAACGGGCCTTCGCTGATTTCTCCCAAAGTTTCATTGGGGGCGTGGAACGGATCGCCCAGCCAACGGTCATAGGCGCGCGCGCCCCGTTTGAAATCTTTGTCCTCATTGGCCGCAACAAAACCGTTGAAGCGGTCAACTGTGCCGCGCAACGTGGCGGGATCAATATTGAGTAATGCTGCCAAGCCTTCGATGGTGTCGGCGCTGTGCAAGAAACCCTGCTCGGTCCATTCGGCGGGTTTTTTCGAGCCGGGCATAGTGCCTGCGATCATCACGGACTTCATTACCCGATTGTCGAAAATGGCATAGCTCGGGATCGCTGGCGCTCCCTTGTTATGTTCGATCATGCGCTGGCAATATTCGGTATAGGAGCCGCCCTCGTTGAGATAACGAACGCCGGTTTGATCGACGAGGATCGCGTGCGGTGCAGCGGTGACGCCTTGCGCACCCGGCTTTATCGGCCAAACTTCGCTTCCGGGTGGCAAGGAGAGCGGACTGCCGACGAAACTGTCCATTTGCGCGATGGCAGCACCGTGGCGCATCATTTCCTGGATCATTTCGCCGGTGTCACCTTCGGCAACGCTAGTGTGCGAAATCGAGCTGCCCGGCATATATTGGTCGCGCATCGCCTGATTGAGCGCGAAGCCACCAGCGTTTACCAAAACGCCCAATTTTGCGCCGACACGGTGCGGCTTGCCATTTTTTTCGGCGACAACCCCTGCCACCCGTCCATCCTCAAAGATCAATTCTTTAACCGCCGAATCAACGCGTAATTCTGCGCCGGCTTTGATAGCTGCCTGCATCATCCGCCCCTGCAAAGCGGCCCCTGCGGTGACGTAATTTTTGCCTGTGAGCTTGGAACCAACGATGCGCAGGCCCATCCGGACCAAAGCCTTTTTGGCCGCCCATGATTTCTTCACATGCGGCAGCTTCAGCGCGTCTTCGAGCGACACCGGCAGAGTCAGGAAATTTGGACGAAGCAGTTTCTTCGCTTCGCCCAGTTCATTCGCATCGAACAGATCGGCGACCACCGTGCGGCCTGGAACCGAACCACCCGGCGCTTCGTCATAATAATCTGGCCAGTTGGTGATCCGTGAGAACTTGAGGCCCTTGCCGATAAGGAAATCGAGCATTCGTGGCCCTTCTATCAGAAACGCCTGCCGCCGCGCCTTGGATGCGCCCGGGGTGTCGTTGTGATCGCCAACGACTGCATCGAGATATTGAGTGGCGGCTTCCAAACTATCAGGTACGCCTGCCGCTGCCATATATGGATTGTTAGGGATCCACATCACCCCGCCAGAACGTGCCGTGGTGCCGCCGATTAGGTTGGTCTTTTCAAGGACCAGAGCTGATTTGCCAGCTGCGCAAGCAACAACGGCCGCGCACATTGATCCGCCACCGCTGCCGACCACGACAAAGTCGAATGTCTCGTCAAAACTGCTCATGCTTCATCCTCTTCCCAAAACTTCGATCACACCCAGCGGGCTATTTTAAGCCTCTGCTGCCGGGGTGAATTCATATTCTGCCGGATCAAATACCTCGGTCAGATTGCGATAATCGACCAGTCGCCAAGGCGAAGCTGCGTGGACGCGGCCCGCGCTGTTTTTATACCAGCTGGTCACCCCGCCATGCGACCAGACCAGATCGCGGTGCGCGGCATCAACTTTTTCCTGATAGTCCCAGAACGGCTCGGGTTTGATTTCCAGCGCAGCATTGCCGGTTTCGATCAGCTCACGGAGCCCCTGCATGATATAGCGCACCTGACATTCGGAATGGAAAACCGCACTGCCGCCATGCGACAGGTTGGTGTTCGGGCCGTAGATTACGAAGAAATTGGGAAATTCCGGAACGGTGATACCCAGATGAGCGCGCGGATCTTCGTCGCCCCAGCGATCGAGAATGGTCGCGCCGCCGCGCCCCTTAATCTGCATCGGCCAAAGCATCCGTCGTGTTTCAAAACCGGTAGCCAGCACCAAAATGTCGCACGGGTGCAGCGTACCGTCGCTCGTAACCACGCCTTCGGGCTCTACATGATCGATCTGCAAATCGACCAGATCGACATTGGTTTTCGTCAGCATCCGGTACCAATGATTATCGCGCAACATGCGTTTGCCATAGGGTGGATAATCCGGCGTCGCCTTACGGATAAGCTCTGGATCATGGCCGACTTCCCTCGCAATATGCGCTTCCAGCTGCTTGCGCACTTCGGCATTGGCTGCATTCAGCGTGTGTTTCTTGTCCGGCCAGTTGGGATCCACCTTCAGATTGTGATGGAAGGTGTCCGATGACGACCAGAACAACTGAAAACGGAACCATTTGGTGTAAAATGGAATATTATTAAGCACCCATTTTTTGGAGTCGGTGACGGTCTCAAAATAGAGCGGGTTGAGCATTGCCCAATGCGGCGAGCGTTGGAAAATCGTCAGGTTAGCGACGTCGTTCTGGATTGCAGGCCCCACCTGCATCCCGGAAGCACCGGTGCCGATCATGCCGACGCGTTTGCCGCGATAGTCTGCGCTATGATCCCAACGCGCGGTGTGGAATGCGGGGCCAGAAAAGCTTTCCAGACCCTTGATCTCCGGCACTTTCGGCCGGTTGAGCATTCCAACCGCGCTGACCACAGCATTGGCTGTGGCTTGATAGGTTGAGCCGTCCTTGCGGCAGATTTCCGCATGCCACAGCAAACTGGCTTCATCCCAGCACAGCGAGATTACTTCTTCGCTGAAACGGATGTGCTTGCGCAAGCTCGTGCGTTCGACATTGCGCTTGATATAGGCTTCGATCTGATCGCCCTTGGCGAAGAAATGGTCCCAGTCATTGTTGTTGTCGAACGAATAGGAGTAGAAATGGTTGGCGGTATCGACGCCGATCCCGGGATAGGTATTTTCATACCAGGTGCCGCCAACATCGTCATTCTTCTCGATGATCGTGAAGGGAATGCCGGCTTCCTGCATCTTGATACCCATGCCGACGCCTGAGAATCCTGCGCCGACCACCAACACGTTAAACGCCGCCAGTTTTTCCGGTGTGGGCTTTTCGCGCCATTGCACCGTCTTGGGATCGGTCCCGGCAAGGTCGATCTCTTCGTTGATCAACGGGAAATATTCCTCTGGTACCACTTGGCCGGTGCAGGCTTTGAGCATTTGCGGCAATATATCCATCGGCAACTCGGTGGGCAGCGCGCGGCCTGTGGCGACATAGCTTTCCAGAACGTCAGCCACAGCCTCGCGCATTTCGGCTTTCAGCGTACCAGGGGTTTCATCATGAAAGCTCCACGGCCCCTTGATATGTTGCCCGATCCGTTCGAGCCAAGCCGCATCTCCCCCCAAATGTACCAGCACCATCAGCAATGGCGCGGTATCAGCATATTCTAGGTTTTTGAGAAGTGCGGCCCGATCAGAAACCAAATCTTTCAGTTGTTCAAGGCCTGAATTGGTCGTCATTTTAAAGCTTTCACCAACGAATTTTGTGTATTTCCTGCACAAGCGCAACGGGAATCGGATTTATTGCCGGCAATGATCATCCGCCCTAATCCTTGCAGAAATTATTGCAATAGGCGAGGTTCATTTAATCTTTCGTTGCTTTGAAATACGCCCCCTGCGGCACCCACTGTGATCCCTTTCCGCCCGTGAAAAATTGCCCTAGAGGTGATATCCATGACTGTCCGGGGTAAGCAATTTGGCGGAAAAACAAAAAATACGGAATGAGAGCTCGCTACGCCTGCACCAAAGCGTGGCGCAGCAAATGGGCATCGCCATATTATCAGGCGTCCACAAACCCGGCGAGCATTTCGCGGGGGAAATTGAACAGTCGGCGGCGATGGGAGTTTCGCGCACTGCCTATCGTGAAGCGATCCGGATCTTAACCGCCAAAGGCCTGCTGGAAAGCAAACCAAAGGCAGGCACGCATGTCACGCAGCGCAAACGGTGGAACCTGCTTGATCCCGATATGCTGGCGTGGATGTTCATGGGTACGCCGGACGAACAGTTTATTCGTGACCTGTTTGAACTGCGCAATCTGCTGGAGCCGGCGGCGGCGAAACTGGCGGCGGAGCGACGCACTGCGGAGCAATTGGGTGTCATGCAGGCGGCCATCGCCGATATGCGCGCTTATGGGCTGGCAACAACCGAAGGACAGGCGGCCGACCAACGGTTTCATGCAACACTTTTGGCGGCATCGGGCAATCAGGCCTTGGCCACGCTTGCAAGTTCTGTTGGCGCGGCGGTACAATGGACCACCAATTTTAAACAGCGGGCAAACCGAAATCCCCGCGACCCTTTGCCCGAACATATTGCGGTATGCGATGCGATCAAAGCGGGCAACGCAGCGCAGGCCTTTGGTGCGATGGAAACACTGATCGATCTGGCGTTCAAGGATATGGCTTTCGCGCTTTAATTTGCCACCTTATTGGCAACGCTCCATGGCTTCACGCGCCAATTGGGCCAATCGCGGAAAGGCGGCGGCACGTTCGGTTGCAGTCGCTGAAGCGGCGTTGCCGCGCAGTACCCGGCCTTTGATACCGTGGAATATCGCCGCCAGCCGGAAGAAACTGAAAGCCATATAGAAATTCCAGTTGTCAATGCCGGGCAGGCCGCGCCGTTTGCAATAAGCTGCGATATAATCCGCCTCGGTTGGCAAGCCCAAGGCAACCGGATCGGCCCCGCCTAGTCCTGCAACAATATCAGGCGGCATGTGGTACATCATCGCGTGATAGGAAAAATCCGCCAGTGGATGACCCAAGGTGGACAGCTCCCAATCCAATACTGCCAATATGCGCGGCTCGGTCGGGTGGAAGATCATATTATCGCAGCGGAAATCGCCATGAACCAACCGCGTCTCGTCACCTTCGGGGATCGCCGTCGGCAGCCAATCAACGACCGCGTCCATATCCGCGTCGCGCCCGGCGAGGTCATCGGCCAGATATTGCTTTGACCAGCGGCCGATCTGCCGTTCAAAATAATTGCCTGCGCGGCCATAATCACCAAGATCGACGGCGTCTGGATCAAGATTATGCATTGCGGCAATCACGGCATTCATCGCGTCAAAATAGGCAGAGCGCGCGACGATTGGAATCTCGGCGAAACTCGCATCCCAAAAAATGCGTCCATCGACCATTTCCATCACGAAAAAGTCGCTGCCCAGCACATTGGGATCAGAGCATATCCCTAATATCCGTGGCACGGGCACATCGGTGTCCGCCAATGCCGCCATCACGCGGGCTTCGCGCATCACATCATGTGCGCCCTTCAATATTTCCCCCGGCGGTTTGCGGCGCAGCACATAGCGCGCCTCGGGCGTCGTCAGCCGATAGGTCGGGTTCGATTGCCCGCCGTTAAACTGATCGATGCTCATGGGCGCTTGATAGCCCTCGACATTGGCCAAAAGCCATGCGGCAAGCGCTGCTTCATCGACTTGCGTGCGGACCGCCCCTGCCCCCTGATTGGCGTCATCCCCCACTGGCATGTTTCCAGTCGCGTTTGATCTTTTTCGCAAGACTCCATTTATGCACTTCGGTTGGGCCATCATAGATGCGGAAGGCGCGGACTTCCCGGAATACCTGCTCGACGATAGTTTTATCAGTCACACCCGTGCCGCCCATCACCTGCACACAGCGATCGGCAATGCGCATCAATGCCTCTGACACGGCAACCTTGGCCATTGAGCTTTCCACTGTGCCCAGCGAGCCGGTATCGAGTACCGATGCGCACCAATCGATCATCAATTCGCATTGTTTCAAATCGATCATATTTTCGGCCAGCATAAAGCCGACACCTTCATGATCGACCAGCACCTTTCCGAACGCTTCGCGGCGGTTAGCATAATCGGTGGCGATTTCGTGTGCGCGCATGCAGCAACCCAGCCAGCGCATACAATGCGACAACCGCGCAGGGCTCAGACGGATTTGGGCATATTTAAAGCCTTCGCCGGCCTCGCCTAACATCTGGTCAGCGGGGACACGCAGATTATCAATGGCAATGGTCGCATGACCGCCGGGCATCGAGCTATCGATTGTATTCGGCACATGATCAATGCGGATCGCCGGATCGGGCAGGTCGACCAGAAACATGCATGCGCCTTCATCGGCTTTGGCCATGATGATGCCGACGCTTGCGCCTTGCGCGCCAGTGATAAAGGTCTTTCGACCGTTGATAACCCAATGGTTGCCATCGAGCCTGCACGTCGTCTTCATCATTGACGGATCGGAGCCCGCGCCGCCGTCTGCCGCCGGTTCGGTCATGAAAAAGGCGGATCGCGCGCGTCCCTCAACCAGTTCATTCAAAAAGCGATCTTTCAGTTCGGGGCTGCCAACCTTGCCGAGCAAATACATATTGCCCTCATCGGGCGCCATCGTATTGCACGCCAGCGGCCCCAGCGGCGACAATCCGCTCTTGATGAGCACTACTGCCGTTTCGCGCTGGTTCAAATGTCCGCCATCGGGCAAAATATGCGGCGTCAACACACCGGCTTCGCGCGCTTTTTCGCGCATTTCATAAACGAGTTCATCGGTTGGCGCGCCATGATGGTCGCGGCGTGGGTCTTGTTCATAGGGGATCACAACATTGCGAACAAAATCCTCGACCTTAGATGCGATATCAATAGCTTGCTGGCTAATAGTCATAATAATTGTCCGTCATCAATGGTGAAAAGGCCGCCCGTTGTATACGCCGACTCGTCAGAACAGAGATAGAGCAACGGCGCATCCAGCGAAGAGACTGGCTGCAACCGGCGGCGATTAAAGCCTGAAATTTGTGCCAAGCCAGCTTCGCTTTTAAACCAGTCGCCCGACAATTCGGTTTGGATGTAACCGGGTTGAATCACATTGACATTCACACCCAGCCGCGCCCATTCTTTTGCCAGATTGCGCCCCATATGTGCGACCGCTGCCTTACTGGCGCTGTAGATGGTCTCACCCTGGCCCGTCATTTCGGCAGTGATCGATCCAATCAACACGATCCGCCCGCGCCCGTGGTCTCGGCTGCCCGCCGCGATCATCCGGCGTGCGCCTTCACGTGCGGTCAGTAATACCCCCAGTATGTTGGTATCCAATACGCTACGCATCGATTCGATGCTGATATCGGTGGAGCGTCCAGGTGCGGAAACCCCTGCATTGGCGATAATGGTATCGACCGTTCCGAAAACTGTTTCGGCGGAATCAAACGCGGCAATGACCGATTTTTCATCACTGACATCCATTGCCACAGGAAAAGCCTCGCTCCCTGTGGCCCGAATTTCCTCCGCCAGCGCCTGCACCCGGTCGAGTCGGCGTGCCGCCAAGACCACGCGTGCTCCAGATGCGGACAGGGTCCGCGCAAAATGCGCGCCAAGGCCTGAGGAGGAACCGGTAATCAGGCACGTCCGGCTTTTGAGTTGCGTCATTGCATCGTCCTACTTTCCTGAAGGCAGCACCCTATAAAACGGAGCAGGATGGCCAAACATCGGAAGAAAAAACTCTCGCTATTTGTATAATGCACATCTAGCAATGCATTTATTTCCGGCTATCATGCGAGTCAAACTTTGTCGCGTAAAACCGACCAATCAAAAATAAGCGAGAGAAAACTATGGCTAACCATCCTTTGAGTGCGCTTGAAACAGTTCCCCACCGGATTACCAATCCCGAGCTGATCCCGGCGGAACGCTATTATGATCCGGCGTTCTTCGAATTGGAAAAGGAAAAGCTTTGGCCGCATGTCTGGCAAATGGCCTGTCGGTTAGAGGAAATCCCGAACATCGGCGACTATGTCGAATATACGATTCTCGCGAAATCGGTTATCATTGTGCACACAAAGAGCGGCGTAAAGGCATTCCACAACGCCTGCCGCCACCGCGGAGTGCGTTTGGCAACGGGGCCGGGCAATTGCAAAACTTCGGGTTTCATTTGCCCGTTCCACGGTTGGCGCTGGAACGCAGAGGGCAAGAATACCTTCGTCTTTGGCAAACAGGTGTTCAATGAGGAGTTGCTCGACAAGGCGGAGATTGACCTCAAGCCCTGCCGTATAGAATTTTGGGCGGGATGCGCCTTTATCAATTTCGATGATAGCGCACCTTCGCTGATCGAAAGCCTCGGTCCGGTGGCTGACCGGTTGAATGCACGCAATGCTGATAAGCTAAAAATGGACTGGTGGTATGCCACTGTCTTGCCGACCAACTGGAAGCTTGCGATGGAGGCTTTTCAAGAAGGCTATCACACCATGAAGACCCATCCGCAGCTCAATACGCTGTCGGCGCTGGGCAATCCGTATGGCAACGATGCCGAAGGCTTGACCCCGAACAAGGGCATCACGGCCAAGGAGACGGTGGGCATAAACATCGAATTCATGAAACGTCTGAGTTCGGGCATGGGAGGGATGGTCCACGAAACCGAAATCGCGGCGATGGAAAAGCTCGCTGACATGGAAGTGCCGGACGATCCAGTCCAAGCGACCATGATGTTCTACGGTGCGGCCAATGACATTGTGACCAAAGACGGCCGGGCGCGCGGTGCGCCTATGTTTGATGTCAACAAAGTCATGCAGGAACAGCCTTTCCACGCGGTGGAGTTCATGTTCCCGCACTTCTTCCTGCTGCCGATGATCGCAGCAATGTCATCCTATCGCATCCGGCCATTGACACCAGAGACCTGCCTGTTTGAAATCTGGTCACTCGTCTTGCGACCCGAGGATGAGGAATATGACACGCCAAAAGAGCCGACCATATTGCCCTATAACAGCGACCTATTCCCAGAAATCCCGCAGCAGGATTATGCCAATCTGCCGCGCCAGCAACTGGGTCTGCATGCCGATGGCTTTACCCATATGCGGTTGTCGCATTCGCATGAGGGGATGATCAGCAATTACCAGCGTCTGATCGATGGCTATCTGGCGGGCATCGAACCCGATCTGCTCGCCAAGGCGCAACATGCCGTCAACAGCGGATTTGAATCGCCGATTGTCGATATCGGCTTTTAGGAATTCGTGTAACAGCGTGAGGAGCTAGTAAAATGGCCGAACGGCAAGTCTTCGATCTGGTAATCAAGCGGGGAACTGTGATCGACGGCTTGCAAACGCCCCGTTACCGCGCCGATATTGGAGTCAAAGACGGCAAGATCGTCGAAATCTCCGGCAACATCGCTGAGGAACGCGCCGAGCAGGTGATCGACGCACACGGCAAGATCGTCGCGCCGGGCATTGTGGATCTGCATACACATTATGACAGCCAGATATTTTGGGACCCTTGGTGCACCATGTCAGGCTGGCACGGGGTGACCAGCGTTGTCATCGGCAATTGTGGCTTTGGGTTTGCCCCGTGCAAGCCCGAAGACCGGGAGCGCACGATGCTGTCCCTCGTCCGTAACGAAGCGGTGCCGCTGGAAACGATGCGGCAGGGAATGCCGTGGGATTGGGTCAGCTTTAAGGAATATCTCGACAGCGTTGAACGCACGCCCAAGGGCGTCAATGTCATGTCGTTCGTGCCGCTTGCGCCGCTCTACGGCTATGTCGTGGGGACGGACGAAGCAAAGGCACGGGCCGCAACTGACGAAGAATTGGCACACATGTGCGAACTGCTGGTCGAGGGAATGGAGGTGGGCGGTTGCGGCATCAGCGCGCAGATTCTGGGCAGCGAAGGCAATGTTCAACTCGACCATGACGGGACACCCATGGTCACCGACCTGATGAGCGAGCGCGACCTGACGGCGTTTTGCCGCGCGATGGGCAGCCTTGGTCGCGGCGTCGCGCAATTGACCGGCCAGATGGATACCGCCGAGGTTATGGCCCGCGAAAGCGGGCGTCCGGTGATCTGGAACGCGCTGCTTGCGGACGGGGCGCTCAACCAGCACGGCGGTGCAACAATGTCGCCGACGGCCGCGATTGAACGCTTGAAGCATCTGAACGAGAAAGATGGCTTGCGCGTCTATGCCCAGGCGCTGACCACCAACTTCGCCTCGCAGTTCACCTTTGAGGATTACAATCTCGCCGATGCCATCCCCGCGTGGAAAGACACCTGCATGGGGACTCAGGCTGAGAAGATGGCGAAATTCGCCGATCCCGAGCGGCGCAAAATACTAAAGGCAATACATGACGAACGCGGTGGACTGTTTGGCTCGGGCTATGTTGTCGATGACATCAAAGTTGGCTGGATCCCGCTCGACGTGCCAGACGGCCTTGCGCTTCAGGACAAATATGAAGGCTACACCATCGGCGAAATTGCCCAGCGTGAAGGCAAGCATTCGCTTGACGTGCTGATGGATATTGCACTGTGGGGCGAACTCAAAAGCGGATTTGAAACCGCGATGATCATGACTCCGCCCGCCTCGATGAAGGAAATCGCGACATCATCGGTGGCTTTGCCGGGCGTCAGCGACGGCGGCGCACACACCAAATTCGTGACCACCGGGCGCTACCCGACCGAGTTGCTTGGCTATTGGGTGCGCGAGCATCAGATCATGTCGCTCGAGGAAGCGCATTGGCGGCTGTCCTCCATGCCCGCGCAAGCCGCTGGCCTCAAAGGGCGTGGTTCGCTGGCCGAAGGGATGCCCGCCGACATCATCATTTATGATTATGAAGCGCTCGACAGCCTGCCGCAGGAGCGGCTGTGGGATTATCCGGCGGGCGAATGGCGCTTAGTGCAGAAGGCCAAGGGCTATGACTATATCATCGTCAATGGTATCATCACCTTCATCGACGGCGAATGCACGAAGGCGACCCCCGGCAAATTACTCCGCCATGGCACCGCCTAATCGAAAGGACGCAGCCATGACAGCAGATAATTTTGGTCCGATCTTTGATGCGGACAATCATTATTGGGAGGCAAGCGACGCCTTCACCCGGTATCGCGACCCCAAATATAATGAACGCGGCCTGCGCGTGGTCGAAAGCGATGGCAAGCTCCGCTATTTCATTGGTGACAATCCGCACCCGATCCTGCCCGGCCCCGGTGATGCCCATGGTCGGCCCGTACCCGGCAGTCTGCTCGATTATTTCGCGGGCAAAGCGCCGAACGACCCGCATAACACGAATCTCTGGTCCGAAGTGCCCGCAGAACATCCCGAATGGTATAACCGCGATGCCCGGCTGAAGACGATGGACGCGCAAGGGATTGCCGCCTGCTGGATGTTCCCGTCGCACGGGGTCTGCATCGAAGGGCCGATGCAGGGCGATATTGAGGCTTCGCTGCATATTCTCAGCGCCTTCAACCGCTGGCTAAATGATGATTGGGGCTTTGCCTATCAGGACCGCATCTTTGCCGTGCCGATGCTGTCGCTCTCCGATCTAGATGATGCCTTGCGCGAACTCGAATGGGTGCTAGCGCGCGGCGCACGGGTGATTGCCATTCGCAACGGCCCTGCCTTCACCACCTCTGGCACAAAATCCCCCGCTGACCCGATTTTCGATCCGTTCTGGGCGCGCGTTGAGGAAGCTGGCATCACTGTGACCGCGCATATCGGTTTTGACGATGGCTATCGCGACGTCGATTCTGTCATCGCGAGCGCTTGGGGGCTTGATCTGGAGGGCAAGAGCCGGACGATCGCTGTGGGCCACGCCAAGGACACCGGCTTTGATTCGCAGTTGATCTACATGATGCAAAAGCACCGGTTGATCCGCGATTTTGCCACGGTATTGATCGCGCACGGCCTGTTCATCCGCTTTCCGAAGCTCAGGCTGGCCTTTATAGAAAATGGCGGCACATGGGTCGGGTCGTTAATGCATGATCTGCACGTCAATCATGTTCAGAATCCTGGCATGTATGCGATGAACCCGGTCGATCAATTCCACCGCAATTGCTGGGTCGCACCCTTTGTCGAGGATGATGTCTCCGACCTTGCCAAACACATGCCGGTCGAGCGCATATTATTCGGTTCAGACTGGCCGCACGCCGAAGGGGTGGGCCACCCGCGCGACTTCCTCAAAAACCTGACCGGGTTTTCTCAAAGCGAGCAACAGCGGATCATGGTTGACAATGCCCGCGAGCTAACCTTCGCCTGATATTGATAACTAAGAGATTTAAAATCCATGCACCCCCGCCTTCATGCTGAGACCCAGCCCGAAAAACCCGCGCTCGTCATGGCGGCAACGGTCGAGCCTGTCACCTATGCCGAGCTAGAGGCTCGCGCCAATCGCGGGGCACATGCTCTGCGCGGGCTTGGCTTGGGCAATGGAGATGCTTTGGCTATTGCGTGCGATAACCGGCTGGAATTTTTCGACATTTATTGGGCAGCGCAACGGGCTGGCCTGATCCTTGTGATGCTTTCGGCGCGCCTTAAGACGGACGAAATTGCCTATATCGTCAATGACAGCGGGGCCAAAATGGTGCTGATTTCAGACGCGATGGCAGAAACAGCGCGCGATGTTGTCTCCAACCGCGCCGCGATGCCGGGGCTAGCGCAGATTGTCTCCATTGGCGCAGTGGATGACTTGCCCGACTGGACGGCACTCAGTGCAAAGCAGCCCGAAACACCGATAACCGACGAGCAAATTGGCGGGCGGATGGTCTATTCCTCTGGCACCACCGGGCGCCCCAAGGGGCTTAAATTTGCCTCCGCCACAGGCAGTCCGGTGCAGACGAACCTGACCGCCGCGATGTTCGGAAAGCATTATAATTTTGCTGCAGATACCGTCTATTTGTCCCCAGCGCCGCTCTACCACAGCGCGCCGATGGGGATGACATCGGCGATGCAGTCCATCGGTGCCACCGCCGTGGTGATGGACAAATTCGATCCCGAAGAATTCCTGAAAGCCATCGAACGCCATAAAGTCACCGCCGTCATGGTCGTGCCCACAATGTTCATCCGCCTGCTTGGCTTGCCCGACGAGGTGCGCAATCGCTACGATTTGTCGTCGTTGAAGACCGTAATCCACGCCGCTGCCCCCTGCCCCGTGCCGGTTAAGCATGCTATGATTGATTGGCTGGGACCGGTGATCGAGGAATTCTACGCCGGATCCGAAGGCAATGGCCATGTGATGATCAGCAGTGCAGAATGGCTTGCTCGTCCGGGCTCTGTGGGCCGTGCCGTCGTCGGCCAGCTGCATATTTGTGATGATGACGGCAACGAATTGCCCGTTGGCGAAACCGGTACCATTTATTTTGGTGGCGGAAAACCGATCAATTACCACAACGATCCCGCCAAATCTGCTTCAGCCTGTAATCCGAAATATCCTGACTGGACGACGATGGGGGATGTCGGCCATGTGGACAGCGAAGGCTATCTCTTCCTTTCCGACCGCAAGGATTTCATGATCATTTCAGGCGGTGTAAACATCTACCCGCAAGAGGTTGAAAACCTCCTCATCACCCACCCCGCCATCGCCGATGCCGCGGTATTCGGCGTACCGAACGCAGCGTTTGGCGAAGAAGTGAAGGCGGTTATCCAGCTGAAAGACTGGAGCGATGCCAGCGACGCATTGGCAACCGAGCTGATCGCATATTGCAACGCACGACTCGCCGACGTCAAATGCCCGCGCAGTATAGACTTCGAACGTGAACTACCCCGCGCGGAGACGGGCAAGCTATACAAGAAGGAACTCAAGGCGCGCTATTGGCCAGCCGGGTAATCTGCCATCATCGAAGCTCACGAAAAAATGCCCGTACATCATCCACCAGCACTTCGGGCGCTTCCATCGGCGCGAAATGTCCGCCCTTCTTTGCAATGTTCCAGCGTTTGAGATTATAGTAACGCTCGGCCCATTTGCGCGGTTGCATCCAAACGTCGTTTTCGAACTGGAGCAAGGCGGTGGGCGCTTCGATCGGCGGCTGCCGGTCGTGCACTGGGACCAGTTTCTCGGTCTTGATCTCGTAATAATGCCGCGCCGAACTTACATAGGTGTTGGTGAGCCAGTAGATCATGACACTGGTGATCAGGTCATCCTTGCTGAACACGCTTTCAACATCCCCGCCACAATCGCTCCACGCGCGACGTTTGTCGATCAACCAAGAGGCGAGGCCAGCGGGGCTGTCGTGCATGGCAAAGCCGATGGTTTGCGGCTTTGTGCGCTGAATTTGCATATAGGCGTTGCCGTCGGTCATGAATTTGGCAAATTTTGCGCCCCATGCCAGTTCCTCTGGCTCGTAGTCTTCGGCGGTCGGATAAGGAGGCATCAATGGTCCGGCGAGATGCAAATGCACACCGATGATCTTGTCGGCATATACATGGCCCAATCGGGCGGAGACAAACGCGCCAATATCGCCGCCTTGCGTGGCGAACCGATCATAGCCCAATCGCGCCATCAGCTTCACCCACAGGTCCGCCACAGTGTTGAAGAACATGCCCTCGGTCGTCAGCGGACTGGAAAAGGCAAAACCGGGAAGCGAGGGCGCAATCACGTCGAAGGCATCCGCTGGATCGCCACCATAGGCCGCTGGATCGGCGAGTGGGCCGATGATTTTTTGCATATCCCAGAATGTCCACGGCCAACCGTGATTGATTATCAAAGGAGTTGGATTTGGTCCCTTCCCTTTTACATGGATGAAATGGACGGGAACATCATCGATCATCGTGCGGAACTGCGGGAAGGCGTTCATCTCCGTTTCGTGCGCGCGCCAGTCGTAGTGGTTGATCCAATACTCGACCAGCTCACGCATGTAGGCCAGGTTGGTGCCTGCCTGCCAATCGCTGTTGTCGCCGATTTCCTGCGGCCATCGGGTACGCATCAACCGCTGCGTCAGGTCATCCAGATCGTCTTGTGGAATGTCGATTTGAAATGGCGTGATAGCGTCGGTCATCTTAAAATTCTCCGCGAACAAAATGATAAAGGCCTTCTGCCGCAACGGCGAGGCGAGCCTGTGACATCGTGTTCACCCCGTTGCGGGCGTGGTTACACAAAGCCCAACCAAGCGTGTCCATCACCGCTATCATCCACGCCCGCTTCATGTCGTTACCTGGCTCTAACGCCTCGCGGATCGCGGCCAAACGTTCGGCCATCATGGCAAGCAACGCTTGGCCGAAAGCCAAAGCTGGCTCGGGCGCTTTGGGTAAATGGCTGAGCGAGACCAGTAATTCGGTGGCGGCGCGTTCTGCGCTCACAAAGGCCGCAAATTCATTGACCCAATCGGCAATCTCTTCGCGCGTCGGCACTGGACCGGGAAGTCGCACAATTACTGGGCGCAGTTTGGCGGTGTACGAATTGGCAATTGCAGCAAGGATGTCATCCTTTTCGCGGAAATGCAGATAGAGCGTAGACCGCTGAATATCGGCGGCCAATGCGACTTGCTCCATCGTGACGGCGGCAAAACCTTTTTCAAAGAATAAACTGTTGGCGGCTTCGCAAATGCGCGCCCGTGTAGCGGCACGGCGCGGGTTTGCGGGCTTAGCGATTGAATCAACGGTCAGAGCGGTTTCGAGCATGATCCACGCATATAATAGAATGGACAGCATGTCCATACTGGACAGAGTGTCCGATTTAATGTACTGAGCGTTCAACGAGGCCTGATTCGGCGTGTGCAAATCGAGGAGAATATCAATGAGCGATCTGACAGTTCGGCGTTTGCCATGGGAATTCAGCAATGTGGATTTTGTGTGGAACAAGGACGATCCCGCCTTTGCCATCACAATGAATAAGGTGTCCTTCTTTGCCGTCGGCTTTGAAAAATACATCTGCCAAGCAATGAACGACGCGGAAAAGCTGATCAAAGATTCGTCAATCTTGCAGGAGTGCAAGGATTTCCGCAGTCAGGAAAGCATCCACTCCATGGCGCACCGCAAACACTGCAAGGCGCTGATCGAACAGCATCCCGGCCTCCAAGCCGCGCTCGATGTGTCGATCAAACTCTATGACGATCTCTACGCCGCGCATGACCTGAAATATCATCTGGCCTATGTCGGCGGACTGGAAAGCATCTTTACCCCCTCATTCCGCCTGATGCTCGACAATCGTGAGCCGCTGTTTTCGGGCGGGGATGCGCGGGTCGCATCATTATTCCTGTGGCACTTCTGTGAAGAAATAGAACATCGCAGCTCAGGCGTGATGGTTTACGATCATGTCTACGGCGAATATTGGTATCGTGTCAGCCGCTTCAAGGAATTCATGAAGCATGTCGGCGTTGTGATTGAAGCCATTACCGATGTGTTCCGCGAGGTATTCCCCGAGATCGCGCCGGAGCATTTCACCAATTATTCCAGCTACAAAATGCCGCGCATTGGCAAAATGCGTTCCGCATGGGGAATCATGACTGCGCAATTGCCCTGGCATAATCCGGACAATCAGGCATTGCCCGAATATTTCGGCGAATGGATCGCAAGCTATGAGCGCGGGGAGGATATGACGAGAACCTATGGCGTCGGAGCCGAGCCTAAACTGGCTCTGGCGGCTTAGGAGAATATTCAATGACCGACACACTCATCACTGGCGGAATGGTTGCCGATGGCGATGGCGGCGTGCCACGGCGAGCGGATGTGCGTTTCCGTGACGGTGTTATCACCGAAGTTGCCGATTCGCTCACGCCCGAAGACGACGACACGCTGGTTGATGCAACCGGCTTGCTGGTCACACCGGGTTTCGTTGACGTTCACACACATTTTGATGGGCAAGCCACTTGGGACAGCCAGCTTGCGCCATCTTGCTGGCACGGCGTGACTACGGTCGTCATGGGCAATTGCGGTGTCGGCTTCGCGCCAGTCCGGCCTGGCGGGCAGGACAAGCTGATCGAGTTGATGGAGGGCGTCGAGGACATCCCTGGAACCGCACTGCACGAGGGTATGACTTGGGGCTGGGAAACGTTCCCGGAGTATCTCGACGTGCTCGACGAGGGACAATGGACGATGGATATCGGAACGCATGTCCCCCATGCGGCGGTGCGCGCCTATGTGATGGGCGACCGTGCGGCAACCGAGCCGGCGAGCGCGGACGATCTCACTCAAATGCGCTCGATTGCCCTTGAAGGCATGAAAGCAGGGGCACTGGGCATTTCGACTTCGCGGGTGCTCGCCCATCGCACGAGCCGGGGCGAAGTGGTGCCGGGAACACTGGCACAAGAAGACGAATTGGAGGCATTGGTATCCGTGTTGCAGGAACTTGGCACCGGCACATTCGAAGTCGTCCCGCGCGGTATGGATGGAGAGATTTCGGTGGAGGCACATGCGGAAATCGAATGGATGGCGGACCTTGCCCGAAAAAGTGGCAGGCCGCTCACGTTCTCGCTTGTGCAAACCCACACCGAAGCAGACCGTTGGCGGCTTTATCTAGACCGCGCCGCAGAATTGCAGGCTGAGGGCGTTCCGCTTTACCCTTCGGTCGGATCACGGCCGGTTGGCGTTTTGTTCGGTTTGCAAAGCCAGTTCACTCCCTTTTCAACGCGTCCCAGTTTTCAAGCGCTGGAGAACCTTCCACACGCTGAAAAACTCGCAGAAATGCGCAAACCCGAGGTGCGGGCAAAGATACTAGCCGAACCCAATGGCCGCTATCGGTCGCAAGGCCAGCAGGACATGCACGAGAATTTTGCCAACATGTATCGCATGGCATGGCCTATCAACTGGGAACCGACACGCGACGAGACCATGACCGCGCTTGCTGAAAAGGCTGGGATGGAAGTGGAGGCCTATTTCTACGATTACATATTGGGCGATGAGGGCCAGAACCTCATCCTTTATCCGTACACCAATTACACCAGCGGCACGATGAACGAGGTGTATGAAATGATGGCAAACCCCGCTTCGCGCTTTGGGCTGGGGGATGCTGGCGCGCATTGCAGCATCGCCTGTGACGCTGGTAGCACGACACTCGCACTGGCATTCTGGACACGCGACCGCGACAAGGGCCCGCGCATCGATGTCGGTACGGCAGTACGCAGGATGACGCGCGACACTGCCGAGCTATATGGCCTGAACGATCGTGGGCGCATTGCTCCAGGTTACCGTGCTGACTTCAACCTGATTGACTATGAAAGGCTGGAACTGGGCCTGCCCCATTTTGTGTGGGACCTGCCGACCGGAGCGCGCAGACTCATGCAGCGCGCCAAGGGCTATGTTGCAACCTATGTTGCGGGCGTGCAGACCATTGCGAATGACGAGGCGACAGGTGCGCTGCCGGGTCGATTGGTGCGCGGAACGCAGGCGGCATTAGCGGCTTAGGGTCGTTCCCTCGGCGCGCGCTTTGCCTCGATCGATTCCAGTAGCCGCCAGATCGTCCGGTCGCGCGCTTTCGCGGCGGCAGAGGTGTCCTTCTCCAGCTCGCACTGCGCTGTTACCAGCAATATGCGTAGCCGCTGGTTCTCTTCATCGAGCACGCTTATCTTCAAGCCCGGATCAGCGGATGCTGCGGCACCCTGTAACTGAGCCGCAAGAGGCTCGCTCACCAGAGCAGCCGCCTGGCCCAATACCTCACGTATCGCAGCATTTTCGTCCACACGGAGTTCGGTAGCATCGTCCACGCTATTGGCACAAATCCGCAGCAGCAAGCCCGATAGCCGTGCCATCGGGGCGACGTACGGGTCTGCAATTGCGGGCGCGATCTTGTCGCGCAGAAACTCGTCCAGACCATGGAGCGCATTGTCGATACTAAGGCTCTTACTGGTCATCCCATCGCTCCTTTTGCCCGCATAATTTTCAGGATCAGGTCGCGGTGGAAATGGTTGGCGCGGATGCCCGAGAGCGCCATGGTCATCTCGCGGTTCTTGCCCGATGCAAATCCCGACGCTGCCGTGGTCCAGATTACGCAAGCTTTAACTGCCGTGAACAGCAGCCACCAATCGAGCGCTACGCGGTCAACCGTCATTCCGCTCGTGGGGCGCATGACGACAATCCGGGTACGGTAGGGTGCCGTCCCCGACACGCGTGCAGTCCATCGCCCATCCGAAGCCAGGGGTTGTGGCGCGGAATAGGAATTTGCCACTCCCGAAACGAAATATTCGTTCGTTGTGTAGCCCAACTTTGCAACGTCATATGTTCCCGTCATCAGCGTCGGCACGCCTTCGATAGGTGCAACTTCGGGCGATTTCGCTTCGGCTGTATCGATTGTAAGCGCCGCCGCCAGCAGCACTCCGGTTATCGCACAAAGAAACTTCAACATCCTGTTCGTCCCAATTTACGAAAATTCATGTCGGCGAAATCACTAATCTACATTCGATCAAATCATTTCAGATGCTTCTGAAAGAATTTGGCGATAGCCGCATAGGCATCCTGAGCCTCGGGCACATTGGCGGAATAGATATAGCAATGCCCAAGCCCCTCGCCGACAATCAGTTCTGACGCAACGTCTGCCTTGAGGAGTTGGTTATGCGTATAAATAGCCGGGCTCATGTCCGATGCGCGCGTGCCAGTGATCACCAACGTTGGTGGAAATTTCGCGAGCACATCAAGATGCCCGGCAGGTGAAACCATCGGATCATTGGCCTCTACGCCCTCAAAATAGGACATCATCGTTTTCATCAACCCCGATGGTGGCTTAGTCGATCCCGCAGGTGGCGGCGGCGGGAATGCGCCGTCCACATAGCCCGCGATATAGCTTGAATCGCCTGTGGCGAAACGCGCCGCTCCAGAGCCAAAAATTCCAATCGCCGCCGGTTGCGGCAGGCCTTGTTTGGGCAACCAAGCGGCCACCTGAGCTGACAAAGCGCCACCTGCAGAACAGCCATAAATCCCGATCTGCGAGGATTTGTAAGTTTTGAGCAGTTCCCGATACACTGCGGCGACATCCTCAGTCGCGGCGGGGAATTTTGCCTCAGGCCCCTGGCGATAATTTACACTGATAACTTTGTATTTTCCAACAGAGGCAATCGGCAGCGATTCAAGGATCGCGCAAGCATCGGCACAGACCGAAAAACCGCCGCCATGAAGATTGATCAGAACCCGATTGGGCTGGGTTTTTTCGCCTTTGGGAGTGATGACACGGGTTGGCACTCCGGCAATTTTCTGTTCGACAATATCGGCCGGATATCGCTCATGCATCATCTTTACGGACGGGGCTAAAACCATCTCCATGCCCATCCGCATGGTTGCGATGTCGAGATTATCCGGCATCGAGAAAGATGGCATGCCGGCGCGGGCGCGAAGCGAGTCAGCGGCTTCCTTGCTCATAAAGCTCGAAGGCGGCAAATCGAACGCGGGCACATGCACTGTGCCGTCCTTTTCAAAAGTCGGACGGGGGCTTGGCGTGTCTTGCGCCGATACAGGCATTTGTATTACGCTGATGGCGGCCAATTCGAAAAGACCCAGCGTTAGCATTGCTTTGGAAATCTTCATCTTCGTACCTCCGAAATATGTCAGCATCCGCCGGTCATTCACGATTCTGGACAGAACAGCCCGTTAGCAATCGTGATGGTCCCCGTTGAGACATTTGAAATGCCGAGGATAACGCGATTCAACTATAATGCAATGCACACGTATCGCAGCATTATGTGTTTTCGCTGGCCGACTTTCTTACCGCTGTTACAGATCGGAGCCGGTTGCGCGCGTTTGCTGCTATATTGCAATTGCAAACGCGCAAATCATTCGGTAGCTCACCGTCGCTATAGTCAACCATAGCAAACTCAGCCGAGGCGCGTAAAACTCAAGTCGCCTGCAACAATCAAGGTTCGTCCATGTCCAACCTTTACACCCTTTTGCAGACGCGCTTTCCGGAGGATGGGTCGCACGCATTCGCGACCCTCCGCGATGGAACGGTAATCAGCTATGCTGGCGTTGAAGAAGCTTCTGCGCGCTATGCGAACTTACTGGTGTTGCTGGAAGTTCAGCCCGGTGACCGGGTGGCTATCCAGGCCCCAAAGAGCATCGACATGCTGATGCTCTACCTTGGATGTTTGCGTACCGGAGCAGTTTTCTTACCCTTGAACCCGGCCTACACCGCAGGCGAGCTTGATTATTTCATGCGCGATTCCCAGCCTGCTTTATTTGTGTGCGATCCGGCGCAGGAAGAATCGATCCGCGCGCTGGCGAACGCCGCTGGTGTTGGCCGGGTTGAGACGCTGGGCGATGCGGGATCGGGAACGCTCGCGGCGCTGGCAGGGAAATGTGAAGCTGATTTTGCGACTATCAACTGCGACGACGATAATCTGGCAGCAATCCTCTACACATCCGGCACTACTGGCCGGTCAAAGGGTGCAATGTTAAGCCACGGAAATCTCGCATCGAACGCCTTTACCCTGAGAGACTATTGGCGTTTCAACAGCGATGATACGCTGCTCCACGCACTGCCGATCTTCCACACGCACGGTCTTTTCGTGGCAACCAATGTGACGCTGGCATCTGGCGCATCGATGATCTTTCATTCCGCCTTTGATGTCGAGGATGTACTAGAGGCTTTGCCGCGCGCAACGGCGATGATGGGCGTGCCCACTTTCTATATCCGCCTTCTGAAGGAGCCCCGCTTCACAGAAGAACTTGTTGCCCATATGCGCCTGTTCATTTCGGGGTCTGCGCCGCTCTCAGCGGACATTCACCGCGCGTTTTCCGAGCGTACCGGCCACTCAATCCTTGAACGCTATGGCATGACAGAGACAAACATGAATACGTCCAATCCCTATGATGGGGACCGTATCGCCGGAACAGTTGGCCTGCCTCTACCAGGCGTCTCAATTCGCATCGCTGACCCCGAAACAGGTGTCGTTTTACCGCAAGGGGAAATCGGCGTGATCGAAATCGCCGGGCCCAACGTCTTTCAGGGCTATTGGCAAATGCCTGAGAAGACAGCAGCAGAATTCCGGGGTGATTATTTCATTTCCGGCGACCTTGGGTTGATCGATGCCAGGGGCTACGTCTCAATCGTCGGGCGCGCCAAGGATTTGATCATTTCAGGCGGCTATAATATCTATCCGGCAGAAGTGGAAAATGCTTTGGACGAACTTAGCCAGGTTCGCGAGTCAGCAGTGATCGGCGTTCCCCACCCTGATATGGGTGAAGGCATAATAGCGGTCGTGGTCCCGGCCGTATCAGGCTTTAGCGATGGCGCCGCATTAAAGGCTGCGCTTGCCGACAGCCTGGCCCGTTTCAAACAGCCGCGCGTGATTGCCTTTGTCGAAGAACTACCCAAGAACACGATGGGAAAAGTCCAGAAAACTGTGCTGCGTGAAGAATTTGCAACGACATTCGAACCACATTGAATGCGCCAGAATGACAATCAAAAAAGGAACAATAACAGCTATGACTGATGCATCCGCCAATGTCGCAATTGTTACTGGGGCGGCCGGTGGCATGGGCGCCGCCATCGCCAAGGCCTTTGCCGATCTAGGTCAGCCATTGATCTTGTGCGATATCCACGCTGGCCCGTTAGAGGCCATCGCCAGTGCGCTTTCAGGGCAAGTACCCGTTGCTGTGGTCACAGGCGACGTGACAGACCCAGAATACCCCACGCTGATCATCGCCGCCCTTGGTGCTCGCAAAATAGGGGCGCTGGCGCATGCTGCCGGTGTGTCTCCCGCGATGGCCGATGGCAAGCGAGTGTTTGCAATCAACTTCACAGCGACCAAAACCCTTGTCGAGGCGCTGTTGCCGCACATGGCCATCGGCGGCGCAGCGATTTTGATCTCTTCCAATTCTGGCCAGATCATTGCGCGACCCTTTTTCGACAGGGCCTTGAAAAAGGTACTTCGGGGCGACTCATCACTTTTACTCAAGTTGATGTTGCGCAATTCCCGGGCGGCGTATCCGATGTCGAAACGCGCAGTTCAACTCTATGCGCCCGCCATGTCACCAGCATTCGGCAAAATGGGCGCCAGGATCGTATCGCTTTCGCCGGGCATCATCGATACCAAGATGGGTAGGCTAGAACAGAGCGTCGGTCCGGAAATGGACAAGATGATTGCGGTGACGCCACTCGCACGGATGGGCGAGCCGCATGAAATTGCCTCGGTCGTCACCTTTCTCGCATCGTCCGCGGCCAGCTATATCACAGGCACCGATATATTGGTCGATGGCGGCACCGTTGCAGGTATCGCTGCTGTCGGAGGCGTATTGAAGCTTTGAATTCGTGAGACGAGGGGCAAAGCCCCCGTGGTTGGGGAGAGAGTATAATGTCAATTGCTGCGATTACGTTGCTGGCCTTGCTGGCGGCCATTGTCTTGTCGATGGTATCGCGGCTGAACATTGGGCTGCTGGCAATCGGTATGGCCTGGATCATCGGCGTCTATGCGGCAGGAGGCAAACCCGATTCCGTGATGGCAGGCTTCCCCGTTGATCTCTTCCTCACGCTATCGGGGGTCTGTTTTTTGTTTGCCATTGCGGAACTGAACGGCACCTTCCCTGTGATGGCGCAGCGGGTGATGGGCGGCACAGCGCGCAGCCGCGTGGCAATCCCGCTTAGCTTTTTTGTCAGCGCGATGATTATTTCCGCAGTGGGACCGGGAGCGATTGCAAGCACTGCGCTGATCGTTCCGATTGCCGCTGCTATTGGTAGACGGGCACATATTCCGCCGATGTTGACGGCTTTGATGGTCGCGAATGGCGCCAATGCGGGCAACCTGTCACCGATCAGCGCAGTTGGCGTTATCGCAAATTCACGGATGGCAGAGGCTGGGTTGGGCGGAAATGAGATAGCCGTGATGCTGGCTAACCTAGGCGCGCATGTTCTCGTCTCGTTGATCGCATGGATATGGTTTTTGCCCAAATTGCGCGCGGCGAATGCAGTCCCGGCAATCGAGGAAAACGGAATCGGGGCTGCCGAGTTTACACGTGCCCATATGATAACCCTTGCGGTGTTGTCGGTGTGGATTGTTGGCATCGTGCTATTCAAGGCGAACCTTGCATTTTCCGCCTTTGCCGCTGGCGTGGCGCTCATCCTTTTGCGTGCTGGCGATGAAAAGGCGGCCATCGCGCGAATGCCTTGGGGCATCCTGCTGATGGTGTGCGGCGTCGCGACACTCGTTGCATTGGTTCAGGCCAATGGGGGGACAGAGTTATTCAGTGCATTGATCGCCCGCGTGGCTGGAGCGGAATCAATTTACGGCGTTATCGCTTTCGCCACGGGACTGATTTCAACCTATAGCAGCACGTCTGGTGTGGTGCTGCCAGTGTTCCTTCCGATGGTCCCAAGCCTTGCCACCGCCACAGGAGCAACCGAACCGCTTGCCATCGCGCTGTCGATCAATGTCGGCTCGTCTTTGGTCGATGTTTCGCCGCTGTCTACACTGGGCGCTCTTTGCGTTGCAGCGCTCGGCAAGGATGAAGCCGACCCGAAGCTCTATTTCAAACTGCTGGCGTGGGGAATGGCGATGACTGTCGTCGGTGCCGCGTTATGCCAGATTGGCGCGATGTTGTTCTGAACCTGGGCATATAGCTCTAAATGCGCCTAGTCGCGCGGAGCCCGTTTCGCTTCTACCGTTTCCAGCAACTGCCATATGCGTTGATCGAGGGCCTTCGCGGCGGGACCGATGCCGTCCTCCAGAACCGCTTGCGCCGTTACCAGCAGGACACGGAGCCGATGGTTTTCGGCGTCTAGTATGCTGATTTTCAGGCCCGGATCGCGAGAGGTCGCAGCATCGTGGTATTGACCCGCGATGGACGCTGGTAGCAACGGAGCAGCCTCTCCCAAAATCGCGCGGATCGCGGCATTTTCCTCCACCCTCAGTTCGGCGGCATCGTCCACACTGTTGGCGCATATCCGCAATACCATCGCCGACAGCCGCGCCATCGGCGACACATAGGGGTCTTCAATAGCCGGAGCGATGCGATCACGCAGAAATTCTTCCAGCCCGTGCAGCGCGTTGTCGATGCTCAGGTTTCCCGGACTCAGATTTTCGGGGCTCAGGCTTTTCGGAGACATGCCTTTGTCAGTCATCCCATAGCCCCCCGGGTCCGCATCATTTTCAGAATCAAGTCGCGGTGGAAATGCCCGGCGCGAATGCCAGATAACGCCATTGTCATCTCGCGGTTCTTGCCCGAGGCAAAGCCCGACGCTGCTGTGGTCCAGATGACACATGCCTTTACAGCAGTAAATAGTAACCACCAATCGAGCGCGGCGCGGTCTATGGCTATGCCGCTTGCGGCTTCCCAGCGCGCAAGGCCCTCGTCCAACGGATAATGCCGGGTGATCGGCCAAAACGGATCCAGCCCCCAAGCGACATCTTCCAACGGATCGCCGATATGGCACATCTCCCAATCGAGAATCGCGCTGATATTGCCGTCCTCAGTGAAAAGGAAATTGCCCGACCGATAATCGCCGTGAACGATTGACGCTTTTGCCGGTTCGGGCGGCGGGTTGCGGCGAAGCCACCGCATTGCGCCCCGCACCGCGGGTTCGATCAGCGCTTCATTCTCGTCCAATATCGCTTCCCACCGATCCAGCTCCAGCGCCCAATAGCCGCTAGGGGCTGCGCCGTTGCGCAAGGATTCCAAACCGACGGCTTTGTAGTCAATCGCCGCGAGCATCCCAAGGATCGACCAATATTGTTCGCCAATCGCCGTCCCATGCCCGTCATACGGGTCGGTCAGCACAAAAGGACTGCCGGGCTTGCCGGGACACATGTCCATGATGAAGAATGGGCGGTCGAGCCACTTGGCATCAAGCTCTAGGAAATAAACGCCGGGTATCGGTAGCCCCTGCCCCGCCAGCGCGCGATAGACGTTATATTCAAGATCGCGCTCGGCAACGACCAGCCCGGCGGTGGCATCGCGGCGCAGGATCAGGCGGCGGTCGATGGAAATCTCGCCTTCTTTCCATGTTGCATGAAAACGGAAGGTTTCCTGACTTGAGCCACCATAGATGCGGCCCAATTCGTCTACGACTATGCCGACTGCTTCTGGCATCCTGTGCGCCAGATAGGCCGCAACCTGTGCCTCAAGGCTGCTCATGGCACATCGAACATGCTGGTAAAGCCCGACGGAGTATGACGACCGATGACGAGCGACTCAAAGCAACCATGGCCATTCTGAACAGTGCCATCAGGCAGGGTCAGCTTGACGGTTGAGGTGGCTTGCGCATGTTCAGTGCTCGGTCCGTGCTTCGCACCCGCATTGCTCTCAATCTCGTCATAACCCGTAGCGAGCGGACCTTTGTTGAGGCCATGTGACCATTCCGGATTCATATAGCCGATGCCTGACAGATAAAAGCGCGCATGCGGCTTGATATCGATACGATAACTGCCACCTGTTTCATCCTGTGCTGTTACCATCGCGCTGGCCGGGAAACGAGTGCCGGGGACAAATTCCATGTCCATTTGCGCGCCATGCAAATGTTCGACCGCGCCGTCATCGCGTACCATCACCGCGCCGAGATTCCAGACCTTGCCGTCTCCGTCTTCATTGACGAAGAAATGCACAATGCGATCCTCCAGATGTGCGGGCAGCCAAGCCCACCAGACCTGAAATTCCTGTGTGACCACTGGCATTTGCGGGTCGCGCAGGCCAATGTGGCGCACGCCCCAGCTGCGGTCGCGCGTTCCAAGCGTATTGGTTTCATTCAGCGTGATCGTCTGCCCGCCCGCCTTGATCCAGCCTGACCAGCGACCCAATTGCGTCATGCGGGTGATGTCTTGCACGATACGCGGGCCGTTACGGCGGGTATTGCGCGGCTCCTCAATCGGCGCATGACGACCTGTAATGGTGATATCTGCCGAAATACCATACTCACTATCGTCGACGATGACACGCAAGACCTTCAGCGGCTCCACCACCTCGACGCGGATCGGACCAACCTGCGTATCCATCCGCTCCATATGCAAATGCCGCGAGGTGTGGAGATTATATTGCCGGTCGCCAATCCGCACGGCAAAGCCCGCATCCATGATATTTAGATGCGGATAAACGCCTAACGCCGCTGCGAAGAACACTTTGCCGTCGGTCGTATACCCGTTGAAGAAATAGCGGTCGTAGAAATTGCGGTCGGTACCCGAAAAGGCAATCGGATCGGGTGTCTGATGGATCGGATAATCATCCGCCTTGCTCAGCATGGGTATTTCCTTTCCGTTAGCGTCCGGTCCAGACCGGATCACGTTTTTCCACAAAGGCGCGCGGGCCTTCCTTAAAGTCTTCGGTCTTGCGCAAGGCTATCATGCGTGCAGAAACAAAGGCTCGGCCAGCACCGTCTGGCTGGTTCCAGCATTCGCGCGCGGCGGCCAGCGTATATTGCACGGCCAGCGGCGCGTTGGCGGCAATGGTCTCGGCGAGTTCAAGCGCGGCGGCCATCGCCTGTCCGGCAGGAACAAGTCTGTTCACCAGTCCAACGCGATAGGCAAAGGCGGCATCAAAATTGTTGCCCGTCACCAGCATTTCATAGGCCAGATTGCGCGGCAGTGCATTAACCAGACGGTGAACACCTCCTGCCCCGGCCATCAAGCCGCGCTTGGTCTCCGGTAGGCCGAACTGGGCCGTCTCCGATGCGACGATCATGTCGCAAGCAAGGCACATTTCCGCGCCGCCAGCCAGAGCCATGCCTTCAACAACGGCAATCCATGGTTTCATGCGGGCGATATAGACAAAGCCGCCAAAGCCGCCGGTTGTCGTGTCCAACTCCCGTCCCCGGCCAGCCGCCACCGCGCCCAGATCAGCGCCAGCACAAAATACGCGTGGTTCGCTGGAATTGAGCAGGACCACCCGGATTTCAGGGTCGAACTCTATCTTATTGACAATGGCATCCATAGCAGCGGCCACTTCCGGGCTAATGGCATTACGCTTTTCGGGACGGTTGAGTGTCACCAGCGCGATATGCGGAGTCAGCAGCTCGAAAAGGACAGGTTCAGGGGCTTCATCAGACATGGAGTGCGTCTTTCAATTTATGATATCAGGCGTCAAAGACAATAACGGTACGCGCCAATGCGCCGGCCAGTATATGCAAATCGGAATAGCGGACGCCAACCACCTTCAACCGGACCGGAACTTCGCGGCCAATCGGTTTGGAAATCGAGATATCCTCGATCTCCATGGCTTTGCCCACTTCACGGAAAACCGCTGCCATCATAGAGCTGCCCTCAAGCCTTCGCTTTGCGTGTCATTATTTTGCGGCAAAGCGAACGCCCGCATCAATGCGGATAGCCTGTGCATTCATATAGCTATTACGACAGAGCTCCATTGCCAAAGAAGCATATTCCTCGACACTGCCAAACCGATTGGGAAAGACAGTCATCGCATTCAGTCGGTCTTTCATTTCCTGCGGCGCACGGTTCATCAGCGGCGTATCGAAAATGCCCGGCAGAATTGTGTTGATCCGGATGCCAAATCGCCCGAGATCGCGCGCGATCGGCAAGGTCATGCCGACGATTGCGGCTTTGCCCGCCGCATAGGCTGCCTGCCCCATCTGGCCGTCTTGTGCCGCGACCGAGCCTGTACAGACAATCGCCCCGCGTTCTCCATCAATCGGCTCCAGCGTTGCTGCGCCCGCCGCGAATCGGGTGATGGTGGCAAAGGTCCCCACTGCGTTCAACGTGAGCACCTGCGCAAAATCGGCGGTTGGGAAAATACTGACGGCACCCGATTCGCGATCCTTGCGGATGGTCGCCTTGGCATTGCCCCCGCCAGCGCAGGAAATCAAAATGCGTTCTTGGCCATTCGTCGCGCGCGCTTTTTCAAAGGCGGCATCCAGGCTATCGTCGGATAAAACATTGGCTTCGCAGAATATTGCACCCGTTTCCGCCGCCGCCGCTTCCCCGGCTTCGGGGTTCACGTCAAGTATCGCGACTTTGGCGCCCATATCCCTTAGTGCCTTGACGCTTGCCAGACCCAGTCCGGACGCACCGCCGGTTACAATTGCTGATGTCGAAGAATCGATTAACATTGAAAGGCCCTTGTTGCATTTCGTTATTATCGCCTTATTGCCGAGGCTATTGTCGAGAGCAAGCGTCGTGACGCTAAGGAGCACATATGGTCAAAAATACGTTACCCGCTGAAGCCATCACCGACCCGCGCACCTTCACCGATCCGGCTGCACTGCATGGCTTGCTCGCCCGTATTCGCACGACCGATCCCCTGCCCTATATTCAGGCGGAGGATTACGCGCCATTCTGGCTCGTCAGTCGGCACGCGGACATCATGGAAATAGAGCGCAACGCCGAGCAATTCATCAATGCTCCGCGCCAGGCCATATTGCCCATATCCTATGAGTTGAAGGCCCGGGCGGCGTCAGGCGGACAGGAAACCATTTCCTATATGCGCAACCTCATCATGATGGATGGCGATGAGCATAAGTCCTATCGCAACATCACCCAGACCTATTTCACACCCAAGGGGCTGGCCGGCTTGATTGGCGATATTGAAGCACTGGCCAAGGAGTTCATTGGCCGCATGGATGGAGCGGACGGTGAGATCGATTTTGCCGATGTCGCCATGGCTTTTCCGCTGCGCGTTATCATGACGATGCTGGGCGTTCCTGCCGAAGACGAGCCGCTGATGATGCGGCTGACCCAGCAAACGCTCTCCAGTCAGGACCCAGAGTTTCAAGCCGAGGGCGGCGCGCGCAAGGCGATGCTGCAGATGTATGATTATTTCAAAAAGATCATCAATGATCTGCGCGAAACGCCCAACGAAACACTCGCAAGCGTGGTTGCAAATGCCCGCATTGACGGCGAATTGCTCGCTGACCGCGATGTGTTTGGCTATTTCAACATCATTGCCACGGCTGGTCATGATACGACCAGCTATTCGCTGACCGGCGGCATGCTGGCGTTTTTGCAAAACCCCGATCAATTGGCAAAACTGCGCGCTGACCCAGCGCTTATGCCGTTGGCAGTGGAAGAAGTGCTGCGCTGGACGGCGCCGGTTAAGCATTTCTGTCGCACTGCAGTGAGGGACTGCACCGTCGCAGGCAAGCAGATCAAAGCGGGCGATTATTTGCTGCTCAGCTTTCCATCGGGTAGTTTCGACGAGAAGGTTTACGAAGACCCGTTCACCTTCCGCATCGACCGAAAGCCCAATCGCCATTTGGCTTTTGGCACTGGACCGCATGTCTGCCTCGGCCAATATCTGGCGCGGTTCGAGCTCCAATCCTTTTTTCGCGAACTGCTTGACCGGGTCGAGCATATCGAACTGGCGGGAGAACCGCGTTTTGTTGAAGGCAGCTTTGTCGGCGGCGTGAAATATCTGCCCGTCCGATACACCATGAAACAACAGTAAAGGAGCTTGATTGACTATGCGCACGAACTCGGGCCGGTTGGCCGGCAAAGTCGCAATCATCACCGGGGCCAGCAAAGGCACCGGAGTCGTCATGGGCAAGCAGTTCGCCGACGCAGGTGCCAAGGTGTTGATGGTCGCTCGCAATGAAGACGCGGTGAAAGAAGCGGCAGTTGCTGCGGGCAATGGTGCGATCGGGATGCGCGCCGATGTGACCAACGAAGCCGATGTCGCGGCGATGGTGGACCGCGCGCTCGCCGAATGGGGTCAGGTCGATATTTTGCTCAACAACGCGGTCATTCCGGGCAAGGATTTGCACGTCTGGGAACAGACGCTGGAAAACTGGAACGAGGTGTTCGCCATCTGCATCACCGCGCCGATGATCGCTTCGCGCGAAGTGCTCAAACGTTCGATGCTGGAGCGCAAAACCGGCTCGATTATCAACTTCTCGTCCACCGCAGGCTGGACTGGGATGCCGCGCAAGTCGCATTATGTCTCGTCCAAGGCCGGATTGCGCGCGCTGACCAAGGTGATCGCCACCGAAGCTGGGCCTTATGGTGTGCGCTGCAACTGCCTCGTCCCCGGCGGGATTGAGACCGATTTGTGGACCAACTGGGGCAAACGAATGTCGGCTGAGCAGGGCATCACTTTTGAAGAGTGGAAGGTGAAAGCACTGAGCGACGTTCCGTTGCGCACGATTTCACAGCCCGAAGATATTGGAAATCTCGCCTTGTTTCTTGCCAGTGATGAAAGCCGCACCATCACCGGTCAGTCGATCAATTGCGACGCCGGCAGCATCATGATCGGTTAAGGGAGAACCCGTGTGTCAAAAACTATCGAACAGCGCTTATTGGAACTCGAAGATCGCGAAGCCATTCGCCAAGTCGTATCCGGCTATGGCTATGCGGTAGACGGGCTGAATGCCGAAGCCGTCGGCTCCTGCTATGTCGATGCCGGCGTCTATGCCGTTGGCGACATTGGGAAAATGGAAGGCCGCGAAACTATCGAGGCGATCACCCGCGACCCTGGCCATCTTGCTTATGTCGGCGCAGGATGCGCGCATATTGCAACCTCGCCGTATATCATTCTCGACGGTGACTACGCAGTCGCCACCTGCCACACTATGGTCAACATGCACGGCGAGAACGGCTTTTTCATTGGCCGTTTGAGCGCATCGCGCATTGATCTGGCGCGGCAAGACGATGGCAGCTGGAAAATCACCTATCGGCAGAATTACATGCTGAACGGCGATCCTGCGGGCTCGAAACTGCTTGGGCGGCTGAACGAAGGGCCGGCAGCAGCCTGACCGATGAGCGCGCTTTCCGGTATCGCAAAGCTAATGGCAATCGACGCCATTTGCTTGCTTAAGGCAAGACGGGACCGGGCGTGCGATACCAAGGACTGGGACCTTTATGCATCGCTGCACGCGCCCGACCATGTATCAGAAAACGGCGACTATGGCCGCTGGACCAGCACCGCCGAAATGATGCTCTATGTGCCCAAAAGCATGAGAAATCTGACAACATTGCACCAGTCGCACACACCCGACATCACCTTTGAGACCGCCACCACAGCACGCGGCATCTGGGCGATGGAGGGTATGTCGTTCTGGCAGCAGGACAGTGAAGACCATTGGTTTCAGGCCTTTGGCCATTATTTCGAAAGCTATGAAGTGCGCGGCGGCAGATGGCTATTCACCAGCCGCAAGCTCACTTATTATCATACAAGAAAATCCGAAGGCGCGATCTTTCCGCCTAAGATCGACTAAAACCCAATTTTAGGAGAATTCAACATGATAGGCATGACCGACATCGAATATCTAATGGCTGTGAACGAAATACAGCTGTTGAAATCGCGCCGCGACCGCGCGGTAGATACCAAGGACTGGGCACTTTACCGTTCGCTACACGCCGATCATCATGTGTCGCATAATGACGGCTATGAACGGTGGGAATCGGCTGACGTGATGATTGCAAATGTCAAAGATCTGCTCAACGAAACCAAAACATCGGTGCATCATTCGCACACACCTGACATCACCTTTCAATCAGCAACAACCGCCAAAAGCATTTGGGGTATGGAGGATTTGATCTTTGATACTGCAAGCGGTGAATTGCTCATCCACGGCTTTGGTTTCTATCATGAGACATATGAAAAAATCGACGGTAAGTGGCTGTTCAATAGCCGCCAGCTAAAGCGCACATTGGTGCGTGAAAAGCCCGAAAGCAAATAGGGCTGAGACCCGCAACTTCGAAGGATTGTCCGATGAGCACATATGACGAAACATTCGACTTTGTCGTCGTCGGCAGCGGCGGAGGATCGATGTGTGCCGCGCTTGTGCTGCGACAGGCTGGCAAGTCTGTGCTGATCCTCGAAAAAACCGACCTGATCGGCGGCACAACAGCGCGCTCGGGTGGCGTCATGTGGATACCCAACAACCGCTTCATGAAGCGCGACGGGGTCGAGGACAGCCGGGAAAAGTCGATAGCCTATATGGACTCGGTGGTTGGCGATCATAATGACACACCGGGTGCCACGAAAGCGCGACGAGATGCCTATGTTGATAACAGCACAGAGATGGTCGATTTCCTCGTTGATCAGGGAATTAAGCTCAACCGCGTCTCTTATTGGCCGGATTATTATGACAACCAGCCAGGTGGTTCGGAAGAAGGCCGCACGGTTGTCGCCGAACTGTTCAATGTGAATGAGCTTGGCGAATGGAAATCCAAGCTGCGTCCCAATTTCATTCCGATGATGGGAACGCTGGACGAGTTCCTCAAGCTCAGGTTCATCAAAAAGAGCTGGGAGGCCAAGAAGATTGCGGTGCGACTTGGGCTGCGGACAATTGGCGCGAAGCTGACAGGTAAGCACTACGTCACTGCAGGTGCCGCGCTTCAGGGGCGAATGTTTCAGGCGGCGTTGAAAGCCCGTGTCGAATTTCGTATCAATTCCGCAGTCCAAGAGCTGGTTGTCGAAGACGGCAGGGTCAAAGGCGTTGTCGCAATGATAAACAGCAAGCCATATCGGGTAGCGGCGAAATTGGGCGTCCTGGTGAACGCCGGCGGTTTTGCGCACAATCAGGAAATGCGCGACAAATATATTCCGGGAACGAGCGTCAAATGGACCAATGTGACCGAAGGCGATACCGGCGAGATGATCCTGGAGATGATGCGCCACGGCGCCGCCATCGCGCAAATGGAGGAAATGGTCGGCAACCAGATGTCGATCCCGCCGGGCATGGAAAATGATGCGGTAAAACCCGTTGTGCAAGGCGTCACTGCCGCGCCACATGCTATACTCGTGGACCAAACCGGCGTACGCTACATGAACGAAAGCGGATCTTACATGACCTATTGTCAGGGCATGCTTGAGCGCAACAAGACGGTTCCTGCCGTACCGAGCTGGGCAATCATGGATAGCCAATACATCAAGAACTACGGTCTGATAACGCCATTTCCAAGCACAAAAAAGCCGCAAGCCTGGTATGATTCAGGTTATCTTAAAAAGGCCGATACGATTGAAGAGCTGGCAGGCATGCTAAACATTGGTCCCTCAGCGCTCCGTGCAACGGTCGATCGCTTCAACGGCTTTGTAGAAAACAACAAGGATGAGGATTTCAACCGGGGGGAGCGGGCCTATGATCGCTGGCTGGGCGATCCCTACCACCCGAACAACGCCTCACTTGGAAGCATCAGCAAAGGCCCCTTTTATGCGGTCGAGGTCGTTCCCGGCGACGTTGGCACTTATGGCGGCGTGGTGACCGACGACAATGCCCGCGTGTTGCGCGAGGATGGAACTGCAATTGAAGGCCTCTACGCCACAGGCATTTCCACTGCATCGGTCATGGGCCGCGCGTATGCTGGAGCCGGAGCCAGCGTCGGCCCGTCATTCGTGTGGGGCTATGTCACCGCCAAACATGTTTTGGCTTCTGCATAGGGTGCACATCATGGCACTCAACGACCGCGACCTGCGCATATCGCTATCCGATGCTCGAACGATAGATGCTACAACCAGTTACGCACGTAGCGGCATTTTGCGGATTGGCGATCTTTTTTCTGAAGCTGTAGCAGACGCGCTGCATCATCACCTTGATCGAGAAGTGGAGTGGGGACGGGTAGTCAGCCAAGGGGATAAGGCATGGGATTTGACACCTCAAGCCATTGCCCTGCTGCAAGGCGAAAATGAAAAAGCATTTCTCTCCAAAATCCATGAATCAGCGCGCGATGGGTTCCAATTCTTGTTTGATTCGCTCATCGTATCTGACAACGCAGACGAACGCCGGGCTCGAGGGTTGCTGGTCGATAGGGTAATTGAAGCCCTTAACCATCCCGCTTCACTTGACCTATTCCGCACGATCACAGGAGAGCCCGCAGTTCGTGTCGTCAATGGGCAGGCTACACGCTATCTGCCTGGCCATTTTCTCACCAGCCACGATGATGACATCGCCGGCGAGGACCGCGTCGCTGCCTATGTTATCAATCTGACAAGGGGCTGGCGATCTGATTGGGGCGGAATGCTGCAATTCCACAACGCAGGCGGCGACATACCTCTTGCGCTCAAGCCCGGATTCAATACCATCCATTTGTTCCGCGTTCCGCAAACACACAGTGTGTCTTATGTCGCTCCCTTTGCTACCGTACCTCGGTATGCAATTACCGGATGGCTGCAGCGGTGAGTTGCTCTGCGCGACGCTTGGTTATCAAGCGATTTCGCCAATAACGGTGCCGCACGGATAGGTTTCGCCATCAGCGACCGTCACGGTAATTATTCCTGTCGCCGGGGACTCAATTTCACGAGCAGTCTTGTCAGTTTCGAGGATGTAGATCACATCGCCCTCATTGACATGGTCTCCGCTTTCGAACATCCATTCGGCGAGCGTGCCTTCGGTCATCGACATTTCAAGTTTGGGGATGGTCAGTTCGGTTGCCATAACTATTCTCTCTCTTGATCAGGATTTCATCGATGCACGCACGCGCGCGACGATGGCGTCGGTGTTGGGTACTTGGCTCATTTCAATCTCGCGTGAATAGGCGATCGGGGCATAATCGGCACCCAGACGAATGGCGGGGGCTTTCAACTGTCCCCACAGCTCTTCATTGATGGTCGAGCAGATTTCAGCGCCCAGACCGCAAAACTCAACGGCGGCATGAACGACAACCGCGCGCTTGGTCTTCTTGACGGATTCCAGAACGCGGTAATAATCAATGGGAACCAGCGATCGAAGGTCAATGACTTCGGCATTGATGCCGTCTTTGGCGAGTTCTTCGGCAGCGGCCAGACAGTTATGCAATTCCCAGCCATAGCTGATAAGCGTTACGTCGCTACCTTCGCGGCATACTTTGGCCACGCCAAGCGGGATGCGATAATCGCCGGTCGGGACCTCGGCCTTTTGCGTGAACAGCAACATGATCGATTCGAGCACCACAACCGGATCAGGATCGTTGACCGCCGATAACAGCATGCCCTTGGCATCAATCGGGTTCGACGGATAGAGCACCTTGATACCCGGAACATGCGTCAGCCAGGCTTCGAGGCTTTGCGAATGCTGCGCGCCAAAGCCGCCAATCGCGCCACCCACTTGCATGCGGATCGTCATCGGCGCATGCGTCGCAGACCCCGACATATAACGTTGCTTAGCGGCATGGTTGGCAATCTGGTCGAGGCAGACACCCATGAAATCGCAGAACATAATCTCGGCAATTGGGTTCATCCCCGCAATCGACGAACCGATGGCGGCGCCAATGATGGCAGATTCAGAGATTGGCGTATTGCGCACACGCAGCGGGCCATATTTGGTTTGCAATCCCTTATTTGTGCCAAACGTGCCGCCATGGGGATCGCCGACATCTTCGCCCAGCAGGAAGACTTCCGCATTGGCCGCCATGGCAACATCCTGCGCATCAACAATAGCGCCAGCCATCGTCATCGTTTTTGTCTCACCAGTCAGTTCAGCTTCGGCTTCGCGCACTGGATAGACGCCGCGCTTAGGTACGCAAGTGTCATCGGCAAAAACGTCGACCGTGGTTTCGCTGGCAGGCGTCACCGGGCTAGCCAGAGCGCGGGCAACAGCATCATCAACTTCCCCTTTGGCGGCGGCTTCGACAGCGTTGAGTTCATCCTCGGAACTGATCCCCGCATCGATTAGAAGTGCACGGGTTTTTTCAATCGGCGTGCGTTCCTTGGCGGCGGCAAGCGCGTCCTTGGTAGCGTTATAATTGTCACCCACGCCGGCATGTGGCCCCATACGATAGGTCAGGGCTTCGACGAACACAGGGCCATTGCCTGCGCGAACCGAGTCGATGACTTCTTTCATGCCTTTGTAAAAGGCCGCAGGATCATTGCCGTCGAGCTGCACACCGCGGAAACCCAAAGCTTCGGCACGACCAAAAAAGTTGGGGCTCGCGGTATATTCGGGGATAGGCGTATATTCGCCCCACTGGTTGTTTTGGCACATGAAGATCACCGGCAGTTTCCACGTCGCCGCCAGGTTCATGGCTTCGTGCACCGGGCCAATCGAGGTTGCGCCATCGCCAAAATTCACAATCGTGACACGATCTTCACCGCGTTGCTTGGCAGAAATAGCGAGGCCGTTGGCAATCACAGGTCCAGCGCCAACGATAGCAGAAGTAACCATTGAGCCCGACGATGGATCGGAAATATGCGGGCTACCACCCTTGCCTTTATTAAGGCCGCCTTCGCGGCCCAAGGCTTCGGCAAACATGCCGTATAGATCAACACCCTTAGCCACCTGATCGTGGATGCCGCGATACGTAGTGACCATATAATCGCGCTCGGTGGTCAGTTGCGAGACAGTGGCTGGGATGCATTCCTGCCCCGTCATCGGCCAGTAGGTAAAGGTGAATTTGCCAGAGGAGAGTCCAGCCTGAATCGCTTTGTCCACAGCACGGATTCGCGCCATCTGGCCGTAAATGGCTTTCAGCATTTCGGGCTCGATACCCAGATTTCCTTGCGCCATCGCACTCGCTCCTAAAGATTTTAAAACTGCATGTCTGACTGGCCCTACTGCATAAGAATCGCGGCGATGTCCACGATTATTGCATCTCGCCTGTGTCATTAATTGACGCAAGCGAGGTGGTATCCTATCGAAGCGTAGAAAATCGAAATTCAGCAAAGCATAAGGGACGATCATGTCATATATGGAACTGTTCAAGGTCCCTGAACCAACGCCCGAATTGAGCCGCAAATCGTCCATAGTCGGCGTCGGCGAAAGCGACTTTCATGCCGACTATCAGGCAGCGCGTGCCAATACGCCGGGATATGAGGGGCATACGTCGGAAAGTCTGGCGGTTATCGCCTTTGAACGCGCGCTTGCCGATTCCGGATTGAAGCGCGAAGACATTGACGGGCTGGGCGTCAATTATCTCTATGGCGGGCCGAGCGCTGAAGAAACCGCCGCGATGCTGGGGCTGAAGCCGAAGCATATCATGGGCCAAAGCGGCGGCATTTGTGCCGGGCCGATTCCTTTTGCCTGTAACGAAATCGCGCAGGGCAAAGCCGACACCGTCGTCCTTATCTTCTCTGCTGCAACGCGTTCGATCGGGCGCTCATTTGGCGGGCAGGGCGTTACAACCGGCGGGCCGAGTTCCTATTATTACCACCACCCATGGGGTTGGAGTTCACAGGCTGCGCATTGGGCGCTGATCTGGCAGCATTATATGGCGACCTATAATGCGACCGAGGCCGATCTCGCCTCTGTTGCGATCCAGATGCGGACCAACGCAATGCGCAACCCCAATGCGATCATGCAAGCGCCGCTGACGGTCGAGAAATATCTGGGTTCGCGTTATGTGGTAAAGCCGCTGCATTTGTTCGACCTGTGTCTGGTCAATGATGGTGCGGTCTGCCTGATCATCCGCAAGGCCGATATGGCGCGCGACTTGCCGCATGTACCGGTCGACATCGGCGGCTGGGGCCATGCAGCGGTCAAATCAGGCAAGCTGCACACGCTGGTTCGCGAACGGCTCCGCCCGCAGTTTCAGGAATCGGGGCGGCAGGCACTGGCAATGGCGGGAATTCCGCTGTCAGAAGTGCACCATTTCGAAGGCTATGACGCCTCGACCATCCACCTGATCAACCATATCGAGGGGCATGGTTTTGTCGAACCCGGCGCTGGCCTTGAGTTTTGCAAAAGCGGTGAGATGGATGTGAATGGATCGCTGCCAGTCAATATGGCGGGCGGCATTCTCTCGGGATCGTATATGCACGGCTGGAACCATGTCGCCGAAATCGTCCGCCAATTGCGCCACGAAGCCGGGCCGCGTCAGGTTAAGGATGTGCACACTTCCATGTTCTCGCTGGCGCAAACCGATCAGGTCCATCCGGTCATATTCATGCGGAGGGAAACATCATGACGCAAACCCGACCCAACCGCACGCTTGGTCCCGGCCATGATGATTTCTGGGCAGGTTGCGCCGCAGGCGAGCTACGCATCCAGCATTGCAACGCGTGTGATAAACATAGCTGGCCAGTAGTTGGCGATTGCGAACATTGCGGCAGCACGGACCTCCGCTGGCAGGTGATGTCGGGCAAAGGCAAAGTCGTTAGCTGGTGCTGCTTTGTGCAGGATTATTATCGCGGGGTAATGTCTGTTCCATATGACACGATCATGGTCGAACTTGCCGAAGGGCCGATCTTCATTAGCAATCCGGCTGATTTCGCTTATGATGACATCACCTTTGAAATGCCCGTCGAAGTAACCTTCATAGACGCAGAGGATGCTGCGGGCGCGTTCAAACTGCCCGTGTTTCGCAAGGCATGACGGAAGCCGCTGTACTGTCCGAAGTGTCCGGCGGGATCATGACGATCACGCTGAACCGGCCTGACAAAGGCAATGCCTGGAACGGCCCCATGGCGCGCGGCTATTTCGGCCTATTGGAACAAGCGGCCCACGCAGATGACGTCCGGGTGATCCTCGTCACCGGCGCAGGCAAAGCGTTTTGCGTGGGCGGGGATGGCGAAAAACTCGCTGTCGTGGCCCAAACCGGCGACATCAAATCCGCCGCCGAGCAACCATATTGGTTTCCGCTGTCCATTGGTAAACCGATCATCGCCGCGATCAACGGCGCCTGTTTTGGTATCGGTTTGCAGCAGGCATTGGTCAGCGACATTCGCTTTGCCAGCGAAGACGCCAAATTCTCGACCGCTTATGCACGGCGGGGGCTTGTCGCGGAAATGGGGATGAGCTGGCTGTTGCCGCGCCTGATCGGTACTGGAAATTGTTCGGACCTGCTGCTTTCCGCCCGATTGGTGCGGGCGGAGGAAGCGCTGTCCATGGGCCTCGTCAACCGTGTTGTCCCTGCCGCTGATTTGCTCACGGAAGCGCGCGCCTATGCCGAGATGCTGGTGACGAACTGCTCGCCTTTCTCGATGCGCGCCGTCAAGCAACAAGGGTTTGCCGATTTGACCCGGCCCTTTCTCGAGAGCTTTGACTTGTCCAAAGCCATGCTCGACGAAGCCTTTGCGGCACCTGACTTCAAAGAAGGCATGGCCAGCTGGCAAGAAGGTCGTGCGCCCAACTTCCCTGCCCTACCTGACGATCTGGCAATCATCGACATTACAGAAAACCGTTGAAGGGGTTCACAATGAACAGACGCGAATTAATGGGAATGGCAAGCGTCGGCGTCGTCGCGGCAGCATTTATCAGTCAAAGGGTTATAATGCGGAGCAGCGCCGAAGGTGGCGGCAATTTCTCTTATAACCTGACCGACGCGCAATGGCGCGCCAAACTAAGCCCGGATAGCTACGAAGTTCTGCGCAAAGCCGGGACCGAAAAAACCTATTCGAGCCCGCTGCTTAAAGAATATCGCGCCGGAACCTTTGCCTGCGCCGGATGCGATCAGCCGTTATTTTCGTCAAAGGTCAAATATGACAGCAAAACCGGCTGGCCCAGTTTCTGGGATGTTTTGCCGAAGGCGACGCTCAAGCGCCCCGATTTCAAAATCGGCGCGCCGCGCACCGAAATCATTTGCAGCAATTGCGGTGGGCATATTGGCCATGCCTTTACCGACGGACCAAAGCCAACCGGCCAGCGTTATTGTATGAACGGCCTCGCGCTGAAGTTTAAGCCCGCCGCATAATTATAGGCGAACAGGAGAAACAAGATGAGAGATTTTTTCAACGGCGTGATGCGCGGTATCAGCACTCTGATCGGCCTTTTAATGGTAGCAATGGGCGGCATCTGGATATTACAAGGCTTCAACATCGCCTTCCTCGACAGCTTCATGGCGAATGACAAGCAATGGGCGCTGTGGGGCGCGATTTTGGCACTGGTTGGCGCGGGCCAAGTCTATTGGAGCAACACGCGAATGGGTGATTATAAGGGGAAATAGGTTTTGAATCTAAAGAGCCGCGGCGCGAACATAGGCAATACTGACAGGCCGGTTCTGGTCGCCGGGGCCAGCGGCTTTGCCGGTAGCCACATCACGCGGCTCTTGGTGCAACGCGGACGCAAGGTTCGTGTGATGCTTCGCCCTTCGAGCAAGATGGATGCAATCGCGGGGCTAGACATTGAGTTAGTTCATGGCGATGTCCTTGATGCTGCATCGCTTCGCGCGGCGATGCAGGGCTGTACCACGCTCTTCTACTCCGTGGTTGATCCGCGCTTTTTGTTGACCGACCAGACGCCGATCTGGCGAAACAATGTCGAGGGGCTGGAAAATGCCATCGACGCGGCGCTGGAAACCGGTATCGAACGCTTTATCTTCACCAGCAGCATGGGCACGCTGGGGCTTAACCCCGATGGCCCGGTGACCGAAGACATCCCGTTCAATTGGAAGAACCGTGCCTCACCTTATATTCTTGCGCGGTTGGAGGCAGAGACGCGCTTTCTGGCAGCATGCCATACAAGAGACTTGCCCGGTGTGGCCTTGTGCGTGGCCAATACTTACGGACCGGACGACTATCAACCGACGCCGCATAACGGCAATTTATGGCAGACTGCCAGCGGCAAATTGAAGGTTGCGGTCAATGTCAGCCAGCCCACGGTGGACATCCGCGATGTGGCCGAGGCTGCATTGTTGGCTGAGGCGCATGGCCACACCGGGGAGCGCTACATCATCGCCAATGAATTTGTCAGCAATCGCGATTTTTTCGCCATGGCCGCCGCACAAACCGGCCAAAAGCCGCCGAAGTTTATGCCCTATAAGCTGGCCTATGGAATCGCATGGATTGCCGAACGCGTGGCGAAGCTGATGGGACGCAAGGACATGATGCTAACAACAGAAGCCCTCTATCTATCCAACATTTTTCGCGAAATGGACAACAGCAAGGCGCGGCGCGAACTGGGCTGGGCGCCGCGCCCGCTTGCCGCTACGGTGCATGATGCAATCGCATGGTTTAGTGCGCGGGAGATCACTCCGCGCTAAATGAGCATCCGGCGCTTGAGTGTATCTATCTCCCCACGACCAACACCCAATTCCTTGTCGAGATAGGCCTCAATCGAGCCGTAATCGGCTTTCATCTGGGCAAAGGCAGCGTCAAGATACGCGCCTTCGACACCAACAAGCGGTTGGATCACCTCGGCAGGAAGAGCCGAAAGTTGCGGCGATATTGCGCCCTGTACCGAATCCATATTGAGCCCGGTATTGGACAACAGATAATCTTCGCGCACCGTTTCATAAGGAACGCCAAGCGCAGTCAGAACCAACGCGGTGCCGATTCCCGTGCGATCCTTGCCTGCGGTGCAATTGAGAACAACGGCACCCTTTTCAGGTGCGATAAGGCGCGCGAAAAGTGCGCGATATTGCGGGGCGAGTTCTTTGGGCATCATGCGATAGCCTTGGGTCATCATGGCACGCATCGAATCAGCCGTCAGCTTTGATGGGTCCCTGAACATCTGCGCGAGCGAAGCCTCATCACCGCCCAGTTGGTAATCGCGTGTCCAATAACCCATCCCTGCAATGGGTAGCCAATTGCTCTGATCGCGCTTGCGTTCGGCTGTCATCCGAAGGTCAATGATGGCGCGAACGTTCATGGTCCGAAGCCTGGCCATGCCGTCTATGTGCAAATTGCCGAGCGAGCCGGACCGATACAGCGCATTCCAACGCACCGTGCGCCCATCCGCCGTGCGATACCCACCCACATCGCGGAAATTGCGGCCGCCCTCCATCGGGATCATACGCGGATCGGCTGTGCTGCTGCTCACTTCTTGTTCTTTTGCAGCCAGCGAACAAGTGGCGGCAAGCGCCATTGCGATACCGGCTAAGGCTAATGCTTTCATGTCACTATCACCCTTTCGATAAATCCGCGTATTTCTGAGTCAATTGCCGCGCCCTCTGGCCCACCGGGGAAGCCCGTGTGAGGTCCTGCTTCGGTCACATGCAACTCCGCCGCGACGCCCGCAGCGCGCAAGGCGCGATGCATACGGACGGTGTTCGAAAGGTACAGGTCACGCGTGCCTGTGGTCAGAATCGTCGGCGGAAAATCCTTCAAGTCGCCGAACAGCGGTGAGAGATAAGGGTGCTTCAGATCATGCCCGTCAGCATAAAGCAGGTTGACCGGCATCAGGCTGCGGAGGCCGGGGTCGACGCCGTCATTAGTGTGAAAGCTGTCCCCTGACTCGGTTAGGTCAATCTCAGGCGTCCCAAGGATTAACCCAGCTGGCATCGGCAGCCCTTCATCACGGGCGCGCAGCATTAGTGCAGCCGCGAGATTACCGCCAGCCGAACCGCCGCTTACGATAATCTGCGATGGGTCACGCTCGGCTAACAGCGCGCGATAGGCTGCAATGCAATCGTCCAATGCAGCCGGATAGGGATGCTCTGGCGGCATCCGATAATCAACCGACCAGATCCGGCGTTTGAGGCGCGCTGCTGAACCGATGCCCATCAATTTGCACGCGTCGCCGCCGCACAGAATCAATGCGCCTCCGTGCATTTCCAGAACAACGCCGCAGTCTTCGGGGTCATGTTCTGGAGGCACAATCTCGAATACCTTCGCGCCACCGGCATCGCGTGCTGTCACTTCCGCGACCGCATGAGCGCTGATTTGCAGGAGCAACGGCAGAACCGACGCATCCACCGCATCGACATAAGCACGCCAACCCGCCTTATCGTCCAGCGCGGGATAGTCTGCCATAGCCGGCTGCGGTGCCAAATACATCCGCGCAACCGGACTGAGATGGTCGGGTATTGGAAGATTGCGCGCTGGGATCACTGCAACTGGTTCGGTCATTATCGAATATCCTCTTTCAATTTTGTCATAATCTGCGCAGCAGTCGCCTTTGTACCAGCCAAAGTGGGATGGAAAGCCACACCCTGTGTCGGTGCCGATCCATTCGCCCATGGCTGGGTGGTGCAGGCATCATGGTCTTTCGAAAGCGTCGCCATATCGACCACGGTTGCCCCTGCCTCTTTCGCAGCACTGCGCGTAACGTTCGCAAGCCTTAAAGCGACTGGTCGCATCATGTCGGCTTGGGCTGCATCTATGCCTAATTGGCTACATGTGCCTGTTTCGGGCAGTATCGCGGGATAGGTCACAACAATGATCTGCGCCTTTGGTGCGCGTCCGCGGATTTTGCGTAAGGTCGAGACCAAATCTGACCGCAACGTCGCAAAATCCCCGTTATCGACCGGCTTTGCGCCTTTCCAAAATTGTCCAACCAGGAAGCCCGGAATCCCACCTTGGCGCTGATAGGCCATTGCCGTCAGATCTCCGATATAAGCGATATCATTACCGCCAGCGGTCAATGTTATAAGGCGTGTTGCAGGACCGATTGCGTCAATTTGCGGGCCAAGAAACACCTGCCCGCCGCGCACAACATGGTGCGTCGTGGCGCCAGAGCAACTCATGTCGGTCAGCAACAGCCCTGTCATCCGCGCAATTTGTTTGGGGTAGCCATTGGCGCTCCGCTGGCAAATGAATGGACTTCCAGTTTCTCGCGCACCAAGACCGAGGCCGGCAGCGAATGAGCTTCCGAGTGCGACATAAGGCGAATTGGCGCGCGGAGCTTGTTTGCCCTGATAGTATAGGACAGCCAAAACGATAAGCAATCCAAGCAGTAACAGCAGCAGTGCAGCTTTAGTCAGACGCCAAATTCGCAACCGCCTTACCCCTCAAACTCATAAAACTTCTGATACTGCCGCCGGTACGCCAAAATCGGCCCGTCGCCTTTCACCAGCAGTGGTTCTGTCTGAAAAATTTTAGCATTCCAGATCGGAATATCCTGATTGACCTGCTTCACCAGATCGCGGATGCGGGCGTCGGTCACACGAATGCGGCCTTCGCTTAGGCCCGGCGCATGATACATTTGCCAGCGCAGATGTGTGTGCTCAGCGTCAATCGGCGTCTGCTGCTGGTTATGGACGACATGCGTTACGTCCTTGAACTCGGTAATCGACTGGCCGGGGCCGGTCGCAGTAACGTCGATAATCCCGGTCATCGGCCCGCGCGGCGTGACCATTTCGGCGACGACTTTGTTCGACCGCACCCAACCGTCGATCTTGAAATCGCCCTCTGCCGGGCCAGTAACGCCGTGGACCGCGTTGAAATGGGCATGATCCTGACCGTTTTCGGTAATTTCCTGAACATGTATATTGATGATCCATTCATAGGTCGAATGCAGCACCCATTCACCATCTTCGGGGCAGGTCGGCATCGCCGCTACGTCCCATTTAGGCTCTGCTTTGTTCGGATGATACCAGACAAAGGCCACGCCATCCTGTTCTTTTACCGGCCATGTGGGCAGGCATTGTCGTTTCAGCCGGGGGGCTATCGTGTCAGTATAGGGAATGTTGGTCACGGCACCTTGGCCGCTGAAACTCCAATGATGGAAGGCACAGCGCAGATCATTGCCATTGACGGTACTTTCGACACCCAGATGCGCGCCCAGATGCGGGCAGAACGGATCGACGGCGTTCAGCACGCCATCTTCGCCGCGCCACATGACGAATTCGGTGCCGAAGTAATTCATCGTCCTGATCGCGCCAGCTGCAATCTCGTCCGACATGGCAACGCCGAACCAACCAAAGGGTATGGGAAGGCTATTATAGCCACGTTCGCGTGTGTGATTGATGTTCATAATCGTCTCCATCAACGTCCAGTTGGAATTTCGCGGAACGGTACAGCCTTGTCCACACGCACGTCGCCGGGCAGGCCGAGGACGCGTTCCGCAATAATATTCTTCATAATCTCATCAGTGCCGCCGCCCAACCTCAGCGCGGGCGCCCATAGAAAACGGTGCTGGAAACCGCCGTTGAGCATCGCAATCTCGGGATCATCAATCAGGCCGAAATGATCCTGAATATCCATCGCCTGATTGGTCAATTCCTGCGTTTGCGTCGCCCAGAGCAGCTTGCCCGCCGATCCCTCTGGCCCCGGTGCTTTACCGTGCGACAAGGCAGTCAGCGTGCGGAAGCTCAAAAGCCGGATCGCTTCGGAGCCAACATAATAGTCCGCCAGCCATTCGCGGAAGGCGGGGTCTTCGAGCGTGGTGCCATCAAAGGCCGGGCTATTACGCGCCACCTCCATAATGTCGCGCCAGGTCAACCCCGTGCCCGACCCCAAGGCCGCACGTTCGTTCATCAGCGTGGAGATGACCACTTTCCAGCCATCGCCGGGATTGCCAATCATCTGGTTGGCGGGGATGCGAACATCTTCAAGGAAAACCTCATTCAGCTCGCTATCGCCCGACATCATCTTGATCGGGCGAACTTCAAGACCCGGGGTCTTCATATCCAGCCAGAATGCCGATAGCCCCTTATGCTTTGGCACATCCGCATCGGTGCGAGCGATGACCATGCCATAATCAGATGCCTGTGCGCCGCTGTTCCAAACCTTTTGGCCGTTGAGCACCCAATGGTCACCATCGCGCACCGCCATTGTGCGGGTGGCGGCTGAGTCGGAGCCGCTCGACGGTTCCGAAAAGAGCTGGCACCAGATTTCATCACCGCGCACGGCGGGCGCGACGCGGGCGAGCGAGGCTTCGTCGCTGCTATGCTCCATCAGCGCGGGCAGCAGCATGTGCTGCCCGGTCATGAAATACGTAAACTGCACCCCGGCGCGCGCTTCTTCTTGATTGAAGATCGCTTCCTGGATGGCCGTGCCGCCTGCCCCGCCGCGTTCTTTGGGCCAGGAGATACAGGCGTAACCCGCATCGGCTTTGGTCGCCTGCCAGACGGTGGCGATGGCCTTGTGCTTATCCTGCCAAGGGCGGCGTTCTTCGGGGGCGAGTACCGACATATCGGGCGCGTTTGCCTCGATCCACGCACGCACGGTGGCTCGATAGGCGGCTTCCTGCGGGTTATCGTCGAAATTCATGGCTGTTTCTCCGCATTGACGCGTGCTTCCAAACTGTCGGCAAGTCTGCGTTTCCAATCACGCGGGGCACCGATGACAAGGCCCAGATGCCGTGCGCGGCGATAAAAGAAATGGCAATCCGCCTCCCATGTCACGCCGATGCCACCATAAGTCTGGATCATTTCTTTGGCCGCCATCCAATAGGCCGCTGAGCCAGCGACGCGCGCTGCCGCTGCCGCAACCGGCAATTCAGGCGCATCGGTCGAAAGCGCCCAAGCGCCATAATAGGCATTGGCGCGCGCGACTTCATTCTTCACGAATACATCCGCCAGCTTATGCTTGATCGCCTGATAGCTACCAATCGGGCGGCCAAAGGCATAGCGTTCCAGCGCATAATCGCGCGCCATTTCGAGGCATCGGTCCGCGCCGCCCAATTGTTCAAATGCCAGCAAGATCGCGCCGCGTTCTTGGATGCGGTGAAGTGTTTCCAGCCCCTTGCTTGCTTCGCCGAGCAGTTCGGCGGGGGCACCGTCAAAGCTGATCCGTGCGGCTCCGCGTGTGGGATCTATATTGGAGACCGCTTCGCGAGACACGCCTTCGCCAATCAGATCGACGAGATAGAGCCCAAGCCCCGTGTCTCCCCCATCGTCACCTTGCGCCAAGACAACCGCACGCCCCGCCGCCATGCCGTCCGCTACCGGTAGCTTGGTGCCAAAAACTCTCCCGCCGGAAACTTTTGCCGATATTCGCGCTTCAGTAAGCACACCTGCACCTTCGGCTACTGCCAGCGTGCCGATCAGTTCGCCGCTTGCAACCAAGGGCAGCAATTCTGATTTCTGTTGCTCGCTGCCCACCAGCATCAGCGCCTCGGCAAAGAAATAAATGCTCGAAGCGAATGGCACGGGTGCGACCGCACGGCCTAATTCTTCTGCCAGCGCGCACAATTCGACATAGCCAAGCCCCAGCCCGCCATAAGATTCGGGGATGGTCGCTCCGCACCAGCCTTGCTCGACAATGCGGCCCCACAATGCCGTGTCATAACCATCGCCCGGATTTTCCAGCACCGCACGCGCCACCGTCAACGGCGAAGCAGCGGTCAAAAACCGCCGCGCTTCTTCTTTCAGCGCCTTTTGGTCGTCGGTATAATCAAAATTCACGCTATCACCTCAGTTTGCAATCGCATCTTCATAGTCTCGCACAATTCGGTCAACCAGAACTGCCGTCGGTTCCACCGAGTGGGACGAACCCACACCCTGTCCACAGCCCCAAATGTCTGTCCATGTCTTGGCCGCACCGTCTTGGGCCGCCACATCAATCGCGCGCCGCGTGGTTGGCAGATTATCCGGGTCAAGCCCCGTCGCCGAAATCGAGCAACGCAGATAGTTGGCGGGCGTGCCGCTGAACGCTGGAGTATAAACTATGTCTGCCGCCGTCGCTTCGACTACTGCGGCCTTCTGCGCCGTCGAAATATGCGCTTCCTCCGTAGCCAAAAAGGCCGATCCGATATAGGCAAAATCCGCTCCCATCATCCGCGCCGCCGCGACCGCGCGGCCTGTACCAATCGCGCCAGCCAAAGCAATCGGCCCGTCGCACCAGGCGCGCAATTCCTCAACCAGCGCAAAGGGCGACTGCATCCCCGCATGGCCGCCCGCCCCGGCGGCAACCGCAATCAATCCGGTCGCGCCTTTTTCAATCGCCTTGCGCGCATGCGCTTGGTTGGTCACATCGTGCAGCGTGACCCCGCCATAGGCCTGCACCGCCTGATTCACATCTTCGCGCGCGCCCATCGAGCTAATGACCAACGGCACCTTGTGCGCCACGCACAGCGCCAAATCTTCCTCCAGGCGGGGATTGCTTTTGTGGACGATTAGGTTGACGCCAAAGGGGGCGGCAGGGGTTTCGGCATGGTCGCGATCCCACTCCGCCAACGCCGCTTCAATTTCAAACAACCAGTCATCAAACTGTGCCGATGGCCGCGCGTTCAAAGCCGGTATTGTGCCGATAATCCCGCTGGTGCATTGAGCAATCACAAGCTCGACCCCCGACGCAAGGAACATCGGTGCACCTATCACCGGCGCGCGCAATTGGTCGCGCCAGCGCCGCAATATCGCTGCGCCTCGCGTGTCGGCTTTTGGTGATGACACTGCGTCGGTCAAACTCTACCCTTTTGGCAAAAGTGCCGACTCTCCTTGCCCGACTATGCGGCGCTTTACAATACACATCCCCTGTTGCATTAATTGATTCTGACGCTCTGATTGAAAGATTGTTTATGCCCCGTCCCCGCGACATTGCCGCCATCGACACGCTTATTGGTTTTCGTGATCGCACCCATGCGCCACTTGTCGCCAGCGAGAAGGTGAAGTGGGACAAGCACCCAGCAGAATATATGTTCAAGGATTTGCCCGGCGAGTTGGCCGACGACGTTGATCGCGACACCAGCATCGTGGAAACCCTCGCCGAGATGGACAAGCACAACATCCGTGTCGGCGTGATACACACCAATGACGACCGCACGGCGGGCGCACTCAAACTTTATCCCGACCGCTTTGTCGGCATCATGCCCACCAACCCTCATCGCGGTATGGACGCGGTGCGCGACATCCAGAACGCGTTTAACGAATATGGCTTAAAGGGCGTATCGATGTTCCCATCAGGTCAAAACCCGCCCTGTCCGATCAACGACAAGCATTGGTATCCGATCTATTCCAAATGCTGTGAGCTGAATATCCCAGTATTCTGCACCACCGGCGTCCCCGGCCCGCGCATCCCGCTGGCCGCGCAAAAGATCGAGCTGATCGACGAGGTCTGCTATGACTTTCCCGAACTGAAATTCGTGATGCGCCACGGCGCGGACCCTTGGGTAGACCTTGCGGTCAAGCTGCTGCTCAAATGGCCCAATTTATATTATTCGACCTCAGCCTTTGCGCCAAAATATTGGCCCAAGGAAATCATCGACTTCGCCAACACGCGCGGTGCCGAGAAGATCATCTATGCAGGCTATTTCCCGATGGGCCTGACGCTCGACCGCATCTTCAAAGAAATGGATGACGTGCCGTTCAAGGATGAGGTGTGGCCGAAGTTCTTGCACGACAATGCGGCGAAGGTGCTGGGAATTTAGCGGACAAACGCCACTACTTACTTCCCTGCATCACACTCCGGCCCCTCGATCCCCGCCACCCAGCTGATCGCGCCTGCAATCATCGCTAGATGCTTAGGCTCGGCATAAGATTCCGCACGATGCCCCAGCGCTGAATAAAAGGCGCGGCCGTTGCCGAGGCAGTGGGTCCAGACAATAGGGTGATCCTTACCCATGCGCAGGTCCTTATCGACCAGCAGCGGGATTTTCTCACGCGGGGAATAGCTCGCCTCATCCAGCGTCACGAGGATGTGGTAGCCCTTGGCGCGCGGGCTTTTGTCGAAGCTATACCATTCCTCTTCGCGCACCCATTCCGCACCAAGCCCCTTGGTCGCGGGATGCGTTTGATCCTCGATCACCAACCGCCCTTGCTGGAACTGCGGGCTGAGCGTGTGGCCGATGAACTGCGCGCCGATCAAGTCATCGACATACCATTGCCATTTGTAGGATGGATCGCCGCCCGCGCCGTGCAGGCCCACAAAACCTCCGCCCGCTTCCATCCAGGCTTTGAAGGCGGCGCGTTGTTCAGGCGTCAACACATCGCCGCTGGTGCTGTTCCAGACGACAGCCTTGAACTTGGCGAGTTGCTCCGCATTAAAAACGGCGGCATTCTCGGTGGTGAAGCTCGCCCAACCCTTATCCTTGGCGATTTTTTCGAGCGCGGCGTTGGCGGTTGCAATCTGGTTGCTGTCACGAAAGCCGTTGGTTTTGGAGAAAATGAGAATTGCAGGCTGTTTGAGTTCAGGCAACTTTGGAGCGTCTTTGTCATAGGTGATGCCAATGTCAAAAAACATCCGCCCCGCATTGCCGGGCCCAACCGCCCACAAAGCGGCGATGGCAAGGAGCGCAAAAATCGCGAGAAAGACATAGACAGTCCGTTTCAATATGCGCGCCATTGGCTTCTCCTCAATTCAGGCGCTTGCCGCCTTAACAATATTGCTCGGCACCAACGTCGGCTGGCCGTGCAGCAGTTGGTTGGCGATGATCGCATAGTGCATTTCGGTTGCGCCCTCAGCCACGCATTTCGCCCGTGCATCGCGCATATAGCGGTTGACGCCGGTTGAGTTCATGATCCCGCTGCCGCCCCACATCTGGACGAGCTTCACACACACGTCGAAACAGGTTTCGCCGATGAACGCCTTGCAGATATTGCCCGCTTCTGGCGCGACTGTGCCTGCTTCGAACTGGCGGACTGTATCATAGAGCAGCGCACGGCAAGCGGCGATTTTGGCGTGGGCCTCGGCTAGCCAGTAACCCAGCGGCTGCAGCTCGGACATTGGTTTTCCGTAAAGATTGCGATCCTGCACATAGGCGATGGTCTTGTCGAACAAACCCTGCGCGCAGCCGATTGACGTGGCGACATGGGCGAGCAGATTAGCGTGGTTCGCGGCGCGATGTGAGAAGCCACCTTTCAAGAGGTCACCGAGAATATCATCCTCTTCGATTCGCACATTGTTGAAGGCGATCGATCCGGTGTTGGTCCCGCGCCAGCCCAATTTGTCCTCATGCGGCGCGATTTCAAAGCCGGCGTCATCGCGCTCGACGATCACGCAACCATAGCCCTCAGCCCCGTCGCGCGCGCGGGTTTTGCCCATGACAAGCCACGTCATCGCGGTGCCTTGCGTACAATAGAGTTTGGAACCATCGAGCCGGAAGCCATCATTCGCACCAGAATCGGGGACGATTTTCGTCAAATGGCTGCCGATGTTCGCCGCGCCTGCTGGCTCACTTTGCGAATAGGCCATCAAGCGTTCGCCGCTCGCACTGGCGGGCAGGATGCGCCGTTTCTGCTCTTCGGTGCCGAGGATTTCGACCGCCTTTGGGCAGAGCACTATCTGCACGGTCAGCATTCCTGCGAACGCAGGACTGGCCTTGGCGAGTTCTTCGCTGACCAGACAAACCGACACCAAATCCGCGCCGGACCCGCCATAATCCTGCGACGTATAGAGTCCGTACAGGCCAAGCTCCGCCGCCTTCTTCACCAGTTCGTCGGGAGTATGCTCCTCCATGTCGATCTGGTTCGCAATCGGCTCAATTTCCTTGCGGGCAAACGCCTCAGCCATGTCGCGCAGTGCGCGCTGATCATCGGTTAGCCAATCAAGCATCATTTCACTCCGTTCAGATATTACGTGCCAGATAAGCGGCTTCGTGGATGGCATTGCCATAAGAACGCGGCGTGCGCGCATCGCCGACCACTTGCAACCGGACGCCCGATTTGTTGAGCTTGCCCGAAAAGGGGTCATAGGCGACACGACCCGGCGCGATGATCAGCGCCGCACATGTAATGGTTTCGGTGCGGCCATCAGCGTGATTGACAACGACCTCGCCTTCGCGGACTTCGCTCAGTGTGACGCCCTGTTCAGTGACAAGGCCCGCCGCTGCAGCCCATATATTTACGGCAGCCATGCGCGAACCCAGATAGTTGGACGGCACTAGCACTTCTCCGGGATCGAGTAGGCGTATAATCCGGCCAGCTTGTGCAAGATCAAGGCCGAGTTCAATGCCTTCGCCCGCGCCCCAAAGAACCAGATTGCCATCAGGCAGCGGGTCAGACGGCTGGCCCAACACTCGGTCAATCGTCCGAGCAAAGCCGCTTGCAAGTGCTGCGTCCAGCCCCGGAACAGACGGTATGGCAGGCTTTGCGCCGGTTGCAACGACCACCACATCGGGCTTGTCGGCGAGAATCGCCTCAACTGTCAGTTCGGTATTCAAGCGTACCGCGATGCCCGCTTTGGTGACCATCAACCGGTGCCACTGGGGCTGATAGGCAATTTGCTCCATATTGCGCAGCGTTTTGTAATTGCCTGCCCAGTTCATCACCCCGCCGAGCTCACCGGTCGCTTCAAAGATAGTGACATCGTGGCCGCACGCATGGGCGGTAATGGCATATTCCATCCCGCCCGACCCGCCGCCCGCGATATAGACGCGCTTGGGAGCCGGGGTTTTCTGGATGCGATATTCACGGTCACGCCCAAAGGCGGCGTTCTGCGCTGAGCCTGCCATACCTTTGGCGAAGATATTGCCCGTCATCAGCGAAGCCCCGGTGCGGGTCGACTTGCGAATTTCCTCCTCGCGGCCTTCAGTGATCTTGCGCGGGAAATCGGGATCTTCGAGCGATTGGCGGCAGCTGGCGATAAAATCTGCCGCCCCTTCCCCTATCATCGCGCGCATCTGTTCGGGCGTATTGACGTTGCACGATCCCATCAGCGGCATGTCGATGCCTTTGGCGATCAAGCCAGCGCGAAGCTTCTTGACACTGGGCAAGGTGACCAAGTTCGGCACATAGAATCCGCCGCCGATATATTGTCCTGAAGAGACTTCCGGGTTGCGGCTTTTGGCGGGCAACATCGATCCAAAAGTACAGTCAATTCCGTCAACGCCCAGCGCATGTAAGCGCGTGGCATAATTGTCGACGAAATAGTCGATGTCGGCCCCGCCCTCGTAATTTTCATCGCAAACCATGCGCGGGATCAGTGGAAAATCCTTGCCGCAAAGTTCCTGCGTGCGCTGCAAAATCTGTTCGCAGAACAGAAAATGGTCGGCATATTCATCATCGCGGCCCTGATTTTCGAGCAACGACAAAGTAACATGTGGCAATGAGCCGTGACAGAAATGGTACGAGATATAATCGTATCCAGCCTCGCGGGCGCGGCGCCCCGCCTGAGCGAAGTCCTCGACCAGTTGCTTGTATACCTCGGTCGGCACGACGCCCGGCTGCTGGTTGCCGATCGGGTATTTGCCGCTTGGCCCCCAAGCAACAGTGCCGGGAATCCAGCCTTTGCCGGGTTCTAACGGAAACGACGCGCCAACGCCGGGGATCAGCCCGCCGTAGAAAAGCTGAATACCCGCAAGCGATTCATTGTGATGGATGACTTCGACCAATTCGCGGTGGCTGATGATATAGGTGTCATCATAAATGCCCAGCATGCGCTCGTTGATCAGCCCGTCCCAACGCACGTTGGTCGCGCCAACGCATACCGCGCCGAAACCGCCAGCTGCCAGCGACTCATAGGCGCCGACCGCCTGACGGGTGACATAGCCCTTGTCATCCGACATGTTCATCGTTGTCGGCGCGTGGACCATGCGGTTCTTGAAGGTCAGGTTTTTGGTTTTGAATGGTTCAAGAAGGGGATCGTTCACGTAAGGTTCCAGTAAAAAATTAGGCGCTAGCTGCGCGGTCGATGACGATGGACGCGCCCGAGATAAAGCTGGCGCGGTCCGATGCTAGATAGAGGATGAGATCAGCGACCTCTTCGGGACGACCGGGGCGACCTGTCGTCATCATGGTACGGAGCGCATCAGGCGAGCCGATTTTTTCCAATATCCCGTAAAATTCGCCCGCCATTGCTGTTTCGATCAATCCCGGGTGGACTGAATTGATCCGGATGTCATGCCCCGCACGCACATTTTCCAATGCCGCGCTGCGCGTGAAATGAGCGACTGCCGCTTTGCTCGCGCCATAAGACGCCATGTTGGGATTGCCTTTTAGCGAGGCGGTGGAAGAAAGGTTAATGATCGCGCCTTTGCCCTGGGGGCGCATAAAGCGAAGCGCCACTTGCATGCCAAGCAGCGTACCTTCGACGTTGATAGCAAAGGTCTTGTGATGATTGCTAAGGTCAACATCACCAACGGTATCCTTTAGCGCAATCCCGGCGCTGTTAACAAGAATATCAAGACGTCCGAATTCGGTCTGAATCCATTCGGCGACTACATGCCATTCTGCCGCGTTGGTCACATCCAGTCCATGCGCTGCGCCGTTGACGGCCGTCGCTACTGCCTGTGCACCTTGCAAATCAAGGTCGAGCGCAACCACCTTAGCCCCGGCAGTTGCCAGTGCCACACATGCCGCCCTGCCGATGCCTGATGCAGCCCCGGTGACCACCGCAACCTGACCGTTCAGATCAATCCATCCGTTGCTCATCATTCAAGCCTTTTCAAAAATATGGACGCCCGCCGCCGAGCCCGTGCCAAAGCCAAGAACATGGGTCATGCCGATTTTCGCGCCATCCACCTGCCGCGCGCCTGCTTCACCGCGCAATTGGTCGATAATCTCGACCATATTGGCAACGCCGGTTGCGCCAATCGGATGTCCCTTGGATAACAGCCCGCCCGACACATTGACTGGGATACGACCACCTAGAGCCGTCGCCCCCGAATCGATAAACGCCCCGCCTTCACCATCGGCGCACAGGCCAAGATTTTCGTAATGCAGGATTTCCGCAACCGCGAAGCAATCATGCAGTTCGACCAGATCCATATCCTCCGGCCCCATCCCCGCCATTTCATACGCCTGCGCCACGGCAAGCCGCGTCACCGAATTGGGATCGAGCATATCAGGATTGCGCGGCTCGAACGGGTCAGAGGCCAGCGCTGATCCGAGCAATCGGACCGCACGGCTCAACCCAAGCTCGCGCGCCTTCTTTTCTGAAACCAGTATGAGCGCGGCAGCACCATCGACATTGGCCGAACACATCAGCTTAGTCAGCGGATAGGCTATCATTTCACTCGCTAGCACTTCTTCCAGCGGGGTTTCTTTGCGGTAAGCCGCTTTAGGGTTCATCGTGGCGTGATGGTGGTTCTTTACTGCTACTTGCGCGAATTGCTCAATCGTCGTGCCATAGGCATTGGCATGCACCATCCCCGCTTCTGCAAAGAGCGCAGGCATCGAGACTGAGCCGAACAGCCCTTCGGGCGGCGGGCCATCAACGGGAGAACCCGCAAGCATTCCGCGCGGGTTCTTTTCCGCGCCGACTGCCAGCACTACATCATAAAGCCCGCTTTTGATTGCAACAAACGCCTCGCGCACCGCCGTCGCGCCAGAGGCACAGGCGTTTGAAACATTGATAACAGGCACACCGGTCTGGCCGATCTGTTGGAGCATCTTTTGCCCCAGCATGGATGCCGCATTGAAGGTGGACGAGGCATAAACTACGCCAACATCCTTGATCGACAGCCCGCAATCATCCAGCGCCATCAACGTCGCGTCGGCGGCGAGCTGGAAATAAGTGCGATCAGGATAGCGGCCAAAGGGGATCATTCCCGCACCAACGATATACGCATCGCTCATGATGCGTCTCCTGCGACAAAATGAAAGCCGACATAGGGATGGCCATCGCCATCGACCGCTCCGCCAGCATCATCGAACACCAGACGTACGGGCATACCCGCCTGAAGCGCCTCAAACGGAACACCCTTCAGCGTGCCCTTGAAGGACAGTCCGCCATCCAAATCAACAATCGCCGACACAAATGGAACCGCAACGCCCGGATAGCTGCGGTGCACCACTGACCAGGTATAAAGTGTCCCCGTTTCTGGCGAACGATAGGCTTCTGGGGCCACGCGGCCGGCGCAGGAGCGGCACGCGATGGTCTGCACCGGCATCACCGCCCCGCACGCGCCGCAGCGATAGCCCTCAATCCATACCGAGCCGTCTTCGCCGACACGGACAGACTTGTTCCCCGCCTTGCGCGCAATGTTGGTTGTGCTTGTCAAAATACTCTCCTGGGCATCGTTGGCGCAGCGAGCTCAGTGGCTGACGCTCAATCAATGAACATGGCCTATTGCATTAACTGGATTCAATGCAACCGATTCTTGAGTGCTGGACGCATATACAGGCAATTAATGTAGAGCGAGAATGACACTGAACCGTGACATATGCGCAAAATTGTTGTGGAAACCGTAAGGGATTCTGCCGATAGGTTTGGTTAACGACCGCGGAATGGCAAGTTAAATGCGATTGCCTCATTGCATTATTGACGGGCAGTGTTATTAAAGATTCCGAATCCTGCGTATTACGTGAAAAATAATCCTGCGTATTACGTGAAAAATATGGATCAGGTGCATTTAGGAGGGGATTTTAATGTCTAAGAGAATAATGCGTTCGCTTTTTGCGACAACCGCACTTGCGCTCGCGCTGCCATCGATTGCTTTTGCGCAAGAAGCACCTGCAGATGAGGCGACCGCTGACGACAATGAGATCATTGTCACCGCGCGCCGCGCGGATGAGAGACTGCAGGACGTTCCGGTAAGTGTGCAGGTTGTGACGGGTGAATCGCTTCAGAAGCTTGCAATCACTTCGGCCGACGAAATCTCCAAGCTGGCACCTGGTTTAACGTTAGTAAATAATAACGCCGCCACTCAGGTTTCACTACGTGGCGTTGCTTGGCGTCCAGGTTCGGGCACACCGGCTACGCCTATCTATTTTAACGAAGTCCCATTCGATCCCGGCAATACTATCGTGTCACTTTTTGACATAGGCCAGATCGAAGTGCTGCGCGGGCCACAGGGTACATCGCGTGGTGCGCCATCGATTTCGGGAGCCATTACACTTACCACCAAAAAGCCGAATCTAACGGAATTTGGAGGCTTCGCTCAGGGGTTCTACGGATCAGCCGATCATTGGGACATACAAGCAGCGGTGAATGTGCCTGTAGTTAAGGATGTACTCGCAATTCGCCTCGCTACTAATATCGAGAACAGCGAAGGAAATCGGGTTCACAGTGTTAACAGCTCAATCAACCCCAAATATAAAGATCGATCCTTCCGCGCCACAGCGCTCTTCACACCGACTGATACGTTATCGGTCGAAGCAATGTACCAGCGCCGCACCACGGACAAGTTGTTCTATACGCAGGTCGTGGGAACCGGTAGCCCCGGTGCTCCGGCATCTCCGGTTGCGTTTTTTGGAGGCCTTGGTGCCATTCCGGCCAATTTCAACGGTCCGGCCCTGACGCTTGCCGACCGTGCATCGGTTCAGGACGCGCCGAGCAAGTTCAAGGAAAAAATAGACCTGCTCACGGTCAACGCCAGTTGGGAAGTGTTCGGACAGAAGTTAACATATAATTTTGGGCGTCAGTTCAATCGCAGCCCTGCCAGCTTCACAAGCTCGGACCCACTTAACATGATTCCCGGCTTCGAATCTTACACCTCCCCAAGCAATCTGAGCCTGCCCAAATGGTCGTCGCATGAAGTCCGCTTCTCGTCGATGCCTGACCCTGATCGGCCGTTCGAATACGACATTGGTTGGTTCTCCAAACATTCAGACGGCACAATCAATTTCGATGCGCCGACCTATCTGGCCGGAGCCTTCGGACCGCCAAACGCCCTCCCTGGGTCGGTTACTACGCCAAACCCCGCCTACGTTTTGAACAGCTCCACAAATATTGGCATTGGCCAGGTGTTCGATTCATTTTACGGCAATCTGAAGTTCCACATCGATGAGAAAACCGAATTGAGCGGCGGCTTGGCAATCGTCCGTGACCGTGTTCCAGTGGATCTGAATATCACAACCTTTGCGGCACGGACCAGTGTTGCTCCTTACGCTGTTGTTCTGTTGAGCGTCCCGGCGCCGTTCCGCCCCTTCGTCCCGACGTGTGGGTCCATCAGCCCTGCCCTCATTACAAGCCCAACTTATGCAGGCGTATGCGATTCTCCGATCCCAGCCGGAATTGCCAATGCGAGCCAGAGCAACAATGACAAATACTCAGCCGCGCTGTATAACTTCTCTCTGTCCCATAAGTTCACCGATGACTTGATGGTCTATGCGACGACCGGAAGTTCGTTCCGCACCGGCCTGCCAGCGATTAATAACCCGGGCTTGCCCGTGAATTTGACATCGCCGGCTCCTGAAAAAGCGAAGTCCTACGAACTCGGTGTCAAGTCGAGCTGGGGACGCAATCTGCGCGTCAACGCGGCGGTGTTCCAGATCGACTATGGCAATCAGCTGACGACCTTCGAAGGTGTGCGCTATTGGAATACCGTTTCGGGCAGGGTAGCAACGACCAGCTTGGCCTTCTATCGCAATGTTGATTCGCAAGTGCGCGGGTTTGAACTGGAAGTTGCTGCCCAGCCAATCGACAATCTGTCATTGGGTGCTAATCTTGGCTACTCGAAAATCAAGTCAAAGGGCGCCCTGGTGCCGTGTAACGATCCAGCACAACCGGCTATCTCGGCAGCAAACCCGATCAACTTCTGCACGTCGCCTTCCGGTCAAGTGCTAAATCAGGATTCGCCGTGGTCGGTGACCACCAATGGTAGCTATACTGTGCCACTTGGATCGGTCGACGCATATTTGCGCTTTAACTTGAGCTACAGAGGCAAAAACCCCAATTTTGGTAACTTCGCTTCGGCGGGCGTTTCCAAGAGCACACCCTCTTATGCAATTCTCGATCTCTTTGCCGGCGTAGCCGGAGAAGAGGGTGTCTGGGATCTGGGCTTCTATGCCAAGAATGTGTTCGACAAGCAGGTGGAGCTCGCGCGCACCAATGTGCCGAACAATGTTTACGCCCCCTACGCTGTTGCCCCGAGCGGTTATAACACGGTGACGGCTTCGCTCCCGCGCGAGATCGGTGTAAGCCTTCGCTTCGCGTTCGGTTCGCGCTAATCAGAACTGAGCTTATTAAAGGCGCGGGCTTCTTCGGATGCTCGCGCCTTTTGTGTGTCTGTAAGGGAGTATTGGGATGAAACGGGTTTTGCGGTTTTTGGCCAATGCACTGCTAGGATTGTTTGGGCTTGCGACAATAGGTAGTTTCATTCCGTCCATTCCCGTTCTCGGGATCGCAGGTCCAATGCTGACGGGCATCTTTGGCCTTTGGACCATATTGTTGCCCTTGTTCGGTGCAATATGGGCATTCTGGCGTTGGCGCAGCAATCGCAAACGGAGCACATTCTTCGTTGCCACGCTCGCCTTATTTGCCGCAATCGGCATGACAGCCGTTCCAGTGCAGCAGATCAGCGTCGCCGCGGCGCACGGCGCCAAGATTAGCGTGACGCAAGCACTTTTCTCCCATCCCCAAAACGATCCATCTTTGACGCCTGAAACAGTGATTTATGCGAAGCATGGCGCGCAAAATCTGCCGATCGACCTCTATCGTCCTAAGGCGAGGACTGATGGAAACTTGGCCCCCGTCTTCATCTATATCCACGGCGGTGGCTGGGGTGCAGAAACGCTGAAGCAACGCCAATCCGACTATCGCTGGTTTGCCGAGCGCGGCTATCTGGTGATGTCGTTTGAATATCCACTGTCGTCAGAGAAACAACCAACCTGGAATGTTACGCACCCGCTGCTTGGCTGTGCACTTGTCTGGGCCAATGCCAATGCTGCACGCTATGGTGGCAACGCCGAACGGCTTGCCTTGTGGGGTGAATCGGCAGGCGGCAATCTTGTTCTGAATGTCTCATATATGGCTAATGCCGGAACATTGAAACCCGCCTGCCCTGGCGTATTGCCCACTATCCGCGCAACCGCCGCGCTGTATCCCGTTGTCGATCCGGCGCGGATGTATCATAATCCAGATATAATTGTCGGCCGGTTCGCGCGCATGATGACAACGCGCTACACCGGTGGCACCCCCGATCAGTTTCCGGACCGCTATACAGCTATCGATGCGTCCAGCCACATCACCGCTAAAGCTCCGCCAACACTGTTGATCATCCCACAGTCCGATCATCTGTTGGAACAGGCTGCCGCCGACGCCTTTGCAGCAAAGGCGCGCGCAGCCGGTGTGACGACGCGTTTGATCCATATGCCGTATGCCGAGCACAGCTTTGACATCAAAAGCGGAAGCATCGGCAATCAGATGGTCCGCCAAACGATGCTGCGATTCCTTTTCGAACAGGGGTTGAAGCCTTAGTCGGAATCATATTAACTCATACAATAAAATCCCCATCGAAAGGCTAATAGGATGCTCTTCAAATTCGCCCAGAAATCCGCACCATTGTTGCGAGCTACCGCGACAATCGCGTTGATGGCATCGGCCCCCGCCTTGGCTCAAACCGCGTCAGCACCCGCTCCTGTGGCAGAGGTGCAGGCAGAACCCGGCCCACTGACTATAGGCGCCGATAAGCCCGGCGCAACCATCAACCGCGACATTTTCGGCCAGTTTGCAGAGCATCTGGGCACCGGTATTTACGGTGGCGTCTGGGTCGGCAAGGACAGCAAAATCCCCAATGTGCGCGGTGTCCGAAGTGACGTCGTCGGCGCGCTCAAGGAGATCAAGGTTCCCGTGGTCCGCTGGCCGGGCGGTTGTTTTGCCGATGAATATCATTGGCGTGACGCGATTGGCCCGGCTGCCAAGCGAAAGACAACGGTCAACGCCGTCTGGGCTGGTGCAGTCGAACCAAATACATTCGGCACCCATGAATTCATGGATTTTGCCGAGCAAATCGGATCAGAAGCCTATGTCTCGGTCAACATGGGGTCCGGCAGTGTTCAAGAAGCCGCGGAGTGGTTGGAGTACATGACCGCTGTCCCGCCTGCGTCCGCCGCCAAGGAGCGCGCCGCCAATGGCCGCAAAGCGCCGTATAAGGTCAAATATCTGGGATTAGGCAATGAAATGTGGGGCTGCGGCGGCCCGAACACAGCGGACGAATATGTCACGAAGATGAAGGGCTTTGCCCATTTCGTGCACAATTATAATCCCGATCAGGCATCGCCCAAGATCGACTATTCGCTCATCGCCAAAGACTTGATGAGCGGAAAGCCGATGGACTCGCTGCCCAGCGGCCCCAACAGTATGAAACGGATCGCCGCCGGACCTAACAGCGCCGATCCTTCCTACACCGAAGTTATCATGAAGGCGTGGAAGACGCGAAGCCCGATTTATTGGGACATCAACGGCATTTCGCTGCACCAATATACCTGGGGTTCGATGCCGTTCAATGAGCTAGCGACCGGCTTTGGCGAAAAGGATTATGCCACCGTATTGATGCAAACCACATGGATGGAACGCTCGGTCAAGAAGCATAAGGAGATCATGGATAAATATGATCCGAAGAAACATGTTGCGCTTGTCGTCGATGAGTGGGGTGTCTGGTTAAAGCCTAAAGCGGGCACCGAGCAGATGTTCCTGCAACAGGACCAGTCCTTGCGTGATGGCATGGCTGCCGCGATGAACATCAACATCTTCGCCCGCCACGCAGACCGCGTGCGGATGACCAACATCGCGCAGATGGTGAATGTGTTGCAGGCGATGATCGTCACCGAAGGGCCAAAAATGGTCCTGACGCCAACCTATCATGTCTATAAGATGTACGTGCCATTTCAAGATGCGACATTGCTACCGATCAGCTTCAATGCTGGGGTATATAAGTTCGACAAAATCACCCTGCCCAAGGTCGATGCGGTTGCAGCGAAGGGCAAAGACGGCAAGATTTGGCTGGCGCTGATCAATCTTGATCCCAACAACAGCACCAACGTGACCGCCAATATCCCCGGCATCACGGCGACCTCTGCAGTGGGTGAAGTGCTGACCGCCGCGAGCTTCAATGCGATCAATAATTTTGAAGCCCCCAACGCGGTTGCGCCAAAGCCCTATAATGCCAAGGCGGAGAATGGTAGTCTCGTGCTGAGCCTCGCGCCACATTCAGTAACGGTTGTCGAGTTGCGACCATAAGTCGCATCAGGAGAGAATGATATGAACATCCGTGCAATCAGCCTCCTCGGCGCATCGCTTTATCTGGGCATGAGCGGGATCGCCCATGCGGCCACCGCCGAGCGCGCGCCTACTGGCACTTTACGCGACGGGACCGCCGCCGAAGTCATTGAGCTGAAGGGCAAGAACGGCGTTTCGGCGCGCATCCTGACTTACGGCGCGACGCTGCAATCGCTGATCGCGCCCGATCGCAAGGGCAAGAAAGCCGATGTCGTGCTAGGCCATGATACTGTTCAGGAATATGAGGCCAAGCAAGATTTTTTTGGCGTCACCGTGGGCCGCTTTGCCAACCGCATTGCCAAGGGCCGCTTCACGCTTGATGGCAACACCTATCAACTGCCACTGAACAATGGCGCCAACACGCTCCACGGCGGCGGGAATGGCTTTGACCGCAAGAACTGGGTCGTGCAATCCGTCACCAGCGGCGCAAACGCCTCAGTCGTGCTCACGCACACCAGCCCCGATGGCGATAGCGGCTATCCCGGCGAAGTCACCGCCACGGTGACCTATGCGTTGGATGATCAGGGCAACCTGACCATATCCTTCGCCGCCACCACGACCAAGCCGACGATCATCAACATGACCAACCATGCGCTGTTCAACATGGCAGGGCATTGCGCGGTGCAAGGGGCGATGCCGCAACGGCTGACCATGCCCGCAAGCCGCTATACGCCGGTTGACGAGGCGCTGATCCCGACGGGCGAATTGGCACCCGTCAAAGGAACGCCATTTGATTTCAGCAAAGGAAGAATTCTAGGCGATACCCTGCGCGACGGCAAAAACGAACAGCTACGCATCGGACGCGGATACGATCATAACTGGGTGCTCGACAAGGGCCTGACCCGCCAACCTGGCCTCGCCGCCCGAGTCGAAGATCCGTCTTCGGGCCGCGTCCTCGAAGTTCTGTCGACCGAACCCGGTCTGCAAATGTACACCGGCAATTTCATCGACGGCACGAACATCGGCAAAGACGGCTGCATCTACCGCATGGGCGACGGCTTTGTTCTGGAACCGCAGAAGTTCCCCGACGCGCCAAACCAGCCAAGCTGGGATTCAGCCCGGATCGATCCGGGCAAGCCTTACCGGCATGTGATGGTGCTGCGGTTGAGCACCATGAAATAAATTACTGCTGCGTGGCTGGATCGCAGGGCGTTTGCGTCATCGCCCAGTTGACCGAATTGGTGATGAACTTGCGCATCTCCGGTTCGGCAAAGGCTTCTCCGCTATGGCCAAGCGCAGAATAGAGCACCCTGCCCTTGCCCTGACAATGGCTCCAGATGATCGGATGGTCATTGCCCATTGCCAGCTTGTCCGACCCGGGCCCGCCGCGTTCGTAAGTAGCCTCGTCGAGGGTTGCCAGCACGGCATAGCCCGTGGCGCGAACCGATTTGTCGAACGAATACCATTCGTCTGTGCGAACCCACTTTGCAGGGAGCCCTGCCATCGCCGGGTGATCGGCCTGTTCGACATGGATGTCCGCCTGCGCCAAATGCGGCCACAGGCTGTGCCCAACAAAATGCGTGCCGATGACTTCTTTTACATACCAGCCCCAGTCTTCGTGCGAGCCGTCGCCTGCTGCATGGATCCCGACAAAGCCGCCGCCATTTTCAATATAGGCTTTGAGTGCTTCGCGCTGTTCATTGGACAGATTGTCCCCGCTGGCGTTGCTCCAGACCACTGCCTTGAACCGCGATAACAGTTCTGGTGAATGCACCGCGCCGTTTTCGGTTTCATAAACGCTCCAGCCATTTTGCTTGGCGAGGTCGCGGAACATGGCACTCGCGCCGGTGATGGCCTCGTCATGGCGGAAACCGTTGGTTTTGGAGAAAATCAGGATTGCGGGCCTTGGAAAGCTGGTCGGCACGGCTGGCGGAACGGTTTCATGCACACGGCTTGGATAGAGCGCTTTATAGGTTCGGGGTCCAATCCAGACCGCAATGCCGACGATAGCTAAGAGCAGCAAAATGCCGATCCATTTGAAAATCCGCTTAACAGTCTGCATTTGCCCTACCCTCTCGCTTTGTGTCCGCTGGCCATGGCATATCGGTCCGCTGAATGGCATTTGCAATAGCATAAGTTCATTGTATAGAATTGCCGGACGTTAGGAGTGGAAGAGATGTATCAGCTATTTGAACAAGGCGCGAGTCGCCGAGGCTTCATCACCAGCGCTTTACTCGCCATCGGCGTTGCCGGAGTTCCGCTTTCGGCCTGCAATGCCAAGGAGGCGAAGGGCACGAAAGTATTTTTTGGAGCGACACATTTCGCCATCCTCGATGCCGTTACTGAGACCATCATGCCGCGCACCGATACACCCGGCGCGCGCGATGCAAAGGTCGCCCAGCGGATTGATACGTTAATGACCAATTGGGCCTCTGCCAAAACGCAGGCAGATTTCACCAAGCTGCTGGATGATATCGACCTTGCGGCCAAAGGCATCGTCGCCCTGCCCCCGGCCAAGCAGCTGGAAGCATTGACCGCGTTTGACAAAGCCAATGGCAAGAACCCGGCCTATATGCGGTTCAAAAATCTGGTTTTTGCACTCTATTATCTCTCTGAACCCGGCGCGACACAGGAGCTTCGGTATGAACATACACCCGGTGCTTGGGAGCCTTCGATTGCGGTGACGTCCGACACGCGCGGCTATGCCCATGATGTCAGCTTTGGAGGGAATTGAGCATGTTTGACGCCATCGTTGTCGGTTCGGGAATCAGCGGAGGCTGGGTCGCCAAGGAACTCACCGAAAAGGGACTGAAAGTACTCGTGCTGGAGCGCGGCAGAAACATCGAGCACGGCACGGACTATAATGATGGCCTAATGCCGTGGGAGCAGGAGAATGAGGGACGCGTGAACGAGGACGAAGTCGCGCGCGACTATGCGATCCAGAGCACCACCTATCCTTTCAGCAGCGCCAACAAGAATTTCTGGGTGAAGGACAGCGAGCATCCTTACTCAACGCCCGACGGCAAGCCCTTTGAATGGATCCGCGGCTTTCATCTTGGTGGCCGTTCGCTGATGTGGGGGCGCATGTCGCTTCGCTTGAGCGATCTGGACTTTGCTGCCAATAAAAAGGACGGGAACGGCTCAGATTGGCCGATCCGTTATGCCGATCTCGCGCCCTGGTATGATCATGTCGAGGCGTTTGCAGGCGTTTCGGGTTCGAAAGCAGGCCTGTCGCAACTGCCGGACGGGGATTTCCTGAAGCCGATGGGGATGAACGATGTCGAGGCCGATTTCAAAAAGAAGATTGAGGCGCAATTCCCCGGGCGCACCGTCATTCCGCCGCGCGTCGCCAACCTCACCGAGGTGCGCGATCATCAGGCGGAACTGGGCCGCGCGCCTTGCCAGTTTCGAGCGCAGTGCCATAACGGGTGCAGCTTTGGCGCGTATTTCTCTAGCCTGAGCGCGACGCTGCCCGCCGCGATGAAGACCGGAAACCTGACCGTCATCACCGATGCCATCGTGCATAGCGTGATCCACGATACGAAATCCAACCGTGTCACTGGCGTCCGCGTGATCGATGCCAAGACCAAGAAGGGCAAAACCTACAACGCCAAGATGGTGTTCCTGAACGCTTCGACCATCCCGACCGCGCAGATCCTGCTTGCATCAAAGAGCGAAGCTAACCCCAATGGTCTGGCTAACAGTTCGGATATGGTTGGCCGCAATCTGATGGATCATGTCGGCGGCGCCTTCGCCTTTGGCATGTATCCGGGGTTTGAGGATCGTTATTATAGCGGGCGGCGTCCGCAAGCCAACATCATCCCGCGTTTCCGCAATGTTGACAGCCAAGAAGACTATCTGCGCGGCTATGGCATGGGCCTGATGGCCTTCCGAGCCAATTGGCAGATGACGGCCAACTTCGGCGTCGGCATTGGCGCGGCGGCGAAGGAACGGATGCGCAAGCCCGGCCCGTGGTTCATGTTCGTGGGCGGCACCGGCGAAATGCTGCCCAACCGCGAGAACCGTGTAACTTTACATGCCACCCGCAAGGACAAATGGGGCATGCCCATTCCGCACATCGATATCAGCCACGGCGACAATGATCGCAAGATCAACACCGCTGCTCAGGCCGACGCCGAAGCGATGTTGAAGGCGGCTGGTGCCCAAATCATGGGCAAGGGCAAAGGGCCGAGCACACCCGGCAACGCGATCCACGAAATGGGCACCGCGCACATGGGCGTTGATCCCAAAACTTCCGTCCTCAACAAATATAACCAGACGCATGACATCCCCAACTTGTTCATCACCGACGGGGCAGCGATGGCATCGAGCGCGAACCAGAACCCGTCGCTGACCTATATGGCGCTGTCCGCCCGCGCGGCGCACTTTGCGGTCGAGTTTTTGAAGGCAGGAAAGCTTTAGTGATCGGGCGTACCGCACTAATTGCGGTTGCATTGGCCGCATCGGTTGGCACTACCGAGGCGCAACCGCTTCAATCGCCGACACAGGCGGACACCTGTGCTGTAGTCCCGGCCCAAGAAATGCAAGATTTTGCCATGCTAAACACCATCATGGTGGAGCCGAAGAAATTCAACAGTCTGGCTGACCTGTTGAAGGTGCTCCCACCCGAAGCGATGACCAAATTTGCCACCATGCAAAAGGTCGCTGCTGAACGGCAGGCGAAAGACTGGCCGTGGCTGTGCCGCTATGCTTCGGAGAACGCGGCGGTCCTAAAAAGCGGCGTGCGGCCCAAAGTGATTTTTATCGGCGATTCAATCACCGAGAACTGGATATTGGGCGATCCCTCGCTCTTCAGCTCGACCGTTTTGGATCGCGGTATCGGCGGCCAAACGACGCCGCAAATCCTACTGCGATTCTATCAGGATGTCGTCGCCCTGCGCCCGCAAGTAGTGCATATCATGGCCGGAACCAATGATATTTCGGGTAACACGGGTGCCGTCACCGATGAAGCTATTGTCCAGAATATCCGAGCGATGATCGATATTGCCAAAGCGAACGGCATCAATGTTGTGCTGGCGAGCATCACCCCGTCAAAACAATTTATAGCGCGACCCAACGTCGATCCTTCACCGCGCATTGCTGCGGTCAACCGGGCGCTGGTCAAACTCGCGGTGGAAAGGAAGGTCACTTATGTCGATTATTTTCCGGCGCTTGCAGATAGCAAAGGCGGTCTCGGCGATGCGCTGGGCAATGACGGGCTGCATCCAAACCGCGATGGCTATGCCGCGATGCGGCTATTGACCGATAAGGCGATTAAGAGAGCGGCGAGGAAGTAGCGTTACCGCAACGCTATCGTCGCCATAAAGCCGCCATCGACGGGCAGCACCGCTCCGTTAATATAGCTTGCCTGCGGACTGCCCAGAAATAGCAACGCCGTCGCCTGTTCATCAGCGGAAGACCGCCGCCCGATGGGCTGCGCGACCTGATCGATCACTGCCGTCGGCGTGGCCTTTTCAATTTCAACCAGCATGGGCGTTTGGACCGCGCCGGGCAGAGTGCAATTCATGCGGATGCCTTGCCGGATCAGCGTGGCGGAATGCTTCATCGTCCAAACAATGATCGCCTCTTTGGAAAAACGATAACCCTCGGCCACAAACGGTAGATTTGCTTCACACCATTGCTCGCCCGCCGCAAATCCGTCCACCGCAATCAGTTGCGTCAACTCCGCCAAACGCGCGGGCCAACCCATGCCGCCGGTCGACGCAACATTCACGATGGCGCTGCCCTGCCCCATCTTCGGCAACACAGTGTCAGTCAGATAGCGGGTGCCAATATAATTCACCCGCATCACATCCAACGGTGGCCCGCCATGAGGTATGCCGGCACAATTGAACAGTGCATCGAATTGTCCGGCAAAGCCTGCCACCGCCGCATCGATGCTCGCCACATCGCGCAGGTCGACTTGCGTAAACGACGCCAAATCCAGATCGCAAGGCCGCCAATCCAGCCCGTGCACTTCGGCGCCCAGCGCCGCCAATTGCCGCGCGGTGGCATGGCCGATCCCCGAAAAGCATCCGCTGACTATCACCCGTTTGCCCGCATAGCCGAGCCAGTCATCCTTAGTCATTGTGAAACCTTTTCAACGGAAAGTTGCGCCTCGGGCAATGGCAGACCCGCGACGGGCGCGTCAAAGGCAAACAATGCCCCTGCCAGCGGTTGTGCGGCCAGCGCCGCGTCGTCCAATCCTGTCCGCGCTGTGGTGACATAAGCGGTACGCAATTCCGGCCCGCCAAAAGCGATCTTGGTCACCCGCGCGCAAGGAAAGTCGATCTGGCATAGCAAGTCCCCTTGCGGTGAGTAGCGACGCACCGCCCAACCATCCCATAAGGCAACCCACAAGCAACCTTCGCTATCGAGCACCACGCCATCGGGATAGCCTTCGGCCTCACTCAGTTGCTGAAACAGCTCGCGTGAGCAGATCGCCGGTCCTTCACCCAGCCCTAACCGCCAAATCTGCCGACTGCCCGAATCGACATGATAGAGGCACTGGCCATCCGCAGTCACCGCTGGGCCGTTGGTGACGACGGCATCCTGCCCCATCGCGTGAAGGCCGGCCTGATCGAGACAATAAAGCTGCCCCGTCGGCTGTTGCTCCTCATCATCCATCGTGCCGAACCAGATGCGGCCCTGTGCGTCCACCGTGGCATCGTTGGTGCGGTTGTGCCCCGGCATTTCGACCCGTGCGATCACGGCCCCAAGCTGATCACCTTCCAGCCTGTGCAGCGCGTTTTGTGATCCGACGATCAACCCACTGCCTGCTTGCGGAAGAATGAAGCTGGGAAGGCCACCGACGTCCAAAGTTTCACACGCGCCCGTTTCGGGCACAAAGCGATGCAGAAACCCGCGCTTGATATCGACAAACCGCAATGCGCCTTCGCGGGGCAACCAGGCTGGCCCCTCGCCCAACTCCGCCTCGACCGCCCAGACGAGCTCTGGCTTCACTCCAAAACTTCGGGTGGCAATGCGCCCGTTGGCTTGCTGCCCCACAAAGCATACCAGAACACATAAAGCTCACAGGCCACTGTCAACCAGAAGCTGTTCTGCAGGCCATACATATCAGCCAGCCAGCCTTGCACCACGACCAAAGCACCACCGGCAATTGCAGTGATCAGCAAGCCAGATCCTTCTTCGGTCAGCGGCCCCAAGCCTTTGATCCCCAGTGCAAAGATCGTCGGGAACATGATCGAATGGCACAGCCCGACCAATATCAGCGCCCACATCGCAATCGGCCCGTGCAGCGATGCCGCCGCGATCATCACCAAAAAGGCAGCAAAGGCGAAGGCCGCGAGCACCTTGTCCGCAGCAAAACGGCGCATGATAAAGGCCCCGGCAAAGCGGCCGACCATCATCCCGCCCCACATCATGGTTAGATATTTGACTGCGGCTTCATGCGTCATATTGCCGATGCTCGGCTGCGAAACGAAATTGATAAACAGGTTGGCAACACCGATTTCGGCGATCAGATAGATGAAGATCGCGGGCACGCCGAATACCAGATTGCGGTGGCTCCACAGCGAGAGATGCTTGCGCTCTTCGGCGTTGGCGCGCTGCGTATCCGCACCCAGATCGGGCAGCTTGGCCCGCGAAATGAAGAATGCCAGCCCGATCAGCACCAACGCGACCAATATATAGGGCAATTGCGTTGCCTCTGCATCGGCCATGCGTTGCTCCAGACTGATCGCTGTGCCTTCCAATGTTGTGCCCGAAACTGTGCGGCTGAGAATTAGGTAACCACCAAAATAGGGCGCAAAAAATGTTCCCATCGAATTGAACGCCTGCACCAAAGTCAGCCGCGATTCCGATGTCTCCGCAGGGCCTATGACGGCGACATAGGGGTTGGCCGCGACTTGCAGCAAAGCGATACCACACGCGACCACGAACAAAGCAATCAGCGTCACTTCATAGGATGGAATGCGCGCCGCCGGAACCATACCCAGCGCGCCAACGGCCATGATGCCCAGCCCGATGATGATTGCGCGCTTGTAACCTACACGCTTTATCAGGAACGCTGACGGGATCGACGCGACGGCATAGGCGATAAACCACACCGATTCGATCAAGGTGGTCTGCGTATAACTCAGGTCAAACACACTACGCAGATGCGGCAGCAGCGTGTTGTTGATGACGGTGATGAAGCCCCACATGAAAAACAAGGTGGCAAGCAGGGCCAGCGCCTTGCCATAAGCGGGGGTTCCTCCGCCGCCTGTCACCTTCACGCCCGAATTTCCGATAGGTCCCGCCACTTTTCGCCCTCTCACCGGTTGATCTTCAAATTGTATGAGTATATCGCAACATCTATGACGTCAACACCACTTCCCGCCGGAAAGCGGCTCCGTTCCGCCGCCTGGTTCGATAACCCGGACAATATCGATATGACCGCGCTTTATCTGGAGCGCTACCTGAATTTCGGGTTGAGTCTGGAGGAATTGCGCTCTGGCCGCCCTATTATCGGCATCGCGCAGACAGGCAGTGACCTGTCCCCCTGCAACCGCCACCATCTGGTGCTGGCAGAGCGCGTGCGTGAGGGCATTCGCGAAATGGGCGGCATCGCCATTGAATTTCCCGTTCACCCAATTCAGGAAACCGGCAAACGGCCCACGGCGGGGTTAGATCGTAATCTCGCTTATCTCGGTCTGGTCGAAATACTCCACGGCTATCCTCTCGACGGCGTGGTGCTAACCATCGGTTGTGACAAGACGACGCCCGCTTGTCTGATGGCCGCAGCCACGGTTAACATCCCAGCGATTGCCCTCTCGGTCGGGCCGATGCTCAATGGCTGGCACGCGTCCAATAAACAGGGCGGAGAACGCACTGGCAGCGGCACGATTGTATGGAAAGCTCGCGAGATGCTCAGCCGGGGTGAGATTGACCACACCGGCTTTATCAAGTTGGTTGCCAGTTCAGCGCCCTCCACCGGCTATTGCAATACGATGGGCACTGCGACGACGATGAACAGCCTGTGCGAGGCGCTCGGCATGTCTCTGCCCGGATCGGCGGCGATCCCTGCGCCTTACCGTGATCGTCAGGAAAATGCCTATCACACTGGCAAGCGCATTGTGGATATGGTGCATGACGATTTGAAACCGTCCAACATCATGACGCGCGACGCGTTTCTGAACGCCATCGTCGTCAACACCGCGATTGGCGGATCAACCAACGCGCCCATCCATTTACAAGCCATTGCGCGGCATATGGGCGTTGAACTCGACATCAACGATTGGCAAACTTACGGCCATAAAGTGCCGCTGCTGGTCAATCTGATGCCCGCAGGCGAATATCTGGGTGAGGATTATTATCACGCAGGCGGCGTGCCTTCGGTGGTCAACCAGTTGATTGGCCAAGGCCTGATTCGCGAAGGTGCGATGACCGCAAACGGCAAGACCATTGGTGACAATTGCAGAGACGCAGAAATTCAGGACGAACGCGTAATCCGCCCCTTTGATCAGCCGCTCATTTCTGATGCAGGCTTCCTTGTGCTATCGGGCAATCTGTTCTCCAGTGCGGTGATGAAGACCAGCGTGATTTCGGAAGAATTCCGTGAACGATATCTGTCCAACCCCGATGATCCCGATGCCTTTGAAGGGCCGGTGATGGTGTTTGACGGGCCGGAAGATTATCACGCGCGGATCGACGACCCAGCACTGGCCATTGATGCGAGCACCCTGCTCATCATGCGTGGCGCGGGGCCGATTGGCTATCCGGGAGCAGCCGAAGTCGTCAATATGCGCGCGCCCGCTTATTTGCTACGTGAAGGGATTAGCAGCCTTCCGTGCATCGGCGATGGGCGGCAATCAGGAACGAGCGGCAGCCCCTCGATCCTCAATGCATCGCCCGAGGCAGCGGCGGATGGCGGGCTAGCTTTGTTGAAAAGCGGTGACAACGTGCGGATCGATTTGCGGCGAGGCACGGTCGATGTGCTGATTAGTGAGGATGAATTGGCGGCAAGACGCTCGGCACTCACGGCGGCAGGCGGCTACGCCTACCCGATATCGCAAACACCATGGCAAGCCATCCAGCGCGGTCTTGTCGGACAGCTGGAAACCGGCGCGATCCTTGAGGGATCGGAAGAGTATCAGCACATCGCGCAAACCCGCGGGTTGCCCCGCGACAACCATTGATTTGAACGGACAAGACCATGATTGACGGAAGCATACTTGTTGGCAACGCCGACCGCCGCAACGCGACAACATTCCACGGCGTGAACTCTGCGACGGGCGAGGCATTGCCGCAAGAATTTTACGAAGCCTCTGCCGCTGACGTTGCCGATGCCTGTGCGCTCGCCGCGCAAGCCGCCGAGAGTTTCGCAGGCCTATCGCCCAATGCGCGTGCCGATTTTATCGAGGCCGCTGCCGAAGCCATCCTCGCCATTGGCGACACACTCATCGAAACCGCTATGGCTGAATCCGGCCTACCCCTTATGCGGTTGGAAGGTGAGCGGATGCGAACGGTCAATCAACTCCGCCTGTTCGCCGGTGAAGTGCGCGACGGCTCTTGGTTGGATGTCACTATAGACCCCGCATTGCCAGACCGCGCGCCACCCAGAAGTGATCTGCGCCGGATGAACCTTGCGCTTGGACCTGTCGCGGTATTTGGCGCGTCAAACTTCCCGTTGGCCTTCTCGGTCGCGGGCGGAGACACGGCGTCTGCCTTTGCCGCTGGCTGTCCTGTAGTGGTCAAAGGCCACCCCGCGCACCCTGCGACCGGCGAACTCGTCGCCCGCGCTATACGTTTGGCGGTGCAGAGCTGCGGCCTCTCCGAAGGCGTCTTCTCCTTCCTGCCCGGGCAATCAAACGATCTGGGCGGCGCACTGGTGGCCGATCCGCGCATCAAGGCGGTGGGCTTTACCGGTTCGCGTGGCGGCGGCCTTGCCTTAGTGGCAATAGCCGCAAAGCGCGCCGAACCCATCCCGGTCTATGCCGAAATGGCGAGCATCAATCCGGTGGTGCTGATGCCCGCCGCACTCGATGTCCGCGCTGAAGCTTTGGGCGCGGCGTTCGTCGGATCGCTAACGATGGGTGCCGGGCAATTTTGCACCAATCCGGGTCTGGTGATCGCGCTGGATAGTCCTGCGCTCGACCGGTTCATTAATGCCGCTTCGGAAGCCCTTTCCGTTGTCGAACCGCCGGTGATGCTGACCCCCGGCATCCATACTGCCTATCAAGCCGGCGTCGCCGCGCTCGATGCCAGTGATCTCGCCAAACGCCGCGGATCGGGCCAAGCCAGCACCGCGCCCAATCGCTGTTCAGGTGCCTTGTTTGAAACCACCGACGTCGCGTTCGTGGCGGAAAAGTCGCTGGGCCATGAAGTCTTCGGTGCCTCCGCCGTGATTGTCCGCTGCGCCAGCATGGCGGCGATGCTGGGCGTGATCGCCAGCCTTGAAGGACAGTTGACCGCGACGCTCCAGATGGACCCCGCCGACGAGGCGCCTGCCGCGACGCTGCTCCCCTTGCTCTCTGGTAAAGTCGGGCGTGTATTAGCGAACGGCTGGCCCACAGGCGTCGAGGTTTCACACGCTATGGTGCACGGCGGGCCTTATCCTTCCACCAGCGACGGGCGGACCACCTCGGTCGGCACGCTGGCGATGACGCGTTTCTTACGTCCTGTTTGCTATCAGGACATCCCCGACCCACTGCTGCCGCCACCGGTGCAGACTTCTAATCCCTGGAAGCTGCCCCGCCGGATTGACGGTAAGCGGGAGAGTGCATGATGCGCTCGCTGATCCAGTTCGAACAAAATGGGGCGCGCGGCGTTGCGGCGCTTGATGCTCAGGGCCAAGCTTATCAGCTTAACGATACCGCTTCCACTTTGGCGCTGGCGCATGACGCGTTGGCGAAGGATGCATCGCTCGCCGGCCTTGCCACAGCACGGCGCGGTGATGCGCTCGATCTGGCGGGTGTTACCCTGCTCTCGCCTATCGACCATGAAGACCCCGCGCATCTGCTCGTCAGCGGTACGGGGCTGACGCACCTTGGTTCTGCCGAGGGACGCGACAAGATGCACAAGGCCGCCGCCGCAGGTGCTGCGACGGATTCGATGCGCATGTTTCTGGAAGGGGAGGCAGGTGGCAAGCCCGTGCCCGGGTCCATCGGCCAGCAACCCGAATGGTTTTACAAAGGCGATGGCTCGATCCTCGTTGCCCCCGGCACCCCGCTGCACCGCCCCGGCTTTGCGCCGGATGGCGGGGAGGAACCGGAAATTGCGGGCATCTATATGATTGATGCGAACGAAAGGCCTGTGCGTTTGGGCTTTGCGCTCGGCAATGAATTTTCCGATCATGTCACCGAACGGCACAATTATCTGTGGCTCGCTCACAGCAAATTGCGGCAAGCCGCGCTCGGCCCCGAACTGTTGTTGGGCGAGCTGCCCGTCGATGTGCGCGGCACGAGCAAGATCATCCGCGACGGCGCGACTTTGTGGGAAAAGCCCTTTGTTTCGGGCGAGGCCAATATGTCGCACAGCATTGCCAACCTTGAACATCATCATTTCAAATACGCGCAATTCCGCCGCGCAGACGACGTGCATGTGCATTTCTTTGGCACCGCCACCCTGTCTTTCGCCGACGGGATCGAAACGCAGGAGGGCGATGTGTTTGAAGTGTCGGCCAATGCCTTCACCCTGCCGGTCAGCAACCCGTTGGTATATGGCTCTCAAGACGGCATTGTCGCGGTGCGCTCGCTGTGACTAAACTCAAGATCGGCCTTGTCGGCTTGGGCAAAATTGCGCGCGATGAGCATGTCCCCGCCATTGCCGTGCATCCGGAAGCAGAACTGATCGCGGTTGCGAGCAGAAACGCCAAGGCGGAAGGCGTCGCAAACTACGCCGATCTTGAATCCATGTTGGCGAGCGAACCGGATATAGACTCCATCGCCCTTTGTCAGCCGCCAAAGTTTCGGTTCACTGCGGCGCGCACGGCGTTGTTGGCGGGCAAGCATGTCTTTCTCGAAAAGCCCCCCGGCGCGACGCTTTCCGAGGTTGAGGCGCTCATCAGCCTTGCACAGGAACAGCGCGTCACGCTCTACGCTAGCTGGCATTCGCGCTTTGCGCCCGATGTAGGGCGCGCCAAAGCTTGGGCTGCGACACGCACTATCACACGCGTCACGATCAACTGGAAAGAAGACGTCAGGCGCTGGCATCCCGGGCAGAACTGGATATGGGAAGCGGGGGGATTTGGTGTTTTCGATCCGGGCATCAACGCGCTCTCCATCGTGACCGAGGTGCTGCCTGAACAGCTGCGTCTAATCGATGCATCGATTTACATCCCGGCCAACCGCGCCGCGCCAATCGCGGCGGACATGGCAATGGAAACAGCCAGCGGCGCACCCGTGACGGCCGCGTTCGATTGGCGGCAGACGGGCCCGCAAATCTGGCAGATTATCTTTGAGGCAGGCGATGAGCGCTTTGACTTTTTGCAAGGCGGCGATGACGCTGCCAACACCGCAGAAGGCGAAGAGTCGGGACTTTCGTCTGAATATCGCGCAATGTATCGCCGCTTTGTCTCGCTTGTCCAAGATGGAAAAAGCGAAGTTGACCTTGCGCCTTTGCGGCTTGTGGCCGATGCTTTCATGGTCGGACGGACAACCGCTACCGACGCATTTCACGATTGAAGCCCGCATAACAAAGGAACGACCATGCACTCCCCATTCGGCCTTGAAGGCAAACGCATTCTTATCCTCGGCGGCGGGCTGGGCATTGGTGAGTCGACCGTCAGGCTGATCGCCGAGCACGGCGCGCATGTGGCCGTAGTCGACCGCGAGCTGGAGCGGGCGCAGCATGTGGCAGGCGAAATCGGCGGCGGTGCCAAGGCCTATTGCATCGACGTGCTAGATGATGAGGCGCTGGTTGCGGGAATCGCGCAAATCGAGCGCGAATTTGGGCCGCTCGATGGCATGGCGACAGTCATAGGAATGGCAGCATGGGGATCGCTGATCGAGATCGACATGGCGACATGGGATCTGGACCAGAACCGCAATCTCCGCTATTTCTTCCTAGCCGCACGCGAAGTGGCGCGTTCGATGATCGACCGCAAAGTTGCAGGAAGCATCGTTTGCGTCAGCTCGGTCAACGGCATCCGTTCCGCACCAAACCACGGCGCATATGGCGCGGCCAAGGCTGGGCTGATCAATCTGGTGCAGACGATGGCGACCGAGTGGTCCCCTTTCGGCATCCGCGTCAACGTGGTCGCCCCCGGCCCGATCATTACCCCGCGCATCCCCCATACAGGCGAAGAAGGCGAGCGCAAGATGATGGTCAATGTGCCGATGCACCGGCGCGGCACGACGGAGGATATTGCCAAGGCGATCACCTTTTTCCTGTCTGACCTGTCGCCCTATGTCACTGGGCAGACACTGGCGGTGGATGGCGGATCGCTTGCCACCAATCCGTTTATTCCGCTGGCGGAGGGGCACATCCCATCGGCTTGACCCTGCCCCCGGAGCGCAAAGGCCATACCGCCTCCGCTGATTTGGCCGAGAAACGCACAGGATTGGCGGCGGCGGTTGCGGCGGGAGTTTGGCGCACCGATCCGGCCCCGGAGGAAGTGCAGATTGGCGGCGTGCGCTACCTGCGCTTTTCGCCGTCAGGGGCCTCACGCGGCACCTTGCTCCACATGCACGGCGGCGCGTTCCGCATCGGATGCCCCGAGCAGATCGCGCCGCTTGCGGCCAGCTTGGCACAGGCCTGCAAGGTCACCGTCATTTGCCCCGCCTACCGCCTCGCCCCTGAATACCCCTTCCCAGCCGGTTTGAACGATGGCTGGGCGGTGCTGCGTGCCTTAGCCGAAACCATGCCCCGCGCACTGATCCTGTCGGGCGATTCCGCAGGCGGAGGCCTCGCCGCCAGCCTCGCGGCAATGGCGCATCAGGCAAGCATCCCGCTAGTTGGCTTGGCCCTGCTATCCCCCTGGCTAGACCTGTCCGTCATCGACCCTGCTTATATTACGAACGCCGCCACCGACCCGCTATTTTCCGCCGAGGCCGCGCAGGAGGCCGCTGCGCTCTATCTGCAAGGGCACATGCCAAGCGACCCGCTGGCCTCGCCGCTATTGGGAGAGCTAAGCTGCTACCCGCCCACCTATTTGAATGCCGGCATGGGCGAAGTGTTAGCGGGAGATGCGCGGCGATTGCGGGATCGGTTGGAGCAAGCAGGCGTGCCTGTCACCTTCCACGCGGTCGACGGCATGGAGCATGTCGCTGTTACACGGGATCGGTGTTTGGTTGGAAGTGACGAGACTTTTGAACGTCTTGCGGAATTTGTCGAAAGCATCCTATTGCTGGCGGATTGAGGCGTCTTCGAAAAGCTCTATTTGCAATGCAACGCATGAGATGCAATAGTGCGTTAACATGGCCGGATTGCACCGAGCCGAGCAAGTTGAGGAGTGGACCGCGTGGCAGACAGTGGCGATCAGGATATACCGTTAGTCACTAAGCCGCCCAAAATTCCGCGTTCGGCCTATTTCGCGTTAGCCGTACTCGTGCTTACCAACCTGTTTAACATGCTCGATCGTTCTATCGTTGCGATCCTTGCACAATCGATCAAAGCCGATTTGAAACTCGGCGATGCCGAACTCGGCTTCCTGCTCGGCACGGCCTTTGCGGTTTTCTATTCGGTGGTCGGCATTGCGATGGGGCGGATATCCGATTTCGTTTCGCGCAAGAAGATGCTGGCTATGGGTTTGGCATTATGGTCGGTGATGACGGCACTCGGCGGCGCGGCCACGGGCTTTATGTCGCTTAGCGCAGCCCGTATTGGCGTGGGCGTGGGGGAGGCTGCGGCCAATCCTTGTTCGCATTCGTTGCTCGCTGACACGTTCCCGCCGCGCAACCGCGCGTTGGCGCTCGGCACTTATTTGACGGGCACATTCCTTGGTACTGCGATTGCGATGGCCGTGGGTGGATTATTCGTTCAAAAATGGCCGGATTTTTGCGCAGCCGTCCCGATTACGGGTGCCTGCGATGTTGCCGGATGGCGTGCTGCTCTGGTCACCGTCGGCGTTCCCGGATTGCTTCTGGCACTGCTGGTGCTGGGGATCAAGGAACCAGGCCGGTCGATCCGGCCTTATCACGGCAGCATGTTTCGCATGATTTTGCGCGAGGTCGCGGCGGCATTCCCGCCGTTTACGCTTTCCTCGATCCACCGCGTTGGCGGGCGTGAGGGGCTGATGAAAAATCTGCAGTTGATTGCAATCATCGCCGCAATTGCCGTTTCGCTGATTTTGCTCACTGGGGACAAAGCTCAGTGGATCGCCTGTGCCTTGGGTGCTTATTCGATTTTCACTTGGGGTCAGGTACAAAGCTATTCGGACAAACCGCTCTATAGCGTGACCTACGGCGACAAAACATTTGCCCTCGGCGTTGTGGCGACGGCCTTGGTTGCCGCGATTATTTCAGCAGTTTCGGTCTGGACGCCCACACTGGCCATGCGCACATTCGACCTTCCCGTCGCTCAGCTTGGTCTCGGCCTTGGAATAATTTTTGTCATCGGATCGATTATCGGTGTGCTTTTGGGCGGTTGGCTTACCGACAAGTGGAAGGTGAAGAACCTGTCCGCGCCGCTGCATATCACGTCCATCGCACTGATCTGCACAATTCCCACCATGGCATTGATTGTCTGGGCATCCAGCATCGAGGTGTTTTTGGTCGCATACTTCCTAAAAAGCGTGTTCACTTCTATGTGGGGTGGCGGCATCGCCGCGATGATCCAGGACCTTGTTCTGCCCCGAATGCGCGGTGCGGCAGCGGCGTGCTATTCCCTAGTCGCGATTGTCGTTGGGTCGGGCATCGGACCTTATACAGCGGGCAAGGTTAGCGAGATAACGGGGTCGCTTGGAACAGGCATCATGAGCATCTTAGTCCTTGCCCCCCCAGCGCTCATCCTCCTGTGGATTGCGGCCAAACGGCTAAAAATGGAAACACCCGAGCGCCGGTTGAAGTTGGCCACCGATGCCGGAGAACAGGCTGCCGCGTAACATGGCACGATTGAGGGAGAGAAAAATGCGGATTTCGGTTGGGCTGGCTTTGGCTGCCATCGTTTTGGCACAATCGCCACAAGTTACTTTTGCAAAGCCGCGCGTGACAGCTGAAGCGGTTGCACTGCCGACGGTTTCAGCAGCCGTTCCGGTTACCGCCACATCCCGTCCCTTCCTCGGTGCGGCGGCGACCATGGCCAAGGCCGGATATATCGAGGAGGAATTTTTCTTGTCTGGCAGCGCCAACGCCTACGACTGGACCGGCAAAGCGCGCGGCGTCAAAGTGGTCGCTGGTCCCGGAAAATATGTAACGCGCATTCTCGTTCGCCGCCCTAGCGACCCCAAGCGCTTTGGCGGCAATGTTGAGGTGACTGTGCTCAACGCCAGCCTGAATGTCGATCTCGGCGGTCCGACCGATTTCGCTCGCATGGCTAAGCAGGGAGATGTGTGGATTGGTATCACCACCAAGGCGGTGACCGCAAACGCGCTCAAGAAATTTGATGCTGCGCGCTATGCCCCGCTTGATTGGAGCAACCCCGCGCCTCCCGACGGGCGCTGCGCCAATCCGACAATGATCCCGCCCTATATGGCGGGCGGCAAAGAGGTGATCGAGGCAATGGCCAAGGCGGGCATCAAGAACAGCTGGCCCGAATATGAAGATGGTTTGGTCTGGGACATGCTCGGCCAATTGGGGATGTTGCTGAAGAGCGAGGCACGCGACGGCATCCTGCCAGGCTTTGCCAAGCCGCATGTGTTCATGACCGGATTTTCGCAATCTGCGATCTATATCCGCACTTTTGTGGCGGGTTTTCACGACCGGTTCCGTGACCGGGACGGCAAGCCCGTGTATGACGGATATCTGGCGATTGTCGGCCCTGCAATGATCCGCATCAATCAGTGTGCGAAAGACATCGAACTGGAAGACCGTTTTCAGAAACTGACCCCGCCCGACGTGCCGTTTATCTCAATCTCTTCCGAGGGCGAAATGTGGCAAGCGCGACATACGCGTCAACCAGATGCGTTCACGCGGCGCGGCGGGATTGTTAGCTATGAAGTAGCGGGCTCATCGCACTCGGCGGCGGACATTCCCGGTAAGCCGATGGACACGCTGATGTTCGCGCCCATCCCCGATATGATGAAAGCCGGGGCACAATTGGGAGGGGCAGCGGTAAGCCCGAACCTGATACCGTTGGGAGCAAAGCCGAATGATTTCACCTGGGCGCCTTTGGTGCGAGGTGCGTATCAAAATCTGACTTTGTGGGCACGGGCAGGCATCAAGCCGCCGCGAGCACCGGGGATCAAGCTCGATGCAAAGCTGGAGATAGTCCGCGATGTCAATGGTAATGCAGTGGGTGGGCTACGCTCGCCCTATATCGACGTACCGGTGGCGAGCCATACCGGCTATCTGACCGCCGGGGGAATGGGCGGAGTGACGGGCGCAAAAACAGCCTTTACCGCTGAGAAGTTGAAGATACTCTACCGCGATCAGTCGGATTATGCAGCAAAGTTCGGCGCGGCCACCGACCGGTTACTGGCCGAACGCTGGATATTGCCCGAAGATGCCGATGCGATGAAGGCAGCGGCGAAATTACCCATACCCTGAGGCAAGCCCCTATCAGTGGTCTTCATCGTCATGATCGTCGGGCGGAACGCATAAAATCGTCCATGCCTCAAACAGATACGACCGCGCCTTTTTCATCGCAGCCGCGGCAGAGGGATCATGCGGCGTCAACCGGATGATCAAATCGACCAATGCCTCATTAGCATCATAGGTTTCACGCCGCAGCGCAACGCGTAGTTCATCAGTTTCATTTATCATCGTGTTTCCTCATTGGCTCGCATCCACGCGGATCATATCTGCGGCTTTTTCACCGATCATTATCGCCGGGGCATTTGTGTTGGCACTGGGCATGATAGGCATGATCGAGCCATCCGCCACTCGCAGACCCGAAACGCCGCGCACTCGCAAGCGCGGATCGACGACCGAGCGGTCATCGCCGCCCATCCGGCAAGTACCAACAGGGTGATAGCCTATCCCTGCCGTGCTTCGGATACGTTCTTCCCACTCAGCATCGGTTTGCGGTTTTTGCGCAGGCGCAATTCGGCCCGTCAGATGCTTGGCAAAGCTGGGGGCGTGGAGGATATCATCCACCGCTTTCAGTCCCCGGATCAACGCCGCCATATCCTCCGGATCGCCGACCAATCGGTGGTTGATGATGGGCGCATCCATTGGGTCGGCGCTTCGCAAACGGATTTCGCCTCGGCTGCGCGGCTTGGCGACATTGGTGTAGACGACGATACCCGGCTTGTGATGCGGTTTGCGTGAAACGGGATCATAAGCGAAAGGCCCAAATTGCAGCTTGATGTCCGGATGGGCAAGGCGAGGTTTTGAACGTAGGAACGCCATCCCCTCAACCGGTGTGATCGACATGATGCCGCGACCGCTGAGCAGATATTGGATCAGCCCCAGCCCGATATGAATAGGGCCCATTTTTGTGTTTACCGTTGGAATATCCACGGTCACGCTGGTCTGCACACTGGCATGTTCCTGCAAATTCTTACCGACGTCTGGCGCATCCACCTTCAACTCGATCCCCAGCGCGCTAAGCTCTGCTGCCGGACCAATGCCAGAACGCAAGAGGATCGCGGGCGAAGCCAAACTGCTAGCACTGACAATCACTTCGCGCTTAGCGGCGACGGTTCTAGACTGGCCGTCTTTCACATATTGCACGCCCGAAGCACGACCATCCTCGATCAGCACCTTGCCGACCATGGCATCGGTGATAACCGTCAGATTGGGGCGTTTCATTGCAGGCTTCAGGAAAGCTAGCGCCGCGCTGGATCGTTGCCCGTTCTTCTGCGTGACATAAGCGATGAATGCGCCGTCGATGTCGCCCGCGCAATAATCCTCTACTTTGCGGTATCCAATGTCGGCACAGGCATCGACAAACGCGTGCGAGAGCGGATGGATTTTGCGTGGCAAGGCAACCCCCATCGGCCCGTCGGTCGCGTGCGATGCACTGGCAGAGCCATCAAAGCATTCGGAGCGTTTGAAGTAGGTCTGAACGCTATCCCAACCCCATCCGGTACAGCCCAGATCCTGCTCCCAACTGTCATAATCAGCGCGTGAGCCGCGGATATACATCATGCCATTGATCGAGGAACCGCCGCCGAGCATCTTGCCAGCGAACCACATGGATTTGCGCCCACCCAGCGAAGGGTCAGGTTCAGTCATGTACATCCAGTCGGTCTTTGGTCGCCCGAGCAACTTCGCCGAACCCGAAGGCATTGTGGCAAGAAAGCCATCGCCAGGTCCGCCTGCTTCGAGCAGCACGACCGTACAATTCGGGTCTTCGGACAGGCGGCTGGCGAGCACACAACCCGCACTGCCACCGCCTGCGATGACATAGTCGGCTTCGATACTCATGCGTTCAATCCACCATTGATACTGATGATTTGTCCGGTGATTTTTGCCGCATCGGGGCCGCATAGGAACAACGCCATGGGCGCGATGTCTTTGGGTGTCGGCAGGCCAAGCCCTGCCCTGTCAAAGGCGGTTCCCGCCCGCGCGGCATGTCTCTCAAACGCTGGCGTATCGGCGACAAAGCTGGGCGAGATACAATGCACTCGCACACCTTGGCGCGCTACTTCCAGCGCAAGATTTCGGGCAAAGCTCATAATCCCGCCGAATGCTGCGCCGATGACGGACTGACGCGGTGCGGCAAATTTGCCCGCGTCTGATGCAAAACCTATGATCGTGCCGCCGCGCACCGAAAGATGTGGCAGGGCGGAATAGCAAAGTGTCTGGAAACTGCCCAACACCAGAGCTGCATGTTCGCCAAAGTTCGCAGGGTCTGCCTTGGCAAAGGGGCCAGCAACGCGCGCAGCGCCGGTTATGCCGCAGTGAATGACGGCATCGATACGCCGCGCCTCAACGGCAACCTTTTCGACCATCGCCTCAATGGCGCCGTCAGAGCGAAAGTCTGCGGGCGCGGCGATCAATTGGGCGTCGGTGACACGTTCGCGCAAACGCTCAACGGCCTTGGCCACGCTGTCCGCGCTCGACCCATGCACCGCAACGATTGCTCCGGCCTCGGTGGCCTGTGCGGCAATTTCAAAGCCAATCGCGCCAGTCGCGCCGGTCACCAGAACGACATCGCCACGGCTTATTGTCACGCCGCGCGATCCACTTAAACAGCGGAACCGAGGTTCATTACCTGAACATCTTGAAACGCGCGGATGCCCTCAACGCCGCGTTCGCGGCCAATACCGCTCATCTTCACACCGCCTGACGAGCTGTTGGCGCTGGCGAAGAAGGCGTTGACATTGACCGTGCCGGTGCGGATACGCTTGGCAACGTCAAGCGCGGCGCGCGCGTCTTTGCCATAGACATAGCCCGACAGGCCAAGCGAGCTATCATTCGCCATTTCAATCGCATGCTCGACATCACGGTAACCGATGACCGACACAACGGGGCCGAATATTTCATCCTGTGCCGATGGGTTCTTGTTGTCTGGCACGTCGAGAATGGTCGGTTCGAAAAAGTAACCGGGACGATCCGCGCGCTTGCCCCCAGAAACCACCGTCGCGCCTGCGTCGACCGCGAGTTTCACATAACGTTCGCACCGCTGGGCCTGCGCTTCGCTGATGACTGGACCCATGGTTGTTTCGGGGTCGGTCGAATCGCCGATCTTCAAATAAGCCATGCTGGCAGCCATCGCGCCCAGCACTTTGGCTTTTTCCGCTTCGGGAACGAAGATTCGGGTGCCGAGCACACAGCCCTGCCCCGCATGCGCGATGCACACGCCGACTGCTGCGCTGAACGCGGCTTCGACCCGGTCAGGTAGGTAAATCTGTGCGGATTTGCCGCCAAGTTCCAGTTGCAACCGCTTCATCGACGGCGCGGCCTGTCCAGCCACAATGCTGCCAATCTCGGTCGAGCCAGTGAAACTGACCATGTTGACTGCGGGATCAGTGGTGAGCAATTGCGCACCTTCGGCTCCACTTTCGGCGATGATGCTCAGCACGCCTTCGGGAAGACCCGCCTCTGCGGCGATTTCTGCGAGTGCCAGCGCGCTGAGCGGGGTCAATGGACTGGGTCGCAGAATGACGCAATTGCCTGTGGCCAGAGCGGGCATCAATTTCCACAAATTGATGTGTAGAGGGAAATTATACGCCGAAATCGCCGCAACCACACCCACCGGTACATAGCGGCGGATGCTTTGCACAAAGCCGCCCATATTATTGATGCGTTCGTCGAGGGTGATGGGGTTTTCCTCAATTTCCGGCAGTTTCAAGCACAGGTCGAGCATCACATCCATTTGCGCCAGCGGTGCGCTAACCTGAGCAGGCAAAGCGAAGGATTTGATCGGCATCCCGGTTTCGGTGACAATCAAATCGCGCAGATCATCTTGCCGCGCAGTAAAGCGCGCCAACAGATCGCGAACGATGGCGACGCGTTCCTTTTGGGGCCTTGCAGCCCACTCACCTTTGTCCGCCGCTGCTCGCGCTGCTGCAATCGCGGCCTTAGTCTGGTTGATCGACGCCCCCGCAAATTCGATAGTGACGTCACCAGTGGACGGATTGTGGACCGTAACGGGTTGGCCTTCCCCTGCGACAAGTTTGCCGCCAATCATCATTTTTGTGGGCAGCCAAGCGGTCGATGATGTCACGAATAATGCTCCTAAAAAAATGTGAATTGGCGGATTGCCGCCCTTCAAGCGACGCGCACGACAACCTTGCCGGTGGTGCTGTGTTCAAACAGATTGACCTGTGCTTGCGGAAGATTTTCGAGGCCCTCGACGATGTGCACTTCGGGCTGTATCGCCCCGCTGGCCAGCAGTTCGGAAATTTCGCCCTCAAATGCGGGGCGCAAGGCGTCTTGCCCATATTGGCTGAAGCCCTGAATTCTTACGCCCTTGCCCATGACTGCGAATAGCACCGGCGGCAGATTATCGGTCTGCGATCCAGCGGTGGGATCCTGATATTGCGCCATCAAGCCAGATATCAGGATCAGCCCGCCATAGGCCATGAAGGGGACGACATCGGCCATCATCGGACCACCGACATTGTCGAAATAGACGTTGACGCCGTTTGGCAAAGCCACCGCCAATTGTGCATTGAAATCTGGTGCATTACGGTCTGCGACGGCATCATAGCCGACAACATCGAGCAGATAGCGCTTTTTGTCGTCGCCGCCAGCAATGCCGACCACACGACCACCGCGCGCCTTGACAAGTGCACCGACCGCAGAGCCCACTGCACCCGCTGCACCGCTGACCAGTACTGTCTGCCCTTCCTTTACGCCGCCCGCGACGCTTAGGCCGATATACGCCGTGAAGCCCGGAAGACCGCCGATGCCCAATGCGTTTTCGATTGCGCCGAGACTGGCTGGAACGCGTACTACACCCTGCCCGGTCGAGACGGCATAATGCTGCCATCCAAAACGACCTTCGACAATCTCGCCCACCTTAAAATCGGGATGGCGCGATTCGATGATCTCGCCCACAGCCGCACCAGGAATAACGTTACCCAACGGCAGCGACGGCATAGAGCTGCTACCCAAGGGCATTTTGTCGATAAAAATCCGCAGCATAGGATCGACCGAAACAAAGCTATTGCGAACCAGGAAGCTGCCATCGGCAACGTCTGGGACAGGACAATCCTCAACCGCAAAGTCCGATTGTTTCAAGTTTCCCTCAGGGTAGCTTTGGAGAACCACTTTTTGAGGGGTCTTATTGTCAAGCGACATGGGTTAAACCCTATCTGGTTTCAGGAATCGAAAACGACGGGTAATCCCTGTCGAGGACCGGCCCGGCGCTTAAAAGATTACAGGTTGAACAAGGCCTTAGCCCGACCGCCGCAGATCATCGCTTTGTCGGCTGCCGGAACGCCTTCGAACAGTTCTTCAATCTTAGCCATCGAATGCGGGAACGTGGTTTCCGAATGTGGATAGTCTGAAGACCACATTATGTTGCCAGCACCGGGCATGTCGCGGGTCAGAATGCCAACGCGGTCGTGGATGAACGAGGCATAGATGTTGCGGTCCATGAAATAGCTTGGCTCATGTTCCAAAACACTCTTCACCCAATGGCGCTGCTTGTGCCAAGTTTCGTCCATATAATTGGCGGCAAAGGCTAGCCAGCCCGAACCACTTTCGACCGAAGCGATCTTTAATTCGGGGAATCGCTGAAACACGCCGCCATAGATCATAATTGCCAGTGGTTCCGCCATACCGAATTTCGACATGAGCAAATCGGACAAGAAGAATTTCGGCTCGGTAAAGCGCACAATACGACCGCCCAAATGGATGGTCAGCGGCACGCCGAGATCGCACATCGTTTTCCACAAGGGGTCAAATTCGGGATCGGCATAGCTGCGATCGCTATTGATGTCTCCGGTCAACGCCCGCATCTGCGCTTCCCCGCCATTGAGCGAGGCGGCTTGCGACATAGGGAAAGCGGGAATGTTGATCGCCTTCAATCCCCGCGCAACACAGTCGTGGATCATCTTTATAGTTTCATCCACGTCGCGCATCGGAACATAGCCAACACCGACCAACCGCTTGTTGTCATAGTTGCAAAAGTCTGCAAGCCAGCGGTTATAGGCGTCAAAACTCGCCATATGCAGTTCATGGTTTGTGGTGCCAAGCGGTCCGCCCCCAAACAGGATCGCGGTGTCAATACCGTCGGTGTCCATGTCATCAAGCCGCGCTTTCGGCATCCACCCGCCTGCACGTGCATCAGACGCTCGACCATGCATTTTGAAGTCCTTGCCTTCGCGGCCACCCTGCGCGCTAATCAAGTTAAGCTTCCGACGCGTGCCTTCAAAAACAATATAGTCGCAATCTTCGCCATGTTCGAGCTGCGGCGCGAGTGCGCGGAAATCGGCGGGCAGATAATCTGCCCACATGTCGTGCGACGGATTCACATGCGCATCGGCGTCGACAATCGGGTTTATCTTTGTGGCGATGTTCATAGTTGAGACTCCGTGGAATTGATCTGGTTGAATTCTACGCTTTGCAAATGACGGAAGCAAATATCAATAAAGCGTTCATTGATATGCTGTTGATATGATAATTGCCGTATCTCTAGCCGGAAACCGGTGTGTAACGTACATGCAGTGCATCCGGTCCACGGCCGATCAGCGTACCTCCTGACATCCTTGCTGTTGGATAATCCGGATTCCAGCGCAAATCGCCCAGGCGGTCCAGCACCGCCCCAAGCGCAACTTCCATCTCCTGTCGTGACAGATGCTGGCCAAGGCAGGCATGTGGCCCTGCGCCAAAGGCAAAATGGCGCTTCAGCGGTCGGTGGATATTGAAACTGTCGGGGTCTTCCCATTGCGTGCGGTCGTGATTGGCAGAACCAAGGCAGAGCATCGCTACCGAACCCTCTTTCATCTCCACACCTTCCAGCACGGTATCTTTTTCGACATAGCGCAAAAAGGCGGTGTCGGTCGGGTACCAACGGGTAACCTCTTGGATCGTAGCACGCATCAGGCTGCGGTCGTTGCGCAACGCTTCCATCTGCTCGGGATGGTTGAGCAACGCCATGATCGTAATCCCCAATTGCCGCCAAGTGGTGCCGCCACCGGCATGGACGATCAGGTTACAATAGCGCATCACCTCGTCGTCGGCCATCTTGCGCGTGCTGCCGTCTTCCAGCTCCAGATCGGCCTGCACAAAACGGCTGATTAGGTCGTCCTGCGGATAGGCACGGCGCTCAGTCATCAACCGCATCAATATGCGCGTTGCGGTCTCATGGCCCTTGATCATCTCTTCGCGGGTGCCGTGGAACAGCAACGCCTTGCGAAACTCCAACGCCTCGTCCGCCGGAATGCCAAAGCCTGTGGAGACCACGCTCATCGGTAAAGGCGCGCATAGCTCCAGATTGAGGTCCGCATGGTCTTTTGCCATCAGCCGCTCGAACAGTTCATCTACCGCATCGACGATCCATTTGTCGGTCCACCAACCATCGGTGAACGACGGTTTGAACCAGGGCTTAGATACATTGCGCATCCGTTTGTGTTTGCCACCATCCATATTGAGCAAAGTATCCCCGAGCGCGGTGACGGACATTTTTTCATACACTCGGTTGCTAAAGGTATCGGGGTCCATGAACGCCTTGTTGACCGCATCGAACGACAGGATCGAATAGACGTCGCCGCCCCATTGATCGCTCACATACTGGCGGGGAATGCCCATCAAATCTTCAAGCGCGCCCTTAAGCACTGGCGGCCCATCATAGAGTTTTGCTAGGCAGGCATAGGGATCATCCGTCCCCCAACCCGCGGCCTTTGCCTCTTCGTCGGGGTTGAACATAACACCGCGATCATCGTTTGATAGGTCAACGGTATGTGTCGTTTTGGTTTCCATGTCTGGCCCTCTCCAAGGCTGTTCAAATCAGTTCAAAATCGGCCTTTCCGGCGGAACACATCGGGCAGCACCAATCGTCGGAAATATCCTCCCACCGCGTGCCTGGTGCGATGCCGCTATCGGAGTCACCTTCTTCTTCGTCGTAAATATGGCCGCAGAACAAGCAGCTATATTGCCGGTATTCGGCCTGTTCCCACGTTTCATGCATCGGTATCGGCGTCGTTGTCATAGATCAAAACCGGATAGGTTTTCTGCGCGACGTTGCCGCCTTCTACAAATGACAAAAACCGGTCAGCCAATATTTCAAGAACCAGTGGATCGTCGGCAATGCCCGCACCGCGTGCCGCATGGTTGCTCTGATCGAGTATTTCGTAAATTATCAGCCAAGCCTCCAGCCAGGCTTTCCGATCTGCCACCGGGTCGATGGCAAAGGCGGGTAAATATTTCCCTAGTTCGACGATCAGGTTGCCAAGAAAGCCATGGGCATCGGCCGTAAAGTCGGGCTCTTGCGCGTTAGCCTGAATGAATACGCGCAACAACTGGCCGCTTTTCCGGTCTTCTTCAAACAACGTGCCAATCCATGTTTTTATAATGGATCGGTCAAGCCGGGCATATCGCGTTATTTCTAGAATACGTGGCATGGATGCTTCGACATTCAGGCGGAACAACTCCCTCGCCAGCGCCGACTTGCCGCTAAAATGGCGATAGAATGTCATCCGGCTGATCCCGGCACTCGATGCAATATCCTCGACTGACGCCGCAAAATATCCCGTGGCGCAAAAAGCCTCGGCAGCAGCCGCAAGCATGAGTTCGCGGCTGCTTGGCTTCGGTTTGTTTACAGCGGCGGTTGTGGTCACTTCCCTATTCTGCCGCGATTGCGTATGCCTCGTGCGCCGCTTCTGGCCCAATGAACTCGCCCGGATAACGCCCGGTGAACTCGCCATGATCGAATGTCGGCACGCCCGCGACCAGCGTCAACCGCATCGGCGCAGGATCGCGGGTATAACGATAGGTGCGCCCGCCGGTGCCGTCCCACACGTCAAAAATTTTCTTCTCGGGACGCATCTCGATCTCGTCCAAATTGAACACGGTTATGTCTGCCACCTTGCCGACCTCAATAATCCCGCGATCATTGAGACCAAAAAAGCCCGACAGTCGCCCGGTCAGCATATGCACGCCTTGCTCCAGGCTGAGCACTTTGCGGTCGCGCACATAGTCGGTGAGCAAGAAGACGTTATAGCCCGCGCCGCAGAACAGCTTACCATGTGCCCCTGCATCGGACACGTTTGCCAGCGAGTGAGTATCAACCAGCAGTTTGTTGAGGATGGCTTCATCCTTGGCCCAGCTGTCTTTTAGCACTATCGATTCTTGCCCATTGTTGAGCACCCACTGCGCCAATGCATCGGACGCATGGGCGATGCCGGTCTGGTCCATATAATCCTGAAGCGTCAGGCCAATCGGGCCATAGCCACTTTCGCTTTCGCGCAGCAGATTGGCTTTGGGAATATGCAGGAAGCTATGTGCGAACTGATTATCCCAGCTCTCCCGCGCGCGCGCCAGCCAAATGGGGTCATCGAGCATCGCGGCCTTCGCCTCCCATCCCGGCGTGTTAACCAGTTCCTGCCACACCGGATTGCCGTTCTGGCCAAACACCAAGGTGCGGTTGAAATTGATCACAGACGTTGGCGACAGCACGTTAAAGGCGGTGTAAATGTCCAGCCCCTCGGCCTTGAACTGCGCGTGCAATTCCTCCGCGCGCGGCAATTGGTCGGCCATGAATTCCAGCGTAGGCATCCCCGCCCATTGCATCCGCACGCCGGTTTCCTTGGCGAGGCGGCCGAAGCGTTCGAGCGAGGCGTTCGCGGTTTTGCGCATGAAATAGTCGAGAATCACCTGAACCGTGGCACCCGGATGGCGAGCGACCACCTTGAACAACGCAGTCAGCTCGGCATCATCGGCCTGTTGCGAGGGCAAGGGGCGCTCCCACTTGTCATAATCGAGGAAGTTGGACGAAAGGCCCATCGCGCCCGCCGACAGAGCATCTTCGAGCAGCGCGCACATCTGTTCGATTTCATCGGCTGTCGCCGCACGCTTCCACGCATCCTGCCCCATCACGCACAGCCGCATCGGGATATGGCCGCAAAACGCGCTGAAATGCATTGGCAGCTTCACTTTCGCCTGCATCGACGCCTTATACTCGCTCCATTTCTGCCAATCCCAAGGCACGATTTCGCGCATCGGCTCTTCGGGGATGTCCTCAAAATAATTGAAGATGTCGATCACGTCCTGCACATCTTCGGGGCGCTGCGGTGCGGGGGCGAGGCTAAAACCGCAGTTGCCGTTGATCGATGTGGTCGCACCATAAGCGGGCAGCGGCTCCAGATTGGGCGTCCACCATACACCGCCATCCCAGTGATTATGCGTTTCGATAAAGCCCGGCGTGACATAGCAACCGGCGGCATCCACCAGGCGCTCGCCTTTGGTCGGCTGAAGGTTTGGCGCAACCTCTGTAATCCGGCCACAAGAGATTCGCACGTCCGCGGCATACGCAGGGACGGCGCCCGAACCATCAACAACGGTTCCGCCCTTAATCAACATCCGCATTTCCATTGGTCTTCTCCTAAAGCTTTAGGGCGCACGAAATCGCTGCCGACTCATTATGTGACAGTGTGTAACATTTTTGGGGCGCAGGTGTAAAGTGCCCGCTGCCCAATCAGGTCAGCGGCACGACAAAGCCCGGATCGGCCTTGGCCATTGCCCGCTTGAAGGCATCCCGCCCACCGATCCGTTGCAGGTAAGCCGCGATATTGGGATAGCCCGCAATATCGCGTGGCGCAAAAAGGCGCATCGTCGTGAGCGGAAACAGCGTCATGATATCCGCTGCGGTGAAGTCTGGACCAGCCAAAAATCGGCTTTCGCCCAACCGCCCCTCGACCATTTCCCAGGCCCGGTCGAGCCGCTGGGTCAGAGCGCTGATCGCAGCAGAACCCGCTGCAGCCGCCATGCCAGCGACCAAACCCAACATAGCGGCGGGCATGAACGAGCCATTGGCGTAGTGGAACCAGAACAGATAGTCGGAATAGCCCGCATCGCCCGGAGCAATTGCCAACCGGCCCTGACCGTGGCGATGAATGATATAGTCGATGATCGCAGCAGACTCGCCCAGAACAAGTTCGCCATCGGTGATGACCGGCGCGGTCCCAATCGGATGCAGCGCGCGGTATTCGGCAGGCGCAAGCCGCGTGACGGGATCGCGCTCATAGCGTTTCAGATCAAAAGCGATCCCCAGTTCCTCGCACAGCCAAACGATACGGTCGGATTGCGAAGTCGCCAGATGATGGACGGTAAGCATTATTGGGTTTTCCTTTCACACAGCGTCAGTTGCTTGGGTGCACCTAAGCGGGTGCGCCCTAGTCCCTCACCCAACCACCAAATCCTCGCCAAAATACGGCCTCAACCCCGCATCACTCTCAGCAGCCCCCTGCCCTGCCGGGTCGTTCAGCCAGCGCCACATGCGGCGCATGTCGATCGGGCCATTCACCGCTGACCGCCCGCCGTTCTGGTAATAATTATGGGCGCGGGGGTCCATGTAGATCATGGTCGCCTCCGCCTCGTCGAGAATGCCCGCAAAGCGCCAATAGCCGTCTTCAGACACGTCGACGCTGCTTTTGCCCTGCTCGATCAGTCCCTGAATACAGCGCAAAGCAAATTGCGCGACGAGTTCGAGCAGATCAACCACAGTGAAGCCGCCGAAGTTGTTCGAGTTCGGTCCGTAACACATGAACAGGTTGGGAAAGCCCATCACCATCGCACCGAGATAGGCGCGCGGGCCGTCTTTGGCCCAGACATCCTCAATCCGGACCCCCCCGCGCCCGCGCACTTCCATCGGCCACAGATAATCGTTAGCCTTGAACCCGGTGGCAAGGGCGATGATATCGAGTTCATACTCGACGCCGCCCGTTACGATCCCCTTGGGGGTGATCCGTTCAATCCCGTCGGTCATCAGCGACACATTGTCGCGCATCAGCGCATCATAGACGCTGTAGTCGCTATCCACGCGGATCGGGCGCGAGGCCATGGGTGGGAATTTGGGGATCATCTTTTCAAGCAAGTCAGGCCGCGACCCCAGCTTGCGCGTGGCGAAATCGACGCACATGTCACGGGTATATTTGTTGACCAGACTGCGCGCATGCGGATCGACAAAATCAGGATCGATGGTGACGCCCAGCTTGGCTACTTCCGGGCTCATCAACGCGCCAATGCGAAAGCGGACATAGTTACTATAATAGGGGAAATTCTTGTCCAGCCAGAGCGCCTGCGGCGGGAGTTTCTTAAGGTATATCTCATCCTCCAGACACCAGTTGGCCTGCCGCTGAAACAGATATGTATGTGCTGCTGTCTCCGCGATGACCGGCGTCGTCTGGTAGCCAGAGGCACCGCTGCCTACCACAGCAACGCGCTTGTCCTTCACATCAACGCCGTCGGGCCATGCCGCTAGATGGAACGCATCGCCTGTAAAGCTCTCCATTCCCTCGATTACCGGCATTTGCGGGCGCGAGAGAAAGCCTACGCAAGAAATGACGGCGTTGTATTCATGCGTTTCGGGGCCGCTTGGACCGTTCGACTTCAACGTCCACTTCGCGGTTGCCTCATCCCAGTGCATCGCGGTTACTTCTGTGTTGAACTGGATATTGCTGCGTATGTTGAAATTGTCGGCGACCCATTTGAAATATTTGAGATTATGGTCCCGCGGCGAGTAGCTATATTCGTAAGGATAATCGTAGCTGAACAGATGGGTATAGCCGCGGCTCGAGGTATCGACCCGCGCGCCTGGGTAGCGGTTTTCAAACCATGATCCGCCGACTTCGGGATTTTTTTCGAACACCGTGAAAGGAATGCCCGCCTGCTTCAATTGCACCGCGACGTTAAGGCCAGAGATGCCCGTACCGATGACCGCAACCTTGAAATTCTCGGCGGCTTTGGGTGTGGAGCCGCCCGCCCAATGCACTCCGCGCGCCCAACGGTCTAGTGCTGCCTCTTCCTGCCAGATGTGCAGTTCGTCCTGCGGGATCTCGTGCCCCGCGGTGAGAGACAGGCTTTGCCGCATGCGTTCCTGCGGGCCAAGATCAATTTCGCCCGCGCCGCTGTCGCGATAGCTTTTAAGAAACGCCGCGCCCTTGGCCCGGAGCAATGCCGCATCACTCTCATTTTCCATTTCACGGCCAACGCCAAACTTGGCGGATGGCCCCTTTGGCATGGCAAAGCCGCTTTCGTCACCGGTCAGCTGATAAAGCAAACCGCGCAGCACCATCGGAGATGCATATTGCATCGCGTCGTCGATCTGTGCGTCGCTTGCCGAGAGCAACTCATTCTGTTCAATCATAAACCATCAATCCGTTCATCAAAACGCCACAGGAAATTGCAGCATGTGGGCTTTGACATTTTCATCCAGAACACCGGTGCGGGCAATTTTGACTTTGGTGTGAGCAATCTTCCATCCATGCGAAGTCCGAACAAGCGTGCGCTGATACCAGCCACTGTTCCATTCATCATTGCTCGTTGGCAGGAACATATAGCTTTGGATTACCTGTGCGCTATCGCCATTGATAACGATCCGCGCGGCGCCCGGTAGATGGACCCCATGCGGTGCCTGCGACAACATTGCAGAAATTTCCGCCCGACCAGTCAAACTTCGACGAAATACTTCATAAACGGCATCTTCAGTGAACAAGTCGAGCCATTCGTCAAACGCGCTTACCTCCAGTCGCAGACAATACTCGGCGAGCACGCGATTTATGGCGTGCTCGTCGGCAAGTTGCTTCATGTCGGCGTCCGTCATTGTCGGGCTCCTGCGATGCTGAGAGCGTTATTTGCGCTCTCAAAGGCCAATAGGTTGCTCACTTGCCGGATTGCAGGGCCTTAAAATCAGAATCGACAGCCTTAAGCATCTCGTCGGTTATTTTGTCGCCGGCCATTGCTTGCAATGCCTTTAGGGTCATACCGGCCGCCATGGAAATCGACGGATTGTCCGTTAACCCGGGAATGTGTTTGTCGATAATGACTTTGGCCGCCGGGTCTTCCAACAGAACGCCAAGCGTGGTTTCTGTTGTCGAATAGACCGGCTTTGTCTGTGCAGCTGCGGTTGCAGGCGTTTCGGCCAGAACGGGCGCGGCAGTTGCAAGGACAAGAATAAGGGCGATGGCTACTTTCTTTAACATGGACTTTCCTCTCGGCTTTTCAGGCTAAATTTGATTAGGCGCGACTGCGCGGCAGGTTGAGGCGGCGTTCCGCGACCATTGATCGCAACACTTCGCTGGTGCCGCCATAGACCGACGTGGCGGTCGAGTGGCGATAACCGATTTCGACAACGCCCAGACCCTCTTTACCACGCACCAACGATGCGGGCGACGATAGATCAAGCAAATCGGCGGAATCCTTGATGAAAACCTCAGTGGTAAATACCTTCGACGCTGGTCCAAAGGCCAGGTCGGGCTCGCCAGCGAGGCGTGTTGCCAAGACACGGGCCGACATTGCCTCGCTAATTGCCGAATGCGTATAGACGCGCGCAAGGCGGGACAAGGTGTTTGGATGCTCGATCAGCGGTTTGCCGTCGCGCTGCTCTTCGCCTGCCCATGCCAAGACGGCATCGACCATCTTGCGCATCTGATGATGATAATGGCTACCTCCCTGCTCTACAGAAAGCGCCATCGACATTACCTTCACCCCGCCATTCACTTCTCCCAGCCGGTATCGGTCGGGAATGCGGACATCTGCGTAGAATGTCGCGTTGGTGCGTTCATCCATGAAAGTATGTACGGGCTGAATTTCGACGCCCGGCACCTTCAGCGGAACGAGGAACAAGGTCAGGCCTTTGTGCTTTGCAACATCTGGATCGGTGCGGGTCAAGAGCAAAACATAATCTGCGAGTTCTGCGCCTGATGTGAACATCTTTTGCCCGTTGATGACCCATTCATCGCCATCGCGAACTGCGCGGGTTTTGGCAGCGAAAACGTCTGAACCGCCCGAAGGCTCGGTAAAGCCCAAGCACGAGGTAAAATCTCCACGCGCAAATCCTAGCAGTACCTCATCCTGCAATTCGGGCGACCCTGCGACCTGAACCAACATGCCCGCCATACCGGTGACGCCGCCTGCAAGACCCGCCCAACCCAGTTCGGCGCTGACGTTTCTGCACGCGCGGGCCGAATCGGCATCGGCTCCGCGACCGCCCCATTTTTCAGGCCAGCTTGGAAAAAGGAACCCAGCCTTGCCTAAGGCGCGGTGGACTTCCCAATCATGCGCTTCGAAATTCTCTTCAAACAAATTGTGCTTTTCGGGATCGAGGACACCCGCGAGCAAAGTCCGCAACTCTTCAGCCAGCGGATTGCCGACATCGGGCGATTCAAAATCGACGTCCACCTTACCGGGGTCCGGAAGGCTTGCCGCCTCGCCCAGAAACAGGCGGCGACCACCACGTTCCAGTTCGGCCTCCGGATCACCCAGCGCCAATGCCCAGGCCTTGGCCCGCCGGTGATACAACTGGATGTCATATTCGTTCGACAGACCATATCCTGCAAAAGTGTGGATGGAGTGCGCGACGCAATTGGTCGCGGTGCGGCTTGCCCACCAGAACAGCGTTGAGATTAGCCCGCCAGCATCTTCGCTGCCATCGGCAAGAGCGCGCAGCACCCACATTTGCAACATCGCGCCGCCATCGGCATCGATGATGTCGTTGGCCAGCGGATGGGCAATGCCCTGATACGTGCCGATGGGTTGGCCAAAAGCTTCACGCTCACAAGCATAGACCGCGGCCATCTCGGTCGCTTCGCGCGACAGGCCGATCAGGGCAGCTGCGGTGAGAATTTTCCATTCCTCAATGCCCGCCTCCCAGATACGCTTGGCATCAGCGTTGCTTGCCAAGATAACTCGCGTATTTTGGCCTGGGGTGAACCCACCCAGAGCAGCTCCACCCAGAGTCAAAGGCGCATCAAGCGAGGCTCCGGTAAGCTCAATCGCCAATGTACTGCCGTCAAAGGTCAGTATTCCATGTGCAACCGCCCCGCCTGGAACCAATTGCGGCTTTCCGTCTTCGACACTGCGCAACGCCAATGTAAGCACCGCACCGGTGTCGCGCACTTTAGCAATCCAGTCGCGCGCTACATCGCCGCCGACTTCGCCAAGTACACGCAACGCAACCAGCGACTCGGCCAACGGGGCTGGTGCCAAGCGCCGCCCCGCCTGCTCCATCATAAGGCAGGCGTCGAACAGACTCATCTCGCTGCCACCAGCATCGCCCGACAAACGCATGAACGGGACTTCGAGTGCGACGAGTTCTTTCCAGAGTTCGGCGTCGAACCCCACAGGTTCTGCCGCCCGTACCCGTGCAGAGGTTGATTCCGTTGCAAAGAACCGTTCGAACATTTCCTTCACGGGAACGCTGTCTTCTGGCAAACTCAACTGCATTTGCGGAACTCCATTTCACATTCGAGAGGCGACCAGCGCTGCTATATGTTTCTCACGCTTTCGCCTCGTAAGGCAATTTCATCTCTCTGCTACCGCGTCCAGTTTTTTTTGCAATGACAGTGTTGCATGGCATTAATTTCGATAACGGCTTCACCGGGATTGGTCGAGTTGATACAACGCCAAGAGATCCACAAGGATTCCGGCGAAACCATGGCTGGATTAACTCATGCTTCAATCTCGGAAGCGATCTAAACCGCATTTTTGGATCCCAGTGTCCGCAATCGGAGAAATATGCCTCCGCCGATGACGCAGCAAATCATGGAGCGCCCAATGCCGACGTGTGCACTAGCATCAGACACCCTACGTGAGGAAGCAGCAACTGAACTCGGCAGGTTGCTGATCAATGGCGACACCGCTTCGATCAAACCAGTAAAACTTAAGCAGCTCATTCGTGCATCGATGACATGGGAAGTTGATACTGTGCTGACCAAGCTGTCGCCCAGTTAAAACACGACAGACGGCGGAACACGGCTTGGCGCTCTGTACGGCCGTCACCAACCTAAAGTAAAAAAGTGGCCTGGGAACAGGCGCCATCGGGGCTCAATTATTTAGAAAGGCTAGGCAAATCAGTCGTCGTCGATGGTCAGCGCGCCTCCATTGTCACGGTCGCGCGAATTGGTCAGGAAGTAGATCTTGTTGGCATAGATTGACTGTCGTCAGAACATTTGACACTGACAGTTGCTTTTAATCAGTAGGTCGCTGGTTCGAACCCAGCAGGGCTCACCATATATTTCAATGACTTATCTAGATATTCTTGGTTCGTTGTTGTCAATATGGTGACGCTAGGCATTACATAGGCATCAGATCAAAAATCTACCCCCGATGGTGCGGACCAGTGTCGATGTCGCACCCACACGGATTTGTGTAGGTGCCGTCTCCGGACGGGCCACCATTGTATAGAGGGCAACGATCGCAGCCCCCAGCAACAGAAATTGCGCCAGCGACTGCCCAGACAGCCGCATGATGATGTTCCGAATGGACGTCGCTCCCAGATATATGCGCGAGACGGTGTAGAACCCGATCGGCCCGCACTCAAAGAACGGATGCCCCAATCTTGAACCGAACGACGGGACAGGATGGGCCGGAAGCGTGTTTTGCTTGGCAGATGCGCCCACCACTGCCATGCGTCGAATTCATGAACAAAGCCGTCGCTTCCACACTGTGCCTGTTGCTGCTTCTCGGCGTCACGGCCTGTGTCCATGACGATAGCAACCGATTGCAGAAGCAATTCGAACAGGGGCTTGCGGCGCAGGCCAGCGCGACCGAGGCGCTGCGATCCTGGTGCGATCTGCGCGGTCTGGCAAAGCCGGCGCAGATGACTGCGCGTCTGGTGCGCGGTGCCGACATGCTGCCGCCCACCAACATCCAACAGCTGCTGAACGTGCCAGCTGGCGATCCCCTCGCCTATCGCCATGTTCAGCTGATGTGCGGCGACCGCCTGTTGTCGCAGGCACACAATTGGTATGTGCCATCACGATTGTCGGCGCAAATGAACCGGCAGCTTGCCCAGACCGACATCCCCTTTGGCAAGGTGATCTCAAGCATCGGTTTTTCGCGGCACCCGGTGACCTCGACCCGGGGGCGCGATCCCGCCTGCCCGGCCGGAACGATCCTCGCCAATCGCGCCGTGCTGAAAAATCCCGACGGACGCGGGCTGGCGATGGTCGTGGAATGCTACACTACCGCTAATCTGCGGTAGACGCGCAGCATGCAAACCTAACCACAAAAGGTCCAAAAGGGGACTTTTGATAGTTTTGTCGGTTAGTTTTCATTTCTTAAAGTGGCTGCCGGCCAGAATTGGGCCGGTTACGGTAAGGCAGCTTTCGGCTCGACGAACGCGCAAAGCGGACTGTCGGAATACGACAACAATTTCGGTCTTCAGCCGAATCTCGTTCAGCCTTATAAGCGGACTCTAATTGCGACGGTTAATCATTGAGAATCACCTACCGTGATCCCAGCGCGCGTCGCTGGAAAGAGGCCATGATTGCAAAGAATATGACGATATAAATTGGCAGTATCGTCATTAGCCAACTCTCGATTGGCACTTTGAAAAGCAGGATCAGGACAAGCAAGTCGAGTAAGGAATTGATCGCGAGATATACTGCGGCCATCCCCCATACCAATGGACGGTGGCGGGCAATCCAGCAATATGTGAAGAATGTCACGGCTGCCACAGTCAATATCATGATGATTTTGAACCCAACAAAGCCGGGAACGTAGAATTGGGTAGCTGGGTCAAATAGGCCAAAGCTCACGAAGAGCGGCACAAGCCAAGTGATGAATGCACCGATCAGCGTTCTATAATCGATTGGAAACATGAGAATACCTAAAATAAGAATGAAAGTATTTGCCAAGGCGGTAACACTGGCAGCTAGTTGAACTCTGGCCCTAATTGATCGATCTTCGATCCTGTCCAACGGTTGCCGCGCTTCATAATCAAACACAGCCAATTTTTTGCGCAATGGTGACGATCTCACGCCGTCAACGGCGAGCAAATCAGACTGTTGCTGAGTTCCACCGGGATATTTCGGGTTGAGAAAGCCGCCTTTTTTAAGAACGCGCCAATATGGCGTGAGCTCGGCATCAGGCATTCCAATCGCACGATTTTCTTCGGCAGCACGCGCCGACATGTTTACAAAAATTGCCGTAGAAACGGGACATGCGACCGTCGTGTTATGACGGCGGGCAAGCGCATTTCGCAATTCATCTAAAGTAATTACCTCTCCCGGCTTTAGGACCCGAATAAGTGCATTGACCTCTGCAGGTGTTGAAACAACCATGGAGCCGCCAGCAGCTTCACGAAAGCCCGGTGCACCGGGAGGAATCAAATGTACAATTTTCGGATTCTTACCGTTGCTCAAATGATCATTTGCAGATTTGCGTGCCACCATATTCCTTCCTTCTCGCTCGTCGGCAGGCTTTAAGCGAAGCATTGGCACAGAACAATAAGGCGTGTTTGTTCTGCTTTGTTCTCAATGTCTGGTAATTAGCATGAAGACCTCAAAAGCAGACAGTCCGCTCCCCACCCAAAATCGGACCTTGGGAAGCGACCGCGAGACACTCATCAACGGACGGGCAGCTTTGGAGGGCGAGCTACCAAAAGCAGCCTGTCAGCAAACGACCCAATAGCTGCCATGCCGAACACGGCCGGAAATCTGTCTTTACTGTCAACATACCTCTAAAATTCGTTGTCAGCGTGTAGGAAGCTTTAAACAGTCTCGGTTCATGTCAGGCGCGTAATAAACAATACCGAGAATTGCGGGGTCGATGTCGCTGTAGGCCTTGGGAGCTATAACCATGGCAGAATTTGCTACGGCCCAGGCTGCCTCAATGGACGCTTTAAAACTCTCAACGTGGCATCATCGGCCAATCTATAAGTAATGTTGCACTGGTGTTCGGAAGATAGTGAAGGCTCAAGTTTCAACAGTTCATTTCCGCTAATTCGTCTCGAGTCGTTAACAAACCAACCATCCTTCCGCCAAACGGGATAACGCGGAGGACGAGACGAAATAAGGTCGCGCTGGCTGGCGATGATACTGAGCTTGACGAAAAAATCAGGCGCCTCTTCTCTATGCGACAAAGCTAGAAAAAATAGATCGATAATTAGCACTGCCATCGCGGTTAGTGCTAACCACATTGTTCTCCGGTGATTTGTCCTAACGACAACGCCAATTTGCTCCGTTTGCATTTCCGTGTGAACCTATAAATAATGCAGTCGAGTAGTGCTGAACTTCACTTACGAAGACTGCAAGTGACTAAAGTCGGACGAACGCCTAATAGCATGCTACTTCTCATCGTAAATGTCCGCTTCCCACCCAGTTGTCGCCGTTCCGAAAGTGGTGACGGTCGCCTAAAAGCTGCCGCTGCGGCGATCACCGTGTTCGCTTTGGTATAACGGCCGAAATTGGGCCGTGAGCGGACTGTCCGGTTTTGATTTTATCGCATGATATACCAATAAATTTGGCAACTTCAGTTGAGGCAGAAACTACCGATGCAACCGACGCTACTTAATGTCAAAAGGAGGGCACCCACAGGACACTTCTGAGCGTAAAAGGCGAACTTAAAATTGGAATCGAATTGTTAGTTACACGCGGCTTTGAAATCAAAGAGATTAACGGTCATTCGGTTACGATGGCCTAGCCCCTTGCCTCAGAGTTGGTTTGAGCGCTAGAATAACATCAATGAATGAACCGCAGCATTACCAAAAAATCAAAGCGTTCAACGACACCGAATGCACTGCATATGAAACCAGCGTATGACCATAAAGATTGGTGACGTTTCTCAAGCTGCCGGCGTGTCAATCAAGACCGTTTCGCGGGTGCTAAACAATGAAAAATATGTCTCTAAAGCTACACGCGAGCGGGTTGAGGCTGCAGTAGCAAAGCTTGGCTATCATCCTAATTCCGCGGCGCGGGCGCTCGCCGGGGACCGTTCGTTTCAAATTGCGCTCGTATATGATAATCCTAGTCCTTATAATGCCCAAAACGTGCAGGCAGGCGTCAAGACGCGTTGCATTGAGGGAGGGTACCGAATGATTTCCCAACCTTCGGATGCGGGCTCCACGACATTGCTTGACGAGCTATGCGGGTTGATTGATCAAGCAATGCTTGATGGCATCATTCTGACACCCCCCTTTACCGATAATGCGGCAATCCGTGCTGAACTTGCAAGGCGTGATATTTCTTATGTTACCTTGTCACCGGCAATGCTGGATCATGCCGTGGCCGCAGCCTTTATCGATAACGTGAAAGCGGCGGAAGAAATGACGACTTATCTCGTCAGCCTTGGCCACCGCCGGATCGGCTTTGTCGAGGGAGATACTCGTTATGCTGCCAGCGCCCAGCGGTTGGCAGGATATCGTAAAGCGCTGGATCAAGCCGGGTTAGACTATGACGCAACTCTCGTCCGTCCAGGTCAGTTCGATTTTGAATCGGGTTCAGCAGCGGCAGCTGATTTACTCGCCCTCAAAAATCCGCCGACTGCCATATTTGCCAGCAATGATGAGATGGCCGCGGGTGTTTTGGCAACGGCGCACAGGCTTAGAGTGTCTGTCCCGTCAGAGCTTTCGGTTGTAGGCTTTGACGATACCGATCTTGCACAGGTCGTCTGGCCTCCACTTACAACTGTTCGCCAACCGGTGCGGGCATTGGGGTATGCAGCGGCAGACCTGTTGTTCCAATTGCCAGATAAAGTTGAACAAAGACTGTTACCGCATGAACTCATAGTGCGGGATTCTACCGCTGCAAATGACGTTCCGATAGGGCATTGTGGTCAGGGCGTCAGTGAAAAGATCAAGGACAGGAAACCATTCCCATAGCGGATGTGCCCAAGGCAATCCTAGAGATTGAGAGATCAAGATTGACGGATGTATTTACACTTATCGGCACCTGTGCCTTTGTCATGTCTAGACCGGCCTTGGCAAAACAGGACAGCGGAACCGACATGGTCTGCCAGCCTTTGCCTTTTGCAGCCTGAAATACGGCCGTTACATCCACCCCCGTGCCGGCAGGCTTCAGTCCTTCGTTGAAACCGAGCAGGTTTACCGCTCCCACCGCTAATAAATCTACTCGATAATCGATTTCGATTGCCACCGCACCGTTAGTCTCGCGGCTCAAATCGAGCGGCGCGTTTCCGGCCAAGGCAAGGGTAGCACTGCCACCGCCGAACCAAATGAATCGTCGCGCATCTTCCTGACGGTTACGATCGACTGCAAAGGCACGCAGCAAGTCACTATTTGTGCCAATTCCATTGCGGAGCTTTTCAAGACTGCTACCCGACGTCATATAAAAATCGAGTGACTGACCGGTTTCGCCGCGCTCGAACCATGTTCCGACAGGGAGGTCGGATCCGGGTGGCAGTCCACTTTCTTCGCTGAGCAGGCCGACCTTGCCAGGTCGCTCATAGCTTAGCCCATAACCGTAAGCAAACAACGGGTCGTAATTTGCGTCGCCAACATTCAGCACATATTGCGTCGCTAGTTTCGGCCAACTAAACGGCAACTTTCCTTTGAAATCGACTTTACCGAACAAAAGATCGGCAACGCCTCCTCCTTCCGAACCTGGCAACCAAGCAGCTACAAATGCGTCAGATGCATTTAGATGGCTGTTGACCCACATCGGTCTACCAGACAGAAATACTGAAACTGTCTTTATTCCTTCTGCCTTATATTTTTTGAGCAAGGCCAGATTATCTGATTTATCGCGGAAGATAAGGTCGGGTACATCACCCTGAAATTCGGCATAAGGGTCTTCGCCAAACACTACCACCGCAACGTCTGGCTTTTGAGAATAGCTACCATCTCGGGATATAACCGTATTCTCCCCGCCTGCTTCGAACAGCGCACTGCCGATCGTCGTCGCACCAGGAAATTCGGAATCGGGCAACCCCGTACCCTGCCAAGATAGGGTCCAGCCGCCTGACTGTTTCATATAGCTGTTTGCTCCATCACCGGATATCAACAGCCTTTGTCCAGCCTTCAACGGCAGCACAGCTCCCTCGTTCTTGAGTAATACAAGCGATTCCTGTACTGCTTGTCGCGCAATTGCCCGATGCTCCGGCGATCCTATCTTCCCAAAATCTCCAGCCAACGGACGAGAAGAAGGTCGTCCGGATTCAAACAGGCCGGCGCGTAATTTTACCCGCAGGATACGCGCGACGGCTTCATCAAGGCGGACCATCGAAATGGTGCCGTTCCTCACTTGCGCAAATGTATTCTCGTAAAGTTCTTTCCAGCTGTCGGGCGCCATGAAGAGGTCGAGCCCAGCATTGAAGGCCGCGGCACAACTGGTGGCTTTGCAACCCGCTACTTGACCGTGGCCATTCCAGTCGCCGACGGCGAAGCCGCTAAAGTTCATCCGTCCGCGAAGTATGTCAGTCAACAAGGATTTGTTGCCGTGCATTTTTTCGCCATGCCAGCTGTTATAGCTTGCCATGACCGATTGGATGCCTGCCTCGATCGCGGGTCGATATCCGGCGGCTTGAATGTCGCGAAGCTGCTCTTCGCTAGAAACATTATCGCCCTGATCTTTGCCGCCGTCAGTTCCCCCGTCGCCTACAAAATGCTTGGCGGTAGCAACAATATGCGCTCCTCTCAGCCAGTCTGTGGAACCGACTCTGCCTTGCAAACCTTCAACTAAGGGGCCTGCATAGGCAGCAACGACTTCGGGATTCTCCGAATAGCTTTCGTAGGTCCGTCCCCAACGATCATCACGCGCTACCGCTAGCGTCGGCGCAAAGGTCCAGTCGAGACCAGTCACCCGCATCTCGATTGCCGTTGCTGCGCCGATTTTTCGCATCAATTCCGGATTACGCATCGCGCCAAGGCCAATGTTATGCGGAAACAGTGTCGCGCCGGTGACATTGTTGTGGCCATGTACAGCATCACTTCCCCACGTAATCGGGATGATCGGTAGATCGCCGTGGGGCCTGACAGAGGCATCGTAAAAGCGGTCGGCATCGGCAAGCCACTCGGCAGCGGGCGCCCATTGTTTGCCTCCCGGCGCACTATTGCCGCCATTCAGCACGGAACCTAAATGGTATTTATACACATCCTCCGGCGTAACGCTGCCAAGATCAGCCTGAATCACTTGGCCTACTTTTTGCTCAAGTGACATGCGGCGCAGCAGGTCTGTGATTCGTGTTTCGATAACAGGGTCCACTGCAACCGGATTTTTCAACACCGGCCAGATCAATGGATTGGCTGCACCGCTCTGTGAACGTTCACTTTTACCGCTCACAGCAACCGAAAATGCTGCCGTGCTAAGCAATGCTGCCACCACAAATTTACGCATTGAACCTCTCCTTATTATTGTGGTAGCGCTATCACAATTGAAGAAGGCGTCAAGTGCCTAGCGCATTTTGCAAGGTTCAAATTGACTCCGAAGGAGGGTTGGATGTCGCTGCTTGGTCGGACTAAAGCATATTTTGCTGCCTACCTTTTCGTATCCGCCATTCCGTTGGGCTTGATCCAAGCCAGCGATACAGTAACCCCTCCAGAATGCCGGGTTCCCGATGCCCGATTGCCGAAATCCTATGGCGCGCAACTCTATACTATCCGCCTTGCGTTGGAGCAGGATTTCGAGGGCAGCTTATGCCGTATTGCGCAAATCGGATATCGCGAAGTTGAGTTTGCCGGACTTTATGGCCACGACCCGAGCGACGTTCGCGCGTTGCTGGACCGGTATCAATTGGACGCCGTCGCAACGCATGTTGATTGGCGACAGTTGCGTGATGACCCAGAAATGGCAATCCGAGATGCAAAGTCTTTGGGGGCGAAATATCTGGTGCTGGCATGGCTGCCACGCGAAGAACGTCAAACGATTGAGCAATGGCGCTGGTGGGTTACGCAGCTAAACAAAGTTGGCAAGACTGCCGCGGCCGAAGACGTTGTATTACTCTACCATGCACATGATTTCGAGTATCGAGCGATCGGCGACGTACGACCAATCGATTTACTGCTTGAACAACTCGACCCCAGATTCGTGAATTTCGAAATGGATGTTTACTGGACAGTCAAAGGCGGCGGCGATCCTGTCGCATTGCTTCGCCAGTATCCCGGCCGCTTTCCTCTGGCGCATTTAAAAGACATGCAAAGAACGAGCGCAGACATGGCGGATGTTGGCGATGGCCGGATAGATTTTCCTTCCATTTTTGCGTCGGCCGGAAAGCGGGATTTTCTCCACAAATTTGTCGAGCGCGACGAGGCGAGCGAGCCATTTGAGACGTTGCGACGGAGTATAGAATACATTCAATCAATCGAAAGGAAACACTGACCATGAAACCGAAATATATTCTCGCAGCCCTATTAATATCGGGCATCGCGGCCCCAGCGCTCGCCAAAACCGATAGCCTTCCCATTGGCCGCTGCGTAAATATGGGCAACAGCCTAGAAACACCGACCGAAGGAGCGTGGGGCGGAAAGAAAATCGATACAGCCGATTTCAAACGGATAGCCGACGCCGGATTTAATACGATTAGGCTGCCAGTGCGCTGGTCAACACGGGCAAGCGATACCGCGCCCTATTCAATTGATCCGGCGTTCATGGCGCGGGTGAAGACTGTCGTCGACGATGCCCGTAAAGTTGGACTCAATGTTATCCTCAATAGCCATCATTTCGAGGAACTCCACAAAGACCCAAGCGATGCCAATATCGCAAAGCTTGCAGGCATGTGGACCCAAATAGCTAGCGCGTTCGCTGACCAACCTGAGCCCAATTTGTGGTTCGAAATCGAAAACGAACCGCATGACAAGTTCAACGACAGCAACCTTCTGAAAGTGCTCAGCCCGGCGCTCGCTGAAATCCGCAAGAGCAATCCAACCCGGCCTGTCATCATCGGCGGTGAGTTCTGGAGTGGGATCAATTCGCTCAAGACATTAAAGCTACCCGATGATCCCAACGTCGTGCCGACCTTCCATTATTATGACCCATTCAATTTCACGCATCAGGGCGCAAACTGGGTCGATCCTTCGCCGCCTATGGGTCGCAAATATGGTGGACCTGAAGACCAGAAACTACTGCAAGATGATCTACAGAAAGTGCGCGATTACGCAGCGCGCACTGGCAAGACGCCTTTCATGGGCGAATTCGGCGCATACAGCACAGTGTCCATTGAAGATCGTGTGAATTATCAGAAAACGATACGCGTCGCGTTCGACCAGATAGGCATCGGAATGTGCGCATGGGCATATACCAACACCTTCCCGTTGTGGGATCAGGAAAAGAAGGCATGGGTGCCCGGAATGCGCGATGCGATGGGGTTGAAGGAGTAAAGGAAAGTGTTCGAGATGCATAAATTTGCACTTTGGGCCGTCGCGGCAGTCGTTTCGGTTTCTGCCCCGGTTTTGGCCGATCAACCAACAGCGGAATTGCAGGCACTAGATGACGCGCTTCCAGGAACACTCATCAACGACCCAACGCGGCTCGACTGGCAGATATTTGGCGCAGACCAAACCAGCAAGCCGGTAAAGGGTGAGAACATTCCGGGCGGCAAAGCCGCAACGCAGATCACGATTGCAAAGGCTGGAGCAACTTTGTTTGAAGCGGGCGCCAACGCACCAATAACTGCGGGAATAAAGTCCGGCACCGACGTCGTTGTCGCATTTTATGCCCGGACGGTTTCTGCCGAAACGAGCGACGGTAAAGGCCGGATCGGCGTGCGTTTCAATCAAAATGTCCCGCCTTATTCCGGCTTTGGCGACACCACGATATTGATCGAGAAAGACTGGAAGCTTTATCAGGTAGCAGCGAAGGCCAACATTAGCATTCCTAGGGGTCAGGCAGTTGTTGGTTTCCAATTGTCGGGCGCCAAACAGGTGCTCGAAATTGGCCAGACGATTGTTGCATCAGGCACAACGTCGCTCACCACCAAGTCAGGTAAGGCCGAACAATCGGCAACGACTGGCATCTTGCCTCAACTACAAGGCAAAGGTAAATTGATAAGCAACCCAGCGAACAAGGATTGGGCGGTCTATGGGCCGGGCAAAACGCATCAGACGGTTCCGTCACCTAACATTCCAGGAACCGGCGGCACTGCGTTGCTAGTTCGGACCGCCGCAGCGGCTGCAAATGCTTTTGACATTGGCGCGAACGTTCCGATTACCGATTCAATTGCCGAAGGCGACGTAATACTGATCGGTATACTCGCCCGCACCGCGCCTGGTGGTCCAGCCGATGGTACGAGCAAACTCGGTATCCGGGTGCAGGCGAATGATCCGCCCTACCCAGGTTTTGGCGAAAATGTCCTAACGCTGGGGCCTAATTGGCGACTGCTTCAAATCAAGACCCAGGCGAAAACGGCAATTGACGCAGGCAAGGGCGTACTAGCATTGCATTTCGGAGCTGCGGCGCAGGCGATCGAAGTCGGCCAAGTGTTTGTCATCAACACATCGCAACTGACACCTAGCAGCAGCCAATAATGGCTCTGCCTGAACTAGTCAGCATCGTCTGCGGCGACAATATCTCCATCATATGCCCTGCTCTCGGGGGGAGCATCATCGGCTGGTCAGTTGGTGAGCAAGAAATGTTAAGGCGCGCGGATGCCGACGCCATCGCATCGGGCGATCCACTTGCAATGGCCTCGTTTCCGCTCGTGCCGTTCTCGAACCGGATCGGCAATGCGCAGTTTATTTGGAAAGGGCGCGAAATTCAAATAACACCCAATTTCGCGCCTGAACCGCATGCGATCCATGGCACGGGGTGGAAACAAGCTTGGACGATAGCCGAGCGAAGCGATGCATATTGCGTGCTCAAGCTGAAACACGAAGCGGACGCCCGATGGCCTTGGCCTTTTGAAGCTACACAGAGATTCACGCTAAGTGCCGGTATGTTGGAATTGACGCTTATCGCGACCAATCTATCGGATGAACCTGCACCACTCGCATTTGGCCATCACCCCTATTTTGATATGGATGGCGCGCACTTAACTTTCACCGCCGCCCGCGTACTGATGTCGGGCGAAGACGCCATGCCATACGAGGCCATAACACCCAATGGCGCGTTCGATTTCAGCACTGACAGCAAAGTTGCGGGGCGCAGTATCGACCATTGCTATGCCGGATGGGATGGCAAGGCCCGCATTCATTGGACAGGCCGACAGCTCGCACTTGAGATCACAGCAGATATGAAAGAAGCAGTCGTCTATGTGCCAAAGGACGGTAGTGCCTTTTGTTTCGAGCCTGTGCCGCATGTCAACAACGCACTCAATCTACCCGGAGAGCTACCCACAATGCCGATCGTGGCACCTGGCGAAGACTTCGCATCAACTATCCTCTTGAAGGCAGTCAACGCATGATTAAACGTTCAATAGTCGGCTTAGCCGCGCTGCTAATTGCGTCTCGCGGGCACGCGCAAGCAGTGTTCGACTATGTGTCCTATCAGGGCCGAGATCCAGTCGAGGACGCCATTCCCGCAGCATCCGAAGATTACCGCAATCCAATTATACCTGGATTCCATCCCGACCCCAGCGTCGTCCGCGTCGGCAAAGACTATTATCTGGTCAATTCAACGTTCGGCTGGTTTCCTGGTCTGCCAATCTACCATAGCCGCGATCTCGTCACTTGGCAGAAAATCGGCAATGCAATTGACCGGCCTGGCATGTTTGACATCGAAAGCGTTGGCATAAATCGGGGTTTGTTTGCGCCGACAATCCGCTGGCACAAGGGCCTTTTCTATATCATCAACACCTGTATCGATTGCGGATCCAATTTCATCATCACCGCGCAAGATCCAAAAGGGCCTTGGTCCGACCCCGTCTGGCTAAAGGATATTGATGGGATTGACCCGGACATCTTTTTTGACGGCGATGGCCGGGTGTGGATTACTTACAACGGTCCGCCCGAGAGCGCCCCAGAATATGAAGGTCACCGGGCCTTATGGATCCAAGAATATGACCTCGTGGCGAAGCGGCTTATCGGGCCACCCCGCGTCATCGTCGATAAGGGCGTATCGCCAGCGAAAAAGCCGATTTGGATTGAAGGGCCGCATATCTTAAAGAAAGGTCGCTGGTACTACCTCATCGCGGCGGAAGGCGGGACGGCGGGCGACCATTCGCAAACGGTGTTCCGCAGCCGATCGATAACCGGCCCCTATGAGGCAGGACCTAACAATCCGATCCTTACTCAGAGCAACCTTGATCCCAAACGACCATTCCCTGTGACCGCAACCGGTCATGCAGACTTCGTGCAATTGCCAAATGGTGCGTGGTGGTCTGTATTCCTGGGAAACCGGCCATATGAAGGTTGGCTTACTAATTTGGGGCGCGAAACCTTCCTGCTACCGGTCGATTGGAGCGGCGAGTGGCCGGTGATACTAGCCCAAGGCCAGGCGGTGCCCCACGTCACACGAAGACCTAAGTTAGGAGCGGCGCCCAAGAATTCAAATTGGTCCCAATGGCGCGACGAATTCACCGGTAAATCGCTTGGCCACGATTGGCTTATGCGGCGCGGTCCGACCGACGAATGGATCGACCTGAGCTCAACGCCAGGTGCCTTGACCATAGGCGCCGACGGCAAACCGTCTTTTGTCGGACGGCGCCAACAGCATGTCTATGCGACATTTGAAACGGGGTTGCGTTCGAGATTGCTGAAGGATGGCGAGCGCGCAGGCTTGGCTGCAATTGCCGATGAACAGCACCAATATTTCTTTGGATTGGACGGCACACGATTAATCATTGCAGTGCGCAGCGGCCATCACGATGCGGGAAAGGACCGCGTTCTTGCTGAGACATCGTTCGAGGGCGGGAGAAGCCTTCGGCTGCGCATCACGGCCAAAGGCGCCGCTTATGACTTTACCTATTCCGTCAATGACGGCGAATGGCAGACTTTGCTTGCCGACGCCGACGGGCGTGTTCTTGCGACTGAGTTCGACGGATTGCTATTCACCGGAACAGTTATCGGACCTTATGCTGGCCCGCCATCACTCTAATTTTGGTGCTGCATCCGATTCACGCCGAATGAACGTAAAATCGAGCAACCTGTCTTCGCGTTTCGCTGCTCGTCCTGACCGCTTTTCGCGAATACGTTCAACCAGTATTTCTACTGCGGTCCGAGACATATCAGCAATAGGCTGATGTATCGTGGTGAGTTCCGGCCAAATCGATAATGCAAAGTCGGTGTCGTCAAATCCGCAAACCGTAAGGTCGCGGGGAACATCCAAATGCCGCCGATGAGCAACCGTGATAACGGCCGCCGCCATGTCGTCATTACTCGCAAAAATGGCCGTCGGCGGATTAGGAAGATCTAGAAGTTGCTCCGCCGCTTGCAGTCCAGATCGGTATGTAAATAGGCCATGGACCACCAATGCAGGGTCAACGGGTAATCCTGCCTCCGCCATTGCCATTTCAAAACCTTTCAGCCGCTGTGGGCTGGCCTTTTGCTCGGGGTTCCCTTTCACAAAGCCAATGCGTTTATGCCCCAGAGATATAAGGTGTCGCGTCATCGTCGCGGCAGCTTCAATGTCGTCGATACGGACCACCGACATTTTACCGAGCGGTGCCCAGTTGGTGATACCAACGCATGGAACGTCCGTTTTTTCTAGTAACTCCAGAACTGTCGCAGAATCGCACAGCGGGGCGGACAAGACAATACCGTCAACACCGCCTTCGACGAGGTCGTTAAAAACGTCATAGATGCCCTGCTCACTTTCGCATCGTTCAATGACCAACTGGACATGGCTTTTTCTGGCTTGCTCCAACGTGCCAACGAGTAAGCGGCTGAGATAAGCGAAGCTTGGGTTTCCATAAAGCATCGCAATCCGGATTGGTTCCGCTCCGGCAAGTGTTCTGGCGGCAAGGTTGGGAGAATATTTCAATTTTTCCACCGCAACTAGAACAGATTCGCGGGTCGAATCCTTAACATTCTTCTCACCATTGATGACACGCGATACCGTCATAGGCGAGAAACCCGATTCGCGCGCGACATCGGCGATAGTCGCGCCCCCTTGCTGTCCGCGAGGTGATTTTTGATTTATACTGATGCTATCGTTCACAGTCACCGCTTTAAAACTACAATGCCGAAATCCGCAATGCTTTTCCAAGGCAATGCAAACTCATGTCAACGATTGACGGCGTTTTCTTATTGCCTCATGATAGCGCTATCATTTAGAGCGCCATTAAAGGAAAGCGTTAATGAAGTCTGGTGCAACCACGTTATTGTTCCGCACGGTCGCGATTGCGACAATCGCAATGTACCCCGTTCACGCTGATGCCAAAGAGACCGCTGAAGCAGGCGCACTTTACAAAAGCGCCGAAGCGCCGGTCGACGCACGTGTCCGTGACCTTCTCGCAAAGATGACTTTGGAAGAAAAAGTCGCGCAAATCATGACGGTCTGGGATGCAAAGGCGGAAGTCTTCGATGCCAATGGTGAGTTTGACGCGGCGAAGATGTCGGCGAAATTCCCCTATGGCATCGGTCAATTTGCTCGCCCGTCGGACGCCTTAGGGCCAGCGTCACCCCGCAAGGTCAAGGGACGCGATGTGCGCGGCACGGTACGCCTTGTTAATGCGCTGCAAACGCATGCGATGACCCAAACCCGGCTGGGCATTCCGATATTGATGCACGAAGAAGGCTTGCACGGATACGCAGCACTCGACGCCACCAGCTTCCCGCAGGCTATTGCCCTCGCTTCGTCGTGGGACCCCGATTTGATACGCGAGATCAACGTCGTCATTGGCCGCGAAATCCGCGCGCGCGGCGTTAGCCTCGCATTGTCACCGGTGGTCGATGTCGCCCGCGACCCTCGCTGGGGCCGGATCGAGGAAACCTTTGGCGAGGATCCGTATCTGACTGCCGAATTGGGTGTCGCAGCAGTCGAAGGCTTGCAAGGAACCTCCAAGGTTACGACGTTAGCTCCGGGGAAAGTGTTTGCAACACTCAAGCATCTGACGGGCCACGGCCAGCCAGAAAGCGGAACCAATATCGGCCCCGCTTCCATCTCCGAACGCGTGCTGCGCGAATATTTTTTCCCTCCCTTCGAGCAGGTGGTCAAGCGTACTGGCATTCAAGCGGTGATGGCTTCCTATAACGAAATTGACGGCGTCCCAAGCCATGCCAGCAAATGGCTGCTGGGCGATGTACTGCGCGGGGAATGGGGTTTCAAAGGCGCCGTGGTCAGTGACTATTATGCGATTGATGAGTTGGCCGGTCGGCATAGCATTGCAAAGGACAAAACTGAGGCTGCGATACTCGCGCTTGCGGCCGGCGTTGATTCTGATTTGCCAACAGGAGCCGCCTACTCGACATTGATTACATCGGTGCGCGAAGGCAAGGTTTCCGAAGCGGCGATAAATCAGGCTGTAGGCCGGATACTGGCGATGAAGTTCCGCGCCGGACTGTTTGAAAATCCCTATGCGGATGCTGATGCAGCGGTCAAGATTACCAACAATGCGGCGGCAAAGGCGCTGGCATTGAAAGCGGCGCAGCGTTCGATCACGCTGCTCAAGAATGACGGTATGCTGCCTTTGAGCCTAACGTCGAAGGCTTCAAAAATTGCAGTCATCGGCCCAAGTGCGGCCGTGGCGCGGCTTGGCGGCTATTACGGCCAGCCGGCGGTTACTGTCTCAATTCTAGACGGTATCAAGGCCAAGGCTGGCAAGCACGCAAATATCGTTTTTGCGCTAGGCGTGAAGATCACCGAAGATGACGATTGGTGGGGTGATGAGGTCAAGCTTGCCGATCCGGTGGCTAACCGCAAGCTGATTGCCGAAGCAGTTGAAGCCGCAAAAAATGCCGACATGATCATTCTGACGTTGGGCGATACCGAACAGACCAGCCGCGAAGGGTGGGCAGAAAGCCATTTGGGTGATCGCAGCAGCCTTGATCTGGTGGGTGAACAACAGGAATTGTTCGATGCACTGAAGGCGACTGGAAAACCAATTACGGTGGTACTGATAAATGGCCGGCCAGCTTCGATCGGCAAGATTGCCAATGAAGCCAATGCAATAATTGAAGGCTGGTATCTGGGCGAGCAGGGCGGCAGTGCCGTAGCCGATGTGCTGTTTGGCGACGTCAATCCTGGCGGAAAACTTCCCGTCACGTTCCCGCGTAACGTTGGGCAATTACCATTCTATTACAACCATAAGCCAACCGCACGGCGCGGCTATCTGTTTGACGAAAAGGCTCCGCTTTATCCGTTCGGTTTTGGATTAAGCTACTCAACATTTGAGCTTGGCGCGCCGACGCTTTCATCGGCGACAATTGCCACAAACGGCACGGTCGCCGTCACTGTTCCGGTTAAGAACACCAGTGACCGCGCAGGTGACGAAACGGTGCAAATCTATGTCCGCGACAAAGTTAGCTCGGTCACACGTTCGGTCAAAGACTTGAAGGCATTCAGACGGGTAACTTTGGCGGCTGGCGAGAGCAAAAATGTCATTTTCACGCTCACGCCCGAAAGTTTCCAGATGTGGAATGACAAGATGCAGCGCGTCGTGGAGCCGGGTGAGTTCGACATTATGGCGGGTCCAGACTCTGCCAGTTTAAAAACGGTGACGCTTACCGTCACGCCTTAATCGAGGAGAATCCAAATGGAAATGACACGGCGTGAGGGTCTGGCGGCGGCGCTCGCGCTGGCGACAACGGCTTGCTCAGGAAACGATAGAACGCCCGTCAATTCTGTGGGCACTGCGTCCGCAGCGGATAGTCTGCATAAGCTTGCGAAGGCCAAAGGTATGCGCTTCGGCTCAGCGGTCGGAGCGGGGCACAGCGGTTCAGGCTCGTTCCGAAACACAGACTATGCCTCGCTACTGAAACGCGACTGCGGCATACTGGTGGCAGAGAATGAAATGAAATGGCAGTCGTTACGCCCCGACCCACTGTCTTTCAACTTTGCGCCATTTGACGAGATACTGGCCTTTGCCAAGAAAAATAATATGGCAATGCGGGGTCACACATTAATGTGGCATCGTCCGCAATGGCAGCCGAGCTGGTTGGAGGCCTATGACTTTGGCACCAACCCGGCAACAGAAGCAGCACGCTTGCTGACCACCCACATTACGACTGTCACCGACCGTTATCGCGGCCGCATATTGAGCTATGATGTTGTCAATGAGACGGTAATGGAAGATTCAACGCTCGCACAAACCTCAATTTCCCGGGCCATTGGCGGCACCGAGACGCTGGTCGACCTCGCCTTCCAAACCGCACGTGCACAACTGCCAGACGCCCAGCTCGTCTACAATGACTACATGAGTTGGGAGCCCGGCAATGAGAAACACCGCGCGGGCGTGCTCAAGCTGCTCGAAGGGTTCAGGGCGCGCGGTGTGCCAGTCGATGCGCTAGGCATCCAATCGCATATCAGGATCGATACATATGATCCCTCCACCGGAACTGGACCGAGACAGGAACGGGAATGGCGTAAATTTCTCGATGAAGTAGTGGCCATGAATTACGATATATTGATCACCGAATTCGACGTAAACGATCAGGCTTTGCCCGGGGATATTTCGGCGCGGGACCGGTCGGTTGCCGACTACGCTAAAGCCTATTTCGAAGTCATGTTGGACTATCCGCAGCTCAAGGATGTGCTTGCGTGGGGGATGTGTGATTCATATTCATGGTTGCAGGAATTCAAACCGCTCCGCACTGATGGACTTGCTAAACGTGCCTGCCCTTACAGTGCCAATTTTGCACCCAAACCACTGCACTCGAAGCTTGCTGCGGCACTTCAGACGGCATCGGCACGATGAACAATCTGGCGCGGCCGTTAGCTAACGGCAATATCGCGGAGGTACCAAAGTGCCACCAGTTGAGATGGATAGTTTTATGAGTAACAGTGGCCAAAAACCGATCCATGTCATAGTACTTGGCGGCGGCACAGCGGGCTGGATGGCGGCAACCGGCGTTGCGGTCATGCTTGGGGACCAAGTTCGCGTTACCCTCGTTGAATCCGAAGATATCGGCATTGTCGGTGTTGGAGAGGCTACGCTGCCGCACCTGCGCAGCTTTGTCGAAAGCCTTGGTATTAACGAATCCGACTTCATGCGGGAGACGCACGCTACCTACAAGCTGGGCATCGATTTCCGCGATTTCGGTAAGATTGGCGACAGCTATATCCACCCATTCGGTAGCTTCGGTGAAGAGCTGGCGGGGATTTCATTCCACCATTATTGGCTGGCCGCGCAGCAAAGGGGCGATGCTGGTCCGATTAGCGACTATTCAATGGGCGTTGCTGCAGCGCTCGCAAACCGTTTTCGTCCACCCGCAAACGATCATACGCTTGGTTCAACCTATGGCTACGCCTATCAGTTCGATGCGACTTTGTTCGGTCCGTATATGCGCACATTCGCCCTCAGCAAAGGCGTCGAGCGAATCGAAGGCAAAGTTATCGAGGTCCGGAAAGACAGTGAAACGGGCAATGTCACCACGCTGCTCTTAGACAATGGACAGTGCGTCAATGGCGACCTGTTTGTCGATTGTTCTGGTTTCCGCAGCATGTTGCTAGGAGAAGCTGTCGGCGCGGAGTGGGAGGACTGGTCGCACTGGCTACCTTGCGACCGCGCGGTAGCCATGCCCTGCGCTGCGGCTAGCGAGATAATCGAACCCTATACCCGCGCAATAGCCATGCCCGCTGGCTGGCGTTGGCGCATTCCATTGCAGCACCGTGTCGGGAACGGCTATGTCTATGCGAGCAGTTTCATCGACGACGAAAAAGCGGCGGATGCGATTGTCGCGGCGGCCGAAGGCACTTCGCTGGCAGATCCCCGGATTCTGAAATTCCGGGCCGGGCGACGCAAGAACAGCTTTGTCAAAAACGTCATCGGCGTCGGGCTGGCAAGCGGATTCCTTGAGCCACTCGAATCAACCAGTATCTATCTCGCGCAAATGGCTATCACCTATTTGATCGAATTATTCCCCAAGGACGGCAAGATTGAGAACGCGGACCGCGCCGAGTTCAACCGACTCGTTGACATGGAATATGACCGTATCCGCGATTTCCTGATCCTGCATTACCACGCCACAACGCGCGACGATTCGCCATTTTGGGATCACGTTCGTACAATGCAGGTGCCAGACAGTCTGGCGGGCAAGATAGAACTTTGGAAACGGACCGGGCGTGTTGCCAAATATTCTGAAGGGTTGTTTTATGATGCCAGCTGGATAGCGGTCTTTCTGGGGCAGAACATCATTCCCAACGGCATCGACCCGCGCGTTTCGATTCCCGACCCGGGCGGTATGGCACGCGCTCTGTCTTCGCTGAAGCATGCAATTGACATGGAAGTCGCGACCATGCCGGACCATCGCGCCTATCTGCATTCACGCAGCGAACGACTGGCACCGCAGCTATGAACCATGCTGCTCAGCCCCGCGAACTGCCGCAAGCCATTCTGGTAGTTGGTGACGGACAATTAGGCGTACTGACCGCCATTGCCCTGCGCCAGGCGCTACCGACGACGACGGTAACTGTAATCCCCAGTCCGGCAGATCACGCTGCTTTTGCCGACCGTATTGGCACGGCAATGCCCTTTACCAACCGGCTGCATGACCGGCTCGGCATATCCGAAATGGATTTGGTGCAAAGGGCTGGGGCGAGCCACCGGCTGGTTACTCGCTATCGCGGCTGGGCAAGTGAGACCCATGAGGGCATCAGCGGTTATGGCAGTGGCAACCCGGCCCTTGGCAATGCGTTTACGGGACATTTTGAGGCCGTCCGAAGTGCCGGTCAGGCAACCGAAGCAAGGGTTTTGACACCCGCCTCGGCGCTTGCCGCTACGGGCCGTTTTTGCCCACCCGATGGCGACCCCAACTCACCGCTCGCCACTATTGATTACGCGCTCCGATGGAATGTCGCGGCCTATCGCGATCTGCTGATTGCAAAGGCGATGCAGCTTGGCATTCAATATGCACCAAAATTGCCCGCTGATGTGCAGTATAGCGAACAGGGCGATATCGTTGCAGTTATTCTTGACGACAATGCTGGAGCAATAACCGCCGACCTGTTTATCGATTGCAGCGGTCCTATGCGCTGGTTGATGAGCAGGATGGCTGGCGCGACGCTTGACAGCTGGAGGGAAAATCTGCCCTGCGATCGCGTGTTGATCGCCGCGCCGGGTGAACCGGTTTTGGCGCTTGAAGACCGGATGACCCTGACTCCGCATGGCTGGTTGAACGAGATTGGTGGGCGTGACGGGGTGCAGCGGATATTTGCATTCCCCGCATCGCTGGGCAGTGCCGACGCGGAAGCGCATCTAATAAGGGCAGGCGCCTCCGCTGCCATCGCCGCGGCAATTCATCCCGGCGCACTCGCCCGGCCCTTTGTCGGCAATGTCGTTGCCTTAGGCGACGCAGCGGCGAGTTTCGAGCCAATTGGTGGTACAAATCTGGATCTCGCCCACCGACAATTGTCTTTGTTGCTCGAACTGCTCCCAGGGCGCAACGTCGAACCACGCGAACGCGAAGAGTTTAACCGCCGCGCGGATCTCATGGCTTCATCGGTGCGAGACTGGCTGGCCAGCCATTATGTCGCGCCGGGGATACCCGGTACGCCGTTTACAGCGATTGCTTCACAGATCACATGCTCGTCATCGCTAAACCTAATGATAGACCTCCACCGGCGACATGGTCGGATGCCCTTTTTCGAAGAAGCCCCGATGCTGCCATCGGAGTGGAGTGCGATGCTGCTAGCGTTGGGCATCTCCTCGGCACCCTCAGCCCACGCGCTAGCCCAGTCGGCTGAACGAAACCGATCGTTGACGCAGCAGGCGGAAAATGCAGCGCGCGCAGCGGTAGATGCAGCGCCGCCTTATGGCGAATGGCTGGAGTCTGTGTTGCCACAGCCTGGTGTTTAACGCTGCACCGAGGCTTTGATATATGCCATCATCTTGCTGATTAGGCTCGGCGAAAACGGTCCAAGCATGCCCTTTGATCCGTCTGGCAAATGCGCGCCTGGATCATGCTCGCCAAAGGCAAAATACTCGCCGATATTGCGCCAGACCTTTCGCTGTTCTGGGTTCAAATGCCGGAAGGCCGCAATCATGTGAAGTAGCGCATCATAAGGCGGCGCCATAACCTCATGCGGGTTGTTCCACCAGTAATTGACGAGGATGTTTAGTGTATCTAGGCTATCGACCGCATGCCACCAGCCATAGGGGATGTAGATCGCATCACCAGGTTCGAGCGTTGCGGTTTGCGCATATTTCCAAGCTTCTGCAAAACGCGGATAGATCTCCAAGTCAGGATTTATTGGGTCAACGAGGCTGGTTGGCGTTCCCGCAGGGGTGAGTTCGAGCGGCCCCAGATACAGGTTGGAAATCTGCTCGGGGGGAAACAATATGAAGCGGCGGCGGCCCGCTACATTGCAGGCGACATTTTCGCTCAGGTCATAATGCGTTGCCGTACGGACGCGGTTGCCGAGCCAGATGCGGCCATCAACATCGGGTAACATATCAAGCCGGTTCGCTTGCGCAAAGCGCGGCGATATGATGCGCAGGACTTCCGACTGGACCGACATTGCGTGCGGCATGTCTTTGGCATTTTCATTCATCAGGTCGCCCAAGAATTTGGCCAGTTGGCCCTGCCCCTTGATGAAGTTGAATCCGGTCAATTGCGGGTTGTAGAAAAGCCTCCCCTGTTCGGACGGAGCCGCCGCAAGCGCGGTTACTGGCCGGGTAGTGCCACATTCGTCCAGATAGGCGACCATCGCTCTATCGCCACGTTTTCCGGCAGCCACAGATGGCCAGTCGGCGACCAAACCGCGCATCACCAACGGCTTTGCCGCAGGACGGATGTGTTCGTGAAATTCAGTAAAACCGGCTTTACCGGTTTCGATAATCGCTGTTGGCTCGGACAGCCAAGTCACGCCTTCACCATCGCACTGCCCTGTTGAATGAGAAATTCGGACTGGGTTGGCATCGTATCCGCCGTGCCTTGAATCACGCTGCGTATATGCGCGAGACGGTTCATAGTTTCATCATCGGCCAGCAAATCGGCTGCGGGGTGATAGCCGCTGGCCTCGATACCCTGCCCCACCATCACCGACAGCCAACTCGTCTCAGTAAACAACTCGTTATTCTCGCGAAACACCCGACCCGACGAACGGAACATAGCGAGCTTGTCCGCCAACCCAGGCGGCGGCTCCAACGTGCGGCAATAATCCCAAAAAGCGGAATCATTGCGTTCGGTTGCTTTGTAGTGCAGCACCAGAAAATCTCGGATTTCCGAATAACCTTCAATGGACTCGCGGTTGAAGCGATCTATTCCTTCGCGGCGAAATTCGCGAGTTGGGAATAGCGTCATCAATCTGGCAATGCCTGCCTGAACCAGATGAATAGAAGTCGATTCGAGTGGCTCCAAAAAGCCTCCCGCCAAGCCGAACGCAACAACATTCTTTTCCCACGCCCGGTGCCGATATCCAGCAGTGAAACGGATATAGTTGGGGTCGGCCAGCGGCTCGCCGTCAAGATTGGCAAGTAATAACGACGTTGCCTCGTCCGAGGACATATGCATGCTTGAGTAAACATGGCCATTACCGATACGGTGCTGCAGCGGGATGCGCCATTGCCAGCCCGCTGGCCGCGCAGTACTTCGGGTTAGAGGTTCACTCGACCCACCTTCCCGATGTGTGCAGGGAATGGCGACTGCTCGGTCGCAGGGTAACCAAGGCGTCCAGTCCTCGAACCCGACGCCTAGCGTGTCACCAATCAACAGGCTGCGAAAGCCCGAACAGTCGATGAACAGGTCTCCTGTTACCTGAGTGCCGTTTTCAAGAACGACCGCGGTGACAAAACCGCTCTCATTATCCTGTTCTACCTTTGTGATTTTGCCTTCCGTCCGCTTCACACCCTGTGCCTCGGCCCGAGCGCGCAGATATTTCGCATAACGGCCTGCGTCGAACTGGAACGCATAGCTGAATTTGGAGAGTGGTGAATTTGGCTGGTTCGCCTGGGGCCGTATGAACCGACCTGCTTTGCCTGCCACAGCCGCCATCGAATAGGCGTCGAGCAGGCTGTTGTCTCCAAGCCCCTTACCCTTAAGCCAGAAATGATGAAATTCGATGCCCATCATATCGATGCCGTAATGGCCAAAGGGGTGGATGTAGCGATGCCCCAACCGCTTCCAGTCAACAAACTCAATACCAAGCTTATAGGTTGCCCCAGTTTGACGAACGAACTCATTTTCGTCGATGCCGAGCAAGCTATTGAACAGACAGATATCAGGGATCGTTGCTTCACCAACACCGACCGTGCCGATGACGTCGGATTCGACCAGCTCAATCTGCAGACCAGGCAGCGCTCCGAACACGCGGGAGAATGCAGCTGCCGTCATCCATCCGGCGGTACCACCGCCGACGATCACCATTTTGCGAATGGCATTGTCATTCATGGCTGCGCGTTCCGGGAGTCCGGCGCAGCCCATGCACCGGCCTTTCGCAAAAATTCTTCGTGCGTGGGCAGCGCATCGGCGGTCGCGGCATAGCCTCGACGCATCTGCGCCATTGCCTCGCTTACGCGCTTTTCATCGAGCGCATCAGCCAGGGTATCCCAGTGTTCAGGCCATACGTTCTGCCCCAACATCACCGCGACCCAACTCGGCATGCTGAACAGCTCCGCATTCTCGCGAAACACTCGCCCACGTGTTTTGAACAACTCCATTTTGCGCACCAACTGCTCTGGTATGTCCATGTCGCGGACATAGCGCCAGAAAGGAGTGTCATCACGCTGCGTCGCCTTGTAATGTAGGATGATGAAATCCCGGATATCCAAATAGAGATCTCGCATCCCGCGATTATACTCGTCGCGTTCCAGGGGATTGAAGTTCTTGTCTGGAAATAACGCAAACAGCCGCGCAATTCCGTTCTGGATAAGGTGAATGCTGGTCGATTCAAGTGGTTCGAGAAAACCACCAGAAAGCCCAAGCGCCACAACATTATGGCTCCAGCTGAGGTCACGCCTTCCTGTGGTAAAACTCAGCCTGCGCGGAGCCGCCAAAGCGTCTCCTTCGAGATTGGCCATTAGCATTTCCTCGGCGGATTCATCGTCCAGATATTGGCTGGAATAAACATGTCCGTTACCGGTGCGATGCTGCAGAGGAATGCGCCATTGCCAACCTGCAGTCCGCGCCGTGGAACGGGTGAACGGGACAGGTGGACCGATATTGGCAGTCGGGACCGCAATCGCACGGTCCATTGGAAGCCAATGACTCCAGTCTTCATAACCCACACCCAGCGTGTCGCCGATCAACAAGCCGCGAAAACCAGAACAGTCGATGAACAATTCGCCTGCGACTTTCGTGCCGTCGGCCAGTTCGACCGATTCGACAAAACCGTCTCCATCGCGGCGATGAACACGGACAATCTTGCCTTCCTTCCGGACAACACGATTGGCCTCGGCGTGACGGCGTAGGAACTTCGCATAAAGCGATGCGTCAAAATGAAAGGCGTAGGATAATTCGGAAACCGGCGAACGCGCGTTTGCGCTGGCCCGCCCGAACTTTCCACTCTTTGCCGCCATCGCCGACATGCAATATTCGGATATCGAGCGGTGATCGCCGCGGGCATATTCGCGCAAATAGAGCTGGTGGAAATTGATGCCGTGCAGATCCTGACCATAATGGCCGAACGGGTGAAAATAGGCATCGCCCAACTTGCCCCAATTCACGAACTCGATACCGAGTTTGAACGTCCCCTGCGTTTCACGTAGGAAATCATTCTCCGCGATATCGAGCATCCGGTTGAAATTAAGGATTGCAGGAATTGTTGCTTCGCCGACACCAACCGAACCGATCTCGTCCGATTCAACGACGGTAATTTTGCGGTGACCATCGTTGAGAAAGCGCCCAAAAGCGGCTGCGGCCATCCATCCGGCGGTACCTCCACCGACGATTACGATGTCAGAAATAGCGGTATCAGATTGATTCATATTGCGATTTTTCATCCATTTTTCAAAAATCTCCGCCCTGACTGTTTCACTGATTGTAACCTATTGCCATCTTACAAATGCCACGATAGGTATATTCACACAAGTTAGTTCATTAAAAAATGATAGCGCTACCAAAAACTTAGTGCTACGAAACAAAAATTGCGCAATTTCAAATGATAGCGCTATCAATGAGGGAGAGGGAGTGCCGTGGGACAGCCAGCATTAGACGTTTTTGATTCGATCCGTGGTCTTGGTAACGAGCGCCCGGTAATTACACCTTTGCGGACGGGCGTGTCGTTGTTTGCAGTCTGCGCGCTTTTGACAGCTGCCCCTGCTTATGCGCAGCAAACTGATGCAGCCGAGCCGCAGGCTGAGACGGAAGCAAATGGCGATGCCATTGTTGTCACCGGTATCCGCGCTAGCCTTGCAAACGCGCAGAGCATCAAAAAGAATTCCGACACAATTGTGGATGCTATTACCGCGGAAGACATCGGCGCTCTGCCCGACCGTTCCGTAACTGAGGCACTCCAACGGATTCCTGGTGTAGCGATTAACCGCTTTGCTGGTTCGAATGATCCAGACCACTTTTCAGTAGAGGGATCGGGTGTCGTTATTCGCGGCCTGAACTTTGTGCGCTCGGAATTCAACGGACGAGACTCGTTTGCAGCAGGTGTTGGCGGACAGGCCCTGAACTTTGCGGATGTTCCATCCGAGTTGTTAGGCTCAGTCATTGTCAGCAAAAATGCGACGGCTGACATGATTGAAGGTGGTCTTGCCGGAACGGTCAATCTCAACACCCGCAAGCCATTTGATAACAAGGGCTTTCATATCGGTTTGAATCTTGAGGCAAATTATGGCGATTTCCGCAAAAAGTGGACGCCTACAGGTTCACTTCTGCTCAGCAACACTTGGGAAACCGGCATTGGTACCTTTGGACTCTTGGGCAATATTTCCTACTCGCGCATCAAAAGCCATGCCGACGGCCTTCAGATTTCGAATTTCCAGACAAGAGACGGTGCTTATGTATTAAAGGCAAATGCAGGCGGCACACAAGTCTGCCGCAATCGTCTGCCTAGCAGCAGCAACACAACGCTTTTACCTGCCCAGTCGAACAACTGTAACGCCGCACAAACAACCGGCGCAGATGGTTTCGCAGATCTGCGTTCGGCGGCTTATGCTCCCCTTGGAGGTCAATTCCGCACACAGGAATTCGACCGTACACGTGACGGTCAGGCTCTTGCCTTCCAGTTCGAATCAATTGATCGCAATACTGTGCTGACCGCGCAATTCCTTCGGTCGCACACGACCAACAAATGGGGTGAGCGTACATTCGAAACAGGCTCGGATCTTTCGGAATATGGTACCCAGCCAATCGGCTGCTTGCAAAACAACCGGGGGCCAGCTGAACTGAGGACCGATGGTACATTTGGCGATGGCACGACCCGGGCAGAATGCCCAGTTGGCTCTAGTTTCCAGAACTACACCTATGATGAGAATAATCTGTTCCAAAAGGGATACATTACCAATCCCAACGATGGCTGGCGGGGCAGTCCAAATACGTTCATGCCAATTGGTGGATTGCAGCAGGTTGCTGTGCGTCGCGAAGTTGACGAAGAAAGCACCAACACCGATTATGCTCTGAACTTGCAGACGAAGTTGACGGACAGACTAAGCCTTAGCCTCGACGGGGACTACACAAAGTCGGTAAAGAAAAATCTTGACGTCAGCATCATGGGTTCAACTTGGGCAGATCAAGAGCTGGATCTGACCGGCGATCTACCGGTGGTGATCCCGCACAAACCGAACTACCTTGCGTACAGCTGGGCGGGATCAAACCCGACACTTGGGGCAATGTCAGATGCCCAATATTTTTCTGACAAGCGCGTTCAATTTTGGCGCTCGGCAATGGACCATATCGAAAATAGTACCGGATCGGAATTTCAGTTCCGTGGTGATCTGGCCTATGACTTTGACGATACGTCTTTCCTCCGTCAGGTAAAATTCGGTGCGCGTTATGCGGACCGTGACCAAACAGTGCGTTACACCACCTATAATTGGGGCGTGCTGAGCGAAGTGTGGGCGGGAAACACTCCGGTTTCGGTAAGTCAAGTAGGCAGCGGCAATGTTGACTTCTACGCCTTCCCGGATTTCTTCCGCGGACAGTCACCTGGGCCAGCTGGCGCTTACTATTATAATGGCGATCTGATTGGCGATTATGCCGGATCTTCGAACTTTGCTAAATCGGTCAATGCAGCTTGGGTTGCCAATGGTGGCAATGCCGGTTGGGTTCCGCTTGCAGAGCGCGGTGGTGTTACTAATGGCACAGCATTCCTGCCTTCAGAAATCCAACCGGTCAGCCAGCAGGACACAGCTTTGTATCTTCAGGCGAAATTCGGCTCCGATGATTTCGGCGGAATGCGCCTTTCTGGCAATATCGGCGTGCGTTACGTCACGTCAAACATCCGTTCAGATGGCCAAATTAGTGTCGGAACGCAGCAGCAGCTTGGCATCTCGCAGCCCTATAGTGTTCGCTGCGCACCGGTTACCCGTCCCGGGTTTGTGGGCACAATTCCTGCTGGCGGTTTATGCAGCACGTTGAACGCGACGCAATATGCTGCGCTTCAGACATTTGCCAATGGATCAAACCTATTTGACTCTGCTCAGAGCAATTATGATTACTTCCTACCAAGCTTTAACGCCAAACTTGGTGTTTCAGACGATGTGAATTTCCGATTTGCGGCGTCGAAGGTACTTACCAGGCCTGATAATGCCTATCTTCGGAACTTCTTGAACACCAGCCTAGATGGTGCAGGAAATCTGACGGCACAAACTGGCAATCCTTATCTAACGCCCGCAACCGCATGGCAGTTCGACCTGACGGCGGAATGGTACTTTGCTCGGGTTGGTTCGTTGACCTTCGATGTCTTCTACAAAGATATCCGTGACTTCTTTTATCAGGCAGTCACCGATCGTTCGATTACCAACAACGGCGTTACGCAGAACGTCCTCGTGCGCGGCCCAGCCAACTTTGACGGGAAAGGTAAAGTCAAGGGTTTCGAAATTGCCTATCAACAGACCTATGATTTCCTTCCCGGATTTTTGGATGGTCTTGGTACGTCGGCCAACTATACCTACATCAAGAGCAAGGGGCTTCCGAATACGTTCCTAAACGGCGGAAATCTGGCCAATAACTCCACAGTATCTCCCGGCAATCTGCCGCTTGAACAGCTATCGAAGCACAATGTGAATGCTACTGTTTTCTATGAAAAGGGACCAGTCTCGCTCCGTGCTGCTTATAACTGGCGCTCACGCTTCTTGCTGACTGCATCGGATGTGATTTTCCCATATTACTCGATCTTCAACGAAGCCACTGGACAGCTGGACGCATCGGCATTCTTTAGCCTGACCGATAACATTAAGTTGGGGGTACAAGGTGTTAACCTGCTTAATGAGGTGACCAAGACTTCGCAGGCCTATACCGGAGACCCCAGTCTGCTGGCACCACGTTCCTACTTTATGAACGACCGCCGCTTCTCCTTCATCGTACGAGCGAATTTCTAAGCCGGCTTCGAGAAAACATCGCAATAAAATGGCGCCGCCTGAACTAGTTCAGGCGGCGTTGTCATGTGCATTCGATTTTCTTGTAAGCACGATTAGTAAACGGCTTCTGGGGATGACAGTTGATGAAATGACCGAGGCCCTGAGAGAGGGTTAGCAATAATTCGCTCATGGGGCCTGCCCCGGAGCCTCAGGACCAAAGGCAATCGCCAATCACGCCAATTCGAAGGCGTAGAAGAAGCTGCCGGTTATAGTAGCTGCAGTGCTGCCTGGATGCATGTCATGGTCACTAGAGTGACCCGTGCGGATTTCAGTCCAGGCTGGCGCCAGGCGGCAATTTCGCTCCGGCGGGAACGCGGAAGGCAGCGGTAGCAACGTCAATCAATTGCGTGCCGCCTCAATTGCCGCCTTTAAGTCTTGCTCGGTCAAAGGAAGTTGACGAAGGCGCACGCCACATGCAGCGAAGATCGCGTTAGCAACGGCTGGAATTACAGGCGGCAGAGCAGGCTCACCTAAGCCCGTTGGCGGGAATTCACTAAGCACGAACTGCACATCGACCGCTGGCGCTTGAGGCATACGCATCATCGGAATATCTTGAAAATTCGCCTGAACCGCTCGACCCTTTGAGAAGGTGATTTCTTGCGAAATCGAACCAATGCCATCCATTACGGCACCCTCAACTTGGTTTTTAGCTGCACTTGGATTGATGATCTGGTTTCCGACATCCCCGACCGCCCAGACCTTGAGTGCGTGCCATTTGCCATCGTCAGTCACTCTCACCTTTGCCACTTCGGCGAAATATCCATGATGACTAAAATAGGTTGCGACGCCCATGCCCTCACCGTTGCCGGAGGCCCTACTTTCCCAGCCCGAACGCTCGGCAACCGCCTTCAAGACGGCGCGCATTCGCGCTGGATTGTAACCTCCAAACCGATCGCCGTTGTAATCATCAATGTGGGAATCTAGGTGGGCCAACCGGAAGGCGACCGGATCTTGGCCGGCGCCATGGGCGATCTCGTCGCAGAAAGTCTCATGCACAAAAGCAAGCGCGTTTGAAACAGGTGCTCGCAGATAACCTGTTGGTATGGTCGTTTCAATCTTGGAGAACTCAACGCGTGTGTGTGGGGCGACGGTCAAAGCGAATGCGTTACCTGCGACCTCATCGCCTTGTACAATCTTGCCGTCCCGGGTGAAGTTCACACTGTGGCTAATATAAGCTGCCAACTTGCCTGATGCATCAACGCCGGCACGGACACGGTAGTGACCTCCGGGGCGAAAAAAATCGTGCGCGACGTCGTCCTCGCGGGACCAGACCAGTTTGACTGGCGCTTCCACTTTCTGTGCAATGGCTGCGGCTTCTGCCATGTAGTCGTTCTCGAGCCGACGACCAAAGCCTCCACCACAGCGTCGCATATGTACGGTAACAGTAGCCGGATCGATAGAAAGTGTCTTTGCAATGAGCGCCTTGCCTTCATTAGGTTGCTGCGTTGGGGCCCAAATTTCAACTCCCTTAGCAGTCACCCGCGCGGTACAGTTTTGCGGCTCCATCGGGACGTGGGCCAAAAACGGTACATTGTATACGGCGTCAAAGGTGTGAGCCGCCGATCTCAAAGCGGCGTCAGCATTCCCGCGCTTTTCCTTCACTTCGCCTTCCCGTCGCAACAGCGTATTGGCCGTTTTGGAATAGATTTCACTGTCGTGCAATTTACCGATGGCTTCATCCCATACCGGTGAAAGCAGGGCGCGCGCAGCCTGCGCGTACCACCAACTGGTGGCGACAATTGCAATACCATCCTTCAGCCCATGCATATCCGTACCCTTAAGCACAAATACGTCTTTGACGCCGATTGCGGCCTTCGCAGCGGAGAGATCGCACGAAATGAGCCGCGCTCCGTAAACTGGTGACTTCAAATAAACAGCGTACAACATGCCGGGCAAGCTCACGTCGATGCCGAAAATCGGCTCGCCCCTAACGATTTTTGGATTATCATATCCTTTCTGCGTCTTGCCAATTAGCAAAAAGTTTTTAGTGTCCTTTAGCGTAAGCTTAGTAGGATCGGGAGGAGTCAGAAGCGCGGCTTCGGCGGCTAATTCACCATAGTCAAATGTTGTACCGTCCTTGTGTCTTACTTTGCCAGCCTTTGTCGTGAAGGCGTCATGCGTGGCTTTCATACGCCTTGCCGCAGCCTCAATTAGAAGCCAACGCGCTGCAGCCCCGACCTGTCGCATCGGCATGTATTCCAGCGCGGTCGCCATACTGCCGCCAGCAAACTGAGCGCCGAAGCGCTTGTCATCGGAGGCGGCGGTTTCTATCCTCACATTGGCCCAAAGGACATCTAGTTCTTCGGCAATCAGCATGGGAAGGCTGGTCATGACCCCTTGGCCAATTTCAGGATTTTTGGCTATGAGGGTCACTATGCCGTCAGAGGAGATGGCGACATAATCGGTTACTGCTGTGACTGGGCCTGAATCGCCTTTTTCTGTACAGGCCGACAAGCCAAAACCGAGCAAAAGCCCTCCTCCGGCCAAGACACCGGATTTCAGAAAAAGGCGACGTGTTGTTTCCATTTCAGGCCTCCGTGCCATGGTTGCGAGTGTCGTCGACGGGCTGTCCAGATGCTGATTTGATCGCTGCCCTTATGCGCTTGTACGTAGCGCACCGACACAGATTTCCTTCCATCGCAACGTCAATGGCTGCGTCGTCAGGTCTGGGGTTCTGGGTCAACAGAGCCGTCGCGGTCATAATCTGGCCCGCCTGGCAATAGCCGCACTGAATAACGTCGAGTTCGAGCCAAGCTTCCTGAATGGCGCGTCCCTGGCGGCTGCCAGCTATGTCTTCGATAGTCACGACTTTGCCGTCACCGATGCCGCCGACCGGGGTGACGCACGCTCGCACGGGTTCTCCGTCGATATGGACCGTACAGGCACCGCATTGAGCGACACCGCAACCGAATTTGGTCCCCTTTAAATCCAACTCGTCCCGCAACACCCAAAGGAGGGGCATTTCGTCTGGTACGTTAAGTTGTCGAGCTTGGCCATTAACCGACAGTGTGATCATCCTACTGTTCCTTAATCCTTGTCGTGTTTCGAGAGCAACTTTACGATAACCGGATGATTTAGCCCGTCGACCGTTGAGTCAAGCCAGGCGTTAAAGCCTGTCAGATCGCGCACGCCGATCAAGTCCTGAACCCAAGTCGCACCAAAAGCATAGCGCACATGACCGGGATCCTTAAATGTCACGAAATAGGTTCGCCCATCGTCTCGCACGTCTCCCGTTGTGTCCTTTGGCTTAAAAAAAATGGCTAGGCCCAGATTGTCATTCGTAAGAGCCTGCTGGCCCCATGAAGCAAAGTAGCTCCATGCCTCTGGTTCGCCGCCCCTTATTAGCAGAACCCCTGGATGATGACGGAAGCCGGCGGCAAAGGGAGAAACCGACCCGGTTGCTGCCGCATCGACAAAGGTAAGAGCCTGCCCGTATGAAATCTTGTAATGGGCACGCAACGAACCTCCACCGGAATCGAAGTCGGAATGCGTTACGGTTGCATGACCTGTAATTGCGGTATTGGCAACTTCAGCCGCAATAGTCGATGGTCCGATCTGTTCGGCCTTGCCGTTTTTAACGATGCCGATACCACCACTCCCCAGGCTCTTGTCGACCTGAAAAATGTCCTGCCCCCAATCATTCATTACATGATAGTCGCCTTCGTTTTGTCCTATGGACGGCAGGATGGGTCTAGGTAATTTCTTACCGTAAATGTCGGTGACGCTACGTTCATCCAAGTAAAGCCTGTAGGCAACCTTGTCCGACTCCCAACCTATGCCTTCAAAGGCAATCAGGCCATCATGGATAAAATGTTCGGCGGGGACTTGGTAAGACGTGCGGAGGTGGAAAGTCCCGCCCTTAAGCAATCCGTCTTCCATTTTCCCGCCGTCTTGTACATTCAATATTGCATGCACAAGTTCTGGCAAAGGCGCGGGTTGCGGCCGAACACTAACTTGCACCTTCTGCTTCTGCTTGATCGGAATGACAAAGCTTAGGATACCGCGTTCATATTGCGCCGGATAGACGGCGCCGCCTGTTTCCACCGACCATCCGCCAGCACGACTTTCAGGGAGTGCCATGGCGATCTGAGCAATGGCCGCCCCCTGATCAAAGCGAGAAGGGTTATGGACTTCAAGGCTTGCTGCGACAGACGGTGCCGGAAGGTCAAGATCGGCCACCTCACCAGCAGCGAGCAAAAATGCGCCAACACCGTATAGCTGGGTATCATCATAAGCTACAGCTTCGGGCCTGTCGCTAATCGACTGGACATAGCCAAGCCTTCCATCCTGCTGAACAGAGCGAACAAGTGCTGCCCATCCTTTGCGGACATGGGGCTCGTAAGTGGATCGATCCAGCAACCCGGTTTTTACACCCCAGGCAAGGCCGTAAGTGAAGAAGCCTGTACCACTTGACTCGGGCAGACTAACCGCAGCGTCGCCGAGCAAGGACGGAGACCAGAAACCATTAGGCTTTTGAAGTGCAATGAGCGTGACTGCCATCTCCTTGAAGATGCGTTCCATATAGGTGCGGTCCGCATCGCCTTCGGGAAGCAACGAAATCATTCGCGCCAGACCTGCGAAAACCCATCCGTTGCCTCGGCTCCAAAATATCTTTTTCCCATTGATGCCGCGCTGCTCGAAAAAGCGGCTGTCCCGGAAAAAGAGATGCGATTCCGAGTCATAGAGATGACCAGTTGTCGCGCGAAATTCTCTCTTTGCATAGTTGGCGTAACGCGGATCCCCGGTGACCTTGCTCATTTCCAGCCAAACAGGGGGTGCCATGAACAGCGCATCACTCCAGCACCAGCGATCTCGGCAGGTCAAACCGTTGCCTTCAAAGTTTAGATCATTGACCGGGGGCTTCGCTAGGATCGCATCGAGGCGCGCGCGCATCGGCACAATCGCGGCGTCACCGGCACCGTGCCGCGATGCCCAGAAATAGCTCGATCCAATGATGTGGTCGTCGGCGTCATACATCATGGCACCAAGTTGCCAGCTATTGGCTTGTCCACGGGCGCGAATAACTGCGGCAAACTCCGGTCGGACTGAATGATCCGCCAAAGCCAGAAGGCCGACAAAAAGCGCACCCTGCTCCCAGCCTCTTGGATCGGGGTAGGCGGCAGAGGGGTTAGGCTTTAAGCCTGCTGCCATAGTCGCCAATTGATAGCTCCCGACCTTTTCAGCTAGTGCAATCACGTCTTGCCGATCCCAAGGGATTGCTGAGGGCGCTGAAATCACAGATGCATTTGCAGGCCTAAGTTCACGCGAATGCGCCCCAGAGGTGACCACGCAGACTGCCCATACGCAGCATGCCAGTGAGACGGCTTTACGAAAGATAGCCATTCATTTCTCCCTGAAAAGTCCGTCAAGCGGGCCGAGTAGGCCGTCAAACTTGTTCCATTGGGCAATCTTTCCGACTTTGTGCATCATGTTAATTGTCCACCCAAATATGAAAGCGAATATGTCGATGCCTTTCATGCGCAGTTGTTGATTAAGTGGACGGGCGATGATCGGACCAGATGTCAGGCGCGTAAGGTAGATCGTCAATCCGCGTGGAACCTTGCTCCGGCGTATCAAAAATCGGGCCGTTGCATTGCAGATCGAGCGGGAACCGAACGGGGTTGCCCCCAACCTTTTTCCAGATTGTAGAGGTTGAAGATCCGTTATGCGCTTCCATTGCTTGTCGACAAAAGGTTGATCGCGTCTGGTTCACCCAACCGCCACCCACATTCGCGGCTTCGCCATTCCAGAACACCATCTGGTATTCGCCAGAGGATTTCCGTGCCGTCTGCGGGTCTTTGGCGGCAACCGGGTTAACGACGATCGCATGGCCAACAAGCGGAATGAAGGCAGGCCTCAGTGAGGTCGCGCAGCCTGCGATTTTCACTCCGTGGGGCACGCGGCACCTGGTTTGGTTTCAGTTAGCCTGACGTCAGCAAGAGAGAGGTCAAGCGAACCGCCGGTTTCCAGGTGCAAGATTGTTGGAGAGGCTGCCAAATCCTGCCCCTTGAAGCATGACAATGGAACAGCGATGGTTGCGTAAGTACCTGGAGCAACGCTTTTCAGAACCCCGGTAATTGGTACCGATGCGCTTCCCACGCCGAGCCTGACATCGCTCGTCGGCGGCACATTGATGCGTAGGTTAAGAGAAAGCAACATGGCGCCGTTGGCCTCTCTTGCAATGTCTGATGGCTTATTAGCTCCCATCTCTACCCAAGCATTGGACTTGCCGTTCCAAGCCAAGTGTACAGCCCCGTCGTTTTCAGGTTCCGCCGTTAAACCAGCCGATCCATATAATGTCGTCTTGGTTCCAACATAGTCCATACGAGGCGCATTGCTGTCGCCGAGCCACAGCTTGTAGCCGTTCCAGACTTCTCCTTTGGTGTAATAGACGTTCCTTTCGCCGTACCGCGTCGTGTCGGCGACCTCAGGCAGGACGGGCGTTACTGCCGGCGTTGCGTAAGAAAGCCCAAAGCCATAAGCGAATTGGGGATCATAGGCTGCGTCGCCGATGTTCAGAGGCGTTTGATCAGGGCGCTTGGGCCACGAAAAGCTTAACCGCCCTTGAAAATCATATTGGGGAGTTCCGTCAGGGCGTGACAAGAGAACATCTGCAACGCCAGCGCCCTCTGAACCCGGCAACCACGCTTCCACAAATGCATCGGCTGCATTTATTTGGGGATTCACGTAAAGAGGTCGCCCCGACATCATGACTGCGACGACGGGTATCCCCTGCTTCTTGAGACTGCGGATAAGTTCTAGGCTTTCCACGTTATTATGATGCAAAGCAACGTCGCTCTGATCGCCCATGAACTCAGCGTACGGCTTTTCACCGAAAACGACGATGGCAACATCGGGCTTTTGAGGCGATGTACCATCCGGACTTAGCAGCGCTTGACCGCCGGAAGCTTCGATCTGCGCCTTGAGGCCTTCATATATCGATGTTGCACCTGGAAAATCATTCGGCCCATTGTCTGCACCCTGCCAGCTCAAAGTCCAGCCCCCGGATTGCATGGCGATGTTGTTAGCACCGTCGCCAGCGACAAGAACGGTTGCGCTCGGACGTATCGGAAGCACACCATTGTTTTTGAGCAAGACCAACGATTTCCGAACCGCTTCACGAGCAACAGCGCGATGCGCCGGCGTCCCGATGGGCTGGAGGCTCGTCGCGCGATTGGCAGGTGAAGGCGCATCAAACACGCCCATGCGAAACTTAACCCGCAGAATTCGCCGAACCGCATCATCAAGACGGCTCTTCGATATTTCACCGGACTTCACCTGGCGCACCAAGTTCTCGTGAAGAGCCTTCCAGTCTTGTGGTTGGTTGAATATGTCCAGCCCAGCATTGAAAGCGACCGAACAATCAGAATTGCTGCACCCGGGTATCTGGCCATGAGCCAACCAGTCACCCATAATGAAACCATCGAAGCCCATCCTGCCCTTCAATACGTCAGTCAGGAGTGCCTTGTTGGCGTGTAACTTGACCCCGCGCCACGAGTTGAACGAGGCCATGACAGATTGCGTGCCGGTATTGATGGCTTGAACATAAGGCGCGCCATGCAGACGAGAGAGGTCCGCTTCTGAAACTGTGGAATCGCCCTGGTCTCTGCCCCCATCCGTGGAGCCGTCGCCGAGGAAGTGCTTGGCCGTTGCAATAACGTGATTAGGTCCCAGAAAGTCAGACCCTGTGCCCTGTATACCCGCCACCATAGCAGCCGCATACTGCGAAACAATTTTGGGGTCCTCCGAGTAGCTCTCGTAGCTGCGCCCCCAGCGGTCATCGCGGGCGACTGCGATGGTCGGGGCGAACGTCCAATCCATACCAGTTGAACGAACCTCAGCCGCCGTTACTTCCCCTATGCGGCGCAGGAGTTCAGGGTCATGGGCAGCGCCGAGACCGATATTGTGCGGGAAAAGAGTAGCGCCGTAAACATTATTATGACCGTGCACTGCATCGGACGCCCAGATCAGTGGTATCGTGACCTTCTTACCAGGCAAAACCGACGCCTGATAATAGGGCTCAATCAAGTCAAGCCAATCTTTGACAGTTGAATGCTTGTTTCCGCCCGGCACAGCGCCGCCGCCGTTCTCAATCGAGCCTATGTGATATTTGGTCACTTCCTCGGGCTTAATAGTCTTCCACTCTGGTTGAATGACCTGACCGACCTTTTCCTCAATGCTCATCTGGGCGAGCATACGCCCGATCCTAGCCTCTGCCACTTTACTGAGCCCAATGGGCGACTTCGCTTCTGGCCAAAGCTTTGGATGGACTGTCGCCGCTGTTGCCGTGGCAGGAGGACGGGATTCTGCTGCAGAGGCACTTGCGACTAGTGCAACCGATGACACGATAATCAACCAGCGGATTTTGGAGCCTTTGGTACGCATTTTTGTCCTCTCACACAGCATTTCGGCATATTTAAATGGTAACGTTTCCATTTCACATATCCCCAAATTTTAGACGATTGCAAGCGTTTATCAATAGATTTTGCACGAGAAATCTTCTTCTTATTGACATCGTTTTCATGTTTTGGTTAGTCCAACCCAGAATAGCACAACCAAGGACATTATTGATGAATTCCTATTTTCAGTTAGGCGATGACGAAGCGCGAATAGCTATTGACCGGTGTATCTCCGAATTGAAGACGCGCAAGAAAACGGGAAGCGTTGCTGTTGCAGACAGTCACGGTGAGCTGGTTGGTCTATTACGAATGAATGGCGCGGGTTTCGCTACGGCAACCATCGCGACCAACAAGGTTTTTACATCTTCACGCTTGCGCCAGCCGAGTGGTGATCTTGGTAAGGCCGCGGCGGAAGGCGGTTGGGACGTTCATTATCATGGAGATTCCCGATATCTCGGGTGGGAGGGCGGGGCACCGGTCTTTTTCCAAGGGACATGCATTGGGTCTGTCGCTGTGAGCGGCCTGACCGGTGAAGAAGACTTCGAAATCGCTCAAATCGGCGTAGCTGCAATTCTTGCTTCTTTGGATTGATTGAAATGGCCTTTCCCGTTCCTTATTCCGCTGCCTCCACTAGATACGATACCATGCCTTATCGTCGTTGTGGCCGCAGTGGATTGAAGCTGCCTGCTATCTCCCTTGGCCTTTGGCAAAATTTCGGCGGCGATGATGTCTTTGAAATAGGCAGGTCGATCTTGCGTTATGCATTCGATAACGGGATCACTCATTTCGACCTCGCAAACAACTATGGCCCGCCATACGGCTCAGCCGAGGAGAATTTTGGCCGCGTTCTGGCTACTGATTTCAAGTCGCACCGCGACGAACTGATCATCTCGACAAAGGCTGGCTGGGACATGTGGCCTGGGCCATATGGTGATGTTGGCGGGTCGCGCAAATACTTGATTGCTTCTTGCGATCAGAGTTTGAAGCGCATGGGCGTTGACTATGTCGACATCTTCTATTCCCATCGCGTTGATGCCGACACTCCACTGGAGGAAACCATGGGGGCGCTTGCTACGCTGCATCAACAAGGCAAGGCCTTGTACGTTGGCATTTCTTCTTACTCTCCAGAGCTTACAGCTCGTGCTGCAGAAATTCTAGAGTCGTATCATGTTCCCCTCCTAATTCACCAGCCCTCCTATTCGATGCTAAATCGTTGGGTCGAGGACAAACTCCTTGAAACTCTGGGTGACTTGGGAACTGGATGCATTGCTTTTTCGCCGCTAGCCCAGGGGCTTCTCACTAAGAAATATCTGAATGGCGTACCTTCCGATGCTCGTGCAGGCAAGGCTGGGTCATTTAGCCCCGACTTGGTGACCGAAGACAATTTGCAGCGGATACACGGTTTGAATAGGATCGCGGAGCAGCGAGGGCAGACGTTGGCGCAAATGGCTATAGCGTGGGTTCTTCGCGACCCGCGTGTGACCTCAGCATTGGTTGGTGCCCGCACCGTCGCCCAGCTTGCCGACACATTAAAAGCACTGCACAACCTAGCATTTAGCAAAGATGAGCTCGCCGACATTGACACTTACGCCGGCGATGGCGGTCTCAACATCTGGAGCGTTTCGTCCGACCTAAAGGATTGCGCCGTAGTATAGTCACCTTGTTTAATGAACACTTCAAAGCATATTATTAGGGATTGAGGCGAAGGAACACATCATGAAATCAAATCTCATCCGGCTGTTGCTCGCCAGTATCGTTTCATTCACAAGCCTCGGCTTCACAAACAATGGCCTGCCCGAAACGCCGGTCGGAACTGATTCTGCATCAAAGTCAAATCCAGGAAGGGCGCGTTCCGGCTTGCCACAATCAGTAGAAAGACAAAACGTCCTGGCCATAGCGGAAAGGGTCGCAGATCATCAGATTGCAATGCTTGCAGCCGGTCAGGTGCATCCAAGGAATGCTGCCGATTCTACCGACCCAAAAGGCTGGGTTCAGGGCGCTTTCTTCATCGGCCTGACCCATCTCGCCGATCGCAGTGTCAAACCGCAATATCGGGAATTTCTCATGGCGCGAGGCGAGAGCAATCGCTGGGAATTGGGACGTCGTCTGTATCATGCCGATGACCATGCTGTTGGGCAAGCTTATCTATGGGCAGCACGTAATGGAGCAGGACAAGAAGCCATCGCGCCTATGCGGAAGGCTTTTGATCTGATCTTAGCGAATCCGTCACAAGCAGACCTCGCCTTTGTCGAGCGGCCGGCCGGTGCGGGGGATCCGCTATGTTTTGATCGGTGGTGCTGGTGCGATGCCCTGTTCATGTCGCCCCCAGCCTTGGTTGAACTTAGCAACGCAACCGGCGACCCGCGTTATGCGGCGTTTGCCAAATCTGAGTTCTGGGCCGTGACAGACTATCTCCAGGACGCACAAAGCAGCCTGTATTTTCGCGATAGCCGGTTTTTCGAACGGCGGGGCAAGGACGGCGAGAAGATATTCTGGAGCCGCGGCAACGGCTGGGTATTCGCTGGCCTAGCAAATCTTTTGACGCACCTTCCGAAATCCGATCCAGATCGCTCAAGATTCGAGGTGCTTTTCCAGACCATGGCGGCCAAGCTTGCCTCCATACAAAAGGCCGATGGCTATTGGAACGCATCGCTTCTGGGTGCTCCAAAAGACACCTTACCTGAGTCAAGTGGCACAGCGTTTTACGTTTACGGTCTGGCTTGGGGCATAAATTCCGGTCTGCTCGATCCTTTGGCATACCAACCAAATGTTGAACGTGGCTGGCAAGCATTAACGCGTGCAGTCCATAAAAATGGCAAACTGGGCTGGGTTCAACCCATCAGTGACCGGCCGGAAATGAACACTTTTGACGATACACAAATCTATGGCGTTGGCGCCTTCCTACTCGCCGCCTCGGCGGTTGCAGACTTGTCGGAAGCCAAGAATGATAGACAGAAATCTCGGTAAAAGACATGACCATTGCCGAATTCAGAACCAACGACATCCCTCTAAGTCTATAATTGCTAGCATCCATATCTTCCATGATTCTAGGTTCAGCACAAATTTTTACACAATTGCGCGCCGGCATATGGTTGACTGTAATGAGCCTTCTGGCTTTTGGCCTCCCCTCACCGATTTCCGCGGACGTCGGTTCAGTATTTCGCCACCCCGGGGCAATGAATACAACCGCCGGCCTCGACTGGGTCAAGGCAAAGATCACCGAAGGCAAAGAGCCTTGGACTAGCACCCTAAAAGAAGTTGAACAAAAAGCACTGCCGGCCAGCGCAGCGCTTGCGGTGATAGATGCCGGCGACCAAGCTCAGGCAGCCGCGTCCAAATCAGACGCTGTTAAAGCCTATGCAAACGCTCTGGCATGGCGCCTCACCGGCAAAAGGAGATATTCGCGCCAATCTAGCGCCATACTCAGAATGTGGGCGGACTTTCGAGGTTTCGTGGGGACGACCGACCAAGACAAGCTGCACGCTGGCTGGATTGGTGTGTTATTCGGCGAGGCCGCCGAGATCATGCGGACATCACCGGATTGGAAGGCTGACGACATAGCCGCTTTCCAAACTATGTTTCGGCGCGCTTTCTACCCGAAGCTTTCAACCCCCAGTCGCTGGAATGGGAATGTCGACCTAACTCAGATTGACGCGCTGATGACGATTGCGGTATTCAACGAAGACAAGGAAGAATTCAAACGCGGCCTTCAAAGGCTAGAAGTCAGAAGTAAGGCCTACATTTTTTTAGAGTCGGATTTAACCCCTGCTGCTATCGAAGGTGATGGCGGCAATAGTCCCGCGTTTTGGTTCCACCCAACTAAATGGGCCGATGGGCTTACGCAGGAAACCTGCCGCGACAATGGTCATCATGCCCAGTTTGGGTTAGCTTCGGCCCTACACGCTGCCGAAATAGCGTGGAACCAAGGTGTCGACGTATATACGCCTCAGATGAGGCGGTACACAGCTGCAATGGAACTTATGGCTCGTCAGCTTCTCACAGGCAACATGCAAGGTACCTGTAGGAGTGCGATGGCGACCTCCAATATATTTGACACTTTTGAAGTAGGATTCAACCACTACAGCCATCGCATGGGACTCCCCTTGCCATTTACCGAAAGGCTCATTTCGGAGCGTGTGAGACCTTATGGGACTTCGGAATTGAACATATTCCATGAAACCCTAACCCATTCAAAGGCGCCGATGACCACATCCAGCCGCGAACGATGACTATCAATATTTTTCTTAGAAATATGAGCCGGTTGAGCCGAGGGAGAAAGCCCTAAAAAGGCAACAATCGAAACAACTCGGTCAAAAGAGTCGTTTGCCAACAACTGCCTAAACAATACTGATCAAAACCAACCCCGACGTCGTCAACTTGCATCTCATACCAGCGATCTTTGTGGAGCAATGGACGTCAACCTCTCGGCCCCGTCGAACTTCGAATAACCAGACGGTGAGGCAGTATTTCGGCTTTTACAGCGCTATCCTCAGGAGAATCGATCGCTCGCAGAAGTCGTTTCGCAGCGCCTATACCAATGTCCCTAGCCGGTTGAAACACCGTCGAGAGAGGCGGGTTCGCTATGGCTGCGTATCGGGTGTCGTCAAAGCCCATGATCGACAACTCTTCTGGAACCCTTATGCCGCGCCTTGAGGCAAGACCCAAAACACCAAGGGCCATGTCATCGTTCGCGCAAAAAACAGCCGTCGGCATGACTGATCGCGCGAAAATCTCCATGGCGGCATTGACGCCTCCATTGGACGTCAGGTCGGAATGAAGAATGTTGGCTTCATCGAGGGATAGTTCAGACGATTGAATTGCAGCACAAAATCCCAACTCTCGATCTTTCGTGACAAAGGAGTGCTTTGGTCCTGAAACAAATACAATATCCCTATGACCGGAAGTGATAAGGTATTGCGTTGCATCATATGCAGCCTGATAATTGTCGATATGCACACTCGGAAACTGATCGAGGTCAGCGCTTATCGGTTCCAGACCGATAACTATCGGGAGCGATTTGGATTTGTTTTTCTCAATCAACTTCTTGCTGAAAGGCAAGGTGGAGCACAACAGGATGACGCCCTCAACCTGTTTGGTAACCAACATTTCGATAAAGTTGTTGTCGTTTACCTCAGGTCGCGATTCTGTGAGGATGATTGAGTAACGAGTGCCAAGAACTGCCCGAATACCCTCTAAAATTTCAGCGAACAGCCAGCTACCAATTTCATGAACAACAACCAGAATAATGTTGGTCTTACCGCGGCGAAAATTTTGCGCCAGCATGTTGGGGCTGAAGTTAATCTCTTCAATTACTCGACGGACCCTCGCAAGGGTCTTTTTGCCCACCTTTTCCGGTGAATTCAGACACCTTGAGACGGTAGTAACCGAGACCCCAGCAAGCTTGGCTACTTCCACGATTGTAGAGTTTGACAAAAGTCTCTCCTAATTTTTACGACAGACAACCTAAACCACGTGAACTATCAATAACGCAATAAGCTGTTCAGCGTTACAGTGTCAGCGTCAAGCTTTGATCAGGATCTGAGCCTCGGTTAGCGGATAAAATATCTCGCTATTCAGCAGTTCGTCGTACCTTAACCCATTGAAATCGCCTTATATGTGGCTTTTCCATAAGCTGCCGCGCTTGATGTGGACTGCCTTCACGTCGATGTCCGCTAGCCGATGAGCACGTCAATGGCGATAGATTGCGGTCATTTTTCCGAGCGTCTATTGATCGGCAGAGCAAGGCAATACGTTCTGGTGCCTTCTTCGATCGAAACCAAATGGAACTTGCAGCGATCATGCTTACCTTGAACACGTGACAGGGTCACATTTACGCGACACGCTTCGGCCGCAACCGAATGCGAATAACACCGCAATTTCATAAGCGTGCGCTGCCCGCAAAAAAAGAGGCCGTAAAACGGCCTCTTTCAAAGTTAGTTTGATGACAGTTCAGCCGACCATATCTTCGAGCTCTGTGCCTTTGGTTTCATGCACATATTTCAGTACGAAGATGATCGAGATGAAAGCAAACGCCGCATAAAAGCCGTAAGTGATCGGCAATCCGATATTTGCCGCGAGCCACGGGAAACTCATCGAAATCGCAAAGTTCGCTGTCCATTGTGCGGCTCCTGCTACCGCCAAACCTGAACCACGGATCTGATTGGGGAACATTTCACCCAGCATCACCCACATGACCGGGCCCCAACTAAAGTTGAAGAAGCTCACATAGACATTGGCAGCGATCAAAGCGACCGCTCCCACACCGCCGGGCAACACCAACTTGCCATCCACAAATGTTCCACTCGCGAAGCAGATGGTCAATATCCCGAGCGTCACCGCCATGCCGATCGAACCGATCAGCAACAGAGGCTTACGCCCGATCTTGTCGATAAGGCCAATCGATACCAAGCACGCAGCAATTGATAACATTCCGCTGAGGATATTGATTTTGAGCGAGTCAGCTTCACTGAAGCCAACCGCCTGCCAAAGCACCGCTCCATAATAGAAAACGACGTTGATGCCGACGAGTTGCTGGAACACGGCAAGGCCGATCCCAACCCAAACGATTTTCCGCCATTTGCCAGTTTTAGGATCGTTGAGATCGGACAATTTGGGTTCATGATCACCCGCAAGCGACGCTTTGATTTCCTGCACCTTAGCCTTCGCCGCTGCAGCCCCGAACAGCCGGGTCATCACGTGTTCGGCCTCTACAAGACGGCCCTTCGCGACTAGAAAGCGGGGGCTTTCCGGGATGACAAGCAAGGTGACAAGAAACAATAAAGCTGGAGCCGCCTGCACCCAGAACATCCAGCGCCATGCTGGATAGCCAAGCCAGAACTCACCAAGCGATGACCCTGCTGATTGTGCGAGAAAATAATTGGCAAGGAAGGCCCCTGTCAGACCGGCAATGATCATCACCTGTTGTACACTCGACAGTCGACCACGAATATTTGCTGGCGTTACTTCACTGATATAGGCTGGGGACAATACGCTAGCCGCGCCCACGGCAGCCCCGGCAAAGAAACGCGCAACCGCAAGAATCAGCGCTGAGCTGGCAGCGCCCGACGCAAAAGCACTGATGATGAATAGAATTGCAGCGATCAACATCACCTTTTTGCGGCCCATGCTATCAGCAAGCCGTCCCGCCATGAACGCGCCGACAGCACAGCCCGGCAACAACGCACTGACCGTTAGGCCAAGCGCACCTTCGTTCAAACCAAAGGTCGTTTTCAGTCCTTCCTGCGTTCCATTAATTGCGCCGGAATCATACCCGAACATAAAACCGCCAATCGTGGCAACACACACAATGGCGGCAATGAGCGGCATATTGAGCTGCTCTCCCGATTTCTCCGTCATGAAATTCCTCTCCTTATGCGCCGGAATCGATGTCCAGCGACCCATTTTTGATTCATGTATGGTAGCGCTACCGCACAAGATGTGCAGTCAAAGCATGCATCTGTCAATGCTGTGAGGTTAAGCCACGGTTGCTGGCTACGTTATATCGACACCAACGACTAAGCGGCGAGGATTTTTTTTAATAATTACTAAATTTATTCAATACTTTAATTGGACGATCAAGAAAATGTTAGCGCTATCTTTTTGATGCTGATATTCGGCAAAGTCATAATCGGAGAGAGTTTGATTTTATGTATTTGGGGATCGACATCGGGACGTCGTCGGTAAAGGCGATTCTCGCGGACGATAATGGCGATGTCATTGAGTGTGCGAGTTCTCCGCTATCGGTTTCACGGCTACGCACGCTCTGGTCAGAACAGGATCCAACCGACTGGTGGTCAGCTACCAATAACGCTGTCAGCGCTCTCGACTTGCGACGGCGCCATGCTGTAAAGGCCATTGGCCTGTCTGGGCAAATGCATGGGGCGACGTTACTCGGCGGCGACAACCGCCTGCTGCGCCCGGCAATCTTGTGGAACGACGGCCGAAGCGCAGAACAATGTGCCGCACTTGAGGCAAACATTCCCGATCTCGGCCAAATCACCGGCAACCTTGCTATGCCAGGTTTTACGGCACCGAAGCTGCAATGGGTACGGGAAAATGAGCCGGATATTTTCGAGCAGATTAGAACGGTGCTGTTACCCAAGGATTATGTGCGGTTGCAAATGACCGGTGAACTGGCATCGGACATGTCGGATAGTGCGGGTACATTATGGATGGATGTCGGCAAGCGCGACTGGTCCGATGCCATGCTGGCGGCAACTGGCCTGAATCGGACACACATGCCAAAGCTGTTCGAAGGCAGCGAGTTCACAGGGGAACTCCGCGCAGAACTAGCCGAAGCGTGGGGTATGAAACGCGTGCCAGTGGTAGCGGGCGGTGGTGATAATGCGGCAGGAGCCGTTGGGGTTGGGGTCGTCCGTCCGGGAGACGCATTTCTCTCACTCGGGACCTCCGGCGTCTTGTTCCTTGCCAATGGCGGCTATACACCCAATCCGGGTGGCGGCGTTCACAGCTTCTGCCATGCGCTCCCGGGCCGCTGGCATCAGATGTCAGTCATTCTGAGCGCAGCGAGTTGCGTCGACTGGGTGGTAAAATTATGCGGTATGCCCGATGCTGCCGCAATGTTCGCGGCCATCGAGGCGCGAGACGCGCCTGCTTCAACCGAAATGTTCCTGCCCTATCTATCAGGCGAGCGCACACCGCATAACGACCCCAATGCCAAGGGCGTATTGTTCGGCCTCACCCATGAGAGCGATGCGGCAGCCATCGGTCAAGCAGTGCTCGAAGGCGTCGCATTTGCGTTCAACGACGGAATGGACGCGTTGATCGACAGCGGCGCAGATGTCGACAACATCACCGTCATCGGCGGCGGAGCGAAGTCGCATTACTGGGGCAAAATAATAGCGTCAGTCCTTGGTCGACCGCTTGTTTATCGAGACGGCGGCGAAGTAGGCCCTGCTTATGGTGCGGCGCGGTTGGCGCAACTGGCCGACACTGGGGCCTCTATTGAGGAAATATGCACCGCACCTGCCATTCTTCACGTCGAAGAGCCAGATGACCGGCTGGCAGATCGTTACGCGGCACACATGCCGAAATTCCGTTCGCTTTACCAGACGCTTAAAGCGTCATTTTAGGGGAGTAACCCATGCCTGCCAGCTATTTTTCCGAAATCGAACCCATTAAATTCGAAGGGCTCGAATCCACCAATCCGCTCGCCTATCGTTATTATGACAAGGACCGCGTTGTCATGGGCAAAACCATGGCCGAGCATTTACGCATGGCGGTTTGCTATTGGCACACATTCTGCTGGGATGGTTTCGACGTCTTTGGCGCTGGCACTTTCAACCGCCCCTGGCATGGCGGGCCTATAGATCAAACGCGCGCCGACCATAAGCTTGACGAAGCGTTCGAATTTTTCACTCGGCTCGGCCTACCCTATTTCTGCTTCCACGATGTTGACGTGATGGCGCATGCAGAAACGATCGACGAACATGTGCGTAATTTCGCGGTCATCGTCGACAAGATCGAAGCCAAGATGGCTGCGACCGGCGTAAAGCTGCTTTGGAGTACCGCCAATATGTTCAGCCACCCGCGTTATATGGGCGGTGCATCGACCAATCCCGATCCCGATGTGTTCCGCTTCGCAGCGACGCAGGTGCGCCACTGTATCGAGGCAACCCATCGCTTGGGCGGTGCGAACTATGTGCTGTGGGGTGGTCGCGAAGGCTATGACTGCCTGCTCAACACCGACCTTAAACAGGAAAAGGCACAGTTCGGGCGCTTCCTGCAAATGGTCGTCGAGCATAAACATAAAATCGGTTTCAAGGGCGACATTCTTATCGAACCAAAACCGCATGAGCCGACCAAGCATCAATATGATTTCGATGTCGAAACCATCTATGGTTTCCTTCTTGCCAACGGGCTGGAAAAAGAAGTCAAAATGAATATCGAAGCCAATCATGCGACCCTTTCAGGGCATAGCTTTGAGCATGAAATAGCCAGCGCAATAAACTTGGGTATTTTTGGATCGATCGACATGAACCGAGGCGACCCGCAAAACGGTTGGGACACCGACCAGTTCCCGAATGATATTCGCGAAATCACAACCGCGATGTACTACATCCTGAAGAATGGCGGGTTCCAGAATGGTGGTAACAATTTCGACGCCAAGGTGCGCCGCCAGAGCATCGACGCCGCCGACCTATTCCACGGCCACATTGGCGGTATCGATATACTTGCGCGCAGCTTGCTGAATGCAGCGGCGATGATCGAAGGCGGTGAACTGGATGCGCTGGTCACCAACCGTTACGCCGGATGGAACAGCCATGCCGGGAAGGCCCTCCTCTCGGCAAGCTCCAACCTTGAAGCCATTTCTGATGCGGCGGTTACCGCGAAGATCGACCCGCAGCCACGCTCGGGCCGTCAGGAATATGTCGAGAATATCGTTAGCCGTTACATCTGAAGGAAAATGGAGACCGGTCAACGTGGCGCAAACCCGACCGGTCCCAACTTTGGCGTTGGCAAGTCGGTGCGCATTACAGTCATGCGTTGGATAACGACACGGGGATCAATTCCCCAAAGTCGAATACTGGTGGGCCTGGCTTTGGTTGTCCGGCAATCCTTGATCAGTTGGGCTAGGTCATCTTCTTGAAGACGAGAAAACCCATCATCCAAGCGTTTCGACCAAGCGTTTCGACAAAACTTCAACTTGCTGCAACGGCTCCGCATGAACGGTCGCGGATAACAGCAAAAGGAAAAACGCCAGCCACCAGACTATCGCACACTGATCTCAAAAGGCCCTGCGGGTAAACCCGCGCTGTCATAGAGATTACACACAGGTGCATCCCCCCAACAATAGCGTATCCGCTGCACATTGTTGACACCATGTGCATCGATTAACACGCCGTCACCTTGCACAGATACGCTCGCAAAGCGGCATATGTCGGATGCTTCCTGACAGATTTCAAAAGCTATGGGCTCCAGCGCACTCCGCGTTACAAGCTGGCCATCAATGCCTTCAAACCGCACAAAGATATTCCCGCCACGTCGAATGGCCAATGTCGGGAAAGGACCATTGGCGGTCACGGCTTGCTTGTAAATTTGGTGTCGGGCCAGTCGGGCCAGACGTTGCCCCACAATCTGCTTGTTTGGTGGATGGATATCGTCATTTTCCCCCGCATCTATGGTAACGGCCAACCCTGACAATTTGTCATCGAGCACCGCAAGACGCTGTGCCTCGCGCAGATCGGACCAACCGGAGTTGGTGGGAGATGAAGCAGCCTGGCCAAAATTGGGCAGTTGGACAACCAGGAACGGCAATTGGGCATTCTGAAACTTTGCGCGCCAATCCGCCATCAAAGTGGTGAGCAAAGCCCTATAGGACTTCGCATTTCCGGCATTTGATTCCCCCTGGTACCATAAAACGCCGCGCAACCCATAAGGCGCAAGCGGGTCTATCATGGCGTTGCCTATCGTAGTTAGGCCACCAATAGCGAGCCATGGCGCGCGGGGTGGATCCCCTGCCCCCTCGGGGGCCTTGCGAAAGAGCCAACCATCACCCAGCCCGATTTTGGTACCGTCTATTAATTGCAGACTGATGACCTCTGCAGGCCCGAGCATTCCACCCATTTCCCAGCCACTGTAAATGTTCGTCACAATTTCGTTTTGACCTGCTTTCAGCATATCGGCTGGAAGTGCATAATCCCGGCTCGTTCCCCAGCCAAAACTCTGGGCCAGCGGCTTGCCGTTTACCCACGTCATGTCGATTTCATCGATCTGCCCGAGATGCAGGATGGTCCCGGACTTCGCTTGATCCTGCGTCAGCGTGAAGGATTTGCGATACCAGAGCATCCCATTATGCTGCCCAAGATCGCTGTCGCCCCATTTTTTCCAATCACGCATCGGTAACGGAACGGCAGCCCATCCTGACCGATCTTTTGCGGCCCATGGTCTGGCTTCCTGTGGGAAGCTGACGTTCCACCATGTTTCCCAGCTTTTCCCGAAGCTATATTGCGCAAGCTTCTCATCCTTCGCATAGGTAAGTAACGTCGCAACCTCGGCATCCTTACCGAGCGCTGCCAAGCCATCCATGCTGATCCAGGATTCAATCGCGGAGCCACCCCAAGACGCGCTAATGAGACCAATGGGAACGCCGACATGCGGTTGCAAATCGCGGGCAAAATAATAGCATGCAGCCGAAAAGTCGCCGACATTTTCGGGATTGGCCACCTTCCATGATCCGCCTTGTGGCAGGTCCTTTACAGGCGCGGGCGAACTCGCCCTGGTCACAGTGTAAGCGCGGATATGCGGATAATCCGCACGCCGAATTTCCGTTTCGGCATTCATGGATGCCTTCACTTGCATTTCCATATTCGATTGCCCCGAACACAGAAAAACGTCTCCGAAATGGATGTCGTTCAGTTGTTGCGATGCCCCTCCGTCATTGCTGACGATAAGCGCATAGGGGCCACCGGCTTTCATCGGCGACAACGGCACCCGCCATTCGCCTTTGGTATCTGCAGTGGTTCGGACCGAATTCTCTCCAATGGTGACGATCACGGTTTCGGATGGAGCTGCAGTGCCCCATATCTCAATCTTCTGGTCCCTTTGTAAAACCGCGTGATCTGTGAAAATGCTATGCAGTGCGGGCTTTGCGATCGCGGATGGTGCTGATGCGAAAAAACAAATTGCAGCACAGATCGCCAAACGGCGTCGCTTCGTCATCATTCGAAAACCTCTCTACTCCGACTCGAATGGTAACGCTATCATCTTCGATTTTTACTGTTAAGCGATTTCGGTTAGCGGCGAGATGCAAGCATGATATCAAAACAGAACTCGGCTTCGCTAACGAACAACATTCAGCATTTTTTCCGCTGGGCGCCAAGAGCGCAAAATATCTCATCGACGTGGCAGTAAAGCCACACGCAAAGCACGGTATCTCTCTGAGGGAGAATAATTGGGAATATGCACTCGACTGTTCCGCTAACAACGACAATTTATGCCTTTACGCGCGGCGAGGCATATCTGTCTTACTGAAAAGGGGGCTTGGGTCAGGTCTTAGACGGCGCTGTCCAATTGCAATTGACCGCGAAGAAGTCGCTGCTCAGTCGACCAATCATATTGCCGGAGATGGACCAAGGGCCAGCTGTCCGATTTTGGCTAAGCGGTGCCATGATGAAGCTTGATTTCCCCTACCGTTCCTGCCATCAAATTATGATAACGTTCACAACGAAGTTTTGGAGTGGGTTTGATGTGGTTAAAGGGATCGATGGCACTGATGGCCTTCGCGTCGGCGGGATGTGTTTCGGCGGTGACGCACCCCCAGATTGCGAAGCCGGCGGCGCCATCTGCTGAGACCACTGCAAACGTTGCCAACTGGCCAACTGCCCAAAGTCCCGCGGCGATTACCGATAAAAAAACCGAAGAAGCGATAACGGCATTGATTTCAAAAATGACGTTGGAGCAGAAGGTCGGTCAAATAATACAGGCTGACATAAGCGCAATCACGCCTGAGGATCTAAAGCAATATCCGCTTGGCTCTATCCTTGCGGGCGGTAATTCCGGACCTTATGGCGACGAGCGCGCCGACGCTGCAAAATGGGCGCAGCTGGTTAGTGCGTTTCGCGATGCATCGCATACCTCAGGCGCGGGTATACCCATCTTGTTTGGTGTCGATGCGGTGCATGGGCATTCAAACCTGCCGCAGGCAACCATCTTTCCCCATAATATCGGACTTGGTGCGACCCGCGATGTCGACCTGATCCAACGCATTGGCAAAGCCACGGCGGCAGAGATTTCAGGCAGCGGGATTGAATGGACCTTTGCGCCAACGCTGGCGGCGCCGCAAGATTTGCGCTGGGGCAGAACATATGAAGGCTATTCCTCCGATCCTGCCCTGATTACGGCTTATGCCCGCGCGATGACCACTGGCTTGCAAGGCAATCTGGTCGCAGGTGCGCCGTTGGAAGCACAGCATGTTGCCGCAACTGCCAAACATTTCCTTGCCGATGGTGGCACCATGGACGGCCGCGACCAAGGCGATGCCCAGATCACCGAAACCGAACTGGTGGCAAAACATGCGCAGGGCTATCCCGCATCTATCAACGCAGGCGCACTGACGGTTATGGCGAGTTTCTCAAGCTGGAACGGGGTAAAGCATCACGGTAATGCCTCTCTGCTGACCGATGTCTTGAAAAACCGGATGGGCTTTGCCGGGCTGGTTGTTGGCGATTGGAATGGTCATGGCCAAGTAGCGGGCTGCTCCGCAACCGACTGCGCTGCGGCGATTAATGCCGGGCTTGACCTGTTCATGGCTCCCGACAGCTGGAAGGGATTGTTCGCGTCAACGCTGTTAGCGGCGCGGGATGGCCGGATCTCCGCAGCGCGGTTGGACGATGCGGTGCGGCGAATCGTGCGCGTGAAATACAAACTTGGCCTCATGGGCGATGCGCCGACTGTGCGGGGGCAAACATCTTTGGTTGGCAAGCAAGAGCATCTCGATCTTGCGCGCGAGGCGGTATCGAAATCACTGGTGCTACTCAAGAATGATGATGGCGTTCTGCCCATTCGTAATCGTAGCAATGTCCTGATCGCCGGTTCCGGCGCTGACAATATGGCGATGCAGGCCGGCGGCTGGACGATTAGCTGGCAAGGCACGGACACCACTGCCGCCGATTTCACCAATGGCCAGACGATTGGCCGTGCGATTGCCGAAGCGGTTAAAACAGGCGGCGGTACGGCCAATATTTCGGCATCGGGCATTTTTGAAAAGAAGCCCGATGTGGCGATCATTGTCCTCGGCGAAAAACCTTATGCCGAGTTTGAAGGCGATGTGCCAAACCTCGCATTCCGGCCCCAGCCTGCCGAAGAGGAAATGTTAGGGCGGTTTAAGGCGCAGGGTATTCCTGTTGTGGTCCTGTTCCTATCTGGACGGCCAATGTTTACGGGCAAGCTTATCAACCAAGCCGACGCTTTTGTGGCTGCATGGTTGCCGGGTACGCAAGGCCGGGGTGTCGCCGATGTGTTGGTCGCTGGCGCAAACGGAAAGCCGATGCGCGACTTCACCGGACGCTTGCCTTTCAGTTGGCCAGCGGATGCGCGGTCACCGATCGATGCGCCGCTTTTCCCGCTGGGTTATGGTCTCAATTACACGCAATCGAGCAAGCTTGCTCCGGTTAACGAAGACCCGCGCGTCGATTTGTCATCGCTGACCATCGCCACGCAATATTTCGTCCGTGGCAAGGTGCCCGCACCTTGGAATTTGCAGATGGACGGTTCGATTAGCGCGCGGGCCGTCGACATGTCCGCGCAGGAAGATGCGCGGCAATTCACTTGGAACGCTTATGGTGCCTTTGTTGTCAACGGTCCTGCTGTCGATTTGAGCAAGCCGTTGAAGGAAGACTGGTCGCTGCTCATCGACTGGCGCATTGATCAGCCCGCGACCGGGCCCGTGATGCTGTCCTTTGGTGGCGCTGCGCTGAATATACGCACCACGATGCGCGCGTTGCCCACTGGGGTGCCCACACAAACCCATATTCCGCTGCGTTGCTTTGCCGCCGCTGGTGCTAAATTGGGCTCTGTTGGTTCCCCCATGCGTATGCAGGCGGCGAAAGGCCTTGTTGCGACAATTCGCAACGTTCATATCGAAACGACAAAGAAAAGCGCGACCTGCCCCGGCTAAACGCGCAAAAACCAAGGGAGAGAGAAGATGGCATTGGCACCCGGCGCATCTGCGTCAGTAGATAATGGCGATACCCATATCGACGCACCGCAATTGCAATTGTTCGTGATGGGGCTGTTCTTCATCTTCGGCGGCATCACAAGCCTCAATGATGTTATCATCCCGAAGTTAAAAGAGCTGTTTACGCTCAATTACACGCAGGCGATGCTTGTGCAGTTCTGTTTCTTTGCTGCTTATGCCGTGATTGGTATCCCTGGCGCGCGTCTGGTTAAGAAAATCGGATATATGCGCGGCGCAGTTGTCGGCCTTTTGACGATGATGGCTGGCTGCCTGTTGTTCATTCCAGCGAGCCAGACCGCGACCTACGGTGTATTTCTGTTGGCATTATTCGTGTTGGCAAGCGGGGTGGTGATCGTCCAAGTGGTTTCTAACCCCTTGATCTCCATGCTTGGTAAGCCTGCCACAGCACATAGCCGCCTGACCTTTGCTCAAGCGTTCAATTCGCTTGGCACCACGGTTTTCCCGATCGTTGGTTCCATTCTTATCCTCGGCAGCCTTGCGACTGTAACTGCTGACAAACTATCTGGTGTGGAACTTGACGCTTATCGCACTGCAGAGAGCCAAGCAATCGTGAATGGCTATTTGGGTATTGCGGTGGCACTGGCGATTGTTGCCGCTGTGGTATGGATGTTTCGCAATGCGCTGAAGGGCGAAAAGCATGAGGCGAGCGAGGGCTTGGCTGGCCTCAACTTGCTCAAGCGGCCACGCTTCGGCTTTGGCGCATTGTGTATATTTTTGTACGTCGGGGCGGAGGTCGCGATCGGCTCGCTCATAGTCAATTATTTGATGCAGGATCAGGTGATGGCTCTAGCCGAACAGGACGCTGGCAAGCTTATTGGCCTATATTGGGGCGGCGCAATGGTGGGCCGGTTCATCGGGTCTGCGGTGTTGCGTGTGCTTAGCCCGGGGAAGGTGCTGGCGTCTGTATCGGTTGCTGCAATTGCACTGCTAATCTTTTCCACACAAAGCACCGGCGAAGTTGCTGGCTATTCCTTGCTGGCCGTGGGCCTGACCAATGCGATCATGTTCCCGACGATATTCACGCTCGCCTGTGAAAAGCTCGGGTCACGAGCTGCCGACGGTTCTGGTATCATCAACGTCGCCATCGTCGGCGGCGCTGTTGTTCCGCTGCTCACGGGCATCATCGCTGACGTGACCGGAAGTCTCGCCATCGCGTTCACGTTACCGATGCTTTGCTATGTGATCATCGCCGCATTCGGTATCTACGCGCGAAAGCCTGCCTAACCGTTCGCATGCTGGCGCGGCATTGATGCCAACAACAGGCACGCGATGAGCGCCAGCACCGCTAGCAACAGAAACAGGCTGCGAAAGCCATAAGTAGGCACCAAAGCCAGTGTCAGCCATGGCATAATGAGCGATGGCACCGTGTTCGTCAGGTTGAAAATACCCAAATCCCGTCCGCGCGTTTGTGGACGGGGGAGCACCCTCAACGTCTGACTTGAGTGCAGCGCCAGAAAAACGCTGCTCGCCAAGCCAAAGACCACATAGCCGGCAATCCCAATCGGTAAAGATGACGAAACCGACATGATGATCAATCCGGCCGACGCTGCCGCTGCCCCACAAATGAGCGGCAGAATGGGCCGGTTTGCACGGTCGGACCAGCGACCGACAGCTAATGCTAAAAACACAGCCGTACCGAGAACAAGCGCAAAGATATTCGCGGCATTATTTTCGCCGAAATCAGGATCTACGCTGCGGAACCATAAAAGGAGAAACGCAAACAATGACGCTTCCGCAATTTGTACCAATAAGCGCGCAATCCACATTTTCGCTGTGGCGTGCCTTGTTTCGGCGGTCTGCACCTCATCGGTTGATTGATCCGTCGGCGCGGTATTCAACCCAGGCATCGATATCGGCCTGCCAAAAATCAGCACCGGACTGACCATAGCTATAACCAACATAGCGATGATTATTTCGCGGTGCTCCGATGGAACAGCATCGTTCATTGTTACAAACGCGCCTGAGAGCGCGCCCATTGCGGGCGCCAACGCCAGCAGGCCGCCAAGGAAGCCCTTTTGGGAGTCGGGTATGTTGTCACCGGCCCACGCGCTTAAGGGAGCAAGCATCATATTCAGGCCGATTTGCCAGAGAATGATGATGGTTATCAATGCCACAGGGCTGTTGGCGTAAGCTGTTGCGAGGAGCAAAGCCGTTGATAAGGCTAATCCTGCGCATATCCACGGGCGTCTTTGGCCGGTTTTATCACTGGCCCATCCAAAACCGATATTGGCCACGCTTGCAGCAATTGCACCTAGAAAGGCCGCTATCGCCAACATGCCAAGGGCGTCATTGCCGGAGATATCTGTAGCACGCAGTGGCAGCAATATCGTCAGAAACGGCATATAGGCGACGGCGCCCCCGGATACGGCGAGCGCGTACAAATACATGAACGTTGCCGATTGCCGGCTGCTGTCGACAGATTTATGCGCGACCATGTGTAGACGGCGGTGCGGTGCTGCTTCGCTCTATGAGGCTGCCTTCAATGACAATAGGTTGATGCGGCACAAGCGCGTCACCATTTGTAATCAATAGCTCCACCGCCTTGGAAAAGGTTGCGGCAATGGGCTGATCAACCGCAGTGAGTTCAGGCACCGTAAAACGCACAACTGGCGTATTGTCGAAACTGATGAGGGATAAATCGCCGGGAATGTTTAAACCACGCGTCTTGGCCGCATCCAAAGCGGCAAGAGTCATTTGATCATTGCTGCCGATGATCGCCGTGGGCGGGTTTTCCAAATTGAGCAGCGCGTTTGCGGCCAGCACACCGCTGTCATATCCAAAATCGCCTCTGACGCATAACGTATCGCAGGAAAGGCCTGCGGTGGCCATCGCCTCGCGCCACCCGTCGATACGCCAGTTGGACAAGTCATATTCCTTAGGGCCCGCGATGAAACCAACCCTACTATGGCCAAGCGCGACGAGATGTTCCGTTGCACGTCGGGCCGAGCCCTCATCATCCATCGTCATCGCAATGCCCGGTCCCGATGAGATTGAGCCGATGCGCGCAAAAGGAATTTTGCGTTTGGCAAGAAATCCGGTGATGAGCGGGTTTTCAGAGTGGGGTGGCGTCAGGATGACGCCGTCTGGCTGCAGCGCGGCAATGGCTGCACCCAATTCGCGCTCGATATGATCATTGTGGGTATCGACCAGTTCAAAGATCATCCGGTATCCATGTTCGGCACATTTCAGCATGCCGCCCAAAAGCATTTGGTCTACCCAGTCAGACCCTTGGCGGTTGCGCCAATCGGCAATTGTGCGTTCCCGGTCGTTGATGGCAAGGATCAGGTACGAACGTGATCCGCTCATCCGTTGCGCCGCGATGGACGGGACATAGCCAAGCTTATCAATAGACGCCTGCACACGTTCCTGCATGGCAGGCCGGACGTTAGGCTCATTATTGATGACACGGCTTACCGTTTGCAGGGAAACCCCTGCATCGGCTGCGACATGTTTAATAGTGACGGCCTGGCGGCGTCTCGCCATAACTTACTTACTCTCTTTGCCGTCCTGCATGCAGGCCAGACCTTTTTCCTTATCGCTGCTGCATTGGTAGATGCGTATCCAGTCGATCAAAAACGCAGATGGTGTTACATTCGATGCAACGCCTTTATCGTTATTCTTCTCTGACAGGCCACCACCAATTGCGAGGTTGGCCATGATGTAGAAGGGCTGGTCAAAAGGCGCAACGGGATTTGATTTCGCCAATGGAGAAGCTGTTTCCCAATCCGCACTTGTGCGCTCCCAATATTTCCGGCCATCGAGATAGAAACGCATCACGCCTTCGCCCCATTCGAGCGTCCAGATGTGAAATTCATCGGAAGGCAAAGCGTTTGATGGCAGCGCCACGCGCGTATCGTGAAGTTTGTTTTTCGGTGCGTAATCGCCAAAATGGATCGCGCTGATCATCCGGTTCTCGCCAACACCGCCCATGCATGTGTCGCAAGTGGCGCCGAGGTTAACACCCTCCAAAATATCAATCTCGCCCGAAAGCGGCCAGCCGCCATAGACGCTGTTGGCGGGCATCATCCATACCGCAGGCCAGGTGCCTTGGCCCTTGGGCGGCTTCGCACGAAATTCGACTTTTCCGTATTTCCAGCTGGAAATACCAAGCGTTCGGATTTTGCCGGAGGTATATTCCTGCGTCTTTTTGGGATACGGCTTATTCGAAAATTCAGGGGGCAGGTCGGGGCCCGTAAACGTCTCTTTGTGCGCGATTAAATGCAGATTCCCTTCGGCGACCTTAATGTTTTTGGACCTATCGGTGTAGCATTGCCGTTCCTGATTGCCGCCACCCCAGCACGATTTTTCAGGCTTCCATTTTTTGCGGTCCAATTTGGTCCCATCAAACTCATCGGCCCACACAAGTGTCCAGCCCTTTTCTGAAGCTTGTGCTGTGGCCGCCGTTGTCCAGCACGCCGTCAAACCGATCATGGCACCGAGCAAGGCAATTTTGGACGGCATAGCTTTCTCCTGAAACGCGGGCTGAAAGAAAAACGGACCCAGATCATATGACCAAGGTCCGCTTTTCCGCAACACTGATGCTACCTATTAGAATTCAAATCGAGCAAGGAAAGTGAAGCGCCGATCGTTCCGGAACGCCGAGCGCGTTGCGCGGGTGCCGTCAAAATCGATGACTTGTGATGTCTGTGTGACTTCATCAAGCAAGTTCACGCCCTGAATGCCGAGTTTCAATTGCTTGGTCACAGAAACAAAGATTGATCCGTCAAGCTGGCCTGTCGCTTCGCCGTAAATGGGCGAGAACGGGAAGATGACGTCGCGCGGTGTCTGCACAAATTCAGACCGCCAGTTATACGCCAAGCGGAATGACAACGGACCTTTTTCGTAAAATCCGACCGCATTGATCGTGTGCTTCGAGACGCCAGCCAATGGCAGGCCGCCCGAAAGCGGGCTCTGTTCAGAACCAAGCGAAGCGTTGTTGAAATCGCCTGCATCAACATAGGTATATGTCAGACCGGCGCCCAAACCGCTTAATAGGCCAGGCAGGAAATCGTAAGTTTGCTGATAGGCAACTTCAACGCCCTTCAAGGTTCCGCCGTCGCTATTCACCGGTGTGTTGAACAGAATATCGGTGTTGACGCCCTTGGGCGTGACAAAGGGACGCACTATGGCGCCGCTATTCACGATATTGCTGATATCCTTTACAAAGCCGGATACCGTCAACGAGCCGATGTCTGCCCAATACCATTCGACAGAAAGGTCATAGTTCACCGATTCAACAGGGCGCAGGAAGCGGTTACCCGTGTTGATGGCAAGCAACGGACCCGTGGCCAAAAGCCCACCGGCACGCAGATTGTTGGTGTTGTCATATGCACCGCCACCCGATGTGAACGCCGACAGATCTGGCCGGGAAATACCCTTGGAGATTGCACCACGAACCAAGACGCCATTGCCGAAATCAAGTTTCGCGTTGAAGTTGGGCAGCCAGTTTGTGTAGCGGATGTTGAGCGGGTCGGAAATGACCTCACCTGTAAACAACGACGCATATGTCGCTTGGCGCGCGGCCGACAAGCCGCAATAGCCAGGCACCGGTGTGATATTATTGGCGAGAATGAAGGCACATGAGCCCTGCACTTCCGCCAGTTGGACTATGCCATCACGGTTGCCATTAGCGTCGAAATATTCAGGCGTCGGCAGGCTGAACGAACCGCCGCTTCTCACCTTGGTGCTGACATAGCGCAAGCCGATATTGCCGCTGAGTTTTGTGCCGCCCAGATCCGCGCCAAAATCAACGCGTGCATAGGCAGCGGCGGTGCTTTCTTCGACGTCCGAAATTTCACCAGCTGTCCATGGACCACCCGCTAGGGCACCCGAACGTGCTGAAATCGGGAACCATGCGTTAGGTGTCAGGGTGGAACCGGTAATCGCATTCGCCTGCGTCCGGATAGCACCGCTTAGATAATCCGCGACCATATTGTCGCCGCCGAAGAAGAAGGCAGAGCCATCCCCAAGCGGAACAGGCGCATTACCGCGCTGGAAGCTGTCACCAAATGGATTACGCAGATTGGCCGAGTTCGGGAAGTCGCGAACATATGCACCGCCACAGCCGAATGCCTGGTAGTCTCCGCAGTTCCAGTTACCGCCACGTCCTGTCCATGGCGCGCCCAAATTGCCCCAGTTGGAGAAATTCGCGCTGCGCGTAACGCGGTTACGGTCACCCCAACGTGCGCCGAAACGCGCTTTTTTGAAAAAGCCGTCATCGCTAACGTCATATTCGGCGTCGGCGCGCATGCTGGTCAATTCGCCTTCATTCTTCACCTGATTGTCGATGAGGAACCAGTAAAATGTTTTGCTCGGATCGTTGAAATAGCTCGACGGCGATGTAGCGAGCCCGGGTTTCAGAAACTCGACGAGCGGCGTGCTGCCACGGTTGTCGATACGCAAATCGGCATAGGTCTGCATTGCGGAGATGAAGCCATCTTCGGTACGATCCGATTTGATGTGCTGTACTTCAAAGTTGAAGCGCAACCGATCGGTAGGGCTCAGCTTGATATGGGCCGAGAAATCTTCGGTCTTTGCCGTGTCTTCACGTTGGAAACGCAGCAATTCGGTTGGGATCCCGCTAACACCGCCAGAGGATTGGGTCAGCGTACCTGCGACGAATTGATTGTCGTCATAAATCGCGGTTGTGCCCGGCGCGAGTACGGGGAACAGCGCGTCGTCATTCACCAACGCCAGTACGGCGAATTCGTTCAACGTCGCATTGGTCGACGCGCGCAGATATTCCACGGTGACCTCAGCACGGCCATCATTGCTTTCCCATTGACCAACCGCCGAAAATGAATTGCGGTCACGGTTCAGGTCGGTTGTGCGAACGCCGGCACCTTTCGGGACAAAAACGGAATTTGCAGGCGGAAAGTTGGACGCGTTCAAAGGCGTTCCGCTACCGAAACCGCCAGATCCGACGGGACGCACACGGATACATGGAGCAGTCAGTGAACGGTCGCGATAGCAAGGATCGGTAATTTGCGATGCGTCGGTGCGGGTTGCCAGCTCAGATTGGCTATACGCGAGCTGCAGGCCAAAGGTACCAATGCCTGTCTCAAATGTATTTGAACCCAGAATGGAAAAGCCCGGCGACCATTTCTTCGCCATGTCCCCATAATTGCCTTCAATCGCGCCAGCGACATGAAATCCCGGTTTGTCGAGCGGCTTGCGCGTTACAAGGTTGACGGAGCCAGAGATATTGCCTTCCAACATGTCCGAGGTCGAGTTTTTGAAAACCTCGACACGGCCCAACAACTCAGGCGAAACGTCATTGAACGACAATTCCCGACCACCATTGGCCGAAAAAATTTCGCGGCCATTCAGGTTCGACAGGACATATGGCAATCCGCGGATAACAACGCCTGAGCCTTCAACCGAAAAGCGGTCAGGGTCATTGCGCTGTTCAAAACGCGAGATGTTAACGCCAGGAACGCGTTGCAATGCTTCTGCAACAGAACGATCGGGAAGCGCGCCAATATCTTCGGAAGTAATCACGTCAACAAATGTGTCAGATTCACGCTTTATGCTCTGCGAGTCTGCGAGAGATTTTTTATAACCGCTAACGATAATCGCGTCTTCAGCCTCAGCGCTTTCCGCTGCTTCAGCGGGCTGATCAGCCGTTTGTGCGAAAACCGGCTGCGCTGCACATAGTGCAATACTGGATGCCGTCGTCAAAACAGCAAGACGCTGCGATCGCGATGCTCCGAATAAAGATTTACGTGCCAAATGACCCTCCCTGATGTCGATTCGGAGGATATGAACTCCCCCATTACATTAACACATATCCACAATTGAGAGCGTTCACAAGAGGCAAAAATGAACGTTCACAATTTGCAGTTCTGGTCTATATCACTATGCAAGAAGTTTAAGGGAGAGGTCGGATGGCAATCGAGCACATCATCATTGTGGGCGGCGGAACCGCGGGCTGGATGGCTGCTGCTGCACTGTCTCGTATTCGTGCGGGTCGTCCCGTGGCGATTACGCTTATCGAATCGGAAGAGATAGGAACCGTCGGCGTGGGCGAGGCGACGATACCTCCGTTTCTAGACTTTAACCGTTTGCTCGAAATTGACGAGCGCGACATGCTCTCCATGGTCCAAGGCAGTTTCAAGCTTGGCATTCAGTTCGTCAACTGGGGCAAAATTGGTGACAGCTATATCCACCCCTTTGGCAATTATGGCTATCAGGTCGATGGCATTTCATTTCACCATGTGTGGCACAAATATCAGCAAGCAGGCGACAAGCGCCCCATTCAGGTTTTCAATGTCGAAACAATGGCAGCGCATTTCGGGCGCTTTGCGCGAACGGAAGATTATCAACGCGACGATTTGCCGCCCGTCAACTACGCCTATCATATCGACGCTGGACGCTATGCCCGATATTTGCGCAATTATGCAGAAACGCGCGGCGTTGTCCGCCGTGAAGGTAAGATTTCTGATGTCACATTAGACAATGAAAGCGGTTTTGTATCGTCCGTGACCATGGAACACGGCGACGTGTTGAAGGGCGATCTGTTTATTGATTGCTCTGGCTTCCGCGGCCTGTTGATCGAACAGGCGCTGAAAACGGGTTATGACGATTGGTCCAATTATCTGCCCTGCAACCGTGCGGTAGCACTGCCATGCATGCGTGAAGATGGCAGCGGACCATTGCCCTACACCCGCGCAACCGCCCATTCAGCCGGATGGCAATGGCAGGTTCCGTTGCAGCACCGCAACGGCAACGGCCATGTCTATTGCAATGAATATATGTCTGATGACGAGGCACATAGCATCCTAGTCAACAACATCGCTGGAAAACCCGGCGCTGAGCCAAATTTCCTGCGCTTTGTAACGGGTCGACGTAAAAAGTTTTGGAACAAGAATGTTGTCGCTCTTGGTCTGGCATCGGGCTTTATGGAGCCTCTAGAGTCCACCTCGCTGCACCTTGTGAATACAGGGATTAACAAGCTGATTGCGTTGCTGTCTCTCGATGGCGTGACGCAAGCGCAAGAAGACGCGTTCAATCGCCTAACCGGCAAGGAATATGCGCGCATCCGCGATTTCCTTATCCTTCATTATAACAGCACAACGCGTGACGACAGTCCGTTCTGGAACTATTGCCGCAACATGCCTGTACCCGACAGCCTCACCGAGAAGGTTGAGCTGTTCCGTCAAAACGGCCAAATATTCCGCGAAGATGACGAGCTATTTACCGAAACCAGCTGGGCCGCTGTCATGATGGGACAGGGTATCAAGATGGGCGGGCACAACGCCATGGCAGACGCGGTGAGAGAACCAAATACGCGGCGCGAAATTGACGAAATGGAAAAATCGATCCAGTTTGTGGTCCAGCACATGCCGTCACATGGCGAATATCTGAACCGATATTGCCCCGCCCCTGCTTGAAAAAGGCAATTTCCCTAATCAAACCGGGGTTCAATCGGCCAGAGCCACATCCTTTTTTTCCAGTGCCCCTAGCTCGCCTGATTCACGCGCTTTTCGGCCGTACACCAACTCGAACAATGGGCTTGCCATCATCGTGGTGACAATCGCCATCAGCACCAGCATTGAGAATAATGTTGGTCCGATTATGCCTTTTTGCAGGCCGATGTTGATGATGATGAGTTCCATTAAACCACGCGAATTCATCAACGCACCGATACCCAATGCGGTGCGATTGTCTTCGCCAGCGACCCGCGCCGCGACATAGCACGCACCAAATTTGGCGACGATTGATCCCGCCAGAATTACCAGTGCGATCAAAAGCAATGGAACCGTGTTGACCATATCCATGCGCGTGTTGAGCCCAGAATAAGTGAAGAACATCGGCAGCAATAAAACGACTGCAAGCGGCTCAACCTTCCTCTTTAACTCTTCAACGAAAAGGCCGCGCGGCATAACAACCCCCAGAATGAAGCCGCCGAAAATTGCATGGATCCCAACTGCGTCCATGATGAACGCTGACAGACAGAATGCAGCGATGGTTATGCCAAGCACAGTCATGCTCATTTCGTCCTCGCGCTCGACCATCCGGCCAAGCGGCGCAAAAATTTTGCGGCCAAACAGAATGATGAACGTGGCGTAAAGCAGCCCACCACCTATTGCGAGAACGGCAACTCCTGGGCCTGCGCCAAAGGTTGCCAGCACCACTGCCAGCACACACCAAGATACAGCGTCGTCAAAGGCGCCGGCGGCAAGTGACAATGTGCCGAGCGACGTTTTCGCCAACCCACGTTCGTTAATGATGCGCGCTAACATCGGAAACGCGGTCAGCGCGATGCAGGCTCCCATGAACAAAGTCGCGCTTGATTGCGAAATTCCCGGCGTAAATAGACCCGGAACAGTCACCAGCCACGGGGTTAGCCAAACTGCAATCAAAAACGGGGCCGCAATACCCGCGAACGATACGCTTATCGCACTCCTTGCTTTGGATTTGAAATGGTCCAGTTGCAACGTTGTGCCGACCAAAAACATGTACAAACCGACGCCAAGCTGTGCTCCCGAATATAGCACGTTTTTAGTCGGTCCGGGGAAAACCGCGGCCTGTGCATCCGCGAAAAAATAGCCAAATAATGATGGGCCGAGGATCACGCCTGCGATCATTTCACCAACAACCTGAGGTTGACCAAGATATTTTTGGCCCAGTTTGCCGACGATCCGGCAGGTTAATATGATGATGGCTAACTGCAAAAAGAAGTGGACGCTAAAATCCGTTGGCGTGAAGCTATTAGCAGTCGCGGCCTGGGCAGGACCGTTGGGATCCAGCACTTTGGAAAGCGTCTCTATTGCGCTTGCTAGCATTTCAGAAAACATACCCTTCCCTTTCCATGGATATGAAGCGCTTACAGGCGGCTGCAAATGTATTGACCATTTGTGGACCGGAAACGTTGCCTTAGGGCAACCCATGACACGATTGAGATAGCAGCGCATAGAGCATAATTTTTGTCTTTTGGGAGAAAAGTAATAAGGCAGCTTCTAATTTCGAAGTAAACGGTTGCCTTCCACACACGCTAAAGCGCCCTGCCCTTTCCGGGATCACTTCTGTCGTCAGATCGGTCCCGGGTGCTGGCAGTTAACCAATTTTGGTCGTCAGTTGCTTACGCAAAGCTCATCCTGCCTCGACCAAAGATGCAACTGATAGGCCTTCGAAAGCCTGCATTAACCATTCAGTGGATTTCGAGGGCTGCCGACCAGCTCAGGAATTGTATGCTCCCTTTTGGTGCCATCCCATGCCCAGTTGAATGTCTGTTTTAAGGCATCGCTCGCTGGTCATTGAACGGCCGATCACTGGGCGCCAAGCAGAACGGCAGCAAATGGGCCGATAGCAGACTGTCCGGTTTTAGCGAAAATTTTGAAAAAACAGCCGTTCCACTTACGATCCAGAAACAAAAGCTGAACGAACCGCAGTTTTTCGCAGATGCCCCGAACTTTACAAACTATGAAAAAATTGTCGCTAGCGGAACGGCAGTGTTTTCAAATTTTCGCTAAAGTCTGACCGTCAGGTACCAGCCCAACTGTGTCCATCCACAGAAAATGAATTCAAATTTATCAAATAATTTCAATAACTAACTACCAAATCGTGTCGTCACCGGCGCGCTATAGGCTGGTTTGGTAATGTGCCGGCTACGCAGCCCAGCCTTCGCAATTCGTCAATATTTATATTCCAATATAATGCTGTGATCGCGATTTTCTGCAATCAGAAATCTGGTATTTTATTCCAAGGCATACTGCATTCGCCGTTCCAACCTTCTCCCGGCAAAGGCCATTTCGCAACATGCGTGAAGCCATAGCGTCAATCACCTGCGCGAGCAGCAGCCCGCGCAGGCGTTCGATTGTGGCCTGCCCCTACATCAGAATGAAGTGATCCAGAGATAGTGTCGGATGCAGTGCGGCGTCGTTATTGATGTCGATAACGCCCATCTGGAACCGCGTGCCCCCACCGGCGCTTCCATTGCTGTCATAGTCGAGCGATCCAGTTGTGGGATTGTAGGCGATCCGCTGGTTTGTCGTGGTGAAGGTTCCATTCAGCGATAGCCAGCTTCCGTTCGCAACCGTTCCAGCGCCTATACCGAAGGCCGCCTGGGAGATCCCGATCTTGTCAATGCGGCCACCAAGCAAGCCGATTTCGAAATCAGCGATGGTATCCGCACTGCCTGCCGTGGCCGCATCGAAGACAAAAAGATCGGCACCGGCACCACCAACGAGCCTATCAATCCCGGCATTGCCATACAGAGTGTCATTACCTAGGCCACCCAGTATCGTATCGTTTCCTGCTCCACCACGGATGATGTCATTGCCGGAATTGCCATCCAGAAGGTTGGCTACCGCACTGCCCGTGATAATGTTGTCCGCAGCATTCGCGATGATGTTTTCGACCGCGGTGACGGTGTCGGTTCCGGTCAACGAACCGGTGATCTGTGCAGTCGTGGCTGCCAGATTAACGGTCAATGTTCCCGTGCTGGCCGAATAGTCCAACGTGTCGGTACCCGCCCCGCCGAACACGATGTCGTTGCCGTCGTTGATAAGTGCAAAGATCACATCATTGCCGTTGCCGCCATTGATCGTATCCCCTCCGGTTCCACCCCAGATAGTATCATTGCCGGCACCGCCAGTGATCGTGAGGGCTTCTGTCTGGCCGGACAGGTCCATGGAGATCGCGGTCAGCAAGGCCGCGGCACTGACAACTTCAACGCCGACCAAAGCAGAGTCCGCAGCAGGCCCGAACTTGGAGGTAGCTGCCGCGATGTTCAACGTATCTATGCCTGCGCCGCCATCGATGGTGAGGTCGGGCAACGATGTCGATGCGTAGGTTATTGTATCATTGCCGCCCAAGGTCGAGAGGAATTTTACACCTGCCGTAGAGATCGTATCAGCAGCTGCCGTTCCAACCACGGCACGATCCGTCGAGGTGACCACATTGGTACCAAAGGGATCGATGTAGGTTCCGCGGACCTGATAGAAGGTGACCACAGCGGGCGTCACAGTCGCCGTGTTTGCGGTCAGGACTGACGTTCCGCTGGCGACTAGATTGGTGTATACACCGGCCAGCGTTGCGCTCGATTGCCACGCATATGTTGGCACCACAACAGCATTGACAAGGTCGGCATCCTGCAAGTTGCCAGCGGCGGTCAGGGTCACGCCCGCCCCCGCCACTGCAGCCGAGACAATCGCAACCGTTCCGGTCGCCAGATCGTTGACCGATTGAACCGCGATGGTAGTCGACGCCGTTGCCGTCGCGTTCGCCGCACCACCATCATTGACGGTGAACGTTACCGTACGAGGCGCCGTGCTCGGCCTGTCCGAGCTGTTGCTATAGGCAACAGAACGCAGGATAGCTTGATAAGCCGCGAGGGTTGCCGAACCGCTCAGCGTCAGGGTACCCGCAGAGTAACTGCCCGTGATGCCGGTGCGCGGTGTAAAGGTCAGGACATCTTCCGCAAGACCACCCGAGATCGTCACCGTTGCACCGGTCAACCGGTTACTGTCCACATCCGTCAGCACAAGCGCCGGGGCGATTGTAAGCGCGGCCGCATTCTCGACATAGGTTGCATTTGCAACTGAACCGGTCAGTACCGGAGCATCATTGACCGCAGTCACAGCAAGCTGAACCGTAACTGGCGCAGTGACGACCTTTCCATCTGTTACGACCATCGAGAAGCTGGCCGATGGCGTTTCCGCACCATTGTGCAGGAACGACACTCGCCCGGCCGTCACATCGGACATTGTGAAGCTTGTGGCATCCACGCCATTTACCTGCACCGCGCCATTGACCGCACCAGATGCAGTGAAGGTCAGGGTATCCGCAGCATCGAGATCGGTATAGCCGATATCGGCAGTGGTCAGAGTAACACGCGCGCCTTCGACAACCGTAGCATTCAGGTCGCCCGTCAGCGTCGGGGTGTTGTTCTGAACCATGACCTTGATCGTCACGGTGACAGGCGTGCTCTCCAGACCGTTGTTGGCGGTGTAGGTCAGGGTAGTCGTTCCCAATGCATTGCCGGTAAAGGTAATGGCATTGCCATTGCTGGTCGCAGTGCCAGCCAGACCCGTGGTGTTGAGCGCCCCGATGCTGAGAGCAGACAGCGGAGCATCCGGGTTGATGTCGTTGGCGAGCACATTCAGCTGCGTGGTCGAACCGAGGATCACCTCGTACGCGTCGGCAACGGCGATGGGCGTATCGGCCACTGGTGTGATGTTCAACTGCACCGTCGCTGTCTTCGCGACCCCGCCGCCATCCTGTGCGGAGTAATTGAAACTTGTCGTCCCGAAATAGTTCGCGACTGGCGTGAAGTTCAGCTGACCGTTAACGCCTAGAGACACGCTGCCATTGGCCACCGTGATAGCCGGCCCGCCAGCGGTGATTGCTTGGCCATTGATCGCGGTGATGAAGACTGGCTGTGGCGCGAATTCGTTGGCCACATCGTTTGCGGTCACATTAATCTGCACCGAAGTGTCTTCGGCCAAGGTCGCGATATCGTTGGTGAGCGTCGGTCCCGGGTTGCGGTTGGTTAGCGATGCAGCGGAGACGGCGGCCCCCGGTTGTACATCGGCCGCCGCGATCCGGCGATCACCGAACTGCACGAATTCAACGTTGTTCAGGGCCGCGGTCTCGATTCTGGCGAGGCTGGTCGCCGTAGCCGCGATGGTGTGGGTCACTGAAATTCCGCTGGGCGTGCGTGCCACAGTGTAGCCAGAAGCAGCACCGGCAAATACGGCGATATCCTGTGTTCCAGCGCGACCGTCGATAAAGTCGTTGCCGCCACCGCCATATATCACGTCATTGCTTGCAGCGCCGAGAAGAACGTCCGCCCCGCGACCGCCTTCGACCCGCTCGATGTCACGGGTGAACTGGAAGACTGGCAAACCAGCCGCATCAGGCACAAGTTCACCAATGGCCGCGGTCAGATTGTAGCTGCCGGTGGTGCCATTATCGGTGAAGTTGACGGTGTTCGCGCCGGTACCGGCCCGATAGACCAAACCAGTGTTGAGATCCACACGCACCGGGCTCGCTTCCGAACGGAAGGATAGGGTATCCACACCGAGGCCGCCCGATACGATATCGGCACCATTATTGCTCGCGATAATCGCCGCGTTGAAACCAGCGGTATTCAGGCCGGCGACCAGAGCTGCATCCTTGCGGACATCTGCCGGGCCGCTGGTACCGACCATCAACAGGTCGTTGCCGTCACCGCCCAAGATCTGGTCCTGGCCAGCCCCGCCGAGGATGATATCGTTGCCCGCGCCGCCGTCACCAAGGTCGGAACCGCCGCCCAGAGTGATGACGTCATTGCCAAGCCCGCCGAAGAGCTGGTCATCTGCGGCACGGCCGTCCATTGCGTCGTCACCCACAGTGCCCACGGCAATGCTTCCGGCAACACCGGCTCTGGTCGTCGCCCCAAGAACTTCTGCACCAGGCTGACGTGTATCGAGATAGCTATACCCCACATCGCCATTATTCGCCGCGAGTTCATGACCAATGATGATCAGACCATTGTCGATACCTGCAGCCGAAAGGCCGCCATGGGCCACACCGTTCGGATCATCGACCTGGAATATCAGTCCGACTTTCGCACCGGCCATGTCAAAGCGCTGGCCCGAAATATGACCGCCCGTTTGCCAAAGCGCAACGAAGCCGTCCTCAATGCCGTCCGGATTAACCCCCGACGATACGACGGCAACATCGACGCCAGCCGGCAGACCCGTCTGCAAGACGAGCATTCCGCTCTGGTGCCATGTCGTCCCGCCTGCATTGTACACATTGCCTTTAAGAACGACGCCACCGGCGCCATCGTCTTCTGTCCAGAAGGCACCAAAGCTACCATTTAGCTGGCTGACAACCTGTCCGGAGAGGACATTTGCTCCCAAAGTGTCCGTCTGCGCTGCAGCGTAAGTGATCTTATCCGAGACAAAAATGGTCGCATCGCGGCTGCCGGCCGTATGCGTCACATCGAAGCGCGTAACGGTATAGTGACCCGCGGCATCGGTATAGCCCACCACAAGTTCGCCATTGTGCAAAGACGTCAGCGAAGGCGTTCCGCCCGCACCAAGCGAAATCGCGCCATTCGGATCATCGATCAAAGCGCCCGTGACGTCGTGATTGCGAAGACCATCTTCGCCAATCAGGATCGGCTGCGTCTGGCCACTAATACCAAAATTGGCCGGAAGTGCCGGTTTACCAAGGGCGCCGGTCAACGGATCTACCTCGAACACCGGAATTTCATAGCGCGCCAAACGCACTTGGCCGGTGTCATCGACAAATGCGACATGGAAACCCAGTTCCACGGTTTCGTTTGCCGTGTTGACGATTTCATAGCCTTTCACCGAGGGTGAGCGGCCACCAGCGGATCCGGGTACCACCAGTTCCCCACCGGTAAAGCCATAAGCCGGGAAACCGCCGCCGGTATTGAACGGGGTGGCACTGGCCGTGCTGCCAAGGCGCATGTGGATGCTCGACTGGCCATTGACGTCGGTCGATTCCCACGCAGCCAGCACGCCGAGCAAGCCGGCACTGGCCACGACAGGATTGCCCACGATGTTGCCCGCGAAGGTCCCATCGGTCATTTCGATCGGACCAGCCGCCGCTGCACCCGGCCCCTGCCAGAGCGGGTCTATCTCGCCAGTGATCAGACGGCGTTCTGCCATTACCGAATGGCTGCCGACACCGGCGGTGCCTTCGATCCAGACCAAAGCACTATCGTCCTGCAGGTTGGTCACCGCAACCTGGCTCTGCGCTGCGACGCCGGTGACCAGTGTCTGCAGTTTATACTGTGTGGTGTCGGTCAGCGACCACGCATTGGGGGTTCCGTCCCACCCTGCAAGAGGAGCGGGCATTGGCGGGTTGTAGATGTCGGCGGCGACATCAATTGACTGATCGGCAAAGGCCAAACGCTCAACATTATAGACAAAGTCGGTCCCGTCATTTTGCAGCGGATTGTTGTTGGCATCCTGTGTCGGCCGCAGGTCGGTGATCTGGAAGCCAGGGCCCCGATCATTGTCAAAGATCGCCGTGATCTCATAGTCTGCGAAATTGCCGGTATAGACCGCCGTATCGAACCCAAGGCCGCCATCGAGAATCTCGGCGCGAACCGCAGCGACGCTATCGCTCGGACCACCCTGCATGGTGTCATCTCCCATGCCGGCAAAGATCCAGTCAGCGGCACCGTCGCTATCGCTGATGTCGCCCAGGATGAAGTCGTTGCCATTGGTACCGATCAGAATATCAGGCCGTGCTGCAACCCTGCCATTTGGCGCCACAAAGTCGCCAATGATGTGCTGGCCAGACGAACGGGTGTCGAAGATCTGGGCGACGATGTCGGTGCCATTGCCACCGGTCACGGCTGCATTGCTGTCTTGCCAGACCGAGATGAAACGGTCCCCCAAAAGGCCGGCCACGCCATTGTGCGATTGGTCGCCCGCGCTGTTGGCATTAACCTGAATGGTGTTGCCAACCGGCGATATAGCGATGGCTACGCCGGTCGCAGGATCCATAATAGTGCCAAAGTGGCGCGCATAGACATTGGTGTCGCCTGCTGTCACCCCATCCCATTGCACGATGATGTCGGCACTGCCTTCGCCGCTGATGCCCGAAACCTTGATCGAGCCAAGGTCAACGCCCGCAGGCAATGTCATCAGGTTGAAGGTATCAGCCGGCTTCACCAATGCAAAACCCTGGCCGTCAAGACCCGCTCCGGGCGAAGACAGCATGGTCGCATGCAGTTCATAGACGTGATTGCCATTGGTGCCGACATCGGCAACCCAAACCACAGCCGCATTCACGGCCTGGGCCTGTGCGACAATGACCTTGGATCCTGCCGCAATAACATCGGTGCCGGAAATGTTGGTCAGATCGATACCGATCGGTTGGGCAACGTCGTCCAGCGCTGTCCCTACGACATGCTCGACGCCATTGGCATCCTTTTCGATCCACACTGCGATGGTCTCAAACGTGTGGAGACCGGTGATCGAGGGATCACGACCAGACGCAGACAGTGTCACGGCAGCATCGCTACCGACGCCTGCCAGGCCGTCGAGACCGGCTGCGCGCGGCGCACCGGGTTGGCCCAGGGCATCCAAATTGACCTCGAAACGTTGTAGACGGATCGCGCCGTAGGAATCTCCGACTTGGCCACCTTCAACGTAAATCACGTTATAGCCGTCGTTCATGCCAGCTGGCAGAATGACGGAAGGCCCGTCAATCAGGCCCGTGGTCGGGTTCAGACGATGGTCGAGATATGATCCGAAAATCGATGCGGAATGCTGGTGCAGGCCGCTGGCATCCACCGCCTGCTCATTGCCGGTAAGGTTCAGGCCGAAGAAGTTGGTTTTGAGCGTTTCAGTGGTCGCACCAACCTTTTCCGAATAGACTACACCCCAGCCGGAGTTGGCCGCGCCAGAGGCAACTCGGGCGTTGAATTCGTAACCCACGCCGTCGCCAATGGCAAAGGTGCCGGGCAGCGGGGTAACCCTGTCCGGATTGCCTTCTACATCATAGAAATTGCCACGAATTCGTGAGCCGCCACCTGTGTGGTCTTCCCACAGGATCGAGACGAATTCACCGATGCTGTCCGATACGACCGGCGCGGATTGGACCCCTGCCCGTTCCTTACCATCATTGACGATGAACCCATCGACATCCGGCGTGCGGATTGGTGACGGCAGCGAGTCAACATCTTCGTTGCTCAGACCCCATGCCGTTGGGTCGATGTTCCTCGTCAACCCGCCAAGCGTCGCAGCAGCGACCGTGACCCTTGGATCGAAGACCGTCGGGCCGGCAAATTCAAACACCTCCACATTGCGGACGATATCCGCGCCGTCGTTGGTCGCGATCGTCCGGTTGTCGGTAATCTGGAACAATGTTCCGCCGAGGTTGACGATGGTGTAGTCAGACTGTCGGCCTGACAGGATGAGCGTATCGACCCCGCCGCCGCCGTCGATGGTATCATTGCCGATACCGGCAATGATCCGGTCATGACCAAGCGCACCTGACATGATATCGTCGCCGGCGCCGCCATTGATCGTATCATTACCGATGGTGCCGACCAGCACGTCAGGTATGACTTTAATGGGCGTGTCGGTACCATTGATGACCAGACCGACGCCGTTCAGTACAATTGCGGTGCCGATTGGCAGGGCACGCGGGTCTACGACCGTCGCGGTAACGGTGCCGTCAATCCGTTCGGATAGCACCATGACCCGGTCTCCAGCCAGGCTGGCGGAGGCCAGCGAGGTCAATGGGTCGACTGTGCCGAGCGTGATCGGCTGCGACTGCACCGGGTCGAGCAGACCGCCAAGGCTGTTGAAGCTTTGCTCCTTCAACACGCTGCCTTCGGTGTAGGCCAACGTAAAGCCGCCAATCGCGTCGACCATCATACCCAGCGAAAAATCACCATTGAAGCCGCCGGGCCCAAAGCTTTGCAGCGTGGTCGTGCCCGTAGACGTGAACACTGCGCCGAAGCCCGGGACTACACCGCCAAGCGTGTTGAAAACGATACTCTGAATGGCGTCCGCCGTGTTCCAGGAAATGGCAAATCCGCCACCTGCGAGCCATGTCGTGTCGACATGGGCACCCGCCGGCAAGATTGTCGGCAGGGTAGCAGTGAAATTCTCGGTCCCGTCTGCGTTCAAGACCTTGAAGCTAAGGGTGTCGCCGGTCGCGCCATGTTCGGTCCAGGCAAGGATGATTTCGCCGCTATGGGTAACCGAGACCGAAGCCTCAGAGGCCTGACCGCTGGTGGTGACTTTGATGGCAGCGTCATTATCCGTGTTCGCGCCAGATGTCGCGCCAACCGGTCGAATACCGGGGACACCATCGAGGCCGGCCGCAACGACATTGCCAATCGGATCGACCTTGTCGTTCAAATGGACGCCAGCGCGCTGGAAATACACATTTCCATCCGTGCCAATCCACGATGCCACAAAACCGTCCACCGCAGGCCGCTTGCCCGCTGGGTCGTTGCGCGAATAGCCCGCCATGTCGAGCCCATGGCCTGCACCCAAGGTGACCGGCGCGCCATAGGCGCCCACGGCGCTGAAATACTGTGCCTTGATTACATTGGTGCCCGCTTCGATCCAGCCGGCACCATAACCCAAGATGCCCGAAGCCGTGATCGCTACTTCTGCAAGAGGAACGCCGCCGGTTGCGAGAACCGAGGTTGGGCGGGCTGCCGTCGGTACGCCCATATGATCAAAGAAGGAAACGGATGCCAAACCGTTCTTGTAGGAAATAACACCAACTTCCGCGCCACCGCTGTCAGCCGCATCGAACAGCGCTTGTCCAGCAGGGGGGAGACCCGAAGCAATAACGAGTGGCGCCTGCGTGTCCGAACCCCAAATATTGGTTGTCATTTTTTCTACCTCATTTTTTGCGTTCCGCAGTCACGACATTGCCAACCCACACCCGAAGATGCTCACGAGACAGCGCCGTGGGAAACACATAGTTTTCCACGATCAAATAAATAAAATTCCATTGGGGAGTTTCAGTGCATCTATTCTGCGTTATCGAGACTCATTCCAATCTATTACTTTTTAATGGAACGAACATAGGTCCGTAAACCTCGTTAACCACGAAAGTGAAACAGCCAGTTCCTGGGTATATTTACTGTTTATATTTATATGGATAGATGGTTAACAGAAGGAATAATTTCAGAGATCACGGGTAAATCTGGCCGCAACGCACGATGCAGCGGCATCCGAATACGAATAAAGCTTCATCAAAAATGAATAATGATTCGTGAATCGAGACAATCGATTTATAATTTTAATAATACTGCCGATTTGGATACGAAATAGAAAAAGAAAATCTGGATCTGAATATAATAATCCGCTTTGCTTTATCTTCATGTCCGCTTCGCGTCAGGCTAGCGCAAATCCAAGGATGTTACGTCTGAATTTAGCCTATCAAGGTGAAGGCCTAACGACCCAATTTCGAAAGCTGATGCAGCGCCTAACGGTGAAAGCTGTCACTAACCTGACAGATACGCCAAAATTGAAACCGTAACGGCACTAAATGCACATGGCTTTGGTTGTAGTTGACGCATATCAATCGTTAAATCGCGAGGGGATTGAATGCGTATTTTGGTTGTTGAAGACGAAGATGAACTTGCCCGCAGACTATGCGACCGTTTGGAAACGGGCGGATTTGTGGCTGAAAGTGTAGCTAGCGCAGAAGGTGCACTCGATCTTCCCGATCCTAAAAATTTGTCGGCCCTTGTGGTCGATATCGGCTTGCCCGGGATGGACGGCTTTGAACTTGTCCGCCGCTGGCGGCAAAGGGGTTTTGATACGCCGATCCTAATTCTCTCGGCGCGGGGCAGTTGGCAGGAGAAAGTGGAGGGTCTCAACGCCGGTGCAGATGATTATGTTGTCAAGCCCGTCCGCGGGGAGGAATTGCTTGCCAGGCTGAATGCGCTGGTCAGGCGGGCCGGAGGCCAAACAAATGCCAAACTGGAGGCCGGCGAGATTATGATGGATCCCGGCACACGGACGGTCTGGCGCAACAAATTACAAATCGAGCTAACTCAGATGGAATATCGTTTGCTTCATCTTTTCCTTCTGAGGCCGGGGCACATATTGTCGCAGGGAGAGATACTCGATCATCTTTATCCGATGGCCGAAGCACGCGATCTCAACACGGTCGAGGTGCATATCGGGCGGCTGCGAAAGAAGGTCAGCAAAACGGCGATCACTACCATTCGCGGCTTGGGTTACCGGTTTGAACGATGAGGCTTGATTTCAGCAGCCTGCGCACGCGCTTCATGATCGCAACCATTGCGGCGGTCATCATCGGCACCATTCTGACCGGTCTGGTCGTAGCGCGGGTGATCCACTCTTATGTGGTTGATCGTTTCCACGAAGAAATGGAAGAACATATTAAGGAATTAGCGGAACTGTCCGCGGTCGATGCAAAGGGGCAGCCTTATCTCCTGCGCCACCTGTCCGACGCGCGCTTTGTTCCGCCCGGCTCTGGCTTTTACTGGGAGGTTGAACGCGCCGGTTATAAAAAGATCCGATCGCCGTCGCTCGATGGAAACAACCTTCCGGTTGGCCTTGCCAACGGTCCTGAGCCGCTATGGCAATTCATTATTGGTCCCAGTGGAGGTATGCTGGAATATGCGATGACCAAACCGATGACAGACGGCGGCCCCCCGCTTTTGCTGTACGTCGCCACCGACCAGCGACTGATCGACGAATTGCTTGCCGAAATCGACTGGCCGCTCATTTACTCGCTCGGCGCTTTCGCGATCATAATGGTCCTTATCGGTGCGATACAGATCAATTACATTATGCGACCGTTACACAAGATACAGGCCTCGATTTCCGCAATTCGCAACGGAACAGAGCGCCGCATGCTGGGTGACTACCCCAGCGAGATAAAGCCGCTGGTGTCGAGCCTTAACCAGTTGCTCACCTCCAATTGGGAAATGTTGCAATCGGCGCGGGTTCAGGCCGGAAATCTGGCGCATGGCTTGCGGACCCCGCTCGCGATCATCGCCGATGAGGCGCAACTGATGGCCGATAAGGATGGATCCGAAAGTGCCGCCGTACTCCTGCAGAGCTGCGAGCAGATGCAGCGTTATATCGCTTATTATACCTCCCGCACCCGCATGGCCGCGCAAGCCAGCCCGCTCGGACACCACTCTGCGTTGGACAAGGCACTTGAACCGATCATCATTGCGATGCGCCGACTGTATCGTGACCGCGGGCTTGAGTTGATCGTAACTCACGGTCCCAATATCGAAGTGTCAATGGACGAAGTGGATCTGACCGAGATCCTTTCGAATCTGATCGACAATGCCTGCAAATGGGCGACAACAAGCATCCAAATCAGCTGGTACCATGATAAAGATGCCGCTGTTTTGCTCATCGATGACGATGGTCCAGGCATAACAGAAATCCAGCGCGAAACTGTGTTCAAGGTTGGAGAAAGACTCGATCGCTCCGAATTCGGTACCGGGCTGGGACTTGCAATCGTCAAGGACCTACTTCTGCATTATCGGGGTTCGGTGGGGCTTGAAACCTCACCGCTGGGCGGGCTTCGTGTCGAATTACGTGTACCTTACCGACCCTGAGGGTAATGGTATTAAGTTCAAGGAGAACAATTAGCCATAGCTTTGGGCGCAGAGCGGCAACACTCCTTAGAAGCTGTTGCCAGAACAAAAATGAACCGGTCGCCCCGCGAACCGGGCTAACATTAAAGCGCTCAGCTCACGAAAAAGTACAGTTTCTTACTGTCAACCCGTGCGTTATTCGGCGGACAAGGATCGCTCCATCGACTTTGGGTCAACGCTGGGGCAAAACACTGACGAGATCAAAAGAGAGGTAGTAGGCAGATGCTGTCCAAGGGCGACGAATACCCCATCCACCAGACCCCCGAGCCGATTGCTTATTCAGGCACCGACCGGAATTTTTACGACCGCTATTTCTTCAACGGCTACAAGGCCGACGGCAGCGATTTTTTCGCCCTTGCCTTTGGCGTTTACCCAAACCTGAATGTTGCGGATGCCCACTTCTCCTGCATCCGGGGGGAGACGCAGCATTGCGTTCACGCTTCACGCCTGTTGGGCATGGAGCGCATGGACCTGACGGTCGGGCCGATCACCATTGAGGTCATCGAACCGCTCAAGTCACTGCGCGTCATCGTCAACAACCATGAGGGCATTTCGGCGGACCTGACCTTTACGGGCCGCGCCTTCCCGCTCGAGGAGCCGCGCTTCATTCGCCGCATCGGGCCGCGCACCTTCATGGATTATACCCGTCTGACCCAGAACGGGCATTGGCAGGGCTGGATCGAGGTCGATGGTGTCCGCCATGACGTCGGTGGCGCGGTCGGCACACGAGACCGCAGCTGGGGCATCCGCCCCATCGGCGCCAGTGACCCGCAGCCCACTGTGCCGCAGATACTCCCCCAATTCTATTGGCTGTGGAGCCCGGTCAATTTTGACGACGGGGCGCTCTATTTCCATGTGAATGATGATGCCCATGGCCGTCCCTGGAACACGCGGGCGGTCTGGTGTCCCGATGGCGCAGGCGCGCATGAGATGGTCGAGAGCGAGGCCTGCAAGATGACCACTGTGCTCAAACCCGGTTGGCGACATGCAGCTTCTGCCGAGATGACGGCGGAACTACCCGACGGCCGCAAGGTCACGGCGGCCTTTGAACCCGGAACACCCTTCCTGATGCGCGGTATTGGCTATGGCCATCCGGAGTGGACACATGGTGGCTGGAAAGGCGAACTGGCCATCGCCCGTGAGGATATTGACCTGAAGGCGATTGAGGCGGGGCGCGCCGATCACCTTCACATTCAGGCGATTTCCCGTGTCACCATGACGCTCGGTCAAGAAGAGCGCCGGGGCACAGGTATTCTCGAGCAGCTTGTCCTCGGCGCCTATGAGCCGCTGGACCTCAAGAGCATCTTCAATGACTGAGGCCGTCCCCACCCTCGCCGAGATGACACCGGAATGGCTGACGCAAAGGCTTCGCGAGAATGGCTATGACGTGACCGTCGCGGCGGTAAAAACCGGCCCTATCGGTACCGGGCAAGTTGGGGCGACCTATCGCCTGAGCCTGACCTATGCAGGCCTCGCGAACGGCGCGCCGCCGACGTTAGTGGCGAAGCTGCCGTCCAATGACTGCTTAAGCAAAGTGACAGGCAAGTCGCACATGACCTACATTCGCGAAAGCCGCTTCTATCAACTGTTCGCGGGTAAACGGGCGATGGCAGTGCCCGACCACTTGTTCATCGCCTTTGATGAAGACAGCCATGATTTTGCGCTGTTGATGCATGATCTGCCACGCCATGTGCAGGGCAATCAGTTGCTCGTCCCAACACGATCCGAAGCGGAACTGGCGATGGACGCAGCTGCGAGCATCCATGCCGGATGGTGGGGCGATCCTGTTCTCGACACGTTCGACTGGCTCAACGGCACCCAGGCAGTTCCGCCGCAGATTGATGCCGAAGCCATCTACACCGCCTTCTGGCCTGCCTTTTGCGACCGCTATGGCGACCGCGTGACTGACCCTATGAAGAAGGTCGGTGAGGCCTACTGCGGCAATATCCAACGCTGGTTGGACAGCCGCGATGGACCACGCTGCCTGACGCACAATGATTTTCGTCCGGACAATATGCTCTATTGCTCCGACGATACCGAAAAGCCGATCATCATCGTCGATTGGCAGACGGTGGGCATCGGTGCCGGGGCGGGTGACATTGCTTATTATCTCGGCACGGCGATGGACCCTGCTACAAGGAAGATCGAGGAGCGCGGCCTGCTCGCTCGGTACCGCGACGGGCTAGACAAGTTTGGCGTGCCTGCCTCCGACTTGGCAGGCCAGTGGGACGCTTATCGCGCGTCGTCCTTCGCGGGGATGATGATGGGCGTCACCGCGTCGATGGTGGTGGTCCAAACCGACCGGGGTGATTCCATGTTCCTCGCTATGGCCGAACGCTCCGCCCATATGGTGCTCGACCATGCGGACGTTGCGCTGAGGTTTTAATGGGTCGGCTGGGGTTTAGAGCCCCAGCCTTCTCCATCTCAAGAATGATGGCGTCCAACGGCAAGGCTATCGTCCGCGGCTATGTAATCGGTGCCAGACAAGATGCGGATTCGCACAATCTTGCGATATTGATTTACAATTGATACCATCGGTATCGTCATACGAATGTCCGTTTTTGTGTTGTAACTGGGGTGCGGTGAATTTCATCAATTGGGCGCAAAGCGTTCATGGCAATGCTAGCGAGATATCGCCTTAAATGCTCTTTCAAAACACTATCTGCGCCAACCTGTCTATTTGATCCTCAACAAAGACCTGACGGTCGATCAGCTGGTCCACCAACCGCGTCTGCCTGCGTGTGTACTTGGACAGCCCTCGTCGTCGCTTCTGGTCCTTATCGATGGCGCGGTGGCCTAATGGGGCATAGGGCGCTCGCGTTTAGAGCCGTAGGGTACGTTCCAGCCGCCCACAGAGGCGAACTGGCCCTGACCCTGCAGTAGCACCAGCTCGGTGCTCCTGCAGTCTGTTAGCGGCCACCTCGGTCACTCGCGCGTTCCAAGCAAATCGCGGGCGACCACCCAATTGTGGATCTCGCTTGGTCCATCATAAATACGCATCGTGCGCAGCTTGTTGGAAAGCAAATATAACGGCATTTCGCGTGTCATGCCCATGCCACCGAACATCTGCATCGCATGGTCGACGATGTCATATGCAGCTTCGGTGCAATAGGATTTGATCATCGAAATTTCCTGCCGCGTGTCGCGCCCTTCATCGATTTTCCACGCGCAGTCATAGGTCATCAAACGCATGGCATGAATGCGTGTGGCGGCATCGGCTATCCAATTTTGAACCGTCTGACGCGAAGACAAAGGCTTCCCAAATGTGACGCGCTGTGGCGCATATTCAATCATCATGTCCAATGCGCGCTGCGCCATGCCGATCGACCAGGACGCCATTTCAATACGCCGCGTGCCAAGCCGCACCTGCATGGGCAAAAACCCCTGCCCGCGCGAGCCGAGCAATTTCCAGCCCGGAACACGGCAATCATCAAGCGCGATTTCATAGGTCGCGCTGCCGTCAATCATCGGGATTTTACGTAACACATTGAACCCGGGCGTATCGCGATCCACCAAAAATGCCGACATGCCATTGCGCCCATTGGCATTCTTGTCGGTTACGGCCATCAAGATCGTAAAATCGGCTTCATCCGCTTTGGTAATCCATATTTTGCGGCCGTTAATGATCCAGTCGTCGCCATCCTGGACGGCGGTGGTTTTCATCAATTGTGGATCAGCACCAGCGCCAGGCTCCGAAATGCCAATGGCAGAAATGGTTTCTCCACGCACATAAGGCGCAAGATAATGTTCGCGCTGCTTTTCGTCCGCAGCCGCCATCATCATACGCAAATTCGGCGAATCTGGCGGCAGGGTATACGGCGTCGCGGTACGACCTAATTCCTCTCCAACGCCGACCATCGCCACCATTGGCAAATTCATACCGCCTACTTCTTCTGGCGCATCCAGCCCCCACAGGCCCAAATCTTTCGAGACGGCATCGACCTTCGCCTGTTCATCCTTGGTCAGATAGCTGCCTTTACCTGCAGTATCGCGCGCCAGAACCTCACCTTCGAGCGGCACCAATTGGGAGTCCACAAATTTGCGGACCAGATCCTTTAACATCCGATGTTCTTCAGCGAGTTCAAAATTCATCCAGTTGGCCTTTGTCGACTAATGTGGCAGCTGTGTTGTCGATTTTCATGTCCGAAATCATGTCAATCAATAGCTGCGGGGAAGGCCGAGAACATGCTCGGCAAGATAACTCAGGATCAGGTTCGTGCTGATCGGGGCCACGGTATAGAGGCGTGCTTCGCGGAACTTGCGTTCGACGTCATATTCTTCGGCAAAGCCAAAGCCACCGTGCGTTTGGACGCACATGTCTGCTGCGGCCCAACTGGCTTCTGACGCAAGGAGCTTTGCCATATTCGCTTCTGCGCCCGGGTTACCTCCGGCTTCAAATACCTGAGCGGCATGATGCACCATCAGTTCCGCTGCACACATTTGGGCGTAGCAGCGCGCAATCGGGAACTGCACACCTTGGTTCTGGCCAATGGCGCGGCCAAAGACGTTGCGCTCGCTGGCATAATCGCTGGCTTTTTTAATGAACCATTTGGCGTCGCCAATACATTCGGCGGCAATGAGGATACGCTCGGCATTCATACCCGACAGGATGTAGCGGAAACCTTTGCCTTCTTCGCCGACCAAGGCTGACGCAGGAATCCGCATATCGTCAAAGAATATCTCGGTCGTTGAGTGGTTCATCATCGTGCGAATGGGCTTGATGGTCATGCCGTTTCCGACCACCTTGCGCATATCAATGAGGAAAACCGAGAGCCCCTCCGTCTTCCTGGCGACCTCGTCACGCGGCGTCGTGCGCGCGAGCAACAGCATGAGGTCGGAATATTCCGCGCGGCTCGTCCATAATTTTTGGCCATTGATGACATATTCGTCACCGTCCCGCACAGCGACAGTCCGCAAGGAAAGCGTGTCGGTGCCGCTGGTAGGTTCGGACACACCAAAGGCCTGCAGGCGCAGCTCGCCTGTCGCGATACGTGGCAGATATTCTTGCTTCTGTTCTTCGCTGCCATATTTCAGCAGCGTGTTCATGATGTACATCTGGGCGTGGGCAGACGCGCCGTTGCAGCCAGCTGCTTGAATTTCCTCCATGATAATGGCCGCGTCAGAGAGTGTGAGCCCTGACCCACCGTAAGCTTCCGGTATCAACGCCGCGAGAAACCCTGACTTGGTCAGCGCATCCACAAATTCGCCCGGATAGGCACGCGCGCTGTCTTTTTCACGCCAATATGCACCCGGGAAATCGGCGCATAATGCCTGAACAGAACGGCGGATTTCGGCGATATCTTCACTCTCACTCATTTCAAATATGTCCTTGCGCCGAAGCTGCCATGATCTGTCGTCCGTCGCCTGCAAAGGCGGCCAGTTCAATCTCGTTGCCTGATCCCCGCATCACCAGATGCAGGGCCTCTCCGCAAATCGCCGGCGATAGACCCCGGAATGCGAAACTGGCCAATGTGTTGTCCCCCAACGCCCGGCGGGCAAGGTCCAGCAGCAAACTTGCTGTCAGCGGACCATGGACCACCAACCCGCGATAGCGCTCTTCCTCGCGCGCATATGGATGGTCATAATGGATCCGGTGGCTGTTGAAAGTGAGCGCGGAATACCGAAAAAGCAACGGCTCGCTTGGTACAACAACGCGCTGAGCGTCCCAGCCATTGGCATCAAAGCGGCACGCGCTTTCCACTGGCGGGGATAGCGATGTTTCTAACCCCACGGCCGCACGATACACGATGCTTTGCACCTCGCGCACGGCCAGTCCGTTTTCAGTGGACGTTTCATGCGCGACATCGACAAAAACCATTTGCCCGGAATTGCCGGACTTTTCGGATATCGACAATATGCGCGACGTCCGCCTCACGACCGCACCAACATGCAATGGCTTCAAAAAATCGACCTTGCTTGAGGCCCACATCCGGCGCGGCAGCGGCACTGGGGGTAGGAAGCTCTCTACGCCATCATCGCGCAACGGATGCCCATCGGGCCCAAGCTTTGCCGTTGCTGCATCTGGTAAGCAAAGGCACCAATGGAGCCCCTGCGGGACATTGCCATCGCTCAACGCATCACGATCAAAGGTTGCAAGCCAGCGCGAAACCAGTCCAGCATCTACCCTGTCTGTCCGGACTTCCTCGCGACCAATCCAAGCATCCCATGCCCCCATCAGTTTACGCCTCCCATCAAACCCTTGGCGATCACCTGCGCCTGAATTTCTGCGGCACCTTCGAAGATATTCAATATGCGTGCGTCACACAAAACGCGGCTGATTTCATATTCCAACGCATAGCCATTGCCGCCATGAATTTGCAGTGCGGCATCGGCGTTGCTCCACGCCGCGCGGGCCGCCAGCAGCTTCGCCATGCCCGCCTCAATATCGCAGCGTTTGCCGGAATCCTTGGCGCGGGCAGCAGCATAGGTCAGTTCACGGGTCATCACGAAATCAGCCACGCTCATGGCAATTTTGTCGGCCACGCGCGGGAACCCGATGATGGCCTTGCCAAACTGCTTGCGGTTGACGGCATAGTCGAGGCCAAGCTCCAACGCGCGTTTGGCAACACCCACGGCGCGGGCTGCGGTCTGGATACGTGCGCCTTCGAATGTGCGCATCAATTGCTTGAACCCCTGCCCCTCTTCGCCGCCCAACAAAGCGTCATCAGGGGCAAGCATGCCATCAAATTGCAACGCATATTCGCGCATGCCGCGATAGCCCAGCACTTCAATCTCACTGCCGGACATGCCCATCGCCGGAAACGGGTCGCTATCCGTTCCGCGCGGTTTGGGGACGAGCAGCATCGACAGCCCCGCATAGCCTTTCGCATCGGGCAACGTGCGTGCCAGCATCGTCATCAGATCGGAACGGCTGCCATGCGTAATCCATGTCTTTGCACCATTGATCGCCCATCCATCAGCGGTCCGTTGCGCGCGGGTTTGCAGCGCGCCGAGGTCGGACCCTGTATCAGGTTCCGTAAACACTGCGGTCGGCAAAACTTCTCCGCTCGCAATTTTCGGCAGCCAATACGCCTTTTGCGGTTCCGTGCCGCCCATGGAAATCAATTCACCGGCGATTTCAGACCGTGTGCTCAGCGAACCCGCGCCGATCCAGCCACGCGATAGCTCTTCGGTTATCACACACATGACCAGCTTGGATAAACCAAGGCCGCCATATTCGGTAGGGATGCAGACGCCGAAAGTGCCAAGCGCCGCCATCGCCGAAATCGTGTCATCAGGGATCAAATCATTGGCCAAATGCCAGCGATGCGCGTGCGGTAAAATATCGCTTTTGGTAAAGCGGCGATATTGATCGCGAATGGCGTCAAGCTCTGCGTCATGAAGGCTTTCGCTCGGCATCGCACCTGATGCCATCGCGTGCGCAACATCGGCGCGCACCGCGGCATGATCTGCGCCCAATAAATCTTCGCAACGTGCCGCCAACAGTGTCGCCTGTTGCGACATACCAAGATCAACGGGACGGAATATTTCATTCTGCCCCATCGGCAATCCGCCGGTCAATTGCCCAAGCGTTTCGGCAAAAATCAGCGTCGCAATGTTTCGATCAACTTCGGTTCCTCCATTATGTAGGCGAAGCCAATCAGCCACTGCCGCGAGCGCAGCCACGCTTGTCGCAATCCACGAAAAACCGTGGGCCGCACGTTGGTCGGCGTCCATGGACCGCGCTTTTACCCGGTCGGCAAGCGCCGCCTTCGCCGCATCGCGGTAGCCCTCAGCAGCTTCGAGAGCGGCCGCAAAACTCATGCGCGCTCAAACACCGCCGCGATACCCTGACCACCGCCAATGCACATTGTTTCAAGGCCGAAGCGCACATCGCGGCGATGCATTTCACGGGTAAGGTTCGCCAATATACGGCCGCCAGTCGCGCCGATTGGGTGACCAAGCGAAATGCCGGAACCGTTGACGTTAAGCATGTCATGGCGGCTATCATCATCCGACCATCCCCAGCCCTTGAGACAGGCGAGCACCTGCGGCGCAAATGCCTCGTTCAATTCAATCAGGCCGATGTCGTCCCAGGAAAGGCCATTGCGGGCAAAGAGCCGCTCCGTCGCTGGAACGGGGCCAAAGCCCATGCGTGATGGCTCGCAACCGGCTGCGGCCCAACTGTGGAAATAGGCGATGGGTTCCAAGCCAAGCTCTTCAAGCTTGTCCTCTGCGACAACAAGGCATGCGGATGCAGCGTCATTTTGTTGGCTGGCATTGCCCGCAGTGACAACGCCACCTTCGAGCGAGCGTAACGCGGCCATTGTCTCAAGCGTCGCATCCGCGCGATAGCCTTCGTCATGATCAAAGACGATGGGATCGCCTTTCCTTTGCGCGATGCTGACGGGCACCAATTCATCGTCAAACAGACCATTTGCCCATGCCGCCGCCGCGCGCTGGTGCGATCGGGCCGCATAGGCGTCACACGCTTCGCGGCTGATGTCATGGTCCTTGGCCAGATTTTCGGCTGTTTCAATCATACCGGTGATCACACCAAAGCGTTCAACCGGTTGGCTCATCACACGTCCGCGGGTCAACCGGTCATGCAAGGTCAGATTGCCCGCCCGAACGCCTTTGCGAATATCGGTGGTGTAATGTTCAACATTGGACATGCTTTCGCATCCGCCTGCGACCACCATGTCGCTCACCCCGGTTTGCACCATCATCGCGGCATTCACGATCGCCTGAAGCCCGGAACCGCAGCGACGGTCAATCTGGTAACCCGGCACTTCAATCGGCAAGCCAGCGGCCAGCCATGACCAATGTCCAATGCACGGGGCCTCACCACTGCCATATCCTTGCGCGAATACGACATCGTCCACGCGGGACGGATCAATCTTCGTCCGCTCGACAAGCGCTTTCAATATGATGCCACCCAACTCGCCCGCGTTGAGTGAGGAGAGCGCGCCGCCAAATTTGCCGACGGGCGTGCGGATGGGGGCGACGATGGCGGCACGACGAAGCGTATTCATTTGGCAATTCCTAATATTCCAGAGTCGATGAGACGGGCGATTTCGCCCGAGGACAGGCCGAGCGCAGTACTCAATATTTCCTCGCTATGCTCCCCATTGCGCGGCGCTGCCTTTGCGTCGCCACGCGGCAATTGGGGAATAGTGCCAAAAGCACCAGCAGCAGGATAATTGAAGCCCGACGGGTTTGCGTCAAAGTCGCTAAACATCGGGTTATTGCCAACCAGGCGGGGATCATGCGCAGCGCCCAACATGGTGCGATAGGCCGAATGAACAATTCCGGCCTCATCAAGCGTTGACGCCATCACCGCATGATCGAGCGAACCAATTGCCCGTTCAAACAACGGATAAAGCGCATCGCGGTGCTGAAAGCGAAGCCCATCGTCTTTGGCAAAGCTCACTCCGCGCTCCGCCTCTATCGCGTTCACTTGCGCCGTCAAACCAAGCGCACCAATAAGGTTCGCCCATTGGCGGTGGGTGACAACGACCACCATCGTGCGCACATTGTCTTTGGTCACAAAATCGCGTCCGAACAAGCCATAGACCGCGTTGCCGAGCCGGGGACGATTGGCATTATTATGCAATACTTCTGCGACACCGCCCAGATTGGCAACGGTGCCAATGGCGACGTCTGACAGGGGAATGCGAACCTCACTGCCCTCACCCGTCTGTTCCCGCCTACGAAGTGCCGCCAGCATTGCAAATGCAGCGTAGGCGCCGCTGATGACATCCCAAGCAGGCAACACATGATTGACGGGTTCCGGGCCAGCCCCAGTCATCATGGGATAGCCAACCGCATTATTCACCGTGTAATCCAGCGCAGGCGCCCCGTCCGCCCAGCCCATAACCCGCACGGTTACAAGATCGGCACGTCCTTCAGCCAATTTTGCGTGCGAAAGAAAACCTTCTGCAGGGAAATTGGTGATGAACTGACCGGTGGCCCGCACCAGTTCCTGCAACAACTCGCGCCCCTGCGGGCTGGATAGATCAAGCGCGACTGATTTTTTGGCGCGGTTTAGATTTTCCCAATAGAGCGAGTCATTCGCCTCAGTCACTGGCCAGCGATGGTAATCCGGGCCGCCGCCAACCTGATCGACACGGATCACCTCTGCCCCGAATTGCGCGCAATACAGACCAGCTGTCGGCGACGCCACAAAGGAAGACGCCTCGATAATCTTGAGACCATCCAGCAAATTATACATGCATTAGACCTTGGGAATTACGCACGCGTCATCAGGCCTGAGCCGCCCATTCGCGCAGCATATGCTTCGCAATCTGAAGCTGCAGGATTTGCGTCGTGCCTTCATAAATCCGGTAAATACGTGCGTCACGGTAGAAACGTTCCGCATCATATTCTGCGAGATAACCAGCGCCACCGTAAATCTGGACCACGCGGTCAACGACGCGGCCGCACATTTCGGTAGCAAACACCTTTGCAGCGGCAGCCTTCCGAAGCACATTTTCACCTGCATCTGCACGACGTGCAGCGTCATCGAGCATGCACTCCGCCGCATAAATTTCGATGTCGCTATCCGCCAACATTTGCTGGATCAGCTGGAAATTGGCAATCGGTTCGCCAAATGCCTTACGTTCATTGGCGTAACGCAGCGCGCTGTCGAGCGCACGCCGCGCATAGCCCGTCGCCGCCGCGCCGACCGACATGCGTCCGTTGTCGAGGCTCTTCATCGCAAAGGCAAAGCCCTTGCCCTCTTCACCACCCAATATGGCGTCCGCAGGCAGCTTCACATCTTCCATGATGATATCTGCGATATGGCTACCGGCCTGCCCCATTTTCTTGTCGGACTTACCAACGGTGATGCCAGCGGTGTCCATGGGAACGATAAAGGCAGAGACATGCGCATTTTTGGGCAAGACTTCCTTGCTCGTCCGCGCCATGATCAACGCGACATTCGCAAATGGCGCATTGGTGATATAGCGCTTTGTACCGTTCAATACCCAGCCATTGCCTGACTTCACCGCTGTGGTCTGCATCGCCGCGGAGTCCGACCCGGAACCCGGTTCTGTCAGACCAAAGGACGCAATTTCGCCAGCCGCCAAACGCGGCAGCCATTCCGCCTTTTGCGCATCCGTCCCGCCATTTTTGAACGCGGAACACACCATCCCGATGTTGATGGACGTGACTGAACGAAAGCATGGTGCCGCGTAGCTGAATTCACGCATGGTGCGGATATATTGCTGAATATTCATTCCAGCGCCGCCATATTCTTCCGGAACCGTCAACCCAAACAACCCGAGGTCGCGCATTTCGGCCATGATCGCTTCAGGGATCATTTCCGTTTCGAGCACTTCCTTTTCCGCGGGGATCAGCCGTTCACGAATATACCGTCGCAGCTGTTCCGTGAATTGTTCGAAAATGTCGCTATCCATTATGTTCCTCTCCGCTCCCACGCAAAATATTCGTTTCGCCATGGACTACTGTTAGTTTTTGAAATTCAAAAGTACCCGTTCGACAAAACCGTGACATTGCGTTGAACGCTTGTCGACTGAAATGCTGCTTTTCCATCGCATTTTAATGCAGGGATAGGTCCGGATTGTCCCACCTGATTGAACGGGCCGTAAAAAGCGCATGTCCATCCGGCACACAGGTGACGGGTCATTATCGAAGTGCATCGTGGCAGCAGTCATCAAATTCCCTACGTGCGGGAAATAACAATAACAATCGGGATGCATTAGAAATGGGCAACCCAACTCCGCCGACAATCACGCAGACGTTGACCCATTCACTGGCGGCTAAACGGTGCCGAATGTTCGTCAGCAGCGAAATCGCCTGCAAAAGAGACTCTGGCTGGGAAGATAATTCTCCGCAATCTAACATGTGAAGTTTTGCTAATTTATAATGTGAGCCGATTTTTAAACCGCGTCATGCGTCGGCTGATTTGAGCTGCATCTATATAGAGAAGCACAACGCAAAAGCCGAAACGCACAGGAAGATCCCAAAGGGCAGCTGTGTCGTACCTGTCCGCTCTGTTTTGGTGCTGAACAGCACCCATGCAAAGCCAACCACGCAGGACAGCATGAGCAAATAAGGCAGCGCCTGCCATCCCATCCAGATACCCAAGGCGCCAAAAAGCTTGGGATCGCCGCCACCCATGCCCTCTTTCTTACGCAGGGCCTTAAATGCGTGACGCGCACCCTCCAGTGCCAGAAATCCGAACAGCCCGCCCGCAACGCGATCCATCCAGCTGATATCGGGCGTCAGCAGCGGAGCAATCAGCACGCCCCCAAACGCGAGCAACAGCACCAAGCGATTTGGCAACCAAAGGCGCTGATAATCCAGCACGCCAAGCGGAAGGAGAAGCCAGCCGAAGACCGCGGCGGCGAACGCCTGAAATCCATCAAGCCCCATGGCCGAAATTGCGCCGATCAATGCAGCTGCGATTTCAATATATAGGGCGCTTCCGCCAATCGGTTGCTTGCAATAGCGGCATTTTCCGCGAAGCCACGCGTATGAAAAAATCGGTACAAGGTCAGCCGCGGCGAGCTGCGTGCCGCAATGGTCACATCGCGAACGGCCCTTCATGATGCTCTCGCCATTGGGCCAACGGCTGCACAGTGCCGCAACGAAGCTGCCCCATATCGTGCCCAAGATGATGGCGGATGCAAGTTGGTACCAGAACGGCAACGCGCTTACGAATGCACACGTCGACGCAAGGAGGCTGTTCAGAACCGGCCCTTTTGCACAAATCGATAGCCGCCAGCGACCGGCCGAAATCCGGCAAGCGTAAGCATCGTACCCTGCCCTGCCACGTCGGTTTCAAGCGTTATGGTCACTGTGTAGCTGCCGTCCGCGGAAAGCCGGATGTCGGCGCGTTCCATTGCCGATTGGCTCACCAAGGGCAGCAAAAGGCCGGCACCATCACAGCGCGGTTGCCCAAGCATGCCATTTTGTAAGTTCAGCCCCGGCAATGTTTCAGACATGTTCAGACGAACTTGCCCCCCTGCCTGCATGCAACGCCCCGCCGCGAATTTCGCGGAAAAGCCTTCAAACTGGATATTTTCAGCTGGAAAAGGCGCAAAAAGCGCAGCGACCGGAAGTGTTGCGTTCAGATTATTGACGGACATGCCGCCAAAACCGCGTGAGACTGTCCCTGTAAATCCGGGCCGATAGGGGGCATTGCCCCGTGACAGTATGATGTCGGCACGGCCCAAAAACAGTGGCCCGACCAAAAGACGCGCATTCACATCGCCAATAGGCAATTTGCCAAGGCGCAAATCACGGATAGATCCGTCCCAGATGATGCCATCCACTTTGCGCGCCAAAACGCCCTCACCGCCGACAATGGTCCGCAGCGGCATGAATAGGATCACCGACAGCATCAGTAGCACAGCACTGGCGGCGACGAGACGGCGGCTCATGGCGCATCCTGCTGCAACTGGGCATCGACGGTGACGGTCCCATTCGTGCCTGTGCGCAATGTAAGTCCGCTTACGGATACGTTCTGCGCCTCAAGCTCCGTCAGCCAGGCAAGCAATGCAGGCGCACGCGCTTGTTCGATACGAAAGCTCATTCGGCCCGGCGCGGCATTGCCGGACGCGATAATGTCAAAGCCCTTTTCGCCCGCACTTTGCGTAATCAGCACATCGATATTTGCAGGGGCAGTTGCACGGGCAACGCGTGGCTTTGCCAGTGCGGCATCAACAGTTGCGACAATGCGCCCACGACGCTGCACCGCGGCGTCATGGTCAAGCTTTGCCTGCTCGACGGCGGATAAAGCAGGCATGATAATCCCAAAAACCAACACCGCAAAAGCCGTCAGCCCGCCGGCTGCACCTACAAGCCATTGCTCACGCCGCGTCAGCGCAGCAAACCACACACGTGCTGCAGCTATCATGGCATCCTCATCGTAAGATCGACCAGCGTCGCGCCCGTCGCGTCAGTACGCGGTGTGGCGGTGATGGGGTAACCATCCTGCTGTATGGCGAGTAGTGTCTGGTTGATATTGTCGGAACTTGGCGCGGCCAAAACGACCGTCAGGATCCCGTCCTGACCAAAGCGCATGTCACGCACCGATACATTGGGCGACGCTTTCACACTGCGCCACAATGCTGCCGATAATGGCGAGAAGCGCCCCTGCAATATGCCTTTTTTGCGCATGGCAGCAGCCAGTTGCACCTCCGCCTGATCAATATCAGTAATCGCCGGATCAACCTTTTGTGCCGCGGCAAGCGCGATGCTGTTTTCGTTGCTGGTTGCGTTCCAATATTTCCCAACGGTCACAAGCGCCGCCAGCGCGCTGATCACAACAAGCGCGATGCACAGGCGCTTGATCCATTTCAGCTGTTCTGCGGTTGCCCAGATTGACCGCACTTTCTTGACAAAGATACCTTCGCGCAAGTTTAACAGCGGCTGCTCGCTCGCTGTCCAAAGCATTGTCCGGACTGTATCCGCGTCCAAAATTTCGACTGCGGTCTGGCCTACAAAAATGCTACGAAAAACAGGCTCATCGGGCATCGCAAATTGCGCACCGCGAAGGACGTTCACACCTTCAAACTCGGCCGTGACGACCACGTCCGTCTGTGTATCAATTGCGAGGCCAAATGGCACAACAATGTCGGGGTTCACGCCGTGCGCTGCTAGCCGGTCCAGCCCATATTGCATGACTTCGGGGGCGATTGTTGCCGTGACATAAACATCGCCAACATGCTGCGCCGCACTGCTGTGCACCAGCCCAAGCGATTGTTCGGCGGCGCGTAACTTGGCCACGCCTTCTGCTTGGCGCACCTCCAGCCCTTGTAGCGAAAACCAGCTGCAACGCACATCAGCAGGCGACACCACGGCCATCACTGTTGCGTCATCCGCCGAGGGGATAAATTCGGACAATAAACCGGCATGTTGCCACACCCCGTCCGTCACACGGAATAGCGCGGGATCATCGACGTCGGACGACGGGAAGCGGACGATTACGACGGTCATTCCTCTTCCCCCCAACTGCGCCAAATGACGCGCGCCGGCGCAGGTGAAGCGACGATCATCGATTCACCAGCGAGCGCCAGTTCCCCAAGCGATACCCGCGTATCCAGCAAGAAATAATTGCTCGTCAGTTTTACCTGCCCTTGAACCAGAGGTGCCGGCTCCAACGCTGCCAGTTCGGGGGCAGCCCAGAATCGAATGAGGCTGCCATAGCCACTCGATGGCCGCTTGGCGAGATAGCTCCGTGCGGTCGCGATATTCAATTTACCAGGGGCGAACAGCATCACCAACAATGGCGCCTGTTCGGGCAACAAGGTATTGACGTTTAAGGGAGATAATATGGTCTCGGGTAACGCGCAAATCCAGTTTTGCAGCTTACTATAAATGGCAGGGCTCAAGCCTTTTACCGCGCGCAGCTCGCTTGGGTGGGCGAAAGGCCGATTGGCAGCCATATAAGGCACAGGCGCGGCGCGGTACGCATCATCCTCAGCGCCATTGGGCAGCGGGCTAATATCGCTATCAGCCCAATCCGCTGCTGCAGCCGCTATGGCGCGGGCGGCATTCTCATCGGTGCCAAGAACCACCAGTAACGACGTCAACTGATCCTGACCCGTCGCGCTGGCCTGATATCGCTCTTCCGATTTTGTGACCAAGCTATTGAGGTTAAAGCAATTTCCGGCATCACGCACTGTCGCCGTTGCCGTGCCGATGGGAATAGGCAAGCTTTGCGGAGAACCCAGCCAGCCGCCTGCCAAAGTTGTCTGCGCAGCATCGCGTGCGACCAAGTCCTCAATACGCGCCGCCGCAATCGATTCAGCGGCGTAGGTAAACATCCGCGCCTGTGCGAGCGTGTTGCCATTGGCTGACAATTTGCTCGACAGCGTCAGCCTATCCAGCGTCGTCGCTGCAATAACCGCGAGCACTGCGACCATCAGCAATACCGACAGCAATGCCGCGCCGCGTTCAGATGACTTGGGCAACATCAGCCAGCCGTCCCTTCTGCACTCGGTGTTGGCAAGATGCGCGTCTGCGGCCCCACAAGAAACAACATGCGCTGTTCAGGCTTGCCCTTCAGGGTGACGCTCAGGGCGATCGCGCGCGGCAAGGCGTTCGCATCGGTTGCGGTCCAATCGCCCCGCCATTGCCCTTTATCGTCGCGATATTCGGCGGTCGCTGTCGCAACGTCCTCAAGCATCGTTGCCGCGTCAGCAGGTGCAGCACCGTCAAGCATGGGCCAACTCAGCCGTTTCAACGCACCGTTCTCAAGCACATAGGTCACGCGCTGCAGGCCGGCACGCGGCGCACCATCGAAATTGGACCAGCCTGCCCTCACCAACCCAAATATTCCACCGGACACAGTGGCATCGCCTTCGGTAAAGGCAGGCACGGGCTGTCCGGATTGGTCGCGCACTGGCCGCGCGATGGCTTGCGCAAGGTCTGCCTCCATCGCGTTGGCCAGACGGTGCGAAAGCGCCATTTCGCCAAGACGTTCTTTGACCGCAATTTGCGTGTCTGTGCCTGACCGCAGAAGCGTAACGCCTGCAACCGAAATGAGCGCAAAAATGGCCAACGCCACAAGTAGCTCAATCAGCGTAAATCCTGACTCCGTTTGCCGCGCCACCGTCATTGTTCAACAGGCCTTGCGATCGTTAAACGGGCCTTACGCAAGGCCGCATTGCCGGTGCCGACAACGTCGATATCGACCATCACGAGGCGCGTGTCGTCGGTTGGGCTTGCGGTTGCTGTCCAGCGCCAATTCTGGCCACCATTCAGTTCTTCGCCACGCGTTTCGCCTAAGGTCGGCGGCGCGGGGTTTGACAGGATTTCGACCGCCACATTGCGCGCCACTTGCCATGCCATGCCGCTGTCGCCCAAATTGGACGTGGAGCGCACCGAGTAACCCTGCAGGCGAACCATCGCCAGTGCAGCAAGGCTAAAAATCGCCAGCGCAACCATGATCTCCAACAATGTGAAGCCATTGTGTTTTGGTTGTGGTTTACCGGACAATGCGCACGTCCCCGGTCGCGGCCAGCGCAAGTGTAACGGTCACCGCATCATGCTTTAGCGTAATATTGGCCGCGCTTGATGGCATACCCGTGCTGTCAAACGCGATGCGCATTTGCCGCGCACCAGCCATTTGCACGGAGGTACCGCTTTTCCAGTCCGTCGCCGTAAAAGGTGCCTCGGACAATGGTTGCCACGCACCGGCATTGCGCGCCTCAAAACCATAGCCAGACGGGCGCACGGTTACTGCCATGCTGCGCGACTGCAATATGGCATGATCGCGCAAGGCAGCAACACGCGCAGCAAATTGCTCCGCCTCATCACGTGCACCGCGATCGGTTGACCGCACCGTCATGACGACCGCTGCACTTGCAATACCAATGATGAAAATAACCACCATCAGCTCCACCAGAGTGAAACCGCCCTCATTGGCTTTTGCATTGGGATGGATTGACGGCTTAGTCGCCGTAAATATCGGCATTTTCATTCTCGCCGCCCGGCGCGCCATCGGCACCAAGCGAGTAGATGTCAAAGGCGCCGTTCTTGCCCGGCGTTGTATATTGGTACGGACGGTTCCATGGATCCGACGGCAGCTTTTTGATATAACCAACGCTGCGCATGCCAGCAACGGCAGGTGGCGTGACCAAAGCCTGCAATCCCGCACCTGCATCTGGGTAGGTCAGATTATCCAGACGATATGTCTCAAGCGCTTGTCCCAAGACCGCTATGTCAGCCTTTGCCTTTTGCACCATAGCCTTATCTTGATTTGGCAAGACATTGATGGCGACGATCGTGGTCAGCAGCGCCAGAATGAACAAGGTCACCATCATTTCGACCAAGGTGAAGCCATTACGCTGGGCCGCCGCGGCCTTGCGGCTAAATTTCGCCGACGGACGGCTTGTGTCAGTGAAAAGATTATAAATGATGCGAAGCATGACTAAAGTCCCGTGAGGTTTTGGAGTTGAAGTATCGGCAGCAAAATTGCCAAAATGATGACAGCGACGACACCGCCCATTGCGACGATGATGAGTGGTTCGAGAAGCGACAGCGCGGTGCTGGTGAAATTATCAAATTCGCGTTCGAGATATTCCGCCGCGCGTTCGAGCATCGTATCCAACTGCCCGGCGCTCTCGCCGCTCGCGGTCAAATATACCAGCAGCGGTGGGAAAACCCCGCTTGTACGCATGGCACCCGACAGACTCCACGATATCGTCATTAGCGGCGCAAAGCACTTTATTGCGAATGGTGCCGCCCGTCAGGCGCAGGCCCTCTAGCAACGGCAAGCGGCTCGCGACCATTGTTGCCAAAGTGCGTGCCATGCGTGCAGCGTGCAGGTTGCGCAGCAGCTTCCCAAGCAACGGAATGCGCAGCACCGTGCGGTCGACAGACAGGCGAAAAGCGGGGCGCTTAAGCGCTTGCGCAAAGAGCAAGCCCCCGACGACAACGGCTATGATAATCACCCAATAATAGCTAGCCAAAAACGCCGATATGCCAATGACGATACGCGTAATCAGCGGCAGTTGCTGGTCAACATTGTCGAATTGTTCGACAACGCGCGGAACCACCGAGACCATAAGGCCCATCACCACCAAAATCGCGACCAGTGACAAAATCGCCGGATAGGCCAGCGCACCAATCAACTTGCCGCGCATCTCGGCCTGCCGCTCAAGCAATACCGCAAGACGTTCGGTAATAAGCGGCAATGTGCCCGCCCCCTCGCCCGCAGCAATCATTGCGCGGTATAATGGCGGAAAGCTGTTGCCTTCACGGCGCATGGCTTCGGACAGGCGCTGTCCTTCGACCACGCCTGCATGCACTTCAGTCAGTATCTGCCGGACATGCGGCTGTTCGCTCTGACGGCTGATCGTCCGCAATGCTTCCTCCAATGGGGAAACCTGCGCCAATGACGACAATTGCCGGGTAAACAAAGTGAGCTGCTTGGCATTCAAACGCGGCTGCCGCTTAATCGGCAGGCTGGCGAGTACAGACACGCGCGCGGGTGCTGGTGCGACGCTCACAATATATAGATTCTTGGATGTCAGGCGATCGCGCGCGGCATCGTCATTGGCCGCCGCTATCCGCCCACGCTGTTCGCGGCCATCCGGGTCAATCGCATGATATGCGAATTCAGGCATCAACAATGTCTTCGCGGCGCGAAATGCGAATGGCTTCTTCGGGTGTAGTGTGGCCCGCACGCACCAGTTTGCGCGCTGCTGCGCTCAAATTAGGCTGGTTCACAAAAGCATGGCGCGCAAGGATTGCTTCGTCGCCCCCATCGTTGATGAGACGGCGAATGGTGTCATCGACACGGACCGCTTCAAACACCCCGATACGGCCCTGGAACCCTGTATTGTTGCACTCTGGACAACCGACGGCCTTGTAGACCGCCGTACCCTTGTCAAAGCCCAACAATGACGCCGCGTTGCCATCGGCCTGAACCGTCTGGCGGCAGCTTGGGCATAGACGGCGCACCAAGCGCTGAGCGACGACAGCGCGCAGGGTGGAGGCGAGCAGGAACGGCTCGACCTTCATATCGCGCATACGTGTGATCGCACCCAGTGCGTCGTTGGTGTGCACGGTGGTGAGCACGAGGTGCCCCGTCAGCGCAGCCTGTACGGCGATATCGGCCGTCTCACGATCGCGGATTTCGCCGACCATGACGACATCGGGATCCTGACGCAAAATGGCACGTAAGCCTGCCGCAAAAGTCATGCCGACCTTCGCATTCACCTGAGTCTGGCCGATGCCTTCGACGGCATATTCCACGGGATCTTCCACGGTGAGGATATTGCGCGTGCCATCGTTCAGCCGCTTGAGACCAGCATATAAGGTCGTGGTTTTACCCGACCCCGTTGGTCCTGTGACCAATATGATGCCATTGGGTTCGGCCAGCGCCTCATTCAGGATTTTGAGCGTTTCTTCCGACATACCCAGCAAATCGAGCGATATGCCGGCATTTTCCTTATCGAGAATACGCATGACCACGCGTTCGCCTGCACGGCTCGGCAGGGTCGACACACGCACGTCGACAAGCTTGCCACCCAGCGTCAGACCGATGCGGCCATCCTGCGGAATGCGGCGTTCAGCGATGTCGAGGCGCGCCATGACCTTGATACGGCTGACGACAACCGGTGCGACATTGGCGGGCAGCCGAAGGCGTTCCTGCAACACACCGTCCGCGCGCATGCGAATAACTAGGCCCGTTTCATATGGCTCGACGTGAATATCGGATACGCCCTGGCGGACAGCCTCGGCAATGATGCCGTTGATTAAACGGATGACGGGCGCATCATCGGCGCTATCGAGCAAATCATCTGCGCTCGGCAACATGTCAGACAGCAAATCGCCGTCGTTGGTGCCGATTGAACCAGCCATAGCCGCCGCGCTGCCATCCATGGCGTAATGGTCGGACAAATAACGGTCAAAGGTCGCATTGTCCGCCATTTCTACGTCAAATGGCATCGACAGATAGCGGCGGACCTCAAGCAACATCAGCGGATCAGCGCCCTCCCGCATAGCAACCACAATGCGGTCATCGCTTTCATGCCGCAGGACCAGACCATACGCCTTGGCAAAGGCATAGGGCAAATCGAGCAGAGGCGCGATCAAAGCCGGTGCAATGGCGACGTCTGCCTCAACCGGTATATGGGATGCTTGCTCGGTCGCCCCCTCATGCGATGTCATGACTGCGGATCCCCAGTGACGGAAGAGACCGCGCTTGCGGGAACCTCCGCCGGTTGCAACGCGCCACCTGTCTGGGGCCGCGTCAAATTGCCATCGGCACCGATCATGATGTCATTTGCCCGAACATCCGGCGCAACGGGCGGCACAGTGCCCATATAATCGCGCAGCAATTCGTCGATGCTTGGTTCGGCATCTGGATTGCGCGTCAACTGCATGTCGCGGACATAGTCATAACGTCGCGCGGTCAACCGGTCGCCATCTTCGCGGCTACGCAAGATCGTCGGCCGAATGAAGACCATCAAATTGGTTTTGCTGCGGCTGCGGCTGCGCGATTTGAACAGCTCGCCAATGATCGGAATGTCGCTCAACAGCGGAATACGCTCAATCGTGCGGCGTTCATCATCATTGAGCAGACCGCCGATGGCCAGCAATTGCCCGTCGCCAACGGTCAATGTCGTTTCAAACTCTCGCTTGTTGAGGATGAGGTCGCTGGAACGCGATGACACCGGCCCTGCAACGCTCGATACTTCCTGTTTGAGGAACAGTTTCACATCGCCCTGGGCGTTCACTTGCGGGGTCACCTCAAGCTTGATGCCTACTTCCTGACGCTGAACCGTGCGGAAGGCGTTTTCGAAATTGGCGGACAATTGCTCTCCTGTGCTCACGGGCACTTCTTGTCCGACGAGGAACTTTGCCTTTTGGTTGTTCAGCGTCACAATATGCGGCGTCGCCAGCAAGTTGGATTCGGTGTCCGCGGCAATCGCGTTGATAATCGTGCCAAAGACCGCATTTTTGCCGATATCCATCGCAAAACCACCAAAGCCGCCCGTGGCGCTCAGGATCGACGCAGCCGCTGCTTCCTGAAGACTGTCACCCAGCGCGCTGTTCGTCGCAGTCGTGGTCGTATTGCCATTCACAGTTGTGGTGGTGCGCGTAAGTTTTTCAGCGCCAACTGCGCCCGCAATCGTAAGGATGTTGGGTGAGGCATTAGAGTAATTTGTCGCCGCGAAAGGTGCGTCCTTGCCACCGACGAGAAATTGCACGCCAAGCTTTTTCGCCGCTTCATTGCCGATTTCGACGACGATTGCCTCAACCAGAACCTGCTCGGGACGTGTGTCCAGCTGTCGTATCAGCTCGCCCAACGTGCGTTGTACATCGGGGTTTGCCGCGATGATAAGGGCATTGGTCCCTTCATAGCGCGTTACCACCACAGGGCCTCGACCACCGATGCTGTTGGGCCCGGTTCCCGACGTAGATGCGACGATAGGCGCAACGACGGGGGCAGCGCCGCCACCTGCAACTGGCGCAGCAACCGTCGGCACGTCATTGGATGCCGACGATCCGTTCTGCCCGCCGATCAACGACTGAACCGTCTCCAGCAAGGTAGCGGCATTTGCATGCTCAAGCCGGTACACGCGAATTTCGGCGCCTGATTGTGCGCGCGCATCCAATTCCTTGGCCATAGCGGCAAAGCGCGCAACCGACGTCGGATCACCACGCAGCGCAATCGCATTGCTGCTATCAATCGCCGCGATGGAAACAGGCGACCTCGCGCCCTCGCCGCCACCTTGACCAGCCAGCCCCTGAAGCGCGGTAGCGATTTCACGCGCACCGGCGTTATCGAGTGCGACGATCTGCGTCGCTGCGTTGTCGCGGTCGATCTGGCGGAGCAAATCGCGTATGCGGCCAATATTGTCGGCATAATCTGCGACCACAAGGCTGTTGGCATTTTTATTAGCCGTCAAAGAGCCTTCGCGGCTAATCAATGGACGCAGCGTTTCCACCGCTGACGTGGCGTCGATTGAACGCAGGCGGAACACTTCAGTAACAAACTGGCTTGATGTCGCTGCACGGCTACCAACACGCGTCGGCTGCGTTGCCGCGCCATCGGAAGGCTGGATCCGGTAACCACCGCCACGAATGGGAATGGCGACAAGGCCGTTTGCGCGCAGTGTCGAGAGGAACACTTCAAAATATTCAGAACGCGACAATGGCCGGTCCGTAACGACGGACACCTTCCCATTCACGCGGCCATCCACGATGAACGTCTGGCCCGTGACGCGGGCAGCATCCTGAACAAAGGCACGGATGTCGGCATCACGCACATTCAATGTCTGCTGCGCGGCGATAGGCTGGGCAAAAACAAGCGCGCTACACGCCAGCAAAAGGGTAAATTTACGTATCACTGTTGTTCCAGAATTAGAGCAATGGGGACCTTTGCACCGCCGCGTTCAACTTCAACGCTTAAGCGGGCTCCGGGCCTGATTTGAGAAGCAATGTCAGCCGCCGAGGATACCGGGCGGCCATTGACGGCCACGACAATGTCGCCAGCCTGAAATCCGGCGAGGCGCAACATCGTGCCATCATCGCGGGCTTGAAGAACGAGACCGGTGACCCTGCCCCCTTCATTGCGCGGTGCGAAACCGATAGATTTCTGAAGCGTTTCAGCATTTAGGCCAACATCAGCGTTCGCTGTTGCCGGCGTAGTTGCAGACGAAACGGATGTCGACGGGCCAACTGTTTCCGCAGGTACCGACTGATCAAGATACAGCGATTCTTTGACACCACCGCGCGACAATATGACATGGTCAAATGCCACTGAATCCAAAGTTACGCCGGACGCAACTTCTTCGCCGACGGCAAAGCTGTTCTGCACGCCATCTTCACCCGCGATAATTGCCGATCCGCCGCCCGAACTTTCATTGGTGCGAACGCCGAACAATGTCAGACTTAACGATGTGACATTCTGGGTAGACGCTGCAGCCGCGTCATTGCGAAAAAACGGGTCAAATCCGTCAAAAAGCGCCATACGGGCGGACTGTGGCACCACATTGACCGTCGGCGCGCGCCAGTCATTGACTGGACCAATGGGCGTTAACAACATCCAGAAAAGACGCGCGGTTTGAACAGCGGTCAATATGACCAGAACGCCAAGGATTAGGCGACCCGCAGGCACAGAACTGACGCGGTGCGACTGCGCTTTCACCCTTTCTGCCAATGTCATTGCCATTGAATTCCCCCGGGCGAATCCGCCTGATGGAAAAGCGTTAAGCCGCGACTGTGACTGTTAGGTGAAGTATAAATGACATTTTAGTGACTACAATTCCCTGCCAATCGCACGATGCACAAAACAAAGGCGGCACGTTGATAACAACGTGCCGCCGTAAGTTTGGGGGTCTATAAATCGCTTAAAAGTTAAAGCTGAGCCCGATAGATGCGCTCATGCCGGGATCATATTGGTTATATATGATGCGGTTTTTACCAGACTGCTGGAACTCAGTGTATTTTGTCTTTGTTAAGTTACGTAGCTCAACCTTAAGGTCGGCTTGCTGCCCAGCTATCTTGATTCCCTGCCGGCCGACAAGATCAAGCCTAAAGCCCGGACGTTCAGTGACATCTGGCTGTGGCGGCGTCCCGTTAATGCCGCGGCTGGAAACTCGGTCGCTAGAATAAGTAAGCAGGAACGTTAACTGTGAAAGGTTATCTGTATCTTCAATACCGGCTTGGAAATTGACGATATGGTCCGATTGCCCAGTCAACGGCGCACCATTTTGGAAATAGTCGGTGGCTTTGGTGGAGAATGCTCCGAAGAAGCTTGTCTTGTCACTAGCCTGCACTTTTAGCTTTGATTTGGTGTAGGTATAGTTTGCAACGAACACCAACCGCCGCGTTGCGAAGAAGTCGCTGCTGCTTAAGTTGCTAAGATCGACATATTTCTGGGCATCAATTTCAGCACCATAAAGTGACGCCTCTGGGGCATTTGCAAACGAAGTTGTGAAATCGTTAGTAACAAACGCCTCAATCGGGTTTTTAATCTTCTTATAAAATGCCGAGAATGAAAAGCGCTGCTCCGGTGCAAAATAATATTCAAACCGAGCCTCACCATTATACAACTGGCTGTCTACCAGAAGAGGGTTACCGCGATAGGCACGGTTTGTGTCCGGATCAAAATATGGCTGGTTAATAAGCTCGCGGAACTGCGGGCGTGCTATTGTCTTAGAGCCACTGAAGCGGGCTTTCATTTGATCGGTCAGATCAACTGTTAGCGTAGCTGCCGGCAACCAGTATTCGCGCGACAAGTCAGTCGCAGCTCCGGACGCGCCGGGAACCTTGAAAACTTGGATTGGCACCACCGACTGCTCGGCTTTTTCCCAACGAACGCCGGCATCGATGTTTACCTTGTCACCGATCTGCGCGTTGATTTTGCCATAGCCAGCCCATGTACGCAACTTCGCTTCAAAAGCGGGGTTGCCTTCATCGCCCTCAAACAATGAAATTTTGTAGAAGTCGATAATCTTTGGCGTCAGCAAAAGATCGGCGCGCAGCATGCCGACACCGGCAGGTAGGGCATTTGCGTCGAAGAAGAATTCGCGCCGCGAACTGATGCGATCAGTGTCGGAATAAGCGTTACCGAACGTTATACCGATATCAGGCGTAACCTTGTAAGTTACATCAACACCGCCAGAGATAAGTTCTTCCGTCAGTTTCGAAAAAATGACCCGTGCGTCACCGCGGTTACGGTTAAGAACGTTTACAAAATAGGCGCCCGTTGGATCAGCAGCGGCATTCGTTCTTACATATTCCGTCGACAATTCATAAGGTGCGTCGCGTTGCGATTTTGCATATGCGCCACGCACATCAATCCGCAAATCGGGGTTCACTTTGAATTCACCAACCAGTTGCGTATCAACCAATTGCCGTTCGTACCAAGCGGTCTTCTGGCGCATCACGTCTGCGCTGGACTTGTCCAAGTTGCCAAGGCTTAACCGACCTTGCTTGATGGTGTCGTGGATATACAAGTTGGTCCAACGAAGCTTGTTCTCACCAAATTCAAATCCAAGACCCAGCAGACCGTTTGCAACGATACGCTGATCCGTGCTGACCTGATGGAAATCCGATTCAACGGTTGATACGTCCGCACTCGACGAACGCTGCTGGATGGTATCGCGCGTTGACCATTTATTGCTGAAGCCACCGCCTGCGATGATACCAAGTTGCGAAGCGCCGACATCAAAGGTTTTACCGCCTGAAAAAGATAGCGATCCATTGGCGGGCAACTTCGTGTCCCGCTGCAATATTGCATTACGACCAGTGACTACGCCCTTAGCAACGTCTTGGACGTTGACTTTATTCGAACTCAGTCGTTCACCGCTCGCGAGGAAGCTCTGGAGCGCGGGGGTAAAATCGCGGTTTGCATTGGTGTAACCCGACCAGTCAGACGAACTTCCATAATAGGTATATCCAAGACGACCCGTCGTTTCACTGTCACCAGAAATTGATCCGCCAATTGTGAAAAACGGGACGCGCGGTGTTGCCTTGGTTGTCAGGTTGATAACACCGCCGCCAAATTCACCCGGATAGTTCACAGAATAGCTTTTTTGCACCAACGACGAGGCGATGACCCCTGTTGGAAACAGATCAAGCGGAACAACGCGCTTAAGCGGCTCGGGACTTGGAAGCGGCGAACCATTTAACAAAGCAAGGGAATAGCGGTCGCCAAGACCGCGCACATATACATAACCGTTACCAACGACGCTAAGGCCAGTGACCCGGCCTAAAGCACCGGCAATATTGCCCTCGCCTGTCCGTGCGATATCAGCGCTAGAAAGTACTGAAACGACTTGCGGTGACGACTTTGCAATGTTCCGGTCGAGATAACCCCGCACAACGATTTCGCCGCCTGGCACCGATACTTCTGTTTCTTCTTCAGGCTGGGTAGCTTCCGTTGCCGCAGGGTCTGCAGATGCTGCTTGCTCAGTTTCGGCTGGGGTTGGCTCAGCAGTCTGCGCAAGCGCCATATTTGGCGCGACGAGCGCAGTTGTAAAGAGCAACAGGCTTGCACGCCTAAGTGAATACGACATTGGAATTTCCCTATTTCCTATTGAAAAAGGGTGGAGCGGGACCAATGCGGCCGCGCTCCACCCATATCATGGCTCGCAGCTTAGTATGTAGGCAGCGACGTGCAGAGACCAGTCAGGCTAGTGCCCAAGGTTGCAGTGGAGCTGTTGCAGGTCCAGCCGGCATACCAAGTGTCGCTCGCGTCCCTTACAGCACCAATATAGTTTGTGGCAGTAAAGAACGAACTGAACGTGGTTGGGTTCGTAGCGACAACAGCTGTTTCACTCGCGCCATTAATAAATAGCGATGAGAAAGCCGTCGTGAAGCTATCATTGTTATTGTTTGCGCCTGAGCCGAAGTTGGTAGCTACCTGCGCTGCTGTGTATGAACCCGAACCCAAATATTTGGTCGCGTTACACTGCAACACCACCGACCGCGCAACCAAGGTTGCAGGGGTAGTACCCGAGCCATTCATCCGAATGCATTCGTTATTTGGCGTAGCAATGATGCCGTTCACCAAAGTTGTGTCGGAGTTTCCGCGGAACAACGTCGCTGCAAGGTCGTTGCTTTCATTGTCTGGCGACGATTGCGGCTGCAAAGCTGTGAAGTTTGCGATCCGCATTGTGCTGCGCGGCGTATCCGTTTCAGCGCCATTGCTGTCGAATTCCATCAGCGCATCGCCCTTGCCAGCACGTTGGATCAGCAAGGCGTATTGGATATTGGCTTGAGCGCCCGTATCAATATCGATGCTGTCATCGTCAGCGCCCGTTGCAACATAATATTTCATGTTGATCGCGCCGCCGAACAATTCCGATCCATCATCCGAACTGTTGTGCGACTGAATGTTGTTAAGTGTCGTGCCCGTACCGATTGCCTCAGTCGTTAGCGCCTGTAATTCGCGTCCCGCGCCAAGAACAAAGCCCGAGTAACGGATTTGAACATAGCTCATACGACCGGCGTTGTAGGCATTATCCGTACCGCCGAAGATAGCCTTATCAGCTGAACCTTCGGTATCACGCTCGCAAGTGTTTCCTGCAACGGTTCCGTAGTTACAATCCGTGGTGATCCCGCGACCCATAAGAACGATACCGCCCCACTGACCTTGCGATGCATCGTTATTGAAACCAGCAACGTTATCTTGGCTGGTAAAAACGATCGGAAGCGCAGCAGTGCCGACTGCGGAAATTTTGTTGCCGCGGTTGACCGCGAGCCATGACTGGCCGGTCGCACCGTACAAGATCACGCCCGGATCAATCGACAATGTTACATTGGTGTCGGCTGTCAGTGCCGAAGTGCAACCGACGGTCGTCGACGTGAATGGAGCACCAGATGTTGGCGCTGTAAACCCGCCGTCGCAGCCTACGTTGACGCGGCCATTAATCGAGTAAAGCACGCCAGTGATTTTTGGCAACGAGCTCGAAACGCGAATGAGGTTAGGCAATTGGCAAATGCGATATGTACCCGTTGGACCGGAAATTGTTCCAGCGTTGGTCAAACCCTGTGGGTCTGCGATCGAAGGGCACGCACCAGCGGCAGAGACTGTGGTTGGCGGTGGTGGGGGTGGCGGCGGCGGAGGTGCAGCCGGGTTATTGATGGTGATGTTACCACCAGTGCCTGGCGACGCGATATCATCTGCGCCACAGCCGGTGACGAGGGCAGCTGCTGCCGTCGCATATACGATCCCGCGCAATTTAGGGTTAAGCATTCTTAATCTCCGCAACAAATATGACTTGCCCGATATAGGCAGATGCAACGGACCAGAATCGAATCATCATAAGGCCCCACCCGTTGACTTTGCCGCAAATAGGGGCGAGCTGTGACATGGCTGTGCTTATCACATTGCATTTAGAAGAATCTTTTAAGTCAAAATTGTGACATCTGCGGAACAGGCGGGTCACGGTATAATTAAGCGCCCCAAAAAAAAGGCGAGCCGTTAGGCTCGCCCTATATATAAAGCGTGAGAGGCGAGATGCTACCTCAGCAAATTTGGATCAGCGCGTGGCAATCCGCGGTTGTAAATTGGCATATGCTTTACGTGCAGCGTCCTTGGAGTTCATCACGCGTCCGTCGGCTAGCACCAGATCTACGCTGTCACGGCTTTGCATAACGGTGGCAAACATGGCTGATGCTTCGGCCATCCGACCCATGCGCGCATAAGCACAACCAAGGTTAAGCAACTTCGCGGGGTCATCCCGGCTCACTTGCTCGCTTGCCAATATTTGTGACACTGCACGCGCATTGTCGCCGCGCACAAGCGCCTCATATCCAATGGATCCCTTTGGATAGGCTATTTCACCATTCATGGTCGGTTGGGCGTGGGCTGCAACGCCCATCAAGCCAGTTACCAAGGCGCCTGTTAGTAGCAGTTTCATCGGTTTTCTCCTTATCCCTGACTTAATATTACACTTATATGACATAACTGCAATATATTTGTAATATAATTGTCATTTTTTCCTTGGGGCGAAAACTGCGCTTCAAATTCAGTAATATTTCAGACACATAACTTCTATCAAAGTCGCACATTAAGCGCATCAAAATGCCACCACCCTTCCCTAGTTGGGCGCTGCAAACCTATGCAGGGAAGTTAACAAAATGCGTAAAATTACAGTGATGCTTTTAGCCGGAGTCGCGTTCGGATCTGTGCCAGTTATGGCGCAACAGTCGAATGCACCAACAACCATCGACACGGAAGAATCCGAAATCGTGGTGTTCGGCAAAGGCGAGACACGCCAAGTACAACAAGTATCCAGCAAAGAACTTCTGATCCTCGCGCCTGGAACCAGCCCGCTGAAGGCGATTGAGAAGCTGCCAAGCGTAAGCTTTCAATCTGCTGACCCGTTTGGAACATATGAATGGTCAAGCCGGGTCTCCATCCGTGGCTTTAACCAGAACCAGCTCGGCTACACACTCGACGGAATTCCGTTGGGCGATTCCAGCTATGGCAACAACAACGGCCTACACATTGGCCGCGCAATCATTTCCGAGAACATCGGCGTTACCCGCGTTTCGCAAGGTTCGGGTTCCATTGGCACACAAGCCACGAACAACCTTGGTGGTACGCTCGAGTTTTTCTCGGCTGATCCAAGCGACGGCCTCGGCGTTGATGCGAACCTGACATATGGTTCGTCCAACACTATGCGCGCATTTGGCCGCATCAACTTTGGTGAAGCGGGCGGCGTTCGCGGGTTTCTCTCCGGCGTTTACCACAATGCCGACAAGTGGAAGGGCGGCGGCGAGCAGCGCAGCATGCACGTAAACGCTAAGGCCATCATTCCAGTGGGTGATGCCGAATTTGACGCTTTCTTCTCATATTCCGACCGCGCTGAGCAGGATTATCAGGACCTATCGCTCGAGATGATCAATCGTCTCGGTTATGATCATGACAACTACTTCCCCAATTATGCCAAGGCGATTTCAGCTGCACGTGGTGTATATGCTGCCCCAATCAACAACATCGATGACAGCTATTATGATGCATCAGGCCTGCGTAAAGATACGCTAGGTTCTTATGGCCTCACCGCACCTTTGGCAGATGGCGTAACCTTCAAGATCAAGGCATATTACCACGACAATACTGGCCAGGGCACATGGGGCACTCCTTATGTTGCAAGCCCCAATGGCGTTCCAATGTCCGCGCGTACAACCGAGTATGACATTCAACGTGGCGGCGTATTCAGCTCGCTGAACGCAGAAGTTGGCGACCATGCGGTAACTGTTGGTGGCTGGTACGAGCATAACGACTTCACGCAAGCGCGTCGTTTTTATGCGTATCAAAGCAACACGACGCCTGGCCTTGATCACACCAAATTCTTGCGCAACCCGTTCTTCACGCAGTGGTTGTTCGATTTTAACACCGACACGCTGCAATATTATGTGCAGGACAAGATCAGCCTTGGTGATCTGACCATCAACCTTGGTTGGAAGGGTTTCCAAGTCAACAATGAATCCAATCCACTTAAACAGGGTTCGCTGGCTGCCGGCAAAATCAAGTCGCAAGACTGGTTCCAACCGCATGCAGGTGTTGCATATAAGTTGACGGAAAAGGCCGAAATCTTCGGTGGTTTCACACAGGTTACCCGTGCATTTGTTTCATCTGCGACAAGTGGACCATTCGCCACGACGCAGGCGGGCTTCAACGCCTTGGTCACACGTGGCCTGAAACCAGAAAGCTCGGACACGTTTGAGCTTGGCGCACGTTACAACGACAGTGTCTTCAACGGCGTGATCGGTGTATATTATGTCAACTTCCACAACCGCCTATTGGGTGTGCAAACCGGCGCAGGCATCGTTGGGAACCCTGCCATTCTGCAAAATGTCGGCAGCGTCCGCTCGCTCGGCTTCGAAGCAGCAGGCGATGTTCGTTTGGGCGGTGGCATGACCTTGTTCGCATCATACAGCTACACCGGTGCCACATATCGTGAAAACGTCATTACCCCGACGGCGGTTATTGCCACGAAGGGCAAGGAAGTTGTCGACACGCCAAAGCATCTGCTGCGCGGCGAAGTTGCTTATGACAGTGACGCATTCTTCGGACGCGTTGGTGCCAATTACATGAGCAAGCGTTACTTCAACTATTTGAATGATCGCTCGGTACCGGGCCGTGTCCTCGTTGACGCCACCGTCGGTTACCGCTTGGATGCGGGGCTTCGTGCGCCGCTTGAGCTGCAGTTGAATGCCACAAACCTTTTCGGCAAAGATTATGTCTCGACCATCGGTTCAAACGGTTTTGGCAATAGCGGCGATAACCAAACTTTGCTGGCGGGTTCACCGCGCCAGATATTTGTAACATTGAAAGCTGGTTTCTAATGAAATCTGCTTTGCTGATTGGTAGCGCGCTCCTTGTGAGCGCGCTACCGTCGGCGGCCTCGGCCGAGCCGGTGCTGCTGATCTCAATTGATGGTTTGCAGCCTGCGGACATTCTGAAGTCCGAAGAGCGCGGCATACAGGTTCCCAACCTGAAACAATTTATCACGAACGGTACCTACGCGGATAAGGTAAAGGGCGTTCTTCCGACAGTCACTTACCCCAGCCATGCGACTTTGCTAACGGGTGTCAGCCCGACAAAACACGGCATTGTCGGCAATAACAGCTTTGATCCCATGCAGATCAACCAAGGCGGATGGTATTGGTACGCCACAGATTTCAAAGTCCCCACCTTGTGGGATGCGGCTGCAAAGGCCGGACTAAGCACAGCAAATATTCACTGGCCGGTCAGTGTTCAGGCAAAAGCCGTTAGATGGAACATCCCGCAGATATGGCGGACCGGGCATAGCGATGATGCAAAGCTGCTAAAGGCGCTTGCGACAACGGGCCTGATCGAAGCGCTTGAAACAGACCTTGGCAGCTACGCGCCGGGCATTGACGAGAGCATAGAGGGTGACGAAACCCGCGGCCGTTTCGCCGCCGCGCTTATCAGCCGCGAAAAACCGGATTTCACAACTGTGTATCTGACCGCGCTCGACCATGAGCAGCATGAAAAAGGTCCAGATACAGACGCAGCTTATGCTGTTTTAACCCGGATCGATAAGGTCGTTGGTCAGATCGTTGCCGCACAAATGGCAGCGCATCCTGACAGCGTCATCGCTGTCGTATCGGACCATGGCTTTTCCAAGGTCGACACCGAAATCAACTTGTACCGTGCGTTCATCGACGCTGGCCTGATTGTGCTCGACGGTAACGGCAAAATCAAAAGCTGGGAAGCCAGCCCCTGGAACTCGGGCGGATCGTCAGCTATCATTTTGTCACGTCCAGATGATGCCGCGCTGAAAGCGCGTGTCGCCAGTCTATTAGCTGAGATCAAGGCCGATCCGAAAAACTGCATCGCAGAAATCGCAGAGCATGCAGAAATAGCGCGGCTCGGCGGAAACCCAGAAGCAAGCTTCTATATCGGTTTTACCTCCAATGCTTACGCAGGCGGTTTCAAGGGACCGGCTGTCCCATTGGTCAGCCCGTCTGGCAGCAAGGGTATGCACGGTTACTTTCCACATAGCGCATCGATGCGGTCAGGCTTCATGATGATGGGTAAAGGCATTACCAAGGGACGCAGCCTGGGTGAAATAGATATGCGCTCCATTGCACCAACGCTTGCAAAAGCCATGGGTGTGCTTCTGCCTGATGCGGAGATGCCTGCGGTCCAATAATGACAATTGGCAATTCTTAACGGCAAAAAAACTGTCATGTATCTGCCATGAGCAAGACCCAACTGTTGGTTAATGTTGCGCAACGACAACAGGGGACGGGCAATATGACAACCACTGAATTAAGCGACAGCCTGCTTTTTAAAAGCGATGGAAAAGGTCCAAAACTGCCATCATGGTTCGATAAGCCCGAACCAAAAAGCTACCAACCAAAGATGCGGTTTCGCACGGTGTGGATTTCTGATGTGCATTTGGGGACAGCAGGGTGTCAGGCGGGGCTGCTGAGTGATTTTCTGCATTCCATCGAATGTGAGACGCTATATCTGGTTGGCGACATTGTCGATGGCTGGCGGTTGCGTAAGGGTTGGTATTGGCCAGACCAGCATAATGAAGTGATCAGACGGGTGTTGAAAATGGCGCATCGCGGTACCCGCGTCATTTATATTCCGGGCAACCATGACGAAATGTTCCGCGATTACGCAGGCCTGAGCTTTGGTGGCGTCGAGGTGCAGTTGGAAGCGATTCACCAAACCGCCGACGGACGTGCTTTGCTTGTGACGCACGGCGATGCCTTTGACGGCATCGTGCTATATGCCCGCTGGCTCGCCTTTTTGGGTGACCAAGCGTATACCTTGTTGTTAAGAGCAAATATCGTTCTCAACGCGGTGCGCCGCAGGTTGAACATGCCTTATTGGTCGCTTTCATCCTATCTTAAAATGCGCGTCAAAAACGCGGTACAGTTTATCGGGCAATATGAAGAAGTGGTGGCGCGTGAAGCCTCGCTTCGCGGCGTTGAGGGCGTTGTCTGCGGCCACATCCATTCTGCCGAAATCCGGCAGTTTGGATCGATTACTTATTATAATGACGGCGACTGGGTCGAAAGCTGCACCGCGCTGACCGAGGCGAAAGACGGGTCCATGGCGATTATCGATTGGGCAGAGCACGTCCGGAAAGCGGCTGAAAAGCGGGCTTCGGTCGCAGCGTGAGGATCGCCATCGCAACGGACGCTTGGTTGCCGCAAGTCAACGGCGTTGTCCGGACGATGACCGAAACCGTCAACAGGTTGAAGTCCCGCGGACATACCGTCGAAGTCATCGCGCCAGACCGGTTCACAACCATTCCCTGCCCTGGCTACGCGGAAATACGCCTTGCGTTGGCACCACGTTTTGGCGTGCGGAAGGGTTTACATGCCTTTGCCCCCGACATTGTTCATATCGCAACCGAAGGCCCAATTGGGTGGAGCGCACGGGCATGGTGCCTCGCGCATGATATGCCATTTACCTCGGCATTTCATACCCGCTTTCCGGAATATGTTGCAGCGCGCACGCCGTTATCGCCCGACCTGATCTGGCCCATCATGCGTAAATTCCACAGCCCTTCGCGCACAGTCCTTACAGCAACGCAGAGCCTGCGAAACGAGCTGGCAGGACGCGGGATAGCCAATACGGCAATTTGGTCGCGCGGCATTGACCGCGAATTGTTTCACCCGAACCAACCAGCCCATCCGGCACTTGCGCAGCTTAAAAAGCCAATATTGTTGTCGGTTGGCCGCGTTGCTGTCGAAAAGAATCTGCATGCGTTCCTAAGCGCAGACACCGAGGGAACTAAAGTCATTGTCGGCGACGGCCCCGCCCGCGCCGCGCTTGCCGCGCAATATCCCGACGCCATATTTATGGGAACGCGCAAGGGCGCTGAACTCGCCAGCATCTATGCCTCAGCAGACGTGTTCGTCTTCCCCAGCAGAACAGATACATTTGGCCTTGTGATATTGGAAGCGCTGGCATGTGGCACTCCAGTGGCCGCTTACCCCGTACCCGGCCCGCTCGATATTATCGGACTCGACGGCCGCGGACCGGCCAGTGACCTACCCAAGCCTGTCGGCGCGCTGAACGAAGATTTATGCGCGGCGATAACCGCAGCGCTTACTCTCGACCGAAAAGCCGCTGCGGATTATGGCGCGCAATATTGCTGGGACAAATGCACCGACCAATTTTTGAACGGGCTGCAATCAGCAGTTACTTGCGCGCAATCAAGAGCGGCGTAAAAGCCGGCCCAACTGGCATCGCAAATTCGTTCATCGCGCGCGTCTGCAGCGATCCGAACAGAAGCGCACATTTTCCCAATCTTTCGCCCACTTTTTGCGCCACGCAAACGGCTTTTCACATGCCGCGCATATTTTTGACGGCAGGTCTGCTTTTTTGACCATCTTGGGCATTGCGAAATTCCATATTTGACCGCGTATGACATGCGTAACATTTTTATCGCAGTGCCTGCTATATTTTTGCGAATGAAACTAACTATTTGCTGCGCAGCATTTCAAACGTTATCAGGTACGAACGCCATAAGGCTGCTCAGAGGGATGCTGGGGGCAATTCAAGCTTTCATCCCCAATAAAAATGGTGAAAAGCCTTACAAAAGTGATCAACAGGAGAGTGAATATGAAATTCGGAAATCATCTGCTGAAGGCTGCAATGCTGTCGACGATCAGCATTGCGTCGCTGAGCGTTGGCTCGGTAGCTTTCGCACAAGACACTGCGCCTCAGGCAAGCGACGAAGCTGACGAAAATGTTATCATCGTAACCGCGACCAAGCGCGAACAGACACTTGAAGAAGTGCCAGTGGCCGTTTCGGTAACCTCGGCTGCTGCAATTGAACGCGCGCAAGTTCGCGACCTTAAGGATCTGCAGACACTCGTTCCCTCGCTCCGCGTCAGCCAGCTGCAAAGCTCGGCCAACACGAACTTCATCATTCGCGGCTTCGGCAACGGCGCCAACAACCCCGGCATCGAAGGCTCGGTTGGCGTGTTCATCGACGGCGTTTACCGTTCGCGTTCAGCTTCAGCGATCAGCGATCTTCCAAACCTGCAACGCGTCGAAGTGTTGCGCGGTCCACAATCGACGCTGTTCGGCAAAAACGCCTCGGCTGGCGTTATTTCGATTGTTACTGCAGCACCAAGCTATGAATTCGGCGGTTCGGCTGAAATCAGCTATGGCAATCGCAACGCAATCGTAGCGAAGGCCGATATCACTGGCCCGATCTCTGACAATATCGCTTTCAGCCTTGCTGGCGGCATAAACAAAGCTGACGGTTACGGCACCAACCTGACCGACGGATCAAAAACAAGCGAGCGTAACCGCTGGTTCGGCCGCGCGCAGTTGTTGATCGAGCCTTCGGACAGCTTCAAGCTGCGCTTCATTGGTGACTATGACAAGATTGATGAAAATTGCTGCTTCGTTGGCAATATCTTCGACGGTCCAACTGGCAATGCCATTCGCGCCATCGGTGGACGGGTAAACTCGCGTGGCATCTTCAGCTATACCGAATATCAGAACTTCAATTCGGAAAACGACATCACCAATGGTGGTATCTCGATGCAGGCGGATTACGAAATGGGTTCGTTGAGCCTCACTTCCATTACCGCCTATCGTGAATCGCGCGCAAAAACCAATGCGGACAGTGATTTCACCAGCGCAGATTTGATCGGTGCAAACCGCGGCGATGTGGACATCACCACAAAAACCCAGGAACTGCGTTTGGCGTCGGATTTTGACGGTCCATTCAACTTCTTGCTTGGTGGCTATTATTTTGATGAAAGCATTAGCAACAAACAGGCACTGACACTCGGTCGTGATTTCCGCAATTATGCCAACGCCCTCACCGGCGGTGCATATACCGGCAATGAAGCACTCATCCGCGCATTGGCAGGTATCCCTTCGACTGCAGCCCAATTTGGTGGCCAAGGACAAGGTCGTTTTGAAGATTGGGATTACACGAACAAAGCCTATTCCGTCTTCGGTACGGCGGACCTTGAACTCACCGATGGTCTCGTTCTGACGGGCGGCTTCAACTACACCAAGGACAAGAAGAACATTGCGAGCGACATTCGGATTACGGACGTCTTCTCAAGCATCGATTTGATCCAGGTTGCTGGTGCTGCCGGCGTTCCTGCGGTTCTTCCGGCCGGTGCAGTTGGCAATACAAGCACATTGTACCCACGCATCACCGCCTGCCCGAATAGAAATGGCGCACCAACTGTCTGTAACCCGTTCCTCGGCCTTCAGGCGCTGCAATTCTTGCCGCCGTTCCTGAACCTTCCAAATGCCGTTGAAGATGGCCGCACCAGCGATGGTAAGCTGACCTATTCGGCGCGTATTGCGTGGGAAGCGACCGACAATATCAACCTGTATGCCAGCTATGGCACAGGGTTTAAGGCAACATCGTGGAACATGTCGATTGACTCACGTCCGTTCCTATCGGATTTTGTAGCGGGTTCACCTGCACAAGGCGCACCGATAACGGCGTCGCCCATTCGCACCGCGGGTCTTGCCACAACCAACCTTACCAGTGGAACGCGTTACGCGCTTCCTGAAGAGGCAAAGGTTATGGAATTGGGCTTGAAAGCCAAATGGGACCGTGTTGCATTCAACCTGACGATCTTTGATCAAGCGATCAAGAATTTCCAGGGCAACAGCTTCATCGGTACGGGCTTCGTTCTGTCGAACGCCGGTAAGCAATCGGTCAAGGGCATCGAATTTGACAGCAGTGTCAATCCGATCGACGCACTGCAATTGCGTGCAGCCTTTGTCTATCTCGACTCCAAATATGACAGCTATGTTGGGTCGCAATTTGGTGACATCAGCGGCCGGTCGGTCGGTGGAATTCCAGAACTGTCGACAACATTGGGTGCAACCTACACGGCGGACTTGAACGACGGCAAAGCGCTCATCCTGAATACGGACTACCACTTTGAGTCAAACACGGTGATGAACGATGATCCAGCTGCTGCCATCTACAAGCGTGAAGTGAAAGATCTAAGCGCAGCGGTAACGCTTCGTTTGGACAGCGGTCTGCAATTCTCGCTTTGGGGCCGCAACTTGACGAATGCGAAGTATCTGTCCGTCATTTTCCCAAGTGTCGTGCAGTCCGGTTCGATTTCGGGCTATCCAAACTCACCGCGCACTTATGGTGCATCGGTGAAGTACAAGTTCTAATATCCTGAGATCCTCAGGGCAAAATGAGCCGGGGCAGCATTGCTGCTCCGGCTTTTTCTTTGCCAGTTGCAGACGAACGGCGCGCAAAAGCCAACGACCGGCCAAATAGGGCGCGCGCTGGATATAATACAAAACACCGGAAAAATGGTGCCCGAGGGCGGATTTGAACCACCGACACGCGGATTTTCAATCCGCTGCTCTACCCCTGAGCTACTCGGGCTACACGGCAAAAACCGCGTGGGAGCGCAGCCTATAGAGAGGCGATACGCCCCTTGGCAAGCGCAAAATCAGTCTATGTCGTCTCCGCCAAAACTATCTGCATAATCCGCCGGTGGACCAGGCACGCTATAGCCTTCATCCAGCCATTTGAGCAGATCGCGATCCTTACAACCCTGACTGCAAAAAGGTTTGGTTTCAGGCTTTTGTGGTTTCCCACACAGCGGGCATTGATTAGCTTTGCGCGACATGCACATGCCCATAGCCGGTGGCATTTTCATCTGCAACAACGGCAACCCCTGCCCCCACCAGACGCGCGCATTCGGCGCGCAGCGGCTGCCAGCGTTCCGACGACAGCAGATGGGCCACCGCGGGGCGTGCCGTTATCGTTCTGTCCCCGAAACCGGACGACCGCGCAGCGCTGCGCAATAACCAATAAGCCTGCGTTTCATCGGACAAGGCGGCAATGCGGGTGCCAAACAGATGATCCACCACAGAAGGCCGCGGACGCGCGCGCACCACTTGCATAAGGCCATAGCCATTGATCGCGGTGCGTTCGAAGGGACGGCTGTCCTTCGCGGACACCGCGTCGAATATGTTTGCGATTTCGGCGCGCTGGGCTTTGGCCTCCATCGACACAAAATCGATCATGACCATCGCACCGACCTGATACAGACGCAGCAGCCGCGCGATTTCCCCGGCAGCGATGCGGTTAATCGCAAAGGCATCACCGATACCGTCGACATCGAATACCAGTCCGGCCTTCGTGCGTTGAAAGCTGACGATAACATCCCCGACCTGCGCATAGCCCGCAATTGCAATGTCAAAGCAGTCATCGAGAGTTTGCGAAGCTGTAGAGCGGCCAAAAGCCGCCAGACGCTGTTCCCAAAGACCATCTTTCGGCAAAAGGTCAGCGGGCACGCAATCGCGCAAGGCAACCTCTGGCGGCTTGATCCGGCCAGGTTCGGCAATGGCTTCCCGCGTCACTTCAAACGCGACATGTGTGCCCTCGGCTGCGCCCATCTTGCTGCGCAGCAAAACTTCGCTGCCATCTTCAGTAATGATATAGGCGCCCGCCGGTGTGCGCCGGTCGACACGGCCCATGCCGCATTCGCCAAGCACCCAATGTGCATCGCGCTGAATATGGATCTCAACGATTTTACCATCTTCAATGCGCGCGGCGCGGCGTTCGCCCGGCGCATCGTCGCGCCAAAGTTCAGGCAAGTGAATAACCCGATGCCCGCAACAACGTGCGCGTTTCATAAAGCGGCAAGCCAACGACGCCCGAATGGCTGCCCGCCATCCAGTCAATCAACGCCTCTGCCCTGCCCTGAATGGCGTAGCCACCCGCTTTGCCGAGCCCCTCGCCGCACGCGATGTAGCTTTCGATTTCCTCGGACGACAAACGCTTGAAGCGGACGATGCTGTCGCAAAGGCGGCTGCGCATCCGTCCGTCCGCGTCAATCACGGCGACCGCGCTCAAAACATGGTGGCGGCGGCCATTCAGCAGCTCCAGAAACCCGCGTTGCATATCGCCATCGGCCGCTTGCGGCAGGATACGGCGGCCGACTGCGACCGTGGTGTCGCCTGCAATGACTATTTCACCTGTTGCGCGCGGAACAGCGACAGCCTTTTCCTCGGCCATGCGCAGCGCATAGACGCGTGGCACTTCGCCCTTGCGCGGCGTTTCGTCAATGTCCGGCGAAGCTATGCGGTCAGGCACCACGCCAAGACGCGCAAGCAATTCGCGCCTGCGCGGGCTTGATGATGCCAATATGAGTGCAGGGTTCAGACCCAAGGTCTGCCGCCCTTATTTAAAGCGGTAAGTGATCCGGCCCTTGGTCAGATCATAAGGGGTGAGTTCGCACAAAACCTCGTCACCCACGAGAACGCGGATGCGGTTTTTGCGCATTTTTCCGGCGGTATGGCCCAACACTTCATGGCCATTTTCCAGCTCGACACGGAACATCGCATTGGGCAGCAGTTCACGTACTGTCCCGCGCATTTCGAGTAATTCTTCTTTTGCCATTCGGCCCCTTAAATCGTCAAAAATCTAAACTTGGTGCGCCTTTAAACCACATGTTGGAAAAAGGGAAGAGCTACAGTATATTCACGCTATTGCGACAAAATGCTACAAAGTTCAGGTGTGCGCAACGTTGTAATGCGTTATGAAACCCGTGCTTTCACAATATAAACTGAGTTTCTCCCCCCAATGAAAATTTTTCCGTTTAGCATCATCCTGCTTGCTACGACTGCTGCCCCCGCCATGGCGGCCGTTGATGCGCAGGCCACCGGCAGCACCGTTGCCATCGCGCAAGACGACGAAGAAATGCCCGTTGAAGAAGGTACATCGGGTGAAATCGTCGTAACCGCAGAACGCATTCCCGGGTCGGTAGATACCGACGTCCCACCCGTGGAGCAGTTGAACGAAGCCGATATTGCGTCATTAGGCGCATCATCGCTGACCGAGCTTGTCGCGGCGGTTGCACCGCAAGCCAATTCGGGCCGTGGCCGAGGCGGCGGCATGCCAATCATATTGCTAAATGGCCAGCGCGTTTCGGGCTTTCGCGAATTGCGCGATCTGCCGCCCGAGGCCATTCGGCAGGTCCAGATTTTCCCCGAAGAAGTTGCGTTGAAATATGGCTATCGCCCCGATCAACGCGTCATCAACTTCATTCTGAAAGACAATTTCGCATCCTTCGCCACCGAGTTTGAACATGCACAGCCCGAAGCTGGCGGTTTTGGTAGCAATGAATTGGAAGCGACGCTGACGCGCATTGGCGCCAGCACGCGCTTCAACCTTGATGTGGAACTGGAACGCGCGACCGCGTTGACGGAAAGCGAACGCGACCTGATTGCGACCAATGGGTCGCTGCTGGCGCGTGGCGGTAATATCAGCGGTCTTGGCCTGAACGGCGTTATATCGCCATCACTCAACGCTGCTGCAGGTTCGACGGTTACACAGGCAGGCGTTCCGATTGGCATTGCCAACCCGACCTTGGCGCAATTTGCAGGCACCGCAAACCGGCTGAACAACAGCGACATCGGCGATGCCCGCACGCTGTTGCCGCGAACCGAACGGATAGAAGTCAACGGCACATGGAGCCGATCGCTCGGCCCACAGACGGTGCTGTCGCTCAACGCCAATTATGCGCTGAATGGCAGCGCATCGTTGCTTGGATTACCCGGAACCAGCTTCATACTGCCGGGCAGCAGCCGCTATTCGCCTTTTGGCCAAGACGTAATGCTCAGCCGTTATTTCGATACACCGCGGCCGCTTGGGCGCGAGAGCGAAACGCATGTTTTCCAAACCGGTGGCACGTTCAATCATGTGCTCGGCGGATGGCGCTGGACGGTGACGGGGAATTACGCGCGCACGGACAATGAAACCCGCACCACGCGCAACGCAGACTATACTGCTTTGCGCGCGGGCATCCTTGCGGGAACGGTGAACCCGTTTGCCGCTGACTTTGGGTCGGACCTGTTGTTTCTGGCACCCGATCTGGCGAGCAGCCTCAGCCAAAATCTGGATGTCCGCAGCACCTTGGCGGGTTCCGTGCTCACCCTACCCGCTGGCGAGGTGCAGACAACATTTGCGTCCGGTTTCACACGCCAGATGCTCGACAGCGAAACATGGCGGTCGGGCGTCACCAACAATGTTGCCCTGCGCCGCAATATCATAAACCATTCGGTCAACGCAGAAGTGCCCATCACAGGCCGCGATTTCGGCATTGGTTCAACCATCGGCGAATGGTCAATCAACGGCAATATCGGGTTCAGCGACCTGTCGGACTTTGGCCAACTTGTTGAATATGGCGCAGGTCTGCGTTGGGCCCCTGCCCGCAACCTGACATTTCAGGCGTCGATTACTGGTGATGAAAATGCGCCGGGCATTGGCCAGTTGGGCAACCCCACCTTGGTCACGCCAAATGTCGCGACCTATGACTTTACCCGCGGCGAGAGCCTGTTCATCAATGTCACAACCGGCGGCAACCCGGCGTTGATTGGTGAAAAGCGCCGCGACCTGATCCTAAATGCCAACTGGACCCCGACCTTCATTAAGGATTTCGCGCTGCAGGCGAGCTATTTTAGAAACAACAGCCGCAATACAACCGCGTCTTTTCCATTGCTGACCCCCGAAATTGAGGCTGCGTTCGCAAGCCGCGTCGTGCGTGACGTAAATGGTCGCCTAGTGAGCGTGGACCAGCGGCCGGTGAATTATGATCGTGAAACGTCGCAGCGCATCCGTTGGGGCTTTAATGTGTCCGGAAATATCGGTGCAGCACCGCCAGCACGTGGGCCCTTTGGTGGCCCTCCTGGTGCGGGCGGCCCCCGTGGCCCCGGTGGCGCACCCGGCGCGGCTGCACCCGCTGGCGCGCCGCGTGCCGGTGGCGGTCGAGGATTTGGCGGCGGCGGCGGTTTTGGTGGTGGTGGCGGTCAGCCAAGCCGCTGGAACATCGCTTTGTACCACACATATCGCATTCAGGAGGAAATCCTGATCCGTCCCGGCGTTCCGCTGCTCGATTTGCTCAATGGATCGGCCACGAGCAGCAATGGGGGCGCGTCACGGCATGAGGTCGAGCTTTCGGGTGGCATGTTCCACAAGGGCTTTGGTTTGCGCCTGCAGGGCACGTACAAGAGCGGCACGACCGCCAATGGCACCGGATTGCCCGGCAGCAATAATCTGCGCTTCAGCGACATTGCGGCGATCAACGCCTTCCTGTTCGTGAACCTCGACCAACAGGCACGCGTTGTAAAGGCACTGCCGTTCTTGAAAGGCAGCCGCGTGACATTCCGTGTTGAAAACATCCTCAATGACATTGTCGATGTGCGTGACCAAAATGGCAATGTGCCGCTGGGCTATCAACCGGGATATATCGACCCGCGTGGCCGTGTGTTTGAACTAAGCTTTAGAAAGCGGTTTTAACCGACGCGTTCACCCCACGCGCAATTTGCGCATGACGCGCCATGCCATCGCCTTGGCTTTGTTTTCGTGCGGGAAACGACCGGGCGCCTTTGGCCGTACGCCTAGCTTGCGCAGGATGCTGTTGAACGCGCGCGCGTCTGCCTCGGCAAAGCTCCAGTCGCTGCGCCACGTAATCGACAAAGATATCGACACGTCCGGCCCGTTGCGCACGAAATGCGGCGCCATGACGGGCACGAACAGCGCTTCGCCGGGCATCAGCGGCCATTCGGTGCCACCCTCGGCCATGCTGTCATGCCAAACAAGGTTGCGGTGCCCGCCTATGTGATAGCTTTCGTGCGTTTCATCAGGGGCAAAGCGCGGGTCGCCTGCTGGAAACTGCGTCAACACTTTCGTTCCACGCAGTTGAAGCAGAATGTTGTGTTCGGGGTCGAAGTGATACGGCGTCACAGCATTGGGGCTGGACACAAATACGAACGCCTGCGGCTTCATCATCCGCCCAGTCTTCTGTTCGATATGCGGCCGTAGCTCCGCAAGCATCCCCAACAGCAAATCTGCATATTCCGGCTTTTGTTCGATATTTTTCAAAACCGCCCAACTGCCGCTGCTTTCTGCGTTGCGAATGGTATCCCCGATGCTCAGGCCGTTTGCAGGCACCAACGCGGGATCAATGCCGACGGGAATATCGCCCTTGTTATACTCAACTGATGCAGCGGGTAGCGCTTCCCCGAGCGCCGCCAGCGCGTCTATGGTCAGCAGCGGATAGCCGTGCATCTGGTGCCGCAATTTGTGCGGCGTTTCGGGGTACTGCGCCGCGAAATACTCCCGCTCAGCCGAGTCAAATATAACGGTCATGCTCGGTCCTTCATGTCGTCAAGGCTTTGGCCCGGCTGTGATGCGCGCGCATTGTTGCGGGCCAATTCTGCATTCAGCAGCCGGCCAAAAATGGCACGGCGGCCAGCGCCGCCAATGGCGACCGAATAGCGCCCGACACTTCGTCTGCCCGCCCACAGGCTATCAATCATCGGATGCCCCTCGGCAGCGCAACTGTCACACCAGTCAATGTCGCGCTGTTCCAACAGTGCGAGATTTTCAATCTGCAGCAATACACCCGGCGAAAAGCGTGCATAATCCTCATCAAAGGCTGTTTTGAAGGAGAAGCTTCCCGGCGCGCACAGGAAATTCACCAGCATCGCCAGCGGCTTGCCATCAAGACGCAGATCAAGCCGTTCGAGCTTGCCCGCAAATGCCGCGCCCTTCAGCGCCTCGATAAACAGGTTGCGCGTCGCGTCGACACATCCAAGTGCAGAGCCGTTCGGCCCCTTCCATCCGCGCTTTTCGAGCACGAGAAATTCTTCGGCCCACGCCTCAAGTCCCTCGTCGCCATCGCTCCGCAGGAATGTGAGAACGCCCTCCTCACTTAATCTGCTTTTCTGACGCCGCAGTTCCTTGCGCTTTTTCGCGCGCACCGCTTCGTCAAAATAAGCCTGTGGGGAAAGGTCGCTTTGCAGAAATGCGCGCGATGTGCGTCCAACACAGTCGAAGCGCCGTTGTTGAGTGTGTGCCACATGCGTCAGCGCAGTTACCACCGGCCCATCGTTGGGCAGCCCATTGAGGTGCGCGAATAGCGCGCGGCCCGGTTGGCGATCCATCAGACCCAGAAATGCCTGCCAAAAAGCAGTCTCATACCCCGTGCGGACAAGTGGCACGCCCAAAAATGCGTTGTGGTGCAGCCAGTTTTGCACATGCGGTATAAGCCATCGGCCATAACGCGGGTTTCCCGTGACAGGCATCAGCCCGCACAGTTCGCCGCCGCGCCAAATCGTGAATATCTGCACGCGGCCTTGTGGATCAAACTGCCGCAACGCAGGCGCTAAGAGCCAGCTTTCGCAAAAGGCATTGGGTTCAGCGCAATCATGAGCAAGCGCATTCCATTGCGCCACAAACGTGCTGCTAAACAGCACTTTCCAGCTTTCCAGCCGGGAAGCGACAATTGCGCTATCGTCGTTGCTATATGCCTGTGTTGCCACCCTGCACCTATCCATCTTGCCCCAATGTCAGTGGCCTAGCAGACAGCGGCAAATAAAATGCTAATGCCCAACGAAAAAGGCCGCCCCCTTCGGGACGGCCCTTTCGTCGTAGCATTTTCAGCTTATTTGGATGCGAGGGTAACCGTTACGGGTGGCGCCTTGTCCGGGTCAGATGCGATATAGGCCGGGTTAAAGCGTTCGGCCCAAGCCTCTGCCTCTTTCAACCATTCAATATGCACGTCTTCGTAAGGCAAGTTATGCGTACCCTTTGGCTGTTCGACATAGCGGAAATCGATACCCTCTTTTTTGCCCGAACTCTTTAACCGCGACACAAGTGTGCGTGATTGTTCGATGGGGATACGCGCATCGCGCAATCCTGCGACGATCAAGATAGGAGACCATGGCCCGTTGGTGTTACGCGCTGATGAAATGCCGATGAGGTCATCTGCCGTCGCCTGGAAGTTTGCACCAAAATCACCAAATGCACGCGTGTCATAGGCTTTCATCATCGGGAAGTCATAGACACCCGCACCGGCAATCGCGCATTTCCACTTATCCGCATCGCGCTGCGCACCACGCGCCGTGGCGTAACCGCCATAGGACCAGCCCATGATGCATGCACGTTTGGGGTCGATCAGTCCGGATTGGCCAAACCATGTCAGCACGTCGTTCAAATCGTCCTGCATGCGCAAGCCATAACCATTGGTCTTGCGACCTTCCTTGACGAATTCCTTACCGTAGCCACCCGAACCACGGTAATTTGGCTGAATGACAACATAGCCGAGCTCTGCCATCGCCTGATGCCATGGGAAGAAGCCAAATTCTTCTTGGTCACGCACGCCGTAAGGGCCGCCATGAGGCATGACAATGACGGGCAAATTCTTGCGTACGGGACGGTGGCGCGGGTAGGTGACCACGGCCTCAATTTCCATGCCGTCCGATGCCTTGTACCGGATGGAATCGGTTGGATTCATCTGGAAATCCTTGAGCACAGGGTGCGCCCAGCCAAGCAGGTTCAGGTTACCAGTCTCTGTATCAAATAGATAATAGCCACCCGGCGCATCAACATCGGCGATGAGCATAAGTATTTTGGTATCGCCGTCGTTCGTCGCAATGATTTGCGCATTCCCACGGCCAAAATCTTCATCCATCAGCTTTTGGACTTCAGCCAAACGCGGATCAAACCAACGCGTACGATCTCTCGTGCTCGTGTACGATACCCCGGCAAGCTGGTTGCGGTCCTTGTTGGCAATTGGCCCGCCAACATCATAGCCTTTGACACCAAACATGGGTTCGCCAACGATCTGCATCGTCTTCATGCTGACCTTGTAGACCTTGCGATAGCCATCCTTGTTGCTCGTCGCGATGGCCATGTCCGGCTCATCCAGGAAAATATCCGGTGTGATCTGAGTGCCCGTAAATGTGGTATCGGCTTCATTCGAAACGGTCTTCATGCTGCCGCTGGCATCCGAACGATACATCAGTCGTTGCTTGCCGCTATCGTCATCACTGCCAACACCAGCGCGGATGACACCCTTGCCATCGACCAACCAGAAACTGACTTCAACGTTGGGACGCATGACGGTCTTGAATTTTCCAGAGCGGACATCAACTTCGATGACTTCCGGATTCCCGCTGTAGCTCATGTCTTTCAGGACATCGCGCGAAACCAATAATGTCTCCTTTTCATCATCAATGAACAGGATATTCGCGCCGCTTCCGCCCGCACCATCCCACGCCAGCGGGCTGATTTTTTTGGTCTCCAAATCATAAGAAACTAAACGGGAAACATCGGAGCGGCGACCCTGAAGGATTTCACGTGACGCGACGGTAAAAACGATAGTGCGGTTGCCGACAAAGCGCCATGAACCGATGGTGCGATCTCCCGCCTCACGGAATTCTTCTGCTTGGGCAAAGAATATCGGCGCAGATCCGGGCTTGGTAACATCGATATAACCCAGGCTATCGACACCATCCTTGGTCATCATCACAGCGATTTTGGTGCCGTCGGGTGACAGGCGCGGAGAGCGCATGAACGGGCGCTTCCCAAATACAGCCGTATCGACCCGGCCACGAGGCGCATTAACGACGATTGTACGGGCATCGGTCGCTTGCATGGCAGCTGCGGTGGCGGACGCAGCGCCAGTTCCGGTTTCCGCAGCAGCAACGCTAAAAGGAAGGGCGGCACTCGCGAGTAATGTCGTCAAAATCACTTTATTCACAGTCTCTGCTCCCCAGCAAATGATTACTAATATTCTGGTTATACGTTCGATAAAAAGAGACGCAAGCAAGACAAAATATTGTGTCGACGTTTTTCGATGAATGCAGCGGACGGGCACGAAAAACCCCGCCGAAATCGCTTCCGGCGGGGCTTTTTAAACCGTTACTGCGGATAAGCTTTAGATGGCACCATGGGCCAAGGCCGCCAACAGAAGCAAGGCCACGATGTTCGTGATCTTGATCATTGGGTTTACCGCTGGACCAGCGGTATCCTTATATGGGTCACCAACGGTGTCGCCGGTAACGGCTGCCTTATGGGCCTCCGAACCTTTACCACCATGGTTGCCGTCTTCGATATACTTCTTGGCGTTGTCCCATGCGCCGCCGCCCGAGGTCATCGAGATAGCAACGAAAAGTCCGCCCACAATCACACCAAGCAAGAGAGCGCCGAGAGCCGCAAAGCCCTCCGCCTGACCTGCAACGGCCGTGATGATGAAATATACCGCAATTGGCGTCAGTACGGGCAGCAACGAAGGAATAATCATTTCCTTGATTGCGGCCTTGGTCACGAGGTCAACTGTACGGGCATAATTTGGCTTTGACGCGTAGGTCATGATGCCGGGGTCGTTCGCGAACTGGTCACGCACGTCCTTCACCACTTCACCCGCCGCACGGCCAACCGCTGTCATGCCCATCGCACCAAACAGGTACGGCAGAAGCGCGCCGAGCAGGAGCCCAACGATGACATAGGGGTTCTCAAGGCTGAAATTTACCTCAAGATCGGGGAAATATTCCCGAAGGTCGGCAGTGTAGCACGCGAACAGCACAAGTGCTGCAAGACCAGCCGAACCGATGGCATAGCCCTTGGTTACAGCCTTTGTGGTGTTGCCAACTGCGTCAAGTGCATCGGTCTTTTCACGAACCGATTCATCAAGGCCAGCCATTTCGGCAATACCACCGGCATTGTCGGTGACTGGGCCATAAGCATCAAGCGCCACAACCATACCGGCCAATGCCAACATAGCAGTTGCAGCAAAGGCAATGCCGATAACACCGGCAAGCTGATACGCGATGATGATACCTGCGCAGATCACAAGCGTTGGCATCGCGGTGGATTCAAGGCTGATCGCCAGACCTTGAATAACGTTGGTGCCGTGGCCCGTTTCCGATGCTTTCGCAATCGAACGGACCGGACGGTAATTGGTGCCGGTATAATATTCGGTGATCCAGATAATCAGGCCAGTGATGACCAGACCCAGCAGCGAGCAATAGAATAATGTCCGACCGGTGAACCCGCCAACATTCGTTTCCATACCGCCAAGCGCATAGCTGATTGCCCACCAGATCGCAGGAACCGAAAGCACTGCTGTTACAAGGAAGCCCTTGTACATTGCGCCCATGATGTTCTTTCCACCGCCAAGACGGACGAAATAGGTTCCGATGATCGACGTGATAACGCACACGCCGCCAATCAACAGCGGCAAGCTCATGAGGTTCATGAACAATCCACTGTCAGTGACGCCCTGCACCAGCAGCGCGATCAAAACCATCGTTGCGCCAACGGTGACGACATAGGTTTCGAACAAGTCAGCCGCCATACCAGCGCAATCGCCTACGTTGTCGCCAACGTTATCGGCGATAACGGCAGGATTGCGTGGATCGTCTTCGGGAATTCCAGCCTCAACTTTGCCAACAAGGTCAGCGCCGACGTCAGCGGCCTTGGTAAAAATACCACCGCCCAAACGTGCGAAGATGGAAATGAGCGACGCGCCGAATGCCAATGCGACCAGCGCATCGATTACAGGGCGGCTGTTCGGTGCCATCATCGCGACATCGGTCAGATACCAAAAGAAGCCTGCAATCGCGAGCAAGGCAAGGCCAGCCACGAGCATGCCGGTAATCGCCCCTGCGCGGAATGCCATGGTCAGACCGGCCTGAAGCCCTGTCTGCGCCGCAGCAGCCGTACGGACGTTTGCACGGACCGAGATGTTCATCCCAATATAACCCGCAACGCCCGAAAGCACCGCACCGAGGACAAAGCCAACGGTTGGAATGACGCCAAGGAAAACCGCCACAAGCACCGCAACAGCAACGCCGACGATGGCGATGGTCCGGTATTGACGGCCAAGATAGGCTTTTGCGCCTTCCTGAATGGCCGCAGCGATTTCCTGCATTTTTTCATTGCCAGCCGAGGCGCTCAGCACCTGGCGGCTGGTTACAAAACCGTACACGACGGCAAGTAACCCGCATAATATTGCAATAATTGTCAGAGACATGAAATTATCTCTCCCCTCCTGTATTGGATAAACAACGAATGTTGCCCCTCTCCGCCCGAGATTTGCAAGCCATAGGCGTATAAGGCGGCATCGTCAGAGATGGCAACCCTTAAACGCCCCCATTTTCGCCACTTCAGTCAATGGTGTTGATAACCCAGTGTAGGCGGCAATTTCACAGGATTATCGCCGTTACACAATGTCAGCCCGCCGCCCGCAATCACGCGTCCCACCGCGGTTGCGTCGACGGTTATCCGTGCGTTCGCCGGCGCGCAGAACAGCAGTTCATAATCATCGCCCCAGCTTGCCGCCTGCATCCGGCTTTCCAGACTGTCCGTCCGATAGCTGACATAAGAAGGCGACAATGGAATACGCGCCAGGTCGATTTCGATGCCAAGCCGGCTGGCCGTCGCCATGCGCTCTGCGTCGATCAAAAGTCCGTCGGATATGTCCATCATCGCGTGGACAAATGGCGCAAGCTTCTGCCCTTCGGACAAGCGCGCCTGTGGCCGGTTGAACGCATCGGCAAGCGCGGCAACCTCGTCAAAGCCTGCGTCGATCAGCTCAAATCCGGCAAGTGCGTCGCCCAATGTTCCGGTAACGTAAACGACATCCCCGATCTGAGCGCCCGCGCGTGAAGGCACCGGGCGGGTGGTCGCGATACCGAGCGCAGTTAGCCCAAGCGCCCGTTTATCACCGCGGTTGGAAACCGTATCCCCACCAAGCAGGGCAACGCCATAATGGCCAAGCACCTTTTCCAGACCGGCAGCAAATGCCCTGTCCCAATCATCATCACCAAGCATGAAGCCAAGCAGCACGCCAATGGGCCAAGCCCCCTTCGCCGCGAGGTCGGACAGGTTCGAGGCAACGAGTTTCCACGCGACATCGGCGGGATTTGCATTGGATCTGAAATGCACATCTTCGGCCATCATGTCGTGCGTGATGATTAGGCAGCTGTCGCCCACTTCAACGACCGCAGCGTCATCCAGAAGCCCGCGCGCAGCGGGGTCTTTCGCGAAGCCACGCAATATATTGATGAAGGCGGATTCGGTGGTCATGCTGCAATGCTAGCCGATGTGTCCGCTATCCTGAAACAAGTTCAGGACAAAAGGACATTCAGTTACGAACATCTTTCGCCACGGCGTCCAGCAAACCGTTGACGAACTTCGCATCTTTCTTGTCGAAAAAGGCGTGCGCGACGTCGAGATATTCGTCGATCACCGTCGCAGTGGGAACATCTGGGCGCGCGATCAATTCATAAGTACCGCAACGCAGAAGCTGAAGCATCGTCTTGTCCAGACGGCCCATCTTCCATTGTTCACCAAGCTTGGCATCAACGAGCAGGTCAATTTCTTCGCGGCGGGCATCAACGCCAGATACAACGTCGTCGAAAAAGTCGGCGTCGGCATCCGCATATTGCGCGTCTTCAATTTCCTGACCCAAACGGTGCGAATGGAATTCATTCAAAAGGCGCGCAATGCCGATATTTTCCATATCCATCTGGTACAACGCCTGCACGGACGCAAGACGCGCTGCCGAACGGGATTTTGATTTCGCACTGGCGTTATTGGCACTCATAATCTTTTCCTGACACTCGCCGCGTGGGCGGGTAAACCTTCGGCATCGGCAAGCGTTGCCGCTGCCGGGCCTATAGCATTGATGGCGGCTTTATCGAGCGCGATAAAACTGGTGCGCTTCATGAAATCGAGAACCGACAAGCCCGACGCAAATCGCGCGCGGCGTCCCGTTGGCAGCACATGGTTTGGCCCGGCAACATAATCGCCAATGGCCTCGGGTGTCATCCGGCCTAAGAAAACCGAACCTGCATGCCGCACCAGATCGAAAAGCCGTTCGGCGCGGTCATCATCCACCGCAAGCTCCAAATGCTCACCCGCCAAGCGGTTGACCAAAGGCATTGCGCCTTCCAGATCGTCGACGAGCACAATCGCGCCGAAATCATCCCAGCTCTGCCGCGCGACGGCGCCGGTTGCGAGCGTTGCAATCTGGGCAACAACGGCTTTTGCGACTGTGTCGGCAAAACCGGCGTCATCGGTGAACAGGATCGACTGGCTGGTGGGGTCATGCTCGGCCTGGCTCAACAGGTCTGCCGCAATCCATTCAGGATCGTTCTTTGCGTCTGCGACCACCAATATTTCGGAAGGGCCGGCAACCATATCAATGCCGACCACGCCATAAAGCTGACGCTTGGCTTCGGCGACCCATGCATTGCCGGGCCCGGTAATGACATCAACGGGGCGAATACGTTCCGTGCCATAAGCGAGCGCCGCAATTGCCTGTGCGCCGCCGACGCGCCAGATTTCATCGACACCAGCCAGATAGGCCGCAGCCATAACCGTTTGGTTTGTCTCTCCGCCGGGCGTTGGCGTGACCATGACGATCCGCTCCACTCCTGCAACCTTCGCAGGAATGGCGTTCATCAGCACCGACGATGGATAGGCTGCACGGCCACCGGGGACATAGACCCCCGCCGCATCGACCGCTGACCAACGCGCGCCCAAACGCACATTGTCGGCATCGCGATAGTCGCGATTTTCGGGCAATTGCGCGTTGTGATACGCCTCTATCCGCTTTGCCGCGAGCGTCAGCGCATCGCGCAAATCCGGCGCGAGGCCATCATAGGCCGCCTTGCACTGCGCGGCATCAATGTGCCAACCCGCCGCATGGAGGTCGAAGCCGTCAAAACGCTGGGTCATTTCGGCCAAAGTCACATCGCCACGCGCACGAACATCGCGGATGGTTTGCGTGACAACGCTGGAGACGTCGGCATCCGCCTCGCGCCGGCCATTTACCAGCGCATCAAATGCGTCAGCAAAGCCCGCGTCAGATGCGTTAAGCCGCTGCACGTGCGCCCGACAATTCCCGAAATGTCTGGACCAACGCAGGAATAGTACCGCTCATCATTTTAAAGGCCGCACGATTAACGATCAGCCGCGCCGAAACGTGCGAGATGATCGCCGTTTCGACCAAACCGTTTTCTGCGAGCGTCTTGCCCGACGACACCAGATCGACAATGCGTCCCGAAAGGCCAAGCGATGGCGCCAACTCCATCGCTCCGTTCAGCTTGACGCATTCGGCCTGAATACCGCGCGCATGATAATAGCGCGCCGTGGTCGCCGGATATTTGGTTGCGACGCGGATATGCCCTGCCTGAACATCGTCAACGGCATCATGCGGCATCGCGACCGAAATTCGGCAGCGGCCAATGCCGAGGTCAACCGGTGCGTAAAGCTCCGAATAATCAAATTCATCGATCACGTCGGACCCGACAATACCAATATGCGCCGCGCCATGGGCTACGAAGGTGGCAACATCAAAAGCGCGCACGCGAATGATGCTGATTGCGGGATTATTGGTCGCAAAAAGCAACGCGCGGCTGCTCTCGTCAAAGAACGCTGGCTCAGGCTCGATACCTGCCGCTTGCATAAGCGGCAAAGCCTGGTCGAGAATCCGTCCCTTGGGGATTGCAAAGATGATGCGTTCAGTCACAATGCCCGCGCTTTAGGGGCCGCGCGCAGAAAGGGCAATATGCCAGAAGCCCTATTTGCCCTTCGATTTCACGATCGCGACAATCCGTTCATACGCTTTGGAAGTCAGTTTAAAAATGCCTCCATGGCCGCGTTCACCGCGTCCGGCCGTTCCCAGATGACAAAATGACCGCAATCCTCGACGGGGGTGATCGTCACATTAGACACCAATTTTTCGATGCCATCGATGTTGCTTGCGGGCAGCGCGAGATCATCCATCGCCCAGACAACCAGCGTCGGCGTCAAAAGCGTCGGGAATTCGCTTGCGGCAAACGCAGGCATTTCGGCATCTTCATCCATCGCTGGCACATATATTGCCGATGCGCGGTACCAATTGAGCATGCCAAAACATGCATCGCGGTCTTGCCAATCTTTCAACAACGCAGCCCGCTCTTCGGGCTCCATTGCGCTTGGCTTATCCCAGCTAACTGTCTTCAGCATCAAACCTGTTAGGCCAGCCTCACGCACCACAGCATCATTTTCGGGGTCACGAAACGCACGCATATACTGGCTGGCCGCCCGCTGCTGCATGTCGTTAATCATCAGCCGCTGGAACAGATAGGGATGCGGCGCATTGGCGATGATTGCACGCGTCACGCGGCCTGCCCATGCGGGGTTAAGTCCGCCTGGCTGCCCATTTAACGCAACACTCCATGCAATCGCGCCACCCCAATCATGACCCGCAATGATGAACTTATGGATACCAAGCGCGTCGGCCAGGGCAAAGATATCCGCAGTCAACTTGTCAGCAGTATAGGCATCGACATTTTGTGGCTTTGATGAATTTCGATAGCCGCGCTGATCGGGCGCGATACAGAAAAAACGATCTGAAAAATGGGCAATCTGGTGCCGCCATGTGCGGTGCGATTCCGGAAATCCGTGCAAGAATATTATCGCAGGATTGGCGGGGTCACCTGCAGTAAACGCATCCATTTCAATCCCTGTTGAAAGGGAAAAACGGCGATGGTTTAGTTCGGTCATGATGTTTTGCCTTATAGAATTGCGACAGTTGTTGGACCGCGAATTTCTCTAAACGCAAACACGCCCATTTTGATTGTAAGAAATCGGCACTAGCTGGTAATATTGCGCCAAACTTGGCTTTAGCTAACCCGCTTAACGCGAATGGCTCTGCCGTTAACCACCAGCATATAGCTGCCAACAGCGCCACGTTTGATTTTAAGCTTTTGCCCGTTCTTCAGAATAAACCAACTGCCTTCAGTGGTTTGCCATGTGCCAGCGTCTTTTACCGCAAACTGATATCGGCCGTTGCTAAGTGCTTGAATACCGTCAATCTCGCCTTCGATCTGCTTGAACTCCTCGTCCTGCTCCTCGTCGCTTTCCCCGAAAAACGGAATTTTGGGCAAGGAGAAACCAAATAACGACCGCTTGGTCTTCCGCACGTCGCCTTGATCAAGCAACACGACCTGCCGGCTTTCGGTTGCCTCTTCCAACGACTTGCTGGCCGCGTCAAAGCATTCCAAGCGCGCAGCGGCATCTGCCAAGGCACGGCACGCAACGATGTCGCTATAAACTTTGGGACGATTTACGGTCGTTTCGGCTGCTTGCGCTGATGACGCGCATAGGCCAGCGATAAGAACAGCATAGGTCAGCTTTGGCATTTTCGTTTCTCCCGCATTGGACCGTCGTTTCGTTTCCACTTTAGGCTAGCTGCTATTCGCCCGGCGCACTAGCCTTGATCGCCAGCGCGTGGACGCGCGTGCCGGGAATATCACCCAGCGCCTTGTTCACCATCCGCTGCCGCATCAGGCGGGATACGCCCGCAAACGCCGCGCTTTGTATTTCCACGGTGAAGTGCGATTCACCCGAGCCATCGTCACCGCTATGGCCATGGTGTTTTGCGCTGTCGTTGATGACCGCGAGATGTGTCGGCGCAAATGCTGCCGTCAGCAGCGTTTCCATTTCGATGTGTGCAGGGCCTTTTTCCATAAGCTCTGTATTCCCATATCCGCAGTTTTTCGCCAAGGGGAATTATGGATTCGCGGCAGACATTCGACCGATTTCACGGCCGCGTTCGCGGTGCGCAGCGGCATTGCGCACACCCGCACTGCCGAGAGGCAGGCGAATTTCGCGCGCCTGACCCGCATGGCCAGCGCGCGTCGGCCAATGGCCCCGGCGACTATCAATATCTGTGCCTTGAACATGTCCGGCAGTTTAATGCAGGCTATAACTGGTTCGCTGGCATGACCGCCGAACAAATCATGGAAGCACAAAGCCCCATCAACGCATGGCCAAGCGAAACCCGTGCCTTTCGTGCCAGCGGCAGTGTCGATTCGCCGCCCAAATGGGCGGACTTCAAAGACCCGTTGGATGCCATATCCACACGCTTCCGGTCACGCATGCCAAAGGAACGCGCTGACGGCCAATTCCTGTCGCCTGAGGACCGCAAAGCGCTCAAGACGCTAGGGCTTGGCGAGGATGCGGATAGGCGCGCCTTACGCAGCGCCTATTCAGCCAAGGTACGCGCCTATCATCCTGATAAAAATGGCGGCAACCGGTCTTATGAAAAGGCTTTGCAAGACGTCATTGCTGCCTATACGCACCTTAAAACATCTCCCGCCTTTATTTGACGAGAACGACATGACTGACATTCCAAATATCCAGCCCAACAGCAGCGACACGACCATCCTCGCTGCCCCTGACAAAACCGTCAGCGTGCGCGAAATGTTCGGCATTGACGTCGACATGGAATGTCCTGCGTTTTCCATTGCCGATGAGCGGGTTCCAGACACCGACGACAGCTATGTCTTTGACCCCGACACCACGCTCGCGATCCTTGCTGGCTTTGCCCACAACCGCCGCGTGATGGTTCAGGGGTACCACGGCACCGGTAAATCGACGCACATCGAACAGGTGGCCGCGCGTTTGAAATGGCCGTGCATCCGTATCAACCTCGACGCGCATATCAGCCGTATCGACCTTATCGGCCGTGATGCTATCGTTCTGCGCGATGGCCAGCAAGTCACAGAATTCCGCGAAGGCCTTTTGCCTTGGGCGCTGCAGACACCGACCGCTTTGGTGTTCGACGAATATGATGCTGGCCGTCCGGACGTTATGTTCGTGATCCAGCGCGTGTTGGAGACCGAGGGCAAGCTAACGCTGCTCGACCAGAACCGCGTCATTCGTCCGAACCCATATTTCCGCCTGTTCGCGACTGCCAACACCGTTGGTCTTGGTGACACCAGCGGGCTGTATCACGGCACGCAAGCGATCAACCAAGGGCAGATGGACCGCTGGAACATTGTCGTTGGCCTGAATTATCTGCCCGCGCAGGTCGAAAGCGAAATCGTTTTGGCCAAGGCATCGGGCACCGATGCCGCGACCGTCGCCAACATGGTCAAGGTCGCTGAAATGACGCGTCAGGGCTTTATCAATGGCGACATTTCGACCGTCATGAGCCCACGCACCGTCATCACATGGGCACAAAATACCGCCATTTTCAAAAATGTCGGCTTTGCGTTCCGCCTGTCGTTCCTTAACAAATGTGACGATGCAGAGCGCGCTTTGGTCGCAGAATATTATCAGCGCGTCTTTGGTCAGGATCTGCCCGAAAGCGTCGTTGGCAAGTTATAAGCACGTTGGCCATTTCGCCGAAACACCGTTGAAGGGACCATTTATGAAACGTACTGCTCTTATTCTGGCGCTCGCGCTCAGCGCATCACCTGCATTTGCCGCGCTCAAGCCCGGTACACGCGCGACCGATTTCACCACGCAGGCTGTTTTGGCGGGCGACGCATATACCTATAATTTGAACAAGGCCCTGAAACGCGGCCCCGTCGTTTTATATTTCTATCCAAAGGCATTCACCTCGGGCTGCACCGTCGAGGCGCATGAATTTTCCGAAGCAGCCGATGATTTTGCGGCCTATGGCGCATCGATCATTGGCATGTCGGCGGACAATATCGACACGTTGAAGCGTTTTTCGGTGGAGGCATGCCGCAACAAATTCACCGTTGGTATCGCATCCAAACCCGTCATCAAAAACTATAAGGTCAGCCTTCCCATCATGGGCGGTTCGAACCGCACGACTTATGTGATTGCGCCTGATGGAAAGGTGCTGTTCGCCTATTCCGAACTGGGCGTGAAGGGTCATGTGTCCGGCGCACTGAACGCGGTAAAGGCATGGCGCGCAGCCAATCCTAAAGGGAAATAATGCGCAAAGCTCCCCTTCTCCTTTTGCCGATGCTGCTGGCGGGCTGCACTGTGGCTGTCGAATATGGCGACATTCCCCACAATGTGCTGGCGGAAAACCCGCGCTGTAACCCGGCGCAGAATGACAGCGCGTCGGTCAGCGGAAAAGATTATTTCATCGTCACCAGCCGGCTGCCCGATTGCCGCGGCGACACCATCAAACTGACCAACCATCGCGCCGACCGGCTTCGATTTGGCCGGTTCTCTCCGCCAGAAACGATCAAGCCCGCCAAGGGCGACAAGCAATTGGTGGTGCCATTAGCGTTTCAACAGGAAGACGCATGGTGGGCTGGATTGCGTGATGCCGCGAACCTGCGCAAGGGCCGCGTCCTTTTATATGTGCATGGCTATCGCGAGACATTGCAAACCACCGCCCGCGACACCGTCCAGATTGGCGCAATGAGCAATTTTGACGGCCCGATTGTGCATTATAGCTGGCCATCGCAGGGCAATCTGTTGAGCTACGCCGTTGACGAAACAAACATGTATTGGGACGAGCGCAATTTCCGGAACTTTCTGACCAAATTGGCGCGAACACAATGGGTCAAGGAAATTGTGATTGTCTCGCATTCGCTCGGCGCACGGCTTGTCACCCCGGCAGTGGAATATGTCGACCGCACATCGACCAATGCCGATTCCAGCAATATTTCCAATATCATATTGGCGTCGCCTGATGTTGATCGTGAAGATTTCGAACGCGATATTGCTGAAGAAGTGTTGGCCGCCCGCCGCGTCAATAACGACCGGCGCGTGACCGTCTACGCCTCTCTGAGCGACCGTGCACTTGCTGTGTCGCGCGCTGTCCATGGATATCCGCGCCTGGGATCACCTTATTGCTTCAGTCCGTTCGAAGCCAAGGATTTGAAGGCCAAAGGACTGCCGCAGCGTTGCTTTGCAACAAAGACCAAATATCAGACAGAGCCTGCCAAAACGGGCTTTACCATCATTGATACCACCGATGTATCGGGCGGCGGTGCTGGCCATAGCGATTATTTGCGCAGCCTTGCCGTGTGCAAGGATTTTGCGGCTGTCGTCAATGGCGCGCGCACAACCGAAGATCGCGTTGCCACCGCACAGGCGCACGTCTTTACGCTGCGCGCGCCGGTTAAGCCGACGAAAGCAGACATTGCAGCGGCATGTAAGCGGGTGGCCGATTGATGGCGAACGAATCTCCACTTGAACAGTTCAAACAAGTCCTGACCGGCACGGCCCGCGCACTCGCGCATGAGCCGGAGATTGAACTTGCGTTCACCGCCGACGCGCCGACGCAAGCGGGCAAAAATTTTAAAGTGCCCATGCCCGGCCGGTTGCTGCCGCCAGAGCAAGTGGCCGAAGCACGTGGCTTTGCCGATAGTTTCTCCCTGAAGCTCAAGCACCATAATGCCGCGCGCCATGCGGCATTGCGTCCATCCGAAGTCATTGCTGGCGCTGCGTTTGACGCCGTGGAAAATGCACGCGTTGAGGCATTGGGTTCCCGCAACATGGCGGGTATTGCCGCAAATCTTGGCCACGCGCTTGAACTCAAATTGCGTACCGACCCGATCAGCCGCGCACAGTCCGCTGACGAAGTACCGATATCGACGGCGTTATCGCTTATCGTGCGCGAACGCCTGACGGGCGCAACCATACCTGACGCGGCGGTTGCTGGCGTCGATATGCTACGTGGCTGGATTGAGGAAAAAGCAGGCAGCGACCTTGATGCACTCGGTCGTGCGCTTGACGATCAGGGTGCATTTGCAGCGCTTACGCAATCGATGTTGGAGCATCTGAACCTGACCGAGGGCGACATCGACCCGTCCGATGCCGATGAGGGCGGCGACGATGCCGAGGACAGCCAAGACCAAGATGGCGACAGCGATGATGATGGCGAAGGCGAAGCTGGCCAAGCCGAAGCGCGCGCCGAACCACAACAGGGCGAAGGCGAAGAAACCGAGGCCGATTATGACGGCGAGGATATGGACGATCAGGACGGTGCCGACGGCGAAATGGGGGATGACGGCATGCAGCCCGTTACCCCGCAGCGCCGCAATTGGGACCATCTGCCGCAAAGCGATTACAAAATCTGGTCGACCAAATATGACGAGACCATCACCGCGACCGAGCTTGCCGACGAAGAAGAGCTGAACCGGCTGCGCGCTTATCTCGACCAGCAATTGTCCAACCTGCAATCGGTGGTGACAAAGCTCGCCAACCGTCTGCAACGCCGCCTGATGGCGCAGCAAAACCGCAGTTGGGATTTCGATCAGGAAGAAGGCATGATCGACGCAGCGCGGCTCGCGCGCAACGTCGTCTCGCCGGGCAGCTCGCTGTCGTACAAAATCGAACGCGAAACCGATTTCCGCGACACCGTGGTAACCTTGCTTATCGACAACAGCGGATCGATGCGCGGACGGCCGATCAGCATCGCCGCGATCAGCGCCGACATATTGGCGCGCACGCTGGAACGCTGCGGCGTTAAAACCGAAATTTTGGGCTTCACCACCCGTGCGTGGAAAGGCGGGCAAGCGCGTGAGGATTGGCTCGCTGCTGGACGGCAACCCATGCCCGGCCGCCTCAACGACTTGCGCCACATCGTCTACAAAAAAGCCGATGAGCCATGGCGTCATGCCAAGCGCAACCTTGGCCTGATGATGCGCGAAGGTTTGCTTAAAGAGAATATCGACGGCGAAGCTTTGCTATGGGCGCACAACCGCCTGATTGCGCGCGCAGAAGACCGCCGCATTTTGATGGTCATTTCTGACGGCGCGCCAGTTGATGACAGCACCTTGTCGGTCAACCATGGCGGCTATCTGGAACAGCATTTGCGCAAGGTTATCGAGATGATCGAAACGCGATCGCCCGTGCAATTGGTCGCGATCGGCATCGGCCATGACGTCACCCGTTATTACAAACGCGCCGTCACCATCATGGACGTTGAACAATTGGGCGGCACGATGATCGAACAGCTCGCCGGCTTGTTTGACGAGGAATAGGCTTGCCTTTCACACCCCGCAGAATATGCTTTAATCAGACGATTAAATCTGCGGGGAAATACACATGAACGTTACCGAAGCCGTCGCATCACGGCGTTCCGTCCGTCAATTTCTGGATACGCCCGTCGAAAGGGAAATCCTCGAACGCGTGCTCAAAAAGGCGCAGCGAGCACCATCGGGTGGCAATACGCAGCCTTGGAATGCCGTCATAATGACAGGTGCGCCGCTGGCTGACCTCACCGCAAAGATAAAGGCCAAAGCCGCCACTGCGCCCATGGGTGATGGCCATGAATATGACATCTATCCCAAGGGGCTGGAGGGCCGTTACGAAGACCAACGCCGCGGCGTGGGCAAGGCGATGTTTGACGCGCTTGGCTTGGCGCGCGAAGATGGCGCTGGCCGTGTCGCGCAAATGGCGAAAAACTGGGACAGCTTCGGCGCGCCGGTGCAATTGTTCACCTACACGCGCAAATATATGGGCCCGCCGCAATGGTCGGACATGGGCATGTGGCTGCAAACGGTCATGCTGTTGCTGCGCGAAGAAGGCCTCGACAGCTGCGCGCAGGAAATTTGGGCGATGTACGGCATGACGATGCGCGCATTGCTCAACATTGATGACGATCATATTTTCTTCTGCGGCATGGCGATTGGCTATCGCGATGCCGATGCGCCAGTGAACAGTTTCAATGTCCCCCGCGTGGAGATTGACCAAGCGATCCGCTGGGACGGGTTTTGAAAACCGCAGCCCTATGAGAATATCTGTCACCCTGAACTTGTTTCAGGGTCTTACTTTCGCGGCGGTAAAGGCGAAAAAATTAAGACCCTGAAACAAGTTCAGGGTGACGGTTGGAGGCAGGAGGTTGGAGGTGGGAGTTTCGACGGCGCAAGCTGCCTTGACCTAATCGCGCATTTCCAGCATTGTCGACACCAATGTCAGTAGTGAAGTCTCTCTTCTTTTTCGGGCCATTGTTCTTTGGCCTCGCCTTCCTTGCGCCTTTGGTTGCGCAAGTGATGGTCCGGCTGGATTTGAACGCACCCTTTGCGTTGTCGCCGCTCCAATTCGGTCTGATTATCGGAACGGTGCTGGGCTTGATCGCGACATATCGGGGCAAATGGATATGACCAGTCAAAGCCTGCGCGCGCGGGAAAAGGCAATTGCCGAACAGTTCATGGGCGGCATTCCGTGGCTCATGGTGTTTTGGGGCATTACGAACACGGCCATTTGGATCGCATTATGGCCGTTGGTCTTTACCGGCATTATGCCGTTGTGGCTTGGCTTCATCATCGCGACGATCAATATCACGGCGAGCTACCTGCCCTCGCATGATGCCCAGCACTATATTATCGCGCCAAAGGGATCAAAACTGGAATGGTTCAACGAGCTCGTCGGACACTGGTCGCTCATTCCGTTGACGCTTCCGCTGCGTACGGCGCGGATCACGCATATGGAGCATCATAAGCACGCCAATGATCCGCTGTTGGACCCCGACTATTCGACCCACGCAACCGGTCCGTTGCAGGCATTATGGAAAACCATCGTCAACCGCCAACCCCGGGCCGAAGGGGGCTTTAACCGTTATGGCCAGCTGTTGCAGCAATGGGACAGCCCAGCCGCCAAGTCCGCTTTGACGGACGCGATTATCAACAAAATCTTGTTCTTCGGCATTCTCGCCGCTTTGGCACTGAGCGGCTATGCGATAGAGGCTGCGTTGCTGTGGTGGCTGCCGCGGCATTTGGCGCTGACCTATATTTCATTCTACCTCAGCTGGGCTCCGCATCATCCCGGCGTCGAAAAAGGACGGTATAAGGACACCAGAGCCTTCAAAAGCCGCATGGGCAATATCTGGTCATCGGGCATGCAATATCACATCGTTCATCATCTTTATCCCACGATCCCGCTGAACAAGACCCCGGCGGCATACCGCGCGCTCCGCCCGATATTGTTGGAACGTGGCTGTAATCTCGACCATATGTAGGGCAGTAGAAATCCACGCCGCAGCCGATGCGCCGGTGAACAATATTACCGTAGCCAGCGTGGAGATTGATCAAGCGATCCGCTGGGACGGGTTTTAAATATTACCGTAGCCCTGAGCAGCAGGCAGCGCCTGCGCCCGTCGAAGGGCGCCTCTCGACTGCAGCGCAACACCGATAAGCGCCCTTCGACAGGCTCAGGGCTACGGTGAGTGTTGACGATTCCAGTTTGGCAACGCAAGGAACCATCCATGTCCGAGCTTAAACTCTTTAACAGCCTGACCCGGCAACTGGAAACCTTCACACCCGTTCATCATGGCGAGGCGCGGGTCTATACCTGCGGCCCGACGGTCTATAATTACCCGCACATCGGCAACATGCGCGCATATGTTTTTGCCGATACGCTTGGCCGGGTGCTGTCATATAAGGGCTATAAGCTCACCCATGTCATCAACATCACCGATGTCGGCCATCTGACCGACGACGCCGATGCGGGCGAAGACAAGATGGAGAAGATGGCGGCGGAAAAGGCGCAGTCGATCTGGGACATCGCGCGGCATTACACGCAAGCCTATTGGGACGACATCAAGGCGCTGAACATCCGTCAGCCCGCGCATTGGTCGATTGCGACCGAATATGTCCCTGCGATGATCGCCTATGCGACCAGCATTGCCGACAAGCATTGCTACGAATTGGAATCTGGCCTGTATTTCGACACATCGACCGTTGCCAATTATGGCGCATTGGCCCGAGCCAAGACCGAGGACGGAGAAGGCCGCATCGAAGAGGTCGAAGGCAAACGCCACGCCGCCGACTTTGCCATCTGGCGCAAGACGCCAGCGGGCGAAAAACGGCAAATGGAATGGGACAGCCCATGGGGCAAAGGCGCGCCGGGTTGGCATTTGGAATGCTCGGTAATGTCAGAGGCGCTGCTCGGCCTGCCGTTTGACATCCACACCGGCGGCATCGACCACCGCGAAATCCACCACCCCAATGAAATCGCCCAAAATCAGGCGCGCTGCGGCAGTGGCCACAGCGGCGCACAATTTTGGATGCACAACAATTTCCTGATCGAACGCAGTGGGAAGATGAGCAAATCATCTGGCGAATTTCTGCGCGTGCAATTGCTGATCGACAAAGGCTTCCACCCCCTCGCCTACCGCCTGATGTGCCTGCAAGCGCATTACCGCAGCGAACTGGAGTTTAGCTGGGAGGGTTTGCAGGCTGCGCTGGTGCGGTTGAAGCGGATGGTGATGGCTGTCTCAAACCTCAAGGCTCGTCATGCTGAACTTGTTTCAGCATCTTACTTAGCGACGTCGGAAAGTAAGACCCTGAAACACGTTCAGGGTGACGTTGCTCCGGGAATTTCGGCGACGCTTAACGATTTTGCGGCGGCTGTTTCAGATGACCTCAATACCGCAATTGCGATCACGTCACTCGAAACGCTCATCGGCTTGAAAAAGGTCGACGTTGCACAGCATATTGCCGCGATTGCCGAGATGGACGCAGTTCTGGGTCTGAACCTTAATAGCCTCACCCGCACCGACCTGCGCATCCGCCCTAAAGCCGCCGTCATCACCGAAGCCGAAATCGAAGCCGCCCTTGCCGCCCGCAAGGAAGCCCGCGCCGCCAAGGACTTCGCCAAGTCCGACGCGATCCGCGACGACCTGATCGCCAAAGGCGTAGAAGTGATGGACGGCGACCCGCTGGGTTGGGATTGGAAGTTGGATATATGATGCTCAAAATTGCTTGGCTCATCCTTGCGGGTATCCACGCGTTGCCCGCGCTAGCGCTGTTCCGTCCGGCGATGATTGGGCAGCTTTACCGCGTCGCTAGCGACAACCCCTTGTTTCTGTTGCTGCATCATCGCGCTGCGCTGTTCCTCGTTATCTTTCTGCTTGCTGTCTGGGCTGCTTTTGACCCTGCGAGCCGCCGCATTGCCAGCGTTGGCGTCGGCGTCAGCATGTTGTCATTCTTGGTTCTCTATTGGTCTGCAGGCTCCCCGCCCGCGCTGAAAACCATTGCGGTGACCGATCTTGTCGGCATCCCGTTCTTAATCTTTGTAACTTGGAAGGCTTTTGCCGCATGACCAAAACGAAACTCGTGATGTCGGGCCTTGTGCGCCCCCTCATTGAACCGCGTTTGCCCGATTGGATCGAGCCGCATTTCTTCATGTCCAAGGAAGAGGCGCTCGCCCTCTCACCGCAGGCCGAGATTGGCTGGTTCGACATGTATGACAAGGGCGATATGGCCACGGTCATCAATGCCGCGACCAACATGAAATGGCTGAACAGCATCTATGCCGGTGTCGACGGCATGCCGCTGGCGCAGTTGAAGGCGCAGGGCTGCGTTGTCACCAATGGCGCAGGCATTAACGCGATCACCATCGCCGAATATGTCGTCATGGGCACGCTGACCGTCGCCAAAAACTATCGCGAAGTTGTCCGCGCGCAGGAACGCCGCGAATGGCTGCTCGATTCGCCCGGCAAGGTTGAACTGTTCGGTTCCAAGGCTTTGCTGCTTGGCTATGGCGCGATCGGGAAGCTTATTGCAGAGCGGCTGAAGCCATTTGGCGTCGATGTCACCATTGTGCGCCGCTCGGCGGGTCCAAACACGCTAACGCCCGATCAATGGCGTGCCCAATTGGGCGATTTTGACTGGGTCATCCTTGCCGTTCCCGCGACCGCGGAAACCGACGGCATGATTGGCGCAGACGAACTTGCCGCGATGAAAAATAGCGCAACGCTCATCAACATCGCGCGCGGTTCCGTCATCGATCAGGACGCATTGGTCACCGCGTTGCAGGACAAGCACATCGCCAATGCCTTCCTTGATGTGACGACGCCCGAACCTTTGCCCGCCGATCACCCTTTGTGGAGCCTCGACAACGCGCATGTCACCATGCACCTGTCGGGCCGTGCGCAGGACAAGATGTTCGTGCGCTCCGCCACGCGCTTCTTCGAAAATCTGGAGCGCTACCGCCAAGGCGCGCCGCTTGAGCCAATGGTAAACCTCGATCTGGGATATTAATAAACACCGTAGCCCTGAGCAGCAGCCGCAAAGCGGCTGCGTCCGTCGAAGGGCGCTTATCGGGTGTAGCACTACCCCCGACAGGCTCAGCACTACGGTATAGGAGAACACGTCATGCCCCATAACCCCGCCGAAATCTGGCACAAAGTTGCCCTGTCACGCGATGCAACGGCTATATCCGCCGTGCTGCACGACGACTGTGTATTTGAAAGCCCGGTTGTGCACTCGCCGCAAATGGGCAAGGCAATCACCGCCAAATATCTCGCCGCCGCAGGGCATACGCTGGGCAATGCCGAATTTTCCTATGTCGGCGAATGGCACCGCGAGAATAGCGCCATCCTGGAATTCAAGACCGTGATCGACGGTATCGCGATCAATGGCATCGACATGATCAGCTGCGATGATGATGGCCTCATCACCCATTTCAAGGTCATGGTTCGGCCGTTGAAGGCAATGAATATGCTCCACCAGAAAATGGGCGAGATGCTGCAGCACATGAGCGCATAAGCGTATGGCGACCGGAGAAACATCCAGCCGGTGGCGTTTTTTCGTACCGAAACTGGCCGGCGCAAGCTTGCATGACCGGTTGGTTGCATGTGCCGGTGCCGGCCTTGGCGTCCTTATCGCGGCGCTTGTGGGACTTGGCATTCAGGACATGTTCCCTGCTTTGCCGTTCCTAATTGCCCCCATTGGCGCATCGGCCGTGCTGCTATTCGTAGTGCCATCAAGCCCATTGGCACAGCCATGGCCCGTGTTCGGCGGCAATGTCATTTCCGCGATGGTCGGCGTGACGGTGCTGCATTGGGTACCCGTCACTTTTGCCGCCATCGCCATTGCCGTTGCCGCGTCGATATTATTGATGTCGTTGCTGCGTTGTCTTCATCCACCCAGCGGCGCGGTCGCAATCACGACCATATTGGGCGGCCAAGCCATTGTCGACGCGGGCTATTTGTACCCCCTGTCGATCGTCGCTGCCAATTCCGCGGCATTGCTTGCGGCAGGCTGGTTATTCCACCGCTTCAGCGGCCACAGCTATCCACATCGCGCGGTTCCTGCGCCTACCCTGCCCGTTGGACTGTTACGGGCCGATATCGATCAGGCCGTCCAAGAAGCGCATGAAAGCTTCGACATCGATCTGGCTGACCTAGAAGCTTTGCTCCTCACCGCCGAACGCATCGCCGAACAACGCCGCGGCGCGAAGTAAGCGCCGCCACACACGGAACCACACAACAAAAAGGCCGGAAGGTCTCCCCTCCGGCCCATTTGCTGTGCTTCAAAAAGCGTTGGACTATTAGAAGTCCATACCGCCCATGCCGCCCATTCCGCCCATGCCGCCTGGCATACCGCCGGCGCCACCGGCCTTATCTTCTGGCGCATCGGAAATCGCAGCTTCCGTGGTGATCAACAGACCAGCAACCGATGCCGCGTCTTGCAACGCTGTACGGACAACCTTGGTCGGGTCGATAACGCCCGATGCCACAAGATTTTCATACACATCGGTTGATGCGTTGAAGCCCATGGTTTCGTCGTTTTCACGAAGCAGGTTGCCCGAGACAACTGCGCCGTCATATCCGGCGTTGGCTGCGATCTGACGCAATGGAGCAACAATCGCCTTACGGATGATGTCGATACCACGTGTCTGGTCGTCGTTAGCGCCCTTGAGGCCTTCGAGAGCCTTCGTTGCATAAAGAAGTGCAGTACCGCCGCCTGGGACGATGCCTTCTTCGACGGCTGCGCGGGTTGCGTGCAGCGCGTCATCAACGCGGTCCTTGCGCTCTTTCACTTCAACTTCGGTCGAACCACCGACCTTGATCACGGCAACACCGCCGGCGAGTTTCGCCAAACGCTCTTGCAGCTTTTCACGGTCATAATCGCTGGTCGTGTTTTCGATTTGCGCACGGATCGCTTCTACGCGGCCCTTGATCGCATCGGTTTCGCCAGCACCGTCGACGATGATGGTGTTGTCCTTGTCGATGGTGACGCGCTTGGCTTGGCCGAGCATGCCCAAGGTAACGGTTTCAAGCTTGATGCCCAGATCTTCGCTGATCATTTCACCCTTGGTGAGGATCGCAATATCTTCCAGCATCGCCTTGCGACGATCGCCAAAGCCAGGTGCCTTAACCGCAGCAATCTTCAGGCCGCCACGCAGCTTGTTGACGACCAAAGTTGCAAGCGCTTCGCCTTCAACGTCTTCAGCGATGATGAGCAATGGACGGCCCGACTGCACCACAGCTTCGAGGATTGGCAACATGGCTTGCAAGTTGCCGAGCTTCTTTTCGTGGATGAGGATATATGGGTTGTCCAACTCGACCGACATTTTCTCGGTGTTGGTGATGAAATATGGCGACAGGTAACCACGGTCAAACTGCATACCTTCGACAACTTCGAGTTCGCTTTCACGGCCCTTAGCTTCTTCGACGGTGATGACGCCTTCCTTGCCAACCTTCTCCATGGCGTCTGCAATCATCTTACCGATTTCAGCTTCACCATTTGCAGAGATCGTACCGACCTGTGCGATTTCCGAAGAACCAGCAACTGGCTTCGAACGCTTTACAAGGTCAGCAACAACCGCGTTTACCGCAGTGTCGATGCCGCGCTTCAGGTCCATTGGGTTCATGCCCGCTGCAACCGACTTCATGCCTTCGCGAACAATCGCTTGCGCCAGAACTGTTGCAGTGGTCGTGCCGTCACCGGCAATGTCGTTGGTCTTCGAAGCAACTTCGCGGACCATCTGTGCACCCATATTTTCGAACTTGTCTTTCAGTTCGATTTCCTTGGCGACGGTAACGCCGTCCTTGGTGATGCGTGGTGCGCCGAAGCTCTTGTCGATAACAACGTTACGGCCCTTTGGACCAAGCGTTACTTTTACAGCGTCAGCAAGAATGTCTACGCCGCGCAGGATGCGTTCACGCGCATCGCGGCCGAATTTCACGTCTTTAGCAGCCATGATATTTTTCCTTTAATTGTGTGCCCCAGCGAAGGCTGGGGTCCAGATTCTTGTGTTTGGACTGGATCCCGGCCTGCGCCGGGAAACATGTGCGTTGTTTAGGAAACGATTCCCAAAATATCCGATTCCTTCATGATCAACAGGTCTTCACCATCGATCTTGACTTCGGTGCCCGACCATTTGCCGAACAGGATCTTGTCGCCAGCTTTGACGTCGAGTGCGGTTACAGTGCCGTCATCGGCGCGTGTACCGGTACCCACGGAGACGACTTCGCCTTCCTGTGGCTTTTCCTGAGCTGTATCAGGGATGATGATCCCGCCAGCGGTTTTTGCTTCGGCCTCGACCCGACGGACGAGAACGCGATCATGCAATGGACGAAATGCCATGTTGAACTATCCTTTTTCTGTTTCGCCATCCCGCCACGCCTACAACAAGCAGGGGACGGCAATGAATGTGCGCTAGCACTCATACAGGACGAGTGCTAACGGAGCCCAGATAGGGTGTTTTTATGACACGTCAAGGACTCGGGAAGCGAATTTTTTAGTTCCGCGCAGGCAATCCCGCCGCCAGTAACGCCGCATGGGCGTCGGCGATGCTGTGCTGACCAAAGTGGAAAATCGACGCAGCAAGCACCGCGCTCGCATGGCCTTCGCGGACGCCGTCGACCAAATGGTCAAGGTTACCGACGCCGCCGCTGGCGACAACGGGGATATTGACCGCATCGGCAATTGCGCGGGTAAGTGCAAGGTCATAGCCATCACGTGTACCGTCACGGTCCATGCTGGTGACGAGCAATTCGCCTGCGCCAAGTTCGGCGAGTTTTACGGCATGTTCTAGTGCATTTATGCCCGTCGGCTTGCGTCCGCCATGGGTGAAGATTTCCCAATGGTCACCGGTCCTGCGCGCATCAACCGAAGCGACCACGCACTGGCTACCGAAACGTGTGGCGATATCGGCGACGACTTCGGGCCGCGCGACTGCAGCACTGTTGACCGCAACCTTGTCCGCGCCTGCAAGCAGCAATGCCCGCGCATCCTCCGCACTGCGGACGCCGCCGCCAACGGTCAGCGGCATGAAACATACTTCTGCGGTCCGCCGGACCACATCGATAATGGTACCGCGCCCTTCATGGCTTGCGCCAATATCCAAAAAGCAAAGCTCGTCGGCACCTGCCGCATCATATGCCTGCGCCTGCTCCACCGGATCACCGGCGTCACGCAGGTCGACAAAGTTCACACCCTTGACCACGCGGCCATTGGAGACGTCCAGACAGGGAATGACACGGACGCGGACGGTCAACCGCAATTCGCCATCGACGTTTCACCGCAGTCCTGAGCCATCAGCGCGGCACGCGCTGATGAACGTCGAAGAACGCCCATCGTTGATGCACCAGCATTATACGCACCCTTCGACGGACGCAGCCGCAAGCGGCCGCTGCTCAGGGCTTCGGTGTAATTTGAAGGCACGTTCACGCCCGCTCCGCCACTTTAATCGCCGTGGCCAGATCCAGCCGTCCGTCATAAATCGCGCGGCCGGTAATCACGCCCTCGATTCCGTCCTTGGCATGCAGCGCGAGCATGTGGATGTCATCAATGCCCTTCACCCCGCCGCTGGCAATCACGGGAATGTTCACCCGCCGCGCCAGATCAACGGTCGCGTCGATATTACATCCGGTCAGCATCCCGTCGCGCCCCACATCGGTGAACAGGATGGACGCCACGCCTGCATCTTCGAACCGGCGGGCCAGATCAATCACCGGCATGTCCGATTTCTCAGCCCAGCCCTCGGTCGAGACGAAGCCGTCGCGTGCGTCCACGGCAACCACAATGCCATCTTCAAATTCGCGCGCCATCTCTTTGACAAACTGCGGGTCTTTGAGCGCGGCCGTGCCAATCACCAACCGCGCGACGCCCATGTCGAACCAGCGTTCAACCGTCTGCGTATTGCGGATGCCGCCACCCAATTGGATGTACCCGGGGAAGTTTTCGATGATGCCTTCAACCGCCTCGGCATTTTCGGGACGACCGGCAAAGGCGCCATCCAAATCCACCACATGCAGGAACTCTGCGCCTTGTTCGGCAAACAGCATCGCCTGCGCAGCGGGGTCATCGGCATAGACCGTTGCGCGGTTCATATCGCCTTCGGCCAAGCGCACAACTTCGCCGCCTTTAAGGTCAATCGCGGGGAAGACTATCACGGCATCCACTCCAAAAAGCGTTTGAGGAAATTTATGCCATAAGTCTGGCTTTTCTCGGGATGAAACTGAACACCCATTATGTTGTCACGACCAACTGCCGCGACCAAAGGCCCGCCATGGTCGGTTTTCGCCAGCACCTCCGCATCGTCCGTCGCACCAAAATGGTAACTATGCAGAAAATACGCCTCGCCCGCTTCGATCAGCGGCGCGCCTTGCGTTGGAACAACGTCGTTCCAACCCATATGCGGGATTTTCAAATCTACAGCCGGTGCAATCGCGCGGACGGTGCCACTGATCCAGCCGAGCCCGCGCGTCGTGCCGTGCTCAACGCCCGCATCCGCCAACAGCTGCATCCCGACGCAAATGCCTAGAAACGGAATGCCCTCAACGCGCACGCGCTGCTCCATTGCGGCAACCATGCCGTCAATCGCGGACAGCGCCTCCATGCAATGCGCAAAGGCGCCAACGCCGGGCAGAACGATGCGGTTGGCTTTGGCAACAACATTAGGGTCGGCGGTCACATGCACGTCGCCTGCGTCCGCCGCTTTCAACGCATTGTGCACCGAATGCAGATTGCCCGCGCCATAATCAATCAGCGCAAGCGACACGGCCTAGAGCGTGCCCTTGGTCGACGGAATGGCGTCTGCCTTGCGCGGGTCAATCTCGACCGCTTGGCGCAATGCGCGGGCCAAAGCCTTGTAGCAGCTTTCGACGATGTGGTGGTTGTTCGAACCATAGAGATTTTCGATGTGCAGCGTAATGCCCGCGCTGGTCGCAAAGCTGTGGAACCAATGTTCGATCAGCTCGGTATCCCACTCGCCAAGACGCGGCATACCAAGTGACACTTTCCACACGAAATAGGGCCGCCCCGAAATGTCGAGCGCACAGCGCGTCAACGTTTCATCCATCGGCGCATAAGCCGTGCCATAACGCGTAATACCGCGCTTATCGCCCAATGCCTGCAACACCGCCTCACCAATCGCGATGCCGGTGTCTTCGGTGGTGTGGTGCTGGTCAATGTGCAGATCGCCAACGGCCTTCACCTTCAGGTCGATCAGCGAATGGCGCGACAGTTGCTCAAGCATATGGTCGAGAAAACCGATGCCCGTTGACACTTCATATACACCAGTGCCGTCGAGGTTCACCTCAACATCAATGGACGTTTCGTTCGTCTTGCGACTTATGGAGCCTGTACGCATGACCGCCGATATAGCCACATGCGCGCATTTGGCAAGTTGGCTTAAGGCAACAAGTATCTTGATTTCACACGCCCGGCGGTCCACCAAGTAACCATGACCGAAGAGCATGTAGATAGCCTGATTCCTTACGATGACGTCGTGCAAGAGGCATTGCGCGCCGTCGTTGGCCGCGTGCTGGGCGATGTCGCGCGCGATGGCCTGCCCGGCGACCATCATTTCTACATCACGTTCAAGACGCAAGCACCGGGCGTTGCCATTCCGCAGCATCTGCACGAACGCTTCCCCGATGAAATGACCATTGTGCTTCAGCACAAATATTGGGACCTGAAGGTTGAGGCTGAACATTTCGAAGTTGGCCTGTCGTTCAGCCAGATCCCCTCGCACCTGTTCATCCCTTACTCCGCGATCACCGCCTTCGTTGACCCGGCCGTAGATTTCGCGCTGCAATTCCATGTCGATGCAGGCGAAAGCGCGCCCGAACCGCATGAAGAAGCCGGCAATGACGGCCCCACCGTCGTCGTCGAAGATGGCTCCAACGTCGTAAGCGTGGACTTCGGACGGAAAAAGTGACGGGAAAAACCCGCACTGAAACCGACAGTTTTGGACCGATAGAGGTCCCCGCAGACGCCTATTGGGGCGCGCAGACGCAGCGGAGTATCGCGAACTTTCCCTTTCCGGCGCATGAGCGGATGCCGATTGGCATTATCCACGGCCTTGCCCATGTAAAACGTGCCGCCGCGTTAACGCACAAAACATCGGGCGCGCTGCCTGCGGACATTGCCGACGCGATGATCGCCGCCGCAGACGACATATTGGCGGGCAAGCATGACGATCAATTCCCGCTCGTCATCTGGCAAACGGGCAGCGGCACGCAGTCGAACATGAATGTGAACGAGGTTATCGCCGGCATCGCCAATGATGCGCTGGCGGGCACACGCGGCGGCAAAACGCCGGTGCACCCCAATGACCATGTCAACATGGGGCAGTCATCGAACGACAGCTTTCCCACCGCAATCCATGTCGCGGTGGCCATCGCGGTGTGGCGCGATCTGCTCCCCGCGCTGCAACGCTTAACCGATACGCTGACCGAAAAATGCAAAGCGTGGGGCGCGATCATCAAAATCGGCCGCACCCATTTGCAGGACGCAACGCCGCTGACCTTGGGTCAGGAATTTTCCGCCTTTGTCGCGCAACTGATCGCCAACCGTGCGCGGGTCGAAGGGACGGTTGTTCATAATGTGCAAAAGCTTGCGCAGGGCGGCACAGCGGTCGGCACGGGCCTGAATGCGCCAGCGGGTTTTGACGTTGCGATTGCCGCCGAAATCTCGACCGCGACGGGCATCGCCTTTGAACCCGCCCGCAACAAGTTTGAGGCGTTGACATCCAATGACGGGCTTGTGCAAATGTCCGGCACGCTCAACACGCTTGCCGTGTCCCTCACAAAGATCGCCAACGACATCCGCTTGCTTGGTTCGGGGCCGCGCTCGGGCCTTGGCGAACTGCATTTGCCGGAGAACGAGCCGGGCAGCTCGATTATGCCGGGCAAGGTCAACCCCACGCAGTGCGAAATGCTGACGATGGTCGCAGCGCAAGTGATGGGCAATCATCAGGCGGTGACGATTGGCGGGCTACAAGGACATTTGCAGCTCAACGTATTCAAGCCGCTCATCGGTGCCAATGTACTGCGCGCGGTGGAATTGCTCAGCATCGGCATGGACAGCTTTGCCAAAAACTGCGTCGCCGGACTTGAACCGGATCGCGCGCGCATTGCGGACCTTGTCGAACGCTCGCTCATGCTCGTCACCGCGCTTACGCCCGTCATCGGTTATGACAACGCAGCCAACATTGCCAAAGCCGCACACAAAAATGGAACCACCCTGCGCGAAGCCGCTTTAGCATCCGGACTGGTTGACGAAGCGACGTTCGATACCCACGTGAGACCGGAAGATATGGTTTGATCGCCGACACTCCGTAATGCTGAACTTGTTTCAGCATCTTAATTTTCGTTGGACGGTGATAAAGTAAGATCCTGAAACAAGTTCAGGATGACGAAGTTGGTAAACGTTCGATGACCGTCATGAAAACAAGGAGCGTGAAATGCTAAGATCCATCGCAGGTGCCGTTGTCGGCGAAGTGATTGGCCGCAAAAGTGGCCATGGCTTGCTGGGTGCAGGCATTGGCCTTGTTGCGACCCGTTTGGCGACGCGCTCAATTCCGGGGCTATTGCTTGTAGGCGGCGCGATCGTCGCCAAAAGCATATATGATCAGCGCAAGGGCCGCAAAGAGGGCTAACGCGCTTTCATTGCCACTAAAGCTTCCCTCTTGACGCCGCCCTGCCGTTTCGCGCACTAGCGGCTATGGGCAATACCGATAATCATAAGCCGCACGAACTGGAACGCCGGGGCCTCCTATTCGTGCTTTCGTCACCTTCAGGCGCAGGTAAATCGACGCTTTCACGTATGTTGTTGGAAGCGGACGAAAAAATCGCCTTATCGGTTTCCTACACCACGCGCGAACCGCGGCCCGGTGAGATTGAAGGCGTCCATTACCATTTCACCGACACAGCAACCTTCAAGAAAATGGCCGCAGACGGCGAATTCCTCGAATGGGCGCATGTTTTTGGCCATCGCTACGGCACGCCAAAGGGCCCGGTTGAAGACAAGCTGGCCGCCGGATGCGACGTCTTGTTCGACATTGACTGGCAAGGCGCGCAGCAGCTGTATCAGGAAGCTGGACCCGACGTCGTGCGCGTATTCATCTTGCCGCCATCCATCGAAGAACTCGAACGCCGCCTGCATAGCCGCGCGCAAGATAGCGAAGCGGTCATCGCGGACCGGATGAGCCGCGCCAAGGCCGAAATCGGCCACTGGGACGGCTATGATTATGTCATTATCAATGACGATGTGCAGACCTGTTTTGAAAAGGTCCGCCAGATTCTTGCCGCAGAACGCATGAAGCGCCGCCGGCAAAAGGGGCTCATTGGTTTCGTGCGCGACCTCGCGGCGTCTTAAGCGGTCGGGGCCACCGCTGCGAGTAACAGCGTAATCCCGCCCAAGCCGATCGACAGATGCCAACGCAGCTTCATCCAGCCGCCCGGCAACTGGCAGCGCGCGGAAAGCCAGCGATCCGCCAGTGGTGAACCCAGCACGAAAAACCCAAGCCACGCCAGCGACGGTCCGGGCCATTCCAGGCCCCATATCCACGGCAAATAGGTGGCGAACGCCAACAGGCTTGGTGCCACAGCTAGCGCAAATATCGCGGTTGCCGAGGCATCATCACGGCGCGTGGTAACGCCCAGTCCCCACCACATGCCGCCCAAAAAGCTGAAGATAAACGCGGCATAGCCATAAGCCGCGGCCAGCCCAATCCAGCGATATTCCGATCCCGAAAACACCAACAAAGCGGCAAAAATCTGCGGCAGCAAACCCGCATAGCCCGCGACAAACGCCGCCTTGGGTAGCGGCCTTAACGTGAATATCGCGGTATTTTTGGGCGAAGCGTCGGTCATCGGGGTTTCCTTACATGCTGCATGCACATAAGTCCGGTCCAGCTTTGGCCCAAGATGGGCTTTTACCTATGGTCGGGCTTACATACCGGGCGCCAGCAGGTCGAGAAACCGGACGGCGGCCATGAATTCACCGGCGCGGTCGTTGCGGTTTTTCTGCGCCCAATGGTCCTCACCCCACAATTCTTCCTGCCACAGTTCATCGAGGCAGCTTGCGTTCCACATATCTTCCGCCGCGCCTGCGCGCTCCACAACCGCCAGCGTCGCGATCAGCGAGCCCGACAGATGCGCCAGCTTTGCCATGGCGGCCAGTTCGAACGTGCCGCGTGCCGCCACCGCAGCGCGCAGGGTTTCCAGCGTGGCTTCGGGCTGTGGCTGGTGCATGATGCCCTCCACAATCACAAAGCTGACATCATAACGCGTACGTGCCCAATCAAGCCAAGGGTCCCAGATTTCGGCTTGCCGGTCCGCCAATGCTTCACCCGATGCGCCGCGATAACAAAACAGATCGGTTTCGCCATAGGCCGCAATCGCGGCGGCAAAGCCATCCCTATCGGGACCAATGCGATCAATCGCCGCATTGGCAAAACCCGTCATCGGCATCAACAGCGGATCGACGGTCTTTTCCACCGCGTCCCATTCGGCAACCACCGCATCCGCCAGCTTTTGCGTCGGCAGTGCCAGCACATTGTGCGTGGGCGTTTTAATCGGCCGGCCATCCAGCCGCACCGCATGCCCAAAACTGCTTGGCTCTAGGGTAACTTCTTTCCAAAATCGTCTCATGGCAGCGGCTTGCTCTTCCACTTTTTGGCCAGAAACACCGGCACGAGCAGGAACGCGAACATGCCAATCAGAAACAGCCCATAACCCGCGGCGATGGGCAGGCCAAAGGCCTGACGCGCGATGACCGCCAGCCCTATCACCAACATGATCGCACCGCCAATCCGGCACAGGTTGATGACCAGAAACCGATATTGCGCCTGCGTATCGTCGCGCGTCTTGTCATCGTTCGGCGTCATTCAAAATTCTCCAGATAGATTTTCAGCTCATCCATGCTTTCGGCGATGTAATCGGCGCCTGCCTCGCGCAAGTCGGCGACGCTGTGATAGCCCCAATTAACCCCGACAGTGCGTGTCCCCGCCGCGCGGCCCATGTGAATGTCATACACCGTATCGCCAATGACAACCGCATTAGCGGCGTCGGTCCCTGCATCGGCCAAGGCTTGATACACCATCGACGGATGTGGCTTTGACGGGTGGCGGTCCGCGGTCTGCAATGTGACGAACAAGGGCCGGATGGCGTGGTGGTCAAGGCAGCGCGTCAGCCCCCGGTCGGACTTGCCGGTAGCGACGCCCAGCATCCATCCGCTTTCATCCAGAAATGATAAAAGCGCCGCCATGCCGTCATATAATGGTTCATCGACCAGACCATTGCTGCGCAATGTCCAAAATGCCACGCGGTATTTTTCGGCCAAATCATGGTGCAGATCGTCCGCTGCCTCTGGCAACAACATCCGCATCGATTCCACCAAAGATAATCCGACCACACGCCGCGTTTCATGCCGCATCGGTGGAGTCAGCCCCGCCTCTTCAAAGGCATGCTCCATCGCCATGCAAATATTTGCCTGACTGTCGACGAGCGTGCCGTCGCAATCAAAAATGGCGAGTTTTGTCATGTGGTGAAATGACGCATGGCATTGGCGATGGCAACATTACCGGCTTCCTCTGCACCATCTGCGGCCGATAACCGCACTGCTTCGGCTTTGTTTTGACCAAGCTTTAACGTGCTGCGCCACGTGGTGATGTGCATTTCAAAACCGTAAATCCCGCGCAGCATTTTTTCAAACATGCCGTCGGCCATTTTGGCGCGCGTCCAAACGGGTTTGGGCGCCAGCTTCAATTCTTGATGATGGGACAGCGCGTCCGATTGAGCAATCAACGCTGTTTCGTCCATTTTCCGAACGGAGCCCACAAGCTCAATCGCCACATAATTCCATGTCGGCACCTGATCAGGAATGCCGTAATAATCGGGGCTGATATAACCGTCCGGTCCGTTTATCACGAACAATGCCTCTGCCCCCTCCAAATAGCGCGCTACCGCATTGTTGCGCGCCATATGGAAACCGATGCGATCATCGTCCAGAAATACAAATGGCAGATGCGCCACGTGCGGCCCATCGGGGGTATTCAGGAATAACATGCCAAAGCTGATATCCTTGGCCAAAGCGCGCATGGCGTCGCGATCTTCCCAACGAAATGAAGCATTGGGATGCATCAGGGCTTACCCTTTGACGTGACCTTCTTCCCCGCCGGTTTTTTGCTGGCGACTTTTTTGATCACAGGTTTTTTGGCGGCGATTTTCTTGCCGGCGGCCATTTGGCTGCGCTTATTGTCCTTGGGCTTGTCGGAGACCGAGCCACGCGAGCGGCGTTCGCCCTTGCGTTCCTTGCGCGCGGATTTGGCGATATTGGCGGCAACCCGCTTTTTGCCTTCAGCGGTTTCGCTGAACTTGGGTGCATCCAGCACCAGCGCGTCGCCCATTTCGATGTCGAAGCCCAAATCGTCAAAGCTCGACTTCATATGCGGGGGCATGTCGGCGCGAACGTCAATCTGGTGCCCTGATGGATGGTCGATGCGGATGCGGCGCGCGTGCAAATGCATTTTGCGGCTGATCGTGCCCGTCAGAAACGCGTCCTTACCGCCATATTTGCCGTCGCCAACGATCGGGTGGCCAATGGCGGCCATATGCACGCGCAACTGGTGGGTGCGGCCGGTATAAGGCTGCAATTCGACCCAGGCGGTGGCGTTTCCGGCGCGTTCAACGATGCGATAACGGGTGCGGGCCGACTGCCCGTCCTTTTCATCGACATGCATTTTCTCGCCGCCGCTGCCGGGCTGCTTGCCGATCGGTAGGTCGATGAAACCATCGGCGATATCAGGCACACCAACGACCAGCGCCCAATACACCTTGCGCGCGGTGCGTGAGGAAAATGCCTTGGCAAAATGCCCTGCCGACCGCGACGTGCGCGCCAGCAAAAGCGCGCCCGACGTGTCCTTGTCCAACCGGTGCACCAGCTTTGGCCGGTTATCGAGTTCAAATCCTAAGGCGTCGAGCAAACCATCGACATGGTTCTCGGTCTTGGTGCCGCCCTGCGTCGCGAGGCCAGCGGGTTTGTTGATCACGAGCGCCGCGTCATCCTTGTGGATCACCATGCTCAGCGCGAATTCCATTTCGTCTTCGGTCAGATCGCGGCGCTTGCGCACCGGACGCGCGCTGGAGGATGCCGACACATCAGCAGGCGGCACGCGCAGCATTTGCCCCGCCAACAGCCGATCGCCCGGCGTCGCGCGCTTTCCATCGACACGCAACTGCCCCGTGCGCGCCCAACGCGACACGATGTTGAACGATGCGTCGGGCAAATGCCGCTTAAACCAACGGTCCAGGCGAATGCCATCATCATCAGGGGCGACGACGAATTGCCGAATGCCTTTTTCGTCTTGCTTACTCATGTCCAAATTGTCCTTGCCAGCATCATTCCGGCGAAGACCGCACCCAATGCCAATATTACCGAAACCGCAGCATATGCCGCCGCCATCATTCCCTGCCCGCGTTGCACCATCTGCGCCATTTCAAGGCTGAAGGCACTGAACGTCGTAAAGCCGCCCAACACACCCACACCCAAAAACAGACGCAACGGTTCCGCAGCGTTATCGCCGCGCACCAGCCACGCCGCCAGCAACCCCATGGCCAGTCCGCCGAGCAGGTTGGCGGCAAAGGTCGGCCACGGCCAACCCCCGACGTTCACGGGTAGCGCACGCGACAGGCCATAGCGCAGTGCTGCACCTATCGCTCCGCCGGACATGACAAGGATTAAGGGATTCATCGGCCCGGCTGTAGCGGCGCTTGCGCGGAAAAGCCAGCCAAACCAATGGGCGCGGCTTACCCCTTCTGCATGAGAAAGGCGTTCCCAAGTTCTTTGAGCAGATGGACCTGAATACCATGGCCCGCGACATCCTTCTGTGCGGCGACCACGCTGATGCTGCCGGAACGTTCGCCATCGCCATCATATAAGGGTACGCCGACCATGAACTTCAGCCCGCGTTTAACAAGCTGGTCGGCCCAGTGGCTGAGCTCCGGATGCACGGCAAGATTGGGGACGACCGTCGCGCCCCTCCCGCATTGCGCGCCAAACGCGGTTGCCATGCCCGCCCGGTCAATATCGAGTTCAACTCCGAATGTCGCAAAGCGTCCAACGTCATTGCGGTTTTCATATGTCAATATGACCACAGGAACACCAAGGGCGTCAGCTATTTCCGAGAGTCTCAATGGGCCACCAGTTTCTTCGACGGGCGGACATGTAACAGCAGCGCACATAACGGGATCTCTCAGTACGAAAGCGGATGAAGATTCACGTGCGTCGATAAATACTGGCGCGCTGCCGAGGGCGAGCAGCGACTTAGTGATAGCTTCGCGCCATCGTGCGACCCGGTTTTCCGGAATGTTATGCCCTCGCCACCACCCACACACGACGTGCGGATGGTGACAGAATTATCGCCGAGGACATTCAAGCCAGCTGAGGGGCAATTGGCTTCTGCGCAATGTCTGTCATGGACCAGCAGTCGAAACATGCGCTGAACCCCTGCAACGAGCATTCATACGCCAGACCGTAATTTACATATGCAATTTGCAGGAGTTACGTCGGCGTTACATCCGCGATTACAGCAGAGCAGATTTCGCAGGCAGGGAACATTCCTCACTTATTGGTGTTTACGGGATGGCCACAATTTCCCAATTTTAAATGGCGTTACACTTGCCATGTAACGCTACGAAAAGTGCAGGCTTCATAAACCTGTTGTAAAGCGCCTGCGTCGCGGGAGAATTTCAATTAATTTCGATAGTGAAAATCCAGATCCGATATTTGCTATCAGGGTCAAGGCGGAGAGCGTTGCTGTTTTAGCCGCCCCCGCGTTCCAACGCTCCCCAGTGTTGTCGGGCTTGCTGCGCTATTTGATTGACGAAACCATTGCCGGCCGTGCTGCAACATTGAAATCGTTCATCATCGCGGTTGACGCGCTTGGCCGTAAGGAAAATTTTGATTCCGCATCGGACAGTTCTGCACGGGTCCAAATGGGCCGTCTGAGAAAGGCACTGGAAAGCTATTATCGCCACAATGAAGCTGTCGATGGTGAATGCCTGTATTTGCAGCCCGGATCATATATTGTCCGGCGCGCACCTTTGTCGGTCGCCTATCCCGATTTACACCGGTTAATGCCCGATAACCCGGCACCCGCAATTTCGGACCGCGAAGCTGGAAACGACGCTTCGCCTCTTCGGAAGTCTACGCGAGCGCAACAGGCATTTCAAACTTTGGCGCGATTTATCCGCCACCCGTATATCCTTGGGACCATAGTTTTGGGCAGCATGCTATTTGGCGTGGCGTTGATCGAAACGTGGCAAAACCGTCCGAGCAACGATTCCACTTACTACAGCCCTGTTCTTGAAATCATCCCCATTGAAAGCGGCGATGCCGCAAACGCGAAGCGAACGACCCGGCTTATCACAAGTTTATTGGCCGATGACCTCAGCCGGTTTTCGACTGCACGCGTTCGCCTAAGCGGGAACACGTCGTCCGCAGAAAAAGAGGCGAGTGCGGGCAATTTATACCGGCTATATTCGCGGCTTGGCACCGCCAGCGACGATACGTTCACACTCTATCTGAACATTGATGATGCGCGCAATAATGTGCTTATCTGGTCGCGGATCGTTGTCCTTCCCCGCAAGCTTGAAGACGCAAAGGCTCTTCTTGTTCCTGTTATGGGTGAAATCAACGGCCCACAGGGCATCATAGCGTCGCAGGAATTCGTTTTGGCCCGCGCATCGAACGCCGGCGGATATCCCTGCCTTTTAAACTATTTTGAATTTGCGCGTTCACCCCAGAAAAATCTGGAAGATCGCGTTGCAGACTGTTTGAAGAAACCCGTCAAAGAACAGACGCTCGTCGCAACCCTGCTTGGCGTGCGCGGTATGTTTGAAATTGATCGCAGCTCTGCCGCCAATGATATGGATGCAGCGGCCAAAAACGGGCTCGTGTTTGCCCGTTCGGCAATTGCAGCGCGCCCTGATGATGGTTGGGCCAATTTCGCCATGGCGCGATTATCCTATGTTATCCGGGATTGCGACACCGCCCGGTTTTACACGCAGCGAACGATGAAGGCCAATCCAAACAGCCCGATATTTTCAAGCATGCTGTCCGTATTGGCGCCCAATTGCGATTATCCATATGCCGAAGCCTTGCTGGATCAAGCCATCCAGACGCAAAGCCCCTTTAATGCCAAAGGACGCCTATTGCTGGTGCTTGGCGCGCTATCCCAAAATAGGCCGGAAAAAATTGGCGAGATATACAACGCAGAACCGCCCTTATCCCGGAATGGCCGATCAATTCATTATCTGACAGAAGCGCTGATTTCCGCATCAACGGATGACCGGGCCGAATCCGCCCGGAACTGGGCGTTATTTGCAGCCAGCACGTCGACAAGACACGTTAAAGCGGACCAGAAACTGCGCAACATCATCGCATCCCCCGAATTGCGCGCGCAGGTCATCACCTATTTAACCCAAAAGGGCGTTTTAAACACACGGGGCGACATTGCGGCTACCCCAGCCGCTTTGGATACCAAGGGCAATTAACGCCCGTTGTTGGCAACAATATCCACCGATGTGCCGCCGCCGGGGTGCCGGTTGAATGTGATAAAATAGGCGCCGCCATCATTATCGCGCGTGCCGCCCAATATATGTTCTCTGGCACGGATTTGATATTCAGCATTGTATCCCGACTTGCGCGCGCGGGTATAATAATAATCGACGACATTCTGCATTGATGCCGATGTCGTAAATGTTACCACGCGAATATCGCAAATGCCACCGTCAACACCGCCTGCTTCTTTCACGCGGCCACGGGGATAGACGGGGAATTCCGGCGGCATCCGTCCTGCCCAGCCCGCACCATATTGCAGTTTCGCATCGCACGTCCCTTTGCCGAGCGCCACGCCTTGGTCTGCGGCAAGCCCGCCCAAAGTCACAGCACGCTGGCTTCCGCAATTTGCGCAGTCCTCCGCAGTGACAATGGTGGGCTTTGGCGCGCGCATCAGTTTTGCCCCATCCAGAGCCGCAATCGACGCGTCATTGTCATAACCGGTGTCCGGCGGGATAGCGCCCGACAATGGCTTTTCCGCAACCTTCGCCGTGTTCATATTCGCGCCGTCGGTCAGGTCGGGATCAACAAGGATGCGATCATTCAGCGCAGCATTGAATGCAGGATCGCTTCCGGGGCCGACCAAACTGCTGTCGCGTTCAGCGACCGCCCCCGCATCGTCGCTGTTTGTCCCGCACGCCGCCAGCGGCAATGCAAGCGAAAGCCCGATAAGCAAGGGCATATTAAGCCGTGGGAGCGCGCGAATACTACCAGATCCTGTTTTTATCATGCGATGACGCTGCGTCCCGCCGCGCCGGAAATCCACCCCAAAAGGTGGTTAACCGCGTCCGTGCGTGCCATTAACTCCGCCTCGACGGCTGCACTGTGTCAGCGCGGGACATCTCACCAGCGTGGGTTAATCATTTCACCACGCCGCGCGAGCGGACGGAAGTGTTAGAGCACAAGGCGCGCCTATGTTAAGGACACGGCTGAAATTCTCTCCAAAGGACAGCCCATGATCCCCTTCGTTATGATGACCGACAGTCGCGGCCAGCGCATATCGGTGAACCCCGAAATCGTCCAATTCGTCCGCACCGCCGACAATGCCGACAACGAATGCCTAATCGTCTTTGGCAAGGACCAGCTTTTGCGCGTGCGCGGTAGCTTGGACGAGGTTACCGATCTTTTGCGCCAGGGGTAAGTGCACGCTGCATTGGAACCCCCAGCCACCCGCGCCGCATCGCGCACACAACTGCTATGGCCCAACGCATCAAAAAAGCGCTGCGCAGAATCGGGCAATATTGTCAAAAAGAGGTCACAAGAGGGGAATTTGCGTGCGATATAAACATGATTGGTTCATTATATAAAATATAATAACCTATATGGAATGTTGCAGGAAAGCGGTTCCTGCGCTATCGGATCGGCATGTCTGCACTTACCCTGACCCCGGAAGCGATCACCGCGCTGGTGTCCGACCGAAACGAGCTATCGCTGCGCGTGGTGCCGGGGGCAAAGGTGGAAAAGGCGGCGATTGAAAATGGCACACTCAAAATCTGTCTCCGCACCGCGCCGGAGGATGGCAAGGCGAACAAGGCCGTGCTGGCCATCTTGGCCAAGCGGTTGGGGATATCGATCAGCCAGTTGGAAATCACCCGTGGCCAAACTGCGCGCGATAAACGGGTACGGGTAGAGACGTAAGCGAAGGGCTTTCTTGGCCGGGAAAGTGAAAGATCACACTCCGTAACCCTGAACTCGTTTTGGCTTTGCCAGCCTTCGGCCTCGGGGTCTTAATGAGGACCGAGCGCGAAAAAGTAAGACCCTGAAACAAGTTCAGGGTGACAAGGATGAGTAACGTGCTGCGGTTCAACATCCCCCCCGTCATGCTGAACTTGTTTGCATCTTAATGTTGCTTAAACTCCCAACGTTGGAAAATCTCCGCACCACGTCAAATACGAAGGGACGGCTGATTTTTCACAAACCAGCCGTCCCTTGGTGCGACGCGTTTATTTTCAGTAACGAACCGAGACTTGCATTCCACCGCCAAGGTCGGCGCTGCCATCAGAAAAGCCTGTATAGCTATAACCTTGAAGGCGAAGCGCCTTGCTCAATTCGAAGGTAACAGATGCCGTTGCCTCACTTGTATCTGGCGCTCCGGCAATTGATCCCTGGCGCCACTCATAATCGAGGCTGATCGCGGTTTTGTTTTTCTTGTAATAAATACCGGCACCACCCAACCACACGTCACGAAGGTTGAACAGAGCGCTGGAGCCATTGAAACGGCGTCCACCAAAAGCACCGATGCTGACATCACCCATGCTATGCAAAATTTCACCTTGCGCGGTAAAATCGGTGCTACCGGTGCCCAGGAATTTGCTTTCGGAGGCAGTCGGCAATTTCACCTTTCCAACCGCATCGAAATAGGTGCTGCCACCCAAAAAGATGCTGTAACCAGCTGTAAGGTTTACGTCGCCTAGCCCGCTGCGCGAAACAACTTGGCCACCAGGGGTACCAGTGGTCACACCCCCGTCACCGGGGATGAAACCAGAAGGCCCTTTTACATCTACCCAAGACGTTGATGCGCGCACGTAGAAGTTCTCAGCTTGATATTTAACCGCGACGGGTACCGCCAAATAATCGGTATTGACCGTATCTCCATAATCTCCGCTGGAATAATCGACCCCGGTGCTGATTTGCAGATACGGCTCCGCCATTGCAGGCGACGCGACGAATGTTGCAGACGGCACAGCGGCCACAAGCAGAAATGTCTTAAACTTACGCATTGATATCTCCGGTATTATTTTCATTCAAACGCCGTGTGATGATGACGAAATTTCACACGGCGCGAATTATTTGACAGTTCAGATCTAACCGAAGCGATGCTCAGCCCGACTTTTCTGGCTTCTCTGGCTTCTCTGGCTTCTCGGGCTTCTCTGCCTTTTCAGGCTTTTCTGGCTTCTCTGCCTTTTCAGGCTTCTCTGGCTTCTCTGCCTTCTCTGCCTTCTCTGCCTTCTCTGGCTTTTCTGCTCTCTCAGCACGCTCTGCACGTTCTTCGCGCTCAGGACGCTCGGCGCGTTCTTCCCGTTCAGCGCGCTCAGCGCGTTCTTCTCGCTCGGCGCGCTCAGCGCGTTCTTCTTCAGTATCTTCGCGATTTACGACCGAACTCTTGCTTGCGCTATCGTCAGATCCAGACGTGCCCGTGGTCTGAGCCGACAGACCGGTCATGCCACCAATTGCCACAACGGCAGCCGTGCTGGCGATTATAAGTTTTTTCATTTGGAATACCTTCGTTTAAAATTCTCGGATCAGATACCGCCTATTAGTTAACAATTCGTTAACCCCGAATTAAGGCGAAAATTTAGGGATGTAGCATCAAGCGTGGCGTTGCGGGGGCAAAGGTGGAAAAGGCCGCGATTGAAAACGGCGCACTCAAAATCTGGCTCCGCACCGCGCCGGAGGATGGCAGGGCAAACAAGGCCGTGCTGGCCATCTTGGCAAAGCCGTTGAGGATATCGGTTAACCAGTTGGAAATCACCCACGGCCAAACGGCGCGGGACAAACGGGTGCGGGTTTTGGTGTGAGGGGCCGCCTCTCTTCGCCGGGAAAGTGAAACATCACTCTCCGTCACCCTGAACTTGTTTCAGGGTCTTAATTCTGCACCGCGCGCGAAAAAGTAAGACCCGGGAGCCCAAGGCTGGCAAAGCCAAAACAAGTTCAAGGTGATGAGGAGGGGTGTAACATGGCCCGCCGCCGCGACGCCCCTTCACCCCTTCACCCCTTCACCCCTTCCCCACCGCCCCTTCGCTACTTCGCTACTTCGTGCCTTCGTGCCTTCGTACCTTCGTACCTTCGTACCTTCGTACCTTCGTGCGCCAAAATACCCCCCGCCACCAACCGGCAATTTTCCCCGTCGCCACCTTGCACCCCCACCCCATCCGCGCTAAGGCGCGGCCAGTAAACGAATCTCCCGCTTTTACGCTGGTTTGACGCCCCCTCCACCACCCTGTGGGTGGTCCTCCTCCCCGGTTCGGGGCGGTTCATTGGGAAGGACGCCATCCCCATCCGGCCAAAAGCCTTAATTTTGAAGGGGTAGTACCAACATGACCGCAATCGGATTAGACAGCCTGCAAACTCGTTCCACCTTGACCGCTGGCGGCAAGACGGTGGATTATTTTTCGATCAAAAAAGTATCGGAAAAATTGGGTGATGTGTCCCGTCTGCCGTTTTCGATGAAGGTATTGCTCGAAAATCTGCTGCGTTTTGAAGATGGCGGCTTCACCGTTTCGGTGCAGGACGTTCAAGCGCTGATCGATTGGCAGAAAGACGCCAAGTCGACCCGCGAAATTCAATATCGCCCCGCCCGCGTTTTGCTGCAGGATTTTACTGGCGTGCCTTGCGTGGTTGATTTGGCCGCGATGCGCGACGCGATGACCGCGTTGAAGGCGGACCCGTCAAAGATCAACCCGCTCGTCCCAGTGCATTTGGTCATCGACCACAGCGTCATGGTCGATGAATTCGGCCACCCAAAGGCAGCCGAACAGAATGTGGAAATCGAATATCAGCGCAATGCAGAGCGTTATGACTTCCTGAAATGGGGTTCAAAGTCGCTGAATAACTTTAAGGCGGTTCCTCCCGGAACCGGCATTTGCCATCAGGTGAACCTTGAACATATCGCGCAGGCCGTTTGGACCAGCGCAGCCGAAGATGGCACGACCATCGCCTATCCCGACACCTGCGTTGGCACCGACAGTCACACGACCATGATCAACGGCCTTGGCGTGCTTGGCTGGGGCGTTGGCGGGATTGAGGCGGAGGCCGCAATGCTTGGCCAGCCGGTATCGATGTTGATCCCTGAAGTTGTTGGGTTCAAACTGACCGGCGCGCTTGCCGAGGGCGTGACCGCGACGGACCTTGTGCTCACCGCAACACAAATGCTGCGCGCCAAGGGCGTGGTTGGCCGCTTTGTCGAATATTATGGCCCCGGCCTTGCGTCCTTGTCGCTGGCCGACCGTGCGACGCTCGCCAACATGGCACCCGAATATGGTGCGACCTGTGGTTTCTTTGGCATAGATGACAAGACGCTCGATTATCTGCGCCTGACCGGCCGTGCGGAAGACCAGATTGCGTTGGTTGAGGCTTATGCCAAGGAACAGGGCCTTTGGGCATACGCGGACATGGCGGACCCGATCTTCACCGACACGCTTGAACTCGACATGGGCAGCGTTGTGCCATCGCTTGCCGGACCAAAGCGTCCACAGGACAAGGTTGTCCTCACTGAGGTCGACAATGTGTTCAACGACGATCTCATCAACGTCTACAAGCATGACAGCGCAAAGCGCGTGGCGGTTGAGGGCAAATCGCACGATATTGGCGACGGTGACGTGGTGATTGCGGCGATTACGTCGTGCACCAATACATCGAACCCAAGCGTTCTTGTGGCCGCCGGATTGGTTGCGCGCAAGGCGAATGCCTTTGGTCTGAAGCCCAAGCCATGGGTGAAGACATCGCTCGCTCCCGGAAGCCAAGTGGTGACCGATTATCTCGACCGTGCGGGTTTGACCGCGGATCTCGACGCGGTTGGCTTTAACCTTGTCGGCTATGGCTGCACGACCTGCATCGGTAACTCGGGTCCGTTGGCAGAGCCGATTTCGGCCGCGATCAACGGCCATGACATTGTTGCCGCCTCGGTTATTTCGGGCAACCGCAACTTTGAAGGCCGCGTGTCGCCCGATGTACGCGCGAACTTCCTCGCATCACCGCCCTTGGTGGTTGCCTACGCGCTTAAGGGCACCGTGACCGAAGACTTCACCACCACGCCAATCGGTCAGGCGACCGACGGTTCGGACGTGTATCTGCGCGATATCTGGCCCACCAATCAGGAAGTGCATGATGTCATGACCGCAAACATCGACCGTTCGATGTTCACCGCGCGTTATGCGACCGTCTATGAAGGCGATGCGCATTGGCAGAAAATTCAGGTCGAAGGTTCGGACACCTACACATGGCGCGCGGGTTCGACTTATGTTGCAAATCCGCCCTATTTTGAAGGGATGAGCATGACGCCGGCGCCCGTGATGGATATCATCGAGGCAAAGCCGCTGGCGATCCTGGGCGATTCCATCACCACCGACCACATCTCACCCGCCGGATCGATCAAAGCGGACAGCCCGGCCGGAAAATTCCTTATGGAACATCAGGTTAGCAAGGCTGACTTCAACAGCTACGGCGCCCGCCGCGGCCACCACGAAGTCATGATGCGCGGCACCTTCGCCAACATCCGCATCAAGAACGAAATGGTCCCCGGCATCGAAGGCGGCATGAGCAGCTACAATGGCGAAGTCATGCCCATCTACGACGCCGCCATGAAGCACAAAGCCGACGGCACACCCTTGGTGGTCATCGCCGGCAAGGAATATGGCACAGGTTCATCCCGCGATTGGGCCGCAAAAGGCACCAACCTCCTCGGCGTCCGCGCAGTCATCGTCGAAAGCTTCGAACGCATCCACCGTTCGAACCTGGTCGGCATGGGCGTTTTGCCTTTGCAGTTCATGGAAGGTGAAAGCCGCACCAGCTTGGGCCTCAACGCAGATGACAGCTTCACAATCACCAGCGTTGGAAAGCTTCAGCCACGCCAGACGGTAACTGTTATGGTTACCCGCAAGGACGGCAGCACGTTCAATTTCGACACGCTGTGCCGCATCGACACCGCGAACGAAGTCGAATATTTCATGAACGGCGGCATCCTGCTCTATGTGCTAAGGAAGCTAGCGGCTTAAACCGCCCCGTTACATTCTGGCTAAGACCGACAGCGCGCCGCCTGCAAATGCGGCGCGTCCGTACAGATGCACAACGCGCGACGGTGTGGCGTTATCCTGAACTAAGTTCAGGATAACGAGACGTTTGTCCGTTATTCCAACGCCTCGATCCGTACCAACAAAGCCTCGACCTGCACCTGCGCGCCGGCTTCTGCGTTGAGTTCGGCCACAACGCCGTCGAACGGGGCGGTGAGGCTGTGTTCCATCTTCATCGCTTCTAGCGTGAGGAGTTTCTGACCCTTCGTCACGACATCGCCCGCCGCGACGTCCACGGCGATGATCCGGCCCGGCATGGGTGAGAGTATTGCACCATCTCCCAGCGCACTGATCCCCGACCCACGCGGTTCGGCCAAAACATAACGGCGCGCAAAGCCATCGGCAAAGGCAAGCACATCAGCTGTTGGCGCATCGGCCTCAACCTCGTCAAACGACACAACATACGTTTGGCCACTGTCGTCCAGCAACCGCGCCTCGGCGCGTGGTCCAGCATTGAGCCGGAACCCAAGCGTTGCGCTAAATGGGCCTTCGCCCGGACTTGCGCATAGCAACGCGGCTGCCGCGGCAAGCTCTTCGCTTTCGGGTGCAGGTGGAAGGACTAAGGAATCGACTTCGCGTGCGATGAGACCAGTGTCGACGTCACCTTCGCCAAATTCAGCCAGGTCCAACAGGCGACCCAGAAAGCCTGCATTGGTCTTTACGGGCCAAACTTCGGTGCCATCGATGCCGTCACGCAACGCGGCGATCGCTTCGTCGCGTGTATCTCCGTGCGCAATCAGCTTTGCGATCATCGGATCGTAAAACGGGGAGACCTCTCCGCCCTGCTGAACACCTGTATCGATGCGCAGCTCGTCCGGGAATGCCAGATGGTCGAGCGAGCCGATGGATGGCAAAAAGCCAGTTGCCGGATTTTCAGCATAGAGCCGCGCTTCCATTGCCCAGCCATTGATGCTCAGTTCGTCCTGCCGCAACGGCAACGCCTCGCCGCTCGCCACGCGCAACTGCCATTCGACGAGATCGACGCCGGTGATTTCCTCGGTCACGGGGTGTTCGACCTGTAACCGCGTGTTCATTTCCATGAACCAGATGCGGTCGGCGCGCAGGCCTTCTGAGGCGTCCGCGATGAACTCGATTGTACCTGCCCCGACATAATCGACCGCCTTGGCCGCCTTCACCGCCGCTGCGCAAAGCTGTTCGCGCGTTACTTCGTCCATTCCCGGCGCGGGGGCTTCTTCGATCACCTTCTGGTGGCGACGTTGCAGCGAACAATCTCGTTCGAAAAGATGAACAATATTGCCATGCGTGTCGCCAAACACCTGCACCTCAATATGGCGCGGGCGCTGGATATACTTCTCGATCAGCACATGGGCGTTGCCGAACGAAGCGGTAGCCTCACGCTGGCAAGAGGCGAGCGCGTCGGTAAACTCAGCTGCGTCATCGACCTTGCGCATCCCCTTGCCGCCGCCGCCCGCGACTGCCTTGATGAGCACCGGATAACCGATCTCGGCGGCTTGCTGCCCAAGGAACGCCGGGTCTTGATTTGCACCCATATAGCCGGGGGTAACGGGTACGCCCGCCTCTGCCATCAATGTCTTGGCCGCATCTTTCAGCCCCATTGCGGTGATGCTGGCCGGCGCCGGCCCGACCCAGATTAGGCTAGCGTCGATCACGGCCTGCGCAAATTCCGCGTTTTCGGAAAGAAAGCCATAGCCCGGATGGATTGCGTCCGCTCCGCTGGCTTTGGCTGCGGCGATGATCTTCTCACCCACCAGATAGCTCTCACGCGCCGCCGACGGACCGATATGCAACGCCTCATCGGCTTGCTGCACATGCAGCGCCTTGGCATCGGCATCCGAATAGACCGCAACTGTGCGGATACCCATGGCTCGGGCCGTGCGGATGATCCGGCAAGCAATTTCGCCACGGTTGGCGATCAGGAGGGATTTGATCATCTGACTCACATCCGGAACACCCCAAAGCGGGGCGCCTCCTCGACGGGTGCGTTTAGCGCAGCCGCGAAGGCCAGCCCCAGCACATCTCTTGTTTGCGCCGGGTCGATAATGCCGTCATCCCACAGGCGCGATGTCGCGTAATATGGGTTTCCTTCATCTTCATATTTCTGCCGGATTGGCGCCTTGAATGCTTCGGCTTCTTCTGGCGTCCATGTCGCAGCGTCGCGGTGGACTGTCGCCAACACGCTCGCCGCCTGCTCGCCGCCCATTACCGAGATGCGCGCGTTGGGCCAAGTGAACAAGAAACGCGGCGAATAAGCACGTCCACACATACCGTAATTGCCTGCACCAAAGCTGCCGCCGATCAAGACGGTGATCTTGGGCACGCTCGCAGTGGCGACGGCGGTGACGAGCTTTGCGCCATGCTTGGCGATGCCCTCCGCCTCATATTTGCCGCCGACCATGAAGCCGCTGATGTTTTGCAGGAACAGCAACGGGATCCGCCGCTGGCAAGCAAGCTCGATGAAATGCGCGCCTTTGACCGCGCTTTCCGAAAACAGCACGCCGTTATTGGCGAGGATCGCGACGGGCATTCCCCAGATATGCGCGAATCCGCAGACCAACGTCGTGCCATACAGCGCTTTAAATTCATGAAATTCGCTGCCGTCGACCAGGCGCGCAATGACTTCGTGCACATCATAAGGCGCACGCACGTCATCGGGGATGACGCCATACAGTTCTTCGGTGTCGTATTTGGAGGGACGTGGCTCGCGTGCCCCGGCGCAGGCCGGGGTCCAGCCTGATGATGTCTGGGCCCCAGCCTGCGCTGGGGAACACGCTCCACCAAGGTGCGAGATAATATCGCGCACGATGGTCAGTGCATGTTCGTCATTCTCCGCGACATGATCGACCACGCCCGATTTGCGGCCATGCAAATCGCCGCCGCCCAAATCTTCGGCACTGATTTCCTCACCCGTCGCTGCCTTCACCAAAGGCGGACCGGCCAAGAAGATCGTACCCTGATTGCGAACAATGACGCTCTCGTCGGACATAGCGGGAACATACGCGCCACCCGCCGTGCAACTGCCCATGACGCAGGCAATTTGCGGAATGCCCTTGGCGCTCATATTCGCTTGATTGAAGAAGATACGCCCGAAATGGTCGCGGTCGGGAAAGACTTCATCCTGATGCGGCAGGTTCGCACCGCCGCTGTCGACCAGATAGATGCACGGCAGGTGATTGGCCTCGGCAATCTCCTGCGCGCGCAAATGCTTTTTGACGGTCATGGGGTAGTACGTGCCACCCTTCACCGTCGCGTCGTTGCAGACGATCATACACTGGCGCCCCGAAACACGACCGATCCCGCAAATCAAACCCGCGCCGGGAATCTCGCCGTCGTAAAGGTCATTGGCCGCAAGCTGGCCGACTTCCAAAAATGGCGAGCCCGGATCAAGCAGACGTTCGACGCGCTCGCGCGGCAGTAACTTGCCGCGCGATGTATGCCGCTCGCGTGACTTTTCATTGCCGCCCAGCGCAGCCTCCGCAACCTTTGCCCACAATTCGTCGCGAAGCGCGCTATTGTGCGCGACACGTTTCTTGTAGTCGTCTGCTTCGGTGTTAATTTGGGTCGTTAAGGTTGGTGCGCTCATCGGGTCAATTGAAACGATTTTGTAAATTTAGCAAGGCCATCGCCGCGATGGATGCCTCACCGCCCTTGTCTTTCTGCTTGGGGTCAGCGCGGACAATGGCTTGTTCTTCATTCTCGACCGTCAAAATGCCGTTACCAATAGCGATACCATCCATCGTCAACGCCATGATGCCGCGCGCGCTTTCACCAGCGACGATTTCAAAATGATAGGTTTCACCGCGAATAACGACACCAATGGCAACAAAGCCATCATATTGCTGCGCTTCGGCAGCCATGGCAATCGTGCCGGGAATTTCGAGTGCACCAGGAACAGTAATGACCTCAACCTCATGCCCCTTGGCTTTCAGCGCGGCTTTTGCACCAGCGACCAACATATCGTTCAAATGGTCGTAGAAACGCGCTTCAACTATTAAAAACTTTGCCATTATCTAACCTGCTCCCAAAATGATTGCGGCCGCACCGAATACTATCAGTAATCCCGAGGCGATGCGCCATCTATCCAAACGCTCTTTTAGCATCAGCGCCGCCAAGACAAGCGCAATTAACACGCTGGATTCCCGAATGGCGGACACCAAGCCGACCGGAGCGAGCCGGACGGCGAACGACCAAGTCGCAAAAGAAATCAAAGTCAGCAAACCCGATTGCCACCCGATTGTCCACGCCGACCGCAAACGGGGCATAGCGTCCCGCCGAAACCGCCACGCCAGATAGATCGGCAGCAAAACGCCGTCGGTAACAAATAGCCATGCCAGAAAAGCAACGATATTGTCCGCTTCGCGCATGCCCTGCGCCGCGACTAAACTATAAATGATTGTCGTGAGTCCGGTGAACGCTGCCGCGCCCCACCCGCGGCGGCTCATGCCCCGACCAAGCGCGAGCGCCAAAATTCCGAATGTTATCGAGAAAATGCCAAAAATTGCAGGGGTGGTCAGTGTATCGCCGAGATAGAAAACCCCCAACATCGCCATAGCGAGCGGCACCACCCCGCGCGCCAGCGGGTAAGCATGCGAAAAATCGCTAATTTCGTAAGACACAACCATCGTAAGTTGGTTGATGAAACTCAGCAGCGCAAAGCCCGCGAGTAGCAGCCATAGATTAGGTGACAAATTTCCAGCCCATAGCGCCACTGGCAAGGCCAAGGCTGCACAAAGCAAGGACGACCAGACACGCACCGCCAACTTGTCTTCACCGGCCTTTAAATAGGCGTGCGACGTGGCCGCTGTAAAGGCGGACACCCCTGCGAGAGCAAGGCCGGCGCTTACCGACACGCGATTACTCGCCTCCGGTGCCGGGGATCGCGCGCTCGCCTACAATCGAAAGGCCATAACCTTCAAGCCCAACCAGGGTGTGATGGGTGTTGGTCAGCAAAATCATGTCATGCACACCCAGCTCGGTCAGGATTTGCGCGCCGCCGCCATAATCGCGCAGCTCTTCGATTTCGGGCGCGCCAGCCTGCTTGCCTTCGGCGCGAAGCTGCATGAAACGCGAGACCATACCTTTCATGGGCTTGTTGATCACGACAATGACACCTGCCCCTTCAGCCGCAATTGCTTCCATCGAACGTGACAGCAGGCCGGAACGTTCGCTCTCTTCTCCGAACACATCCACAAACATCGACATGGTGTGCATACGGACAAGTGTCGGCTTTTCGGGATCGATACGCCCCTTCACGAGCGCCATTGTCTCGTCGCCCGTGGCTTTGTTGTAAAAGGTCATTGCGACCCATTCACCGCCCCACTTGCTTTGAAACTTCATTTCCGCGCGCTTTTCGACCAGATGGTCATGCTGACGGCGATAGGCGATCAGGTCGCGGATCGTGCCCATTTTCAAATTGTGCATGCGCGCAAACGCGACAAGGTCATCCATCCGCGCCATGGTGCCGTCGTCCTTCATGATCTCGCAGATAACGCCCGACGGGTTGAGACCGGCAAGACGGCTGATGTCGACGGCCGCCTCGGTATGCCCTGCGCGCACGAGAACGCCGCCGTCGCGCGCAGTTAGCGGGAAGACATGCCCAGGGGAAACAATGTCGTCCGGCCCCATTGAGGCATCCACAGCCACCGAAATCGTGCGGGCGCGGTCAGCAGCACTAATGCCGGTCGTGACGCCCTCACGGGCTTCTATCGACACCGTAAAAGCAGTCTGCATGCTTTCGCGGTTCTCGCGCGCCATTGGCGTCAGTCCAAGCTGCTCGCAGCGCAGCTTTGTCATCGAAAGACAGATCAGGCCACGGCCATGGGTCGCCATGAAGTTAATAGCGTCCGGCGTTGCCATTTGCGCTGGAATGATAAGGTCGCCTTCATTTTCGCGATCTTCATCGTCAACGAGGATATACATGCGTCCATTGCGGGCTTCTTCGATGATTTCCTCAATCGGAACGAGCGCAGGCGTGTCATCGTTCGAAAAGAGATAGATTTCCAGTTTGCGCAGCGTTTCCGCTGTTGGATTCCAGCCTGCATCATCCAGATCACGCAAGGTATTGGCATGAAGGCCAGCCGCGCGCGCAAGGCCAGAACGGGACAAGCCGCCTTCGTTGACGAGATTACGAAGCTTTTCAATTAACTGGGTGGACATATGACCTCCAACATTCGCAGAATAGCGAAACATGATTCGCTATTTTCACACTGAAATGTGATTGTCAAAGCATGAATCACATTGATATGTTGAGGAGAGTGTCATGGCGCAGACAATATGGGTAAACAAAGCGAAGCTTTCGGAAAATATGGTCCATGATGCCGACCTGCCCATATTGGCGGATGGCGCCATCAGGCTGAAAATCGAAAGCTTCTCGGTAACCGCAAACAACATCACTTATGCCGTCATTGGCGACATGTTCGGATACTGGAACTTCTTTCCGGCTGAAGGCGCGTGGGGCGTCGTTCCCATGTGGGGACATGCGGTGGTCACCGAATCCCGCCACGCAGAAATCTCCGTTGGTGAGCGCGTATACGGCTATCTTCCCATGGGCACGCATTTGGACGTCTTGCCGGGAAAAGTGAGCGCCAGCGGCTTCAGCGACACCGCAGCCCATCGCCAGCCCATGAGCCCAATCTATAACCAGTATAGTCGTATTAACGCGGACCCTGAGCATGATGCGGCCAAAGAGACAGAGCGCATGCTATTTGGGCCGCTGTTCAAAACTGGTTTTCTCATTGAAGCCATGTTCCGCCGCGAAGATTGGTTCGGCGCGCAGAATTTGGTCATGACGAGCGCGTCGTCGAAAACATCTATGAGCCTCGCGAGCGTTGCGAAGGACTTGTCGCCCCATATCAAACGGATTGGCCTGACATCAAAAGGCAATGTCGCATTCGTTGCCAATTCAGGTCTCTATGACGAGGTCATCGCCTATGATGACATTGGCGATTTGCCCGCTGCGGTCTCGGTAGCCGTTGATTTTGCCGGTAACAGCGGATTGCTGCGCGGCATTCACGACGCGCTCGGGGAGCATCTAAAATATAGCTGCCTCGTCGGCGCAACGCATGTCGATGCACGCGGCGCGAACAGCCCGGGCGGCAATGGTGACGCAATGCCAGGCCCCAAGCCAATTCTTTTCTTCGCACCCGATCACGCCGTCGCCACCATTCAGGAACTTGGTCCCAAAGGCTTTGGCGAAGCTGTTGCGACAAGCTGGAAAAGCTTCCTTGTCGCCGTAGACGGTGTCGTGGAAATCGATGAACGCACTGGAATAACCAATGCTATTCCCGCGTTCACCGACACATTTCAGGGCAAAGCAGAACCCGCGATCGGGATTATCATTCGTCCTTAAATACCCGGCCGTCCTTCATCACGAACTTCACCGCTTTCAAAACGGTGACGTCTAATGTAGGATCGCCTGCAACGGCAATAAGATCAGCAGCTTTGCCGAGCTCAAGGCTGCCCACTTCCTTCTCCACGCCTAACAGGGTTGCCGCGTTCATCGTCGCAGCCTGAATCGCCGCGCTGGCGGGCATGCCATGCTTGACCATCAGCTCGAACTCGTCAGCATTCTTTCCATGTTTTGAGACACCGGCATCTGTCCCGAACGCAATTTTCACGCCTGCGGGATACGCCTTTTCAAGACCTTTGCCCGTAACGCCAATGCGCCATTTGACCTTTGCCAACACGTCTGGCGGATAGGCATTGGGGTTCGCCGCAAGCCGTTCAATGTAACCATTCACGGTTGACAGCGTCGGAACATAATATGCGCCCGCCGTTTTGAACAATTTGATGCTCGCATCGGTCAGCATCGTCCCGTGTTCGATAGAGTCGGCGCCAACGGCAAGCGCTGCATCAATGCCGTCATCACCATGCGCGTGCACGGCAACTTTCTTGCCATACATATGTGCGGTATCGACCAATGCTTTAACTTCATCGTCAAACACTTGCCGGCCAAGACCCGTGCCAATGCGACTGTTAACGCCGCCTGTTGTCGCTATCTTAATAACATCTACGCCGCGCCGAATTTGCTTACGCACAGCCTGACGACAGCTTTCAACACCATCGCACAAATTGTCTTGGCCGATACTGTTGTGCAGATCTTCCGAAACCGACAGCGTGGCATCCATATGCCCGCTTGTGGTGGAAATCGAACGCCCAGCATCGATGATCCGAGGCCCGGGTAACTCGCCGGCCGCAACAGAATCGCGAAGAGCCAAAGTCGCGCCGCTTCCGTCGCCCAAATTGCGCACGGTGGTGAAGCCCGCCATCAGCGTCTTCTTTGCGTTTTCGGCGGTACGGTATGCGGCTCGGGCAGGACTATCGGTCATAGCCTCAATCAACGCGGCATTCCCGCCCGCATCGCTATCGAGATGCACATGGCTGTCGATCAAACCAGGAAGAACAAACTTGTCTTTCAAATCGATCAACTTTGCGCCTGCTGGACCAGCCTGATGCCCGGCCAAAATCTCGGCTACCTTGCCATTACGAATGATGACAGTCGACGGACCGCGTGGTGCTCCTCCAGGCTTGTCGAGCAATTGCCCGGCATGGACGACCGTGACTTGTTCGACGTTTTGGGCCGCCAAGGGCGCGCTCGCCAACAATACGGCACTCAATGAAACAAAAGCAATTATCTTCAATTCTTCAAACTCCCCTGTCGGTTTTATAACGTGTACCTGCTGGCGGCGGATCTTGCGGCGGCCCAGCAAAACATTGTGCAACGGCCATCCATTGATGCGCGACTTCTCCGGTGACTGCAAGCGACGTATCGGCAATGTTGCGACATTGCGTCACAACCTGACAAAATTCGGAAGCGCTGCCCCTAATGAGCCCACTGTCCGACGCCTCACCATATTCCCATATCGTTCCTGAAGGCGCAGTCAGGTGAAGCTGCGGCATTGGCCCAGGCGGGTCTTGGCGCCGGTTTTTCCACGTAAAGCCCCATGTATTGACGCCCAACCGAACGATATTGCCGATGCGGTCCGTATCCTGACGTGCGACACCCAGAACATCATAAACCGCCTGGGCATGTGCCCATGTTTCCATGAGACGCGCGGTTATGGAGCTTAGCGCGCTCATATCCGGCCCGACCCATTTCAGCCGCAGTTTTGGATCGGCCTTGGCAAATGCAGCGGCTACAGTCTCTGTCCGATTTAGCCATGCCTGCAGCAAAGCCTGCCCAGAAAGTCCGTCCAGAAAAGACGCCTCAAAAGCAGGTAACTTCCCGCCCCGAACCCCCTCCATCATCGCGGCAACAAATGCACCAAATGCCGTCTCATCCTGCAACGACAGGTCCACCGCGATATTCCAGACATGCAAATGCCGGATGATGTTGTTGATCGTCCATCCCTTAAACTGCGTTTGCGTTTCGAAATCAGAATCGCTCAGCGCAGCAAGACGCCCTGCGAAAGCTCTGCTCTCTTCCAAAAAGTCTGTTGCCTGCTGCATAACCATCACCCCATAAATCCGAACAAATGTCCCGCCACTTTGCGCATTTGGATCTCCTCTGCACCTTCGGTAATTCGATAGCGCCGATGGTGTCGGTAGATATGTTCGAACGGTTTATGCCGTGAATAACCGATGCCACCATGCACCTGCATCGCGAAATCGGCTGCATTGCAGACCAACCGGTTTGCCTTGTAATTACACATGCTGACTTTGTCCGATAACCGCACGGCGACTTCAGGCTTGGTCATGCTGTCCATTTCGGCGGCCGTTTTGCAAATCAATAGGCGTAGCATCTCCGCGTCGGTTTGCAGTTCTACCAAGGGGAACTGAATGGCCTGATTTACCGCAAGAGGTTTGCCAAATGGCTTACGCTCACGCGCGTACTTCACCGCTTCATCAATGCAATATTGGGCTGCGCCGAGCGAACTTGCCGCTTGGCGAATACGGTTCTCGTGCACAAAATGCTGCGAAACAGCCAGGCCATTGTCCAATTCCCCAAGGATAGCGCTTTCGGGCACCCAGACATCGGTATATTTAACCTTGGGGTGGTCGGTGGGCATATTGAACGTCCACATATATTCGCCAATTTCAAATCCTGGCGCGTCCGTTGGGACAACAAAACAGGTAATGCCGCGCGCTTTGCCATCTTCACCGCTGGTGCGCGCAAAGGTCATCACGTGCGATGTATAGGGCAGCCCGGTCGTCCACATCTTGTTGCCGTTGATGCGATAGCCTGCAACGCCGTCACGCATTTCAGGCACCGCGCGCGTATCCATATGCGTTGCGTCAGAGCCATGATCTTCTTCGGTCAGGCCAAAGCTCCAACCCATTTTGCCCTCGAGCATGGGCGGAATAAACGCGGCCTTTTGTTGCGGCGTTCCAAAATCACGCAGCATCAAAACCTGCACAAGATTGCCGACAATGCTGCTTTCGTTCTGCAGGTCGTTATGCAGGCCTAACCCCTTGTGCGCCAGATGATGCCGGATGACCGCCATCGCCAGATTGGAGCCATTTTTACCGCCAAATTCTTGTGGGATAGCAAAGCGGTAGTGCCCCGCCTTGTCCGCCACCTGCCGCATTTCGGCCAGCAATGCCCACCAATCAGCACGCGGGTGACCGTCATTATCCCAATCGGTCCGCGCATTTTCGCGGCGGTGATCAAAAAAACGTATATTGTCGTCGCGCGCCTCGATCGGTTTGATTTCCCGATCAATGAACGCGTCAAGTTCGGCCAGATAGTCGGTGATCTCTGTGGGAATTTCGAAGAGCATTAGATTGTCCATTTTTTTCTGGCCGCGGCCAAGCCTGAATATTTGGGTTGGTCAGCCGCAAGTTTGGCGAGCGACTGCGCTTTTAGCTGCGCCAGCAACCCCGGGGTGGTGCGTGATTGTCGGCCCGCCAAAAATGCATCGGAAAGCGACTTATCATGCACGTTTAACGGCGCAGTCGCTTCGCGCTGTAACATGCCCAGTGCGTTCACGGCCACGGCAGCCATGAAACGGTCACGTCCCTTTGCCTGTGGTTTGATATCAGTCTCAATCCAACGCGCGAGCGCCTCGAGCATTTCTGTTGCGGATGGTTCCCCCAGCCGTCGCGGTGCTACAGGCGACGGCAGCGTAATTGGGCCACGTTCGGCTTCAGGCGCATCCTCTTCCAATAGCATCAGCAAATCAATTTCGGTTTCCGAAGTCCGCCGTCCAATGACGGCACGCTCTAACCCTTCGTCGAGACCGCTGCGCCAGATATCGGCCATTTGCAGACAGCAGACGCCCCACCACAATGTCGAATAGATAAGCCACCAACGGAAGCGTGCAGGTTCGACCGATTTACCGCTCACGCTTTCATAGGCGGCGAAAAATTCGTCCAACGGGCCAATGCCAAATGCGGGCCGGTCAATATATCCGAATCGCCAGCTGTTAATGCAGCCAAAGGCGAGATCCTGATGCCGGTCCCCCCGATGCGCCAATTCCCAGTCGAGAACAGCGGCGAGACCATCAGCATCGACCATGATATTGCCCATGCGAAAATCGCCATGAAGCAACACTGCAGAAACCGGCGAAGGCAAATGGTCCTCAAGCCATTTAAACGCGAGCGCCATTACTGCGCGATCGCCGCCAAAGTTGATGAACCGTTCCCGCAACTCAACGAGCAAGCTTTCCGCGCTGGTTTCAGGCATCTGAGGCAGCGTGTCAGACCGCACCGCGTGAATTGAAGCCAGTTCGCGGGCGAAATCATTCAACAATCCCGGTGGAGCGTTAGGCAAGATTTTTGCAGGGTTAACCTCTGCCTCCACACGGCGCATCACATAGCCGGTTCCGAGATGATCAGCAGCGCTTACCTCACCCATTATTTCTGGGGCCTTCACCCCCGCCGCAAAGGCCGCACGAACGACAGCCGCCTCCACGTCATGGCCATAGGTTCGGCCTGCCATCATGTCCGCCGATGGTGACCGCCGCAGCACATATCCCTGCCCCGCATAATCAAACGACCAGCTTTCCATGTTCGCGCCACCTGTCAGCCGGACAAGGTTCTCAGCGTCGGCGGTTCCCCCGAACACCCGCCGGGCAAAGGTCGTGACCAATAAGGCGATGCCGTCGCTCAAACGGTTTGCCCCTGCCAATATGCAAATATCCCGTCCTGTAATTTGCGGATATGGGCTTGCGCCTGTGGTCCAGTCCATTCGCCCTGATAGTCGGTGCGCCCGGTCCACCACCCTTGCCCCGGCAAACCGTCGCCTTCACGCACCACAAGCACGGCAAGCGCTGGTCGACCTTCGGCGAGCGTTATCTGGTCAATCTTATCCAACGTCTTGCAGACCGCGCGCATCTTTGGCCGTGTAAACCGGAAACCAAGGTTCAGCAGCAACTCAGAATAGCTGATTGCCCGGCCATCGCGTGCGCATTGCTCGAGAATGACCTTAATTCGCGCAACATCGTGCAGCGCGGAAACATCCGCCGCGGGATCGCTCAGAAATTCTTCAAGGACAGGGTCCAAAGCCGCTCCTAAAGATAGTCGTTGCGCATATTGTTCATAACATCGTGGAATTCTTCCATGACTTCGTCGATGATTTTTTTCGAAGGCTTCACCGTATCAATGCGTCCCGCAACTTGTCCGGACAGCGCGATCGCAGCTTCCATGTCACCGCCAAAATACAAATCGAGCACGCCGCGCATTTCGCCCATGATATTTTCCGAAGGCGTCACATCCAGCTTTTCCGTCCGGTCCGTACGCAGCGCACGCAGCGCCGGGCCCGGGCCATGGCGGTTTAGGAACAGCGTGTCTGTTTCCTTGGCGTTTATGATCGCGTCTTTCCAGTTTTGATGGACTGGCGATTCCGCCGCGCTGACCATCCGTGTACCCATTTGCACAGCTTCGGCACCTAGCGCGAACGCCGCCGCCATCGTCCGTCCACAGACCATTCCGCCGGCGGCAACGATCGGTACGTCGACTTTGCTCCTTATGAGCGGCAACAGGACCATGAGCGCAACATCTTTGGGATTTTTAAACCCGCCGCCCTCGCCGCCTTCGACGACCAAGCCATCGACACCCGCCTCAATCGCCTTCAACGCGCCGGCTAACGTAGGGACCACATGAAACACGGTTAGCCCCGCAGCCTTCAGCGGACCGCAATATTTGTTCGGATCGCCCGCCGACGTAGTGACGAATTTTACGCCCTGATCAACGACGAAATCTACGATACCGGGATCGCGGACAAAGGCTTGCGCGATGTTCACGCCAAATGGCTTGTCCGTCAGTTCGCGCATCTTGATGATCTCTGCGCGCACTTCCTCCAATTGGCCAGATGACGTTTCAATGATCCCAAGTCCACCGGCGTTTGAAACGGCCGAAGCCAGTTGCGCCCGCGCGATCCAGCCCATGGGGGCCTGAATGATCGGATATTCAACGCCAAGCAATTCGGTAATGCGGTTTTTAATAGGTTTCATGATGTCAGCGTCCAATCTGGCTTGTGCGGATGTTGAGTTGGCCGGCGAGGCCAGCTTTGCGATGAACTTCAATCGCCCGATATTCCGGGGAGGACATCATCTTCTGCATGGCCGCCAATGAAGGGTATTCGACCAACGCAACCATGTCCCAAAGTTCTTCGACCTCGCCAATCATAAGTCCCGTAACTTGCCCGGCATAAATCTGCTTCCCGTCGACCGCAGCAAGACACGCCTGAATACCCTTCCCATAACGGGCATAAGCCCTAGCGCCACTAAGGTCAGCATCGCTGCCATCGGCATACTCTGCGGTCTCTTTGAATTTCAAAAGGTTGACCATCACAAAGGGTCCATTTTCAGGACCGCCGAAAAAGGACGTGATTTGCTCCGTGCCCGGAAAAACTGCGTTCTCGACGCGCATCGTTGTTCTCTCCCCCTAATTTAATCATCTGCTTAAATCAGAGGAGACGTGTTGTAAAAGCGAATATGTGCAGCTCGTGACATTGCCTTAATTACGATAACTTCGAAGGCCAAAAAGAGCGGCTAAGACACGATTTTCATATGCGAACCGGCAGCCGATTGGATCGCCATCTTTTTACCTAGCCCCTGAAACACTGTATCCACGATCATGGCCAGTTTGGTAACGCTTAGCTTCGTTGTCCCGATGTAAAAAAGCATGTCGGGGTTTGTATAGCAATGTAGCATTTGGTTGATGAGCGACACCGCTTCATCAATAGACAGGCCTCCGAAATAGCCCTGCTCCATTGCTTCGGCCACGATGATCGCAAGATAATGGTCGCCAAGGTCCACGTAACCGCGCACCACTTCGAAATGCTGCTGACCAATTTCCAGATAGCTTTTTAACAGCTCGGGCTCGGCCTCATACTGCTCGACCGAGGCCAAGTATCGCCGGACGAAATATTGATACATTTTGTCGCGAACCGGCAAGTCGGACTCGGTTACTTCGACCATGATACGGATTTTTTCCGCGAAGAAACGCTCGGCTACAGCCTCTAACAAAGCTTCCTTGTTGTCGAAAAAGCGATACAGGTTTGACGGCGACATACCCGCCGCCGCGGCCAAATCCGTCATGGAAATATCGACCGACCCGCGTTTGCGAACAAGGTCATCTACCACTTCAAGCAACGCGGTTCTGCCGGCTTCTATATCAGTTTGTGGCCGGGCCATCCTGCTTCCTGTATTATAACTGCATAACAGTTTTCTGATATAACGTCGATTGTTTCATTTTTCAATGTGGTCAAATGCAAATTGTCCCTGCATTGTTGGTTCTGCGGCAAGTTCACTTTGGTCAACAAGTCCCGACAATGTCAGCCCAAGCAGGCGAACGCCCATTTCGACGGGCAAAATCTGGTCCAACAGCGCATGGCCCAGCGTCGCGATTGCCGAACGGTCAGAAAGTATATGCCCAACCGTCCGCGACCGTGTGACGGTCCGGAAATCGGAATAGCGCGCCTTTAAGACCAGAGTCTTTCCTTGAGCCTGATTACGGTCAATACGATCCCAAACGATGTCGACAATATCGTCTAACGCTTCGCGTAACTCTTCCTCGCTGCGTTTATCTTCAAAATAGGTGCTTTCAGCGCCAATGGATTTACGCACAGCATTGGCGTTCACGGGGCGGTTATCGATCCCGCGCGCTGCATGAAACAGATACGCCCCCCAACTGCCAAAATGCTGCGACAACCAAATCTCGTCCTTTTGGACAAGGTCTGCACCTGTGTGCACGCCAAGCTTGGCCATTTTTTCGGCAGTGCGTGGCCCCACACCGTGGAACCGCCGCACAGGTAAGCTTGCGACAAATTCCGGCCCCTGTTCGGGCAATATCACACACATGCCATCAGGTTTATTCTGGTCACTCGCCAGCTTGGCGATAAATTTGTTGTAGCTCACGCCAGCGCTTGCGGTCAGTCCGGTTTCTTCGCGAATGGCCGCACGAATAGCTTTGGCAATTTTGACTGCCGAACCAATGCCCTGTTTATCCTGCGTGACATCAAGATACGCCTCATCCAGCGATAGCGGTTGGATTTCATCGGTGTGCCGGGCAAATATCTCCCGAATGTGACGCGACACAGCCTTGTACGCCTCAAATCGCGGCTTCACGAAAATCAGGTCCGGACATTGCCGCAATGCGGTCACCGAAGGCATGGCAGACCGCACGCCAAACGCCCGTGCTTCATAGCTTGCCGCCGCCACAACGCCGCGTTTGGACGATCCTCCGACGGCGACTGGCTTACCACGCAGTTCGGGATTATCGCGCTGCTCTACGCTGGCGTAGAACGCATCCATATCAACATGGATGATTTTGCGCATCTCTCCGGTGTCGGCCACCATGCAACCGAATGCTTAAGGCCCGACCGCGGAACGCAAAGCCTTGCGGTCAAGCTTTCCGATCATGGTTTTTGGCAGGACGTTGAGGATGGTGACACCTTGAACCCGTTCATGCTTTCCAAGACGCGGGTTCAGCCACGCCGTCAATTCGGCACCATCCTCCGTAGCGCCATCGTGCAACGTCACAAATGCGCGCGGTACTTCGCCAAGATACGCATCCGGCACGCCGATAACCAATGCCTCTTTGACCGCAGGATGCTTGTAGAGGACATCTTCGACCTGACTTGGAAACACCTTGAAGCCGCCCACGGCGATCATGTCTTTCAACCGATCAACGATGTGGATGAAGCCGTCTTCGTCGATGGTCGCAACGTCGCCTGTGCGCAAATATTTGCCTAGAAACACCTCGGCATCCGCATCTTTACGGTTCCAATATCCGCACATCGTCTGCGGACCTGAAAACACCAATTCGCCCGGTTCACCGTCGGGCGCTGGCTTGCTCGGGTCTTCCTTGTCGACCAATTTCACATCGGTGCCGGGAACGGGTTGACCAATGCTGCCGATCTTGTTGATACCCTCATACGGATTGCACGACACGACGCCTGAGCTTTCGGTTAGCCCGTAACCTTCAATGACGACTGCGCCCGTTACCTTTTCAAAACGTTCCTTCAGTTCCGCCGCCAAAGGTGCGCCACCCGAGATACACGCGCGCAAGCTGGTGAAGTCGGTTTTCGTGACATCCGGGCAATCGAGCAATGCTTGATACATTGTCGGCACGCCGGGCAATGATGTCACCTTAGTGCGGTTAATGGCCGCCAACGCAGCGCGCGCCTCGAAACGTGGCAGCATCACAATTTCCCCGCCATTGGCGACGGTACGATTAAGCACCGTTGCATTGGCAAATACGTGGAAAAACGGCAGCACACCCAGAATCCGGTCATCTGCAGCGCCATTGGGCTGGTTCACCGCACTGTGCGGATCCAGCATGTTAATCTGCCGCGCGTTCGCCGTTATGTTCTGGTGGCTGAGCATCGCACCCTTTGGCGTGCCCGTCGTACCGCCAGTATATTGAAGCTGCGAAATGTCTTGTTCCGGCGTGCAAGGCTGGACAGCATAGTCGCCATCATTTGCGATCAGCGTCGCATAATGCGTAATTCTGCTGTCGTCAGGTATTGCGGCGAAATCGCTGCGTTTCAACAACCGGTAGGCCCAGCTTTTCGCCTTGGGCAATGCCTCGGCGACGCTGCCAACAATCAGTTCCTTCAGGCTGCTGTTGTCCAGAACCTTGATAGCTGTCGGCAGCAATGCTGCAGCTGAAACGGTGAACAAAATAGACGTACCGCTGTCAGCCACCTGATGTGCCAGTTCATCAACAGTGTATAAGGGTGAGAAGTTAACCACGGTCGCACCGGCGGCAAGTGCGCCATAATAAGCCGCGATATAATGCGGGACATTCGGCAGAAAAAGACCGACATGGTCCCCCCGGCCAATACCTTTATCCTGAAGACCGCGCGCCACGCGCCGGACGGTGTCCGCCATATTGGCGTAGCTATATTTACGACCCATGAAATCGGCGATGGCCGCACGGCCCATGCGTTCGGCGGACTGGAAAAACATGTCGTGCAAAGCCAACGGCACAAAATGTTGGTCCCATTTTACAGGGTGCAGGTAACGACTGTTCCAGATATTTTGTGCCATGCGCGCTTTATGCCGTGTGATACCATCCAACACCATCGCGGATTTCACATTTTATCCGACCGGCAAAGTGCAGGTAGCGCAAATGCGCCTGCGCCTCACCCGTGGCCAAACCGTAAACCGTGTCATCAATTTCACGGTCGAACAGCAATGCAAATGTATCGACCGCGCGCATTTCTGTGTGCCGCAGGGCCGCTTCCAACTTGTCGAGCCTTTCATGGTGGCCAGACGCCAGCTTATCTAACCGGACATGCACACCGGTGAACGGCTCCCCATGTGCTGGCAGGACCAGCATATCGGTGGGCAATGCGTCACGAAACTTTGTAATGGAGTCCAGCCACTCACCCAACGGGTTAGCATTAGGCTCGCTGTCCATAACGGAAACATTTGAAGTGATGCGCGGCAAAATCTGGTCACCCGCGATGATCATGCCATTGTCGAAATCGACAAGGCAGGCATGTTCGGGTGTGTGTCCGCCGCCTGTCATCACGGTCCAATCCCGCTGCCCGACGCGGATCACTTGTCCGTCGTCTATGCGGACATGTCCCGTGGGTAGCCGAGAGACAGCGCGCGCAAATCCGCCCCAACCGGCCTTGCGCACCTCATCTATGCGTTCTTCATCATAACCTGCAAAGCGGCGGTTGTTTAATACATCTTCGGGCGGTTGGTCCAACTGATCTGCGATAAGCATCCGCGCCATCAACCATTCGGTCCGGTTCATCCAGACGGGGACTTTGAACTTATTCGAGAGCCATCCCGCACAGCCAACATGGTCGGGGTGAAAATGGGTTACAAAAATTCGCTTGAGTTCGCGGTCAGCCAAATTCCCCGCGAACATCGCTTTCCACTGCTCAATCGTCGGCGGCATGAAAAGGCCGGTGTCCACCAGCGCATAGCGGGCCTCCCCCTCGTCCAATAGCCAAAGGTTGATGTGGGCCAGATTGCCGGGCACAGGCATGCGCGTCCAGCCAATGTCCGGCGCGATAGGGTAGATTTCTCCATAAGCCGGAGCATGATCCCCCAAGGGATATGTTAGCCCCTTAAATTCTTTTGCTTCAAATCCATGGTCGGCAAGCGACGCGTCGTAATCAGGGGTTGCTTTGGTAGCCATACCCCACCCGTGCCTTAATCAAGCGATTAAGGCAATGACGACGTCGTCCTTATTCGCCCGCTTTTTTGAACAAGGTATCAGCTGTCAGCTCTGCCTTTTCGGTGGTTTCTACTTCACCGTTGAGAGCAGCTTCCGCGCGGCGCGCCGCTTCGGTACGTTCTGCACGCAATTCTTCGATCAATGCTTCACGATCCGTCCCAAGGCGCGCATCATTTGCCGCAGTGTTATCAATGCCTGCCTTTTTAGCGGCGCGATTGACGATGGCATCGAGCTCGCGTTGCGAAGTCAGACCAAGCGTTACGGGATCCTTTGGCTGGATTTCAGCAATGTTCCAATGGCTGCGATCGCGAATGGCGGCGATGGTGTTGCGCGTCGTTCCGATCAACTTGCAGATTGCGCCATCCGAAATTTCCGGGTGGTTACGCAACAGCCAAGCGATGCCGTCTGGCTTATCCTGACGCTTTGAAACTGGCGTATAGCGGGGCCCTTTTGTGCGGCGCACCTGATCCGGGCCCTTGGACATTTGAAGGACATAATCTTCATCTGCCTGACCCTTTTCGATTTCGTCCATCGACAATTCGCCTGCGTGCACAGGATCGCGACCGGTATATTTCGAGCCAGTCATGTCATCCGCCATAGCCTGAACTTCAAGAATATGGATGCCGCAGAACTCGGCAATTTGCGAGAAGCTCAAACCAGTATTGTCGACCAACCAAGCGGCAGTCGCATGTGGCATCAAAGGGGTGGCCATGTCTTTTGCTCCAATAATAAGGGCCGCCCCTTACGGAGCGGCCTGAAAATCTTGAACAGCGCATTAGGCGAACTTTACCGTATCGGCAAGCGACAATGCGCGTGGGGGCTTGCACATTGCCCGTCTGGCATGCAATCCAGCACCTGATTGGGGAAAGAAATGAAACGTCTTATCAAATGGCTGGTTGTTGTGCTCGTGATCGCGGTCGCCGCCGTCTTTATCTGGGGATATGCGCCAGATACCGATGCCGCAGCGATGGAAACCAAATATAGCAGCAGCGCATCACGCTTTGCTGACCTTGAGCCCGGCCTGCGCGTTCACTATCGCGATGAAGGCAATCGGGCTGGCAGTGTTCTTGTCCTCATCCACGGATCGAACGCGTCGCTACATACGTGGGAGCCGTGGGTCCAGATATTGGGCAAGGAATATCGTATCATTTCGATGGACCTTCCCGGCCATGGCCTGACCGGGCAAAATCCATCCGGCACCTATGACAGCGCGACTTATGTCGGGGTAGTCGACCGATTGCTGACGCGGCTGAATGTCAAAAAGGCCATAATCGGCGGCAACTCAATGGGTGGCGGCGTCACATGGATGTACACACTCACGCACCCCGAAAAGGTCGAGGCGATGTTGCTGGTGGATGCCAGCGGCCAGCCTTCTGCCAAATCTGGTAATTTACCACTCGGTTTCCGTTTGATGCGGATGCCGGTTATCAAAGAGGCAGCGCGCTTTATTGCGCCACGCAGCATTTTTGAAGCCAGCGTCAAAACCTCAATGAGCGTTCAATCGAAGATCGACGCAAAACTTGTCGACCGCTATTGGGAACTTAACCGCTATCCCGGTAACCGTGAAGCAACCATGAAACGCTTTGCAAACCTGCAAAGCATGCGCGCTGGCAACACAGAGAAGCTGGCGACGATCAAGGTGCCTGCGATGATCATGTGGGGAGAAGAGGATAACCTCATCCCCGTAAGTGCTGCGCGGTGGTTCGCAGACGCCTTGCCGCAAGCCAAGCTGATTATCTATCCCGGCGTCGGCCACATCCCAATGGAAGAAATTCCGGAGAAGAGCGCTGCCGACGTAAAAGCATGGCTGGATGGCTTGCCGCCACCAGCCGTTTAGGGTCAGGACCTATTAAATGGTCCTGACCCTAAACTTCGAGCAGAATTTTGCCAACATGTGCGCCCGATTCCATATAGGCGTGTGCGCCAGCGGCATCGGCCAACGGAAACATCCGGTCCATTTCGGGCCGCAACGCGCCGTCGCACACCATTGGCCAAACCGTTGTTGATATTTCTTGCGCCAACAAAGCCTTAAACTCTGCCGTGCGCGGGCGTAGCGTGGATCCGGTAAGCGTCAACCGGCGGGACATGATATAGGCCATATTAAGCTCAGCGGTCATCCCGCCTTGAACGGCAATGGTCACATGACGGCCATCTTCGCGCAGACACTGAAGATTGCGCGCCACATAACCACCTGCGACCATGTCCAAAACAAGATGCACGCCAGCGCCGTTGGTAATTGTTTTTACTTCAGCGACAAAATCTGTGCTGTTGTAATTTATGGCATGATCCGCGCCGATCGCCTTTGCGGCGGCGCATTTGTCATCCGAACCACAGGTCACAATGACATTGAGATCAAACAATTTGCCCAGTTTAATCGCCATGGTTCCAATGCCGCTCGTGCCGCCATGGATAAGGACCGTTTCGCCGGGCGCTGCGTAGCCACGTTCAAACACATTGTGCCACACGGTGAACAGCGTTTCAGGCAATGCTGCAGCTTGCGCCATTTCCATTCCCGCTGGAACGGTCAGGCAAACGTCGGCGCGGGCGATGCAATATTCGGCATATCCGCCGCCCGATACCAACGCGCATTGGCGCGTACCCAATAATTCGCGGGACACGCCTGCACCCACCGAAACGACAATACCTGATACTTCAAGTCCGGGCAGATCGCTCGCGCCTGGCGGCGGCGGATATAGACCTTTGCGTTGAATGACATCGGGTCTGTTTACGCCTGCAAAGGCAACCTTCAAAAGCAGTTCACCGTCGCCGGGGCTTGGCACGGGACGCTGTGTTGCAACCAGCACCTCTGGTCCGCCCGGCGTCGAAATCTCGATAGCCGTCATCAACTCAGGCGGTTTTTCCATATCTATTGCATCCCCAGTTCTATTGAGATGCCTTTTAGGCAAGCATCTTATTGACAGCAACCGCTCATGGGTAAAATATGAACCATGGAAATCGACGACAATCTACCGTTACGCCGGGACGACCCACTCAACAATCTTGTGAAGCAAGATATTGATGCCCTTTCTGTTGCAGAGCTTGAGGCCCGCATCGCTGCATTGAAGGCAGAAGTTACGCGCTGTGAGGGTAAGATAGCCTTTGCCAGCAAGCATCGTAGTGTTGCCGACGCTTTGTTCAAAAAATAAGCGTCAGATGGTGCAAAACGGGCCCACATGATTAAGAAACTGGGGATGAAAACCGTTATCTCGCTCATGTTGCTTGAAAGCACAGAAGGCCGCGCCAATATAGAGTTCAAGCGACAGCGACTCATTTAAGGGAGACGATAACATGCCATCATTTGCGGAGTCGCTGGAAGCAACGCTTCACAACGCATTGAAACACGCAGGCGACCGTGCACATGAATATGCGACGCTTGAGCATTTGCTGCTCGCACTCATCGATGATGCAGATGCGGCAAAGGTCATGCAGGCATGTGGCGTCGACTTGGGCGAGCTGTCCGACATCATCATCACCTATCTCGACACCGAACTCGAAAGCTTGCGTGTCGAAGGCAAGGTAGACCCCTCCCCCACCAGCGGCTTCCAACGCGTGGTTCAGCGCGCGATATTGCACGTGCAAAGCTCGGGCAAAGATGTCGTGACTGGCGCCAATGTTTTGGTGGCCCTGTTCTCCGAACGCGAAAGCTACGCCGTCTATTTCCTGCAGCAGCAGGATATGAGCCGCCTCGACGCGGTTTCATATATCAGCCATGGTATTGGCAAGGATGGCAAGCTTGCCGAGCCGCGCCCAGTCTCTGGTTCCGAGCAAAAGGGCGAAGAGCCTGAGGATACAAAGGCAAAGAAGGACAAGAAAGAGGGTGCGCTTGATCAGTTCACCGTCAATCTGAACGAAAAAGCCAAGCAGGGCCGCATTGATCCGCTCATCGGCCGTGCGGCTGAGGTCGATCGCACGGTGCAGATTTTGTGCCGCAGGTCGAAGAACAACCCATTATATGTCGGCGAACCCGGCGTGGGCAAAACGGCCATCGCTGAAGGTCTGGCGCGTCGTATCGTCGAAAAGCAGGTACCAGAAGTATTGTTGCCCGCCGTGATTTATTCACTCGATATGGGCGCGCTTTTGGCCGGCACCCGCTACCGTGGTGATTTCGAAGAGCGGCTAAAGGCCGTGGTGTCGGAACTCGAAAAGCTGCCCGACGCGATATTGTTTATTGACGAAATTCATACTGTTATCGGCGCGGGTGCAACCAGCGGCGGCGCGATGGATGCATCCAACTTGCTGAAGCCAGCTTTGTCCGGCGGCACCATTCGCTGCATCGGTTCGACAACGTACAAAGAATTCCGCAACCATTTCGAAAAAGACCGCGCATTGCTGCGCCGGTTCCAAAAGATCGACGTCAACGAACCAAGCATTGAGGATACCATCAAAATCCTCGCCGGCCTGCGGCCCGCATTCGAAGAGCATCATAAAGTGAAGTACACGCCAGAGGCCATTAAGGCAGCGGTTGAACTGTCATCGCGCTACATCAATGACCGCAAGCAGCCCGATAAAGCTATCGACGTCATTGACGAGGTTGGCGCGATGCAAATGCTGGTTGCACCGTCAAAGCGTCGGAAGCTCATCACTGCGCGCGAGATTGAGGCTGTTATCGCCACCATCGCCCGCATCCCGCCTAAGCAGGTGTCCAGCGACGACAAGACCGCGCTCGGCACGCTTGAAGCCGACCTGAAGCGCGTTGTGTTTGGACAGGACAAGGCGATTGAGGTGCTTGCCAGCGCCATCAAGCTTAGCCGTGCTGGCTTGCGTGACACCGAAAAGCCCATCGGCAGCTATTTGTTCAGCGGCCCCACGGGCGTCGGCAAGACGGAAGTCGCGCGTCAGCTCGCGTCCATTCTTGGCATTCCGCTTAAGCGTTTCGACATGTCCGAATATATGGAGCGCCACAGCGTCAGCCGCCTGATCGGTGCGCCTCCGGGCTATGTCGGTTTTGACCAAGGCGGTCTGTTGACCGATGCCGTCGACCAAAGCCCGCACAGCGTGTTGTTGCTCGACGAAATCGAAAAAGCGCATCCTGACCTGTTCAACATTCTGCTTCAGGTCATGGATAATGGCCGTCTGACGGACCATCATGGCAAGACCGTTGATTTCCGGAACGTCATTTTGATTATGACAACCAATGCGGGTGCCAGCGACATGGCCAAAGAAGGCATTGGTTTCGGCAATAACATCAGCAAGGAAGACGCTGGAGACGAAGCCGTCAAAAAGATGTTTGCGCCGGAATTCCGCAACCGTCTGGATGCAACCGTGCCATTTGGTTATCTGCCAACCGACGTTGTAGCGCGCGTTGTCGACAAGTTCATTTTGCAGCTTGAACTGCAACTCGCCGACCAGAATGTGCACATCAAACTGGACGACGAAGCGCGCGCATGGCTCACCGAACGTGGCTATGACAAGCTATATGGCGCGCGCCCAATGGGACGGCTGATCCAAGAAAAAATCAAACAGCCGCTTGCTGAGGAGCTTCTGTTTGGAAAACTCGTGCATGGCGGCGAAGTGGCTGTGCACATGAAAGACGGCGCACCAAATTTTGAAGTAACGCCCGCTGCGCCCAAGGCCACAAAGCCTAAGGCACCCAAGAAAAAGGTCGTGAAAAAGGCAAGCAAGGCCGAGTAAAGCGTCTAATTCTGCCCGACTGGCAACAGTTGGGCAGACGGCCCTATACCGTTGAACAATTCTGGCTCGGTTCCGGTCATCCAGACCTGCGCGCCGGTTTCAGCCAGTAACGCGAACAATGCAGCGCGTCTTGACGGATCGAGATGCGCTGCAACTTCATCCAAAAGCAGGATTGGCGGTGCCTGACGCTGCGCGGACACCAGTGCGGCGTGGGCAAGGATGAGCGATAGCAATAAGGCCTTTTGCTCACCGGTCGAACACTGCTCCGCCATTTGGCCGGAATCCTTATGTATGACGTCAAGGTCTGCGCGATGTGGACCAAATAATGTGCGCCCGGCGCTGGCATCACGGCTGCGGCCCTTACGCCAGATCGCGGCCAGATCACCCTCTGTTGGACCGGCCGCCTTATCGACAAGGCTAATCAGCGGAACAGCAAATGGCCCGGAAGGCGCGCTTTGCAATTGGTCGCGCAAGGCACCAACCAAGCCGGAACGCGCAGCTTGAATGGTGTAAGCACTGTCGGCCATCTGCTGTTCGATTGCGTCCAACCACAGCGGGTCAGCGGGCACGGTCCCCGACAACAGCTTGTTGCGTTGCTGCATGGCCTTTTCATAGCGGCTGCTGTGGCGCGCATGCTGAGGACTTAGTGCCAGCACAAGGCGGTCTAAAAACCGACGCCGCGCGGCTGAACCATCTGCAAACAGGCGGTCCATCGCTGGCGTAAGCCAAATGACCGAAAGCCATTCGGCCAGGCTGTTAATGGACGCGTTGCTCTCGTTCACGCGGACTTTCCGGCGCTCGGGCTGTTCTGCACTAACACCCGTTCCGATAACATTCCCCGACACTTCAGCAACGATGGCAAACCCACCGCCACCACCAGCGCGGACCATATCAGACATTGCAGCGCGCCGAAGGCCACGCCCCGGCACCAACAGCGAAACGGCCTCCAGGATGTTCGTCTTGCCCGCACCATTTGAGCCATGAAGTGCAATGAACTGCGCATTGGGACGGATCTCAAGCGCGGCATGGTTGCGAAAATCATTCAAGGACAGGCGGGACAGGACCATATAACGTGCCTGCTATAGTGGCATGTTCTGGTCAAGCCGCTTGTCGGAAAATCGCCAAACCAAATATTGGTATTTTTTCCCAACATATGAAATTGTTTCACGCTCGTCCGATACCAAGGACAGACCTAACTATATGATTTTATGAAATACATCGAATTTGGCACGGCCTGTGCAGAGTATCCCGCATGGCCGGAATTGTCCGGTAGATTTTACAGGAACGTCACATGACACAATATGCACGCACCCAAATCGTTTCAGCCTTTGCCGCTGTATTTTGCGCGGTCATCACCATCGGTATCAGCATTGCACCAGCCGTAGCGCCTGTTGCAGCTATCGTTGCCTAAACACATTAACGCAGTTCAAAACAAGGGAATGAAGAAATGACACGTTTAACATTGGACAAAACCAACAAGAAGATTCTCGGTGTATGTGCCGGATTAGCGAACTGGTCCGGGATGGACGCGATGATCATTCGCCTGATTTTTGCCGTCGCGACCGTGGTTGGTTTTGGCTCACCAGTCCTGATCTACATACTGCTGGCGATGATACTCGACTAAATCTGATTACTCCGCTAACTGTTATCGCAAGGTCAGGAGATCAGGAACCACAGATGGCGGGGGACTTTTTTGACAGTCGAGGTCACGACTATCGCGCATTTACGCGTAGCGGCGTCTCCATCACGGCAAGCGTCCGCGAACAAGGCGGGGGTCGACAAAAGGTTGAAGTTGTCGACCTATCCCAAGCGGGATTTCGGATGCGGACGGGGTCATTCATTGCACCCGATCGGATAATATTCCTGACATTGCCAGGATATAATCCGCTCGAAGCGCGCATCGCATGGCATGAAAATGAATATTACGGCTGTGAATTTGTCCAAAGACTGCATGAGGCCGTGTACGACGACATTGTCCGCAGATATCCGTTATTCAAGGTCCGCAATTAAGCGATAATGCGTTGCCGCTTATTGCGGGCGTCATCGGACCTAGGCAACCTTGCGCACAAAAACCGACCCCGCCGAATAGCCAGCCCCAAATGAGCAGATGAGACCAAGGTCGCCTGCTTTCAGGTCCTGATTATGCTTATGAAACGCGATTATTGAACCGGCGCTTGAGGTGTTGGCATATGTGTCGAGGACAGTTGGGCTCTCATCCTCAACAGCTTCATGCCCGAGTACCTTTTGCGCGATAAGCCGGTTCATTCCGGTATTGGCCTGATGCAACCACAAGCGACGCAAATCTGCCCCCGACAGGCCAAGGCTTTCTGCGTGCTCAAGGATCATCTGTCCAACCATAGGCACGACTTCCTTGAAAACCTTTCGGCCTTCCTGAACGAACAATTTGTCGTTGCGCGGTCCGCTCTGATCAACAGGGCCATTGCCATGCGCACGGTTCAAAAATCCGAAGTTGTTGCGGATATTGTTTGAAAACTGGGTTTTCAAACGGGTACCCAAAATTTCCCAATGTTGCGCTGGGGCCAAGTCCTTTGCTTCGACCAAAATGGCGGTTGCCACATCGCCAAAGATAAAGTGGCTGTCACGATCGCGCCAGTTGAGATGGCCAGACGTGATTTCGGGATTTACGACCAAAACTGACCGGGCGTTGCCGCTGCGGATATAGTCGGCAGCCGTCTGGATGCCAAAGGTGGCCGACGAACAAGCGACATTCATATCGAAACCGAAACCGCGCTGCATGCCCAATTCATGCTGAATCTCGACGGCCATAGCAGGATAGCCTCGCTGCATATTAGACGCCGCACATAAAACAGCGTCAACGTCCGCAATGTCTCGGCCAGCCTTAGCCAATGCGTCGCGACATGCCGCCACACCGATTTCCGCCATAAGGGAAATCTGGTCATTCGGACGCTCTGCGTAGCGTGGCTCCATAATGTCCGGATCTAATATCGCGGTTTTGTCCATGACATGGCGCGACTTTATACCGCTGGCCTTCTCCACAAACTCAACCGAGCTGTGCGTCAGTGGCTCTGCATCGGGATGGGCGGCGTTATACCGATCGGCATAAGCGTTAAAGCTGGCAACGAGCTCCGCATTGCTGATGGTATCTTCTGGCGTGAATAAGCCAGTAGCTGAAATGACCGGTATGGCGCCGTGCGCTGAATGCGACATGTTTTTTCCCGCTTGTTTTTTGATTGCGTCCGCGTGCCTAGCGCTTGCGTATTTATGAAACAAGACGTTTGAAAAGGTTTGCAACGCAGTTATGGAAGCAATGGGGGAGGAAGACAAAATATGTCTTTGAAGGAACGTCAGCCTAGCTGGCTGTCCCGCCTATTCAGGCGGGCATTGGTGGGGATATACAAACGCGGTGGATGGCATGCCCATGGCGTCGTGCCCGAATCGCGTAAATTCGTGGTGATTGCGGCGCCACACACCAGCAACTGGGATTTTGTTTATTTTCTGGGGTTAACGGATGACCTTGGAATTATGCCACATTTCATGGCGAAATCCTCTCTCTTCCGTTGGCCATTTACCAACTTCATGCTCGACATGGGCGGTGTCCCGGTGGATCGTACATCGAACAAAAATTACGTTCAGCAGATGATTGATGAATTCGGCCGTAGAAAAAAATTCATGCTCACCATTGCCCCAGAAGGTACAAGGGGCAACGTCAAAGCGTGGAAAACGGGTTTTTACCATATCGCCATGGGTGCCGGCGTGCCGCTGGTCGTTGGCATGATGGATTATCAGTCAAAATCCGGTGGCTTAGGGCCAGAGATTTGGCCCACGGGTGATTATAAGGCTGACATGAAAAAGGTCGCCGAAATCTATTCTACTGTCGTGCCGAAATACCCTGCGAAAGGGATGACCGGCATTTTTGCAAAGGATGAAACATGACAGCTATCGGTCAAACACTTGCAATCAACGCGACTGCCCTTCTCGCAGTCATACTTCTGCTCTGGGCTTATTCCGTCAAGATCCGCGATGTTTCGTTCATTGATGCTTTTTGGGCGTTCGGAATGGTGCTGCTCGCGTGGGCAAGCTGGACGCAATCCGATGCACCCGGGACTCGGTCGCATTTGCTGCTTGGCCTGACAACATTGTGGGGGCTTCGGCTTTCGCTGCATTTGTGGACACGCTGGCGTGCGCATGGCGAAGATCCGCGTTATGAAAAAATCATGCGTAGTGTGATGGAGAAAAAGGGGTGGAGCTGGAGCAAAACATCGCTGCAGTCGGTTTTTCTGACACAAGCCCCGTTGCTGTTCATCACGTGCCTGCCAGCACAGCTCGGCATCTCGTACAGCGATGGCGCGAACACAGCTTTAGGTCCGCTTGCATTTGCCGGCGCAATCATTGCGATCATTGGCATATTGTTTGAAACCATCGGTGATGCGCAGCTAAACGCCTTCCGGGACAACCCTGCCAACAAAGGCAAGGTGCTCGACACTGGCCTATGGCGCTATACCCGACACCCCAATTATTTCGGCGATGCATGCACGTGGTGGGGCATTTGGCTCATCGCATGTGAAACTGGACTGCCGGGTTGGATCAGCATCATTGGCCCGATCTTCCTGACCTTCACGCTCACGCGCTGGTCGGGCAAGCCGATGCTAGAATATGGCATGAAGAAAACGCGGCCCGGCTATGCGGAATATGTCGCGCGTACCTCAGGCTTCTTCCCGCTACCGCCAAAGTCGCGCTAAGCCATTACTTCGTCAGCCAGATTTCGCCATAGCCGTTAAAGGCGGGCGCGATCTTGTGTTTCACTTCGCGTTCCGGTGCGAATGCAAGATCTGGGAAGCGTTCGAACAACAAAGGCAAGGCGATTTTCGCCTGTGCCTTGCCTAGCCCTGCCCCCAAGCAATAATGCGCGCCGCCGCCAAAAGCGAAATGCTCAATACGCGGGCGTTCGATGTCAAACTTGTGCGGGTCAGGGTTCATTTCAGGATCGAAATGCGCGCCAAATAGCGACATGTGGATGGTGTCGCCTTGTTTGATCGACTTGTCCGCAACCTCCATGTCTTCATGCGCGCTCCGCAACACCTGCGTAACCGGTGGCTCAACACGCAGGATTTCGTCCATGGCATTGTCATACAAATCTGGTCGCGTTCGAAACTTTGCCAACTGCTCAGGATTTTTCAAAAGCTGCACGACACCGGCACCCAACATGTCAGTCGTGGTGGAATTACCTGCAATCAGCAGCAACCGGATCAGCAGAACGATGTCTTGCGTCGTCAGCGTATCACCCTGCTCCTCCGCCAATGCCAATCGCGTAATCAAGTCGTCCGACGGGTTGTTTCGCCGCGCATCCACTTCGCGGGCAAGATAGTCCGCGAGAACGGTAGTCGATTCCTCATATAAAGCGGTCTGCTCTTGTGTGCGGAACGGGTTTAATGCCTGCATACAGCCAAGCGACCAGCGACGGAAATCTGCGCGATCAGCGGGGTTGATTCCAAGCAGTTCAGCCATGACTGTCGTGGGCAGAGGCGACCCGAAAAGTTGGACGAAATCGAACTCTCCATCCGTAGCCATAATATCGTCGGCAAGCCCTTGTGCAATGTGTTCAATCCGCGGCAGCAAAGCATCAACCGATCGCTTGTTAAAAGCCTGCAATACCAGCGTCCGTTGCCGCTTATGCTCTGGATCATCGAGCATCAGGATGGACAGTTCCTTGCTGTTATTGCCGTAAAGGGTTTTGGAAAAACTGCCCTCATTCGCTTTGCGCGGATCAGCGTTAAGATCGCGGTTTTTGATAAGCTCCGAAACTTCTTTGCCACGCGTCAGGAAATAGCGGCCCAGTTGCTGATCATGATGCACGGGATCGGCAGCACGCAAACGGTCCAACGGCACCCAAGGCGTTTCGCGGTACACGGGGTCCAATGCCGAAAGCTGATAACCCGTTGGAAGCGGCAAATCTTCGTCGGCCATATTTTCCCCAATTGCGAACTGTCAATATTTTTGAACTTTCAGCAATTGATAGGCAAATGCCCTATTAAGTCAAAGGGGTTAAACGGAAATCTGATGAAGAAATTTTGCGGCGCGGCCACCCGTTACGCCAATGCAGATGCCCCGAATCAGGCAACAACGCCAAACAGGTCGTGCTCGTCCGCGTCTTCGATATCGACCTGCACAATGTCCCCCGCCTTTAATGTCGGTGCAACGTCACGCAAATAGACATGGCCATCGATCTCCGGCGCATCGGCTTGCGACCGTCCGGTGGCACCAACGCTGCCATCTTCATCGGCCTCGCCAATCTCGTCGATAATGACGGGGATATTGCGTCCAACCTTTGCGGCAAGCTTCGCCGCGCTAATCGCCGCCGTCTTTTCCATGATACGCTGGAACCGCTCCTCCTTCACCTCTTCAGGAACAGGGTTTGGTAGATCGTTCGCTTGTGCACCTTCTACGGGTTCAAAACGGAAAGCGCCGACGCGGTCCAACTGCGCTTCGTCCAACCAGTCGAGCAAATATTGGAAATCCGCATCGGTTTCGCCCGGAAATCCGACCACAAAGCTTGACCGGATAGCGATATCGGGCGCGATACTGCGCCAATTACGAATGCGCTCCAGCACCTTCGCTTCATTGGCGGGACGCTTCATCGCCTTTAGGACATTCGGCGCGGCATGTTGAAACGGGATGTCGAGATATGGCGTCAGATAACCTTCCGCCATCAATGGAATAACGTCATCAACATGGGGGTAAGGATAGACATAATGCAGCCGGACCCAAGGCGCGAGGCCTTCGCTCGTCCGCAAGCTACCCAATTCGCGGGCGAGGTCAGTCATATGCGCGCGCACCTGACGCCCCTTCCACTCGCGTGGCTCGTGCCGCGTATCAACGCCATAAGCAGACGTGTCTTGCGAAATAACCAAAAGCTCTTTGGTGCCCGCGCCGACCAGTTTCTCTGCCTCACGCAACACGGCATCAATCCGGCGGCTCGCAAGCTTTCCGCGCAACGACGGAATGATGCAGAAGGCGCAGCTGTGGTTGCACCCTTCGGAAATCTTTAAATAGCTATAATGGCGCGGGGTCAGCTTCAATCCGCCTTCGGGCACCAAGTCCACAAACGCACCGCGTGTTGGCGGCGCAGCTTCATGAACCGCCGAAACAACGGCTTCATATTGATGCGCGCCCGTGATCGCTAGCACGTCAGGGAAGCGCGCACGGATGACGTCGGCTTCATTACCCATGCAGCCTGTGACAATCACACGGCCGTTCTCTGCAATCGCCTCTCCAATAGCCTCAAGGCTCTCTTCCTTTGCGGAGTCCAGAAAGCCACAGGTATTGACCAGCACAACGTCAGCGCCGGCATAATCGGGCGACAAGCCATAGCCATCGGCACGCAGCTTTGTAAGGATCCGTTCGCTATCGACCAGCGCCTTGGGACAGCCAAGTGATACCATGCCGAGCTTCGGCGCTGCTTTGATTTGAGTTGCCATGACGGCGGGTCGCATAGCGGGTTTCGGTACGCTTGTCACGGGCAGTATAGATTTGCGGTGTGCGTCAGGATAACAATCCAACAATGATTATCAAAATTACCAAGGGCACGGATCGCGATTTTCTCGCTATCGTTCGGGATGACGGCTCGACCGAGACCGCAACCTTCCCGAAAAAAGGCGTGACGCCGCATGATGCCATCCATTATTTCGTTGAAACCGAATATGTTTTGCGGATGGCATTTTGGGGAATGGTGGCAAAAGGACATAGTCCCGCAGATATTCAGGAAATTGCAAAACAAGCGGGTCACGCCAGTGCGTCGCGGGCGCAGACGCCTGACGAACATATTGTGCAGTTGCTGCAGGCAGAACGCTTGGTGGAATGTTTCGAATCCGACGCGTGGGGCGCCCCGGCAGATTCCGAAACCTTTATTGCTATTGCGGCAACCGCCTGCGAATCTTCATTTATTCCAATGCCTGCGCTGACGCCCCGATCCATTGAGGCCGTACGCAGCCGGATTGCCGAGTTTCAGTCCATCTGGTTGGTTGCGAAGGCTGGGCATGTGGCTGAATTTCAGTGGGATGAACAGTGATCGCGAACGCAACTTAACTGGCAATTTTGGTCGCTGCAGCAAATGGCTGTCCACTATCCGCTGTAAGCGCTCCGAAGATTGGCGAGGGACTCGCTATGGGTTAAGTCAAGCTGCAGCGGGGTCACTGCGATATAACCATCCTCAATCACCTCAAGGTCCGTATCATGGCCGGGTGTGTGCACCATTCCATGAAGCCCGAACCAATAATAGTCGTATCCGCGCGGATCCGTGCCCTTGACGATTGAACCGCGGCTATAGTCATGGAACCCCTGCCGCGCGACTTTGATGCCTTTAACATCCTGCGGCAAGAGCGGCGGGAAGTTGATGTTGGTCAGCGTGCGCGGCGTATGCGGTGTGTCCAATAACGGACGAACCACCCGCTCGCCCCACGCTTCGGCAGTTGAAAAGGGTACAGCATCCGCCATGCCTTCTTTGCTATACACTTGGCTAAGCGCAATGGATCGGATTCCCGCCAACGCGCCTTCCATCGCCGCAGCGACCGTGCCCGAATAGGTTATGTCGTCGCCAAGGTTGGCACCGCGGTTCACACCGGACAAGATCAGGTCAGGCTTGGCATCTTTCATAATGACACCAATGCCCAGCATGACAGAATCGGTTGGCGTTCCTGCAACAGAGTAATGTTTTTCGCCATGTTGGCGAATGCGAACAGGCTTGGTCAGTGTAAGCGAATGACCTGCCCCTGAATTTTCCTCAGCCGGCGCGACAATCCAGATGTCATCGCTAAGGGTACGGGCAATCGCCTCCAAAACCTTAAGGCCCGGCGCATTTACACCATCATCGTTGGTCAATAAAATGCGCATCAGGCTGCAATCTCAAGCTTTGTCAGTCCGCCCATATATGGCAGCAGCGCGGTTGGAACGATCACACTGCCGTCCGCCTGCTGATGATTTTCGAGGACGGCAACCAGCGTGCGGCCAACGGCCAAGCCAGAGCCGTTCAACGTGTGTACGAACACATTGCCTTTGCTTTCCGCAGGGCGGTAGCGCGTGTTCATACGGCGCGCCTGCCAATCACCGCAGTTCGAACAGCTCGAAATTTCACGGTACAGCCCCTGCCCCGGCAACCAGACCTCAAGATCATATGTCCTACGCGCGCTGGCACTCATGTCACCTGTGCACAGCAGCATCTTGCGATACGGCAGTTCAAGCGCTTGCAAGATACCCTCAGCACTTTCGACCATGCGTTCATGTTCGGCGGCACTGTCTTCGGGGCGAACAATGGAAACCAGCTCCACCTTTTCAAACTGGTGTTGGCGGATCAGGCCTTTCGTATCGCGTCCCGCCGCGCCCGCTTCGGAACGGAAACAGGGCGTTAACGCGGTCATACGGATCGGCAACGTGCTCTCGTCCAAAATCTGTTCACGCACGCTGTTGGTCAACGACACTTCTGCGGTGGGGATCAGCCAACGGCCATCGGTCGTCTGAAAATTGTCTTCGGCAAACTTTGGAAGCTGTCCGGTACCAAACAGCGATTCCTGACGCACCAGATAGGGCGTTGCGCATTCTGTGTAACCGCGCTGGCCGGTCTGGTAGTCCAGCATGAACTGACCAAGCGCGCGATTAAGCCGCGCCATTTGTCCGCGCATGAATGTGAAGCGCGCACCTGAAATTGCAACGCCCGTTTCAAAGTCGAGGCCAAGTACTGGTCCCAAATCAGCATGATCGCGCGGTTCAAATTCAAAACTGCGCGGGGTTCCCCACCGCGCTATTTCAACATTTTCGGTCTCGTCCGCACCATCTGGCGTGTCGTCACCGGGCAAATTTGGCAGCCCGGCGAGCAGCGTATCCAATTCTTCGCCGGCCGCGCGTTCTTGTTCTTCCAATGCCGGCAGGGTATCCTTCAAAGCGGCAACTTCGGCTTTCAGCGCCTCTGCGGTCGCGGTATCGCCCTTGCCCATGGCAGCGCCGATTGCTTTGGACGCCTCATTGCGGCGTGCTTGCGCATTTTGCATTTCGGTCAACAAAGCGCGGCGATTTTCATCCAGCGCCAGAACCGATGCAGCTACGGGTGCAGCGCCCCTGCGGATAAGGGCGGCGTCAAAGTCTTGCGGATTTTCGCGTATATATTTTAGGTCATGCATGGTGGCTGGCTATGCCGTTCGCGCATCGGTTTCGCAACGAAAAAGGGCACCTCGAAAGCTGCACATTTTCTAACCTACCAAAACGAGATTATGCAGCCTTGTTCGCTTTCGCTTTCTTGGCGGCACGTCTGCGCGCCATCAGCCCGGCAGCTGCGGCACCAAAGAGAATGACCATAGGTGGCGCCGGTACATCGGTTCCACCTGTCGAACTGCCATAGCCGCCACTTGACCCGCCACTGGAACTAGAAGTGGACGAGGAAGATGAAGATGACGAACTGGTTGAGCTGGACGTCGATGATGACGTGCTCGACGATGTAGAGGTGCTCCCGCCAAAACTGGAGGACGAAGACGAGGTCGACGTACTGACGCCACCAGTTGATGTAGAAACACTGCCCGTCGAAGTCGAAACACCTCCGGTTGAGGTTGAGACGCCACCTGTCGATGTTGAAACACCTCCGGTTGAGGTTGAGACGCCACCAGTCGACGTACTCACGCCGCCTGTTGACGAACTCGTCGATCCGCCATTGTTGTTGTTATTGTTGTTGACGGCGATATTGATGCCACCGCTGCTGGTTGCACCGTCGGACGATGTCCCTCCACTAGTCGTAGAGCTTATGGAGTAGACAACGGAGCTGCCACCACCGCTTCCGCCGGAAAAGCCACCAAAGAAGCCGCCGCCAAGGCCACCGCTAAAGCCGCCAGAACCTCCGATAACCACCGGTACGCTGCCTCCATTGGTGCCTTCATATGGCGCACCGGTTGCAAGCGGCATATACGGCATCGGGATTGGAGCCATAGCCTGGCTCGCGAATGACACCGTTGGCGTACAGGTTGAAGTCCGCGTCGTGGTCGTCCGAACAACTTTACGCACACGCTTCACTTTGCGCACTGGCGCTTTGTAAGCAATTTTGCGCGCCTTCTGCTTCTTCTTGGCAACCTTGTACACATGCGCTGGCGGCGCATCGGCAACTTGCATCGCACCGCCGCCAATCAATGCGCCTCCACAGGTGCAGGCACATAATTTCGCTAAAGCCATGCGTACGGACATAATCTTGACCTTTTCCATCCTGGGCGGCTGGTTGTCGGTTCCGACAGTCATCTTTCCCATGTGATTCATCACGAAACGCAGAACGAAGACGCAAGCTCAAATAAATTAACCCTGTTTGGCGACCCATCTTGAGAAAAATTAGCAAATTCCGCTGCGCAACGGGTAAAGCGTCCCGAACTGGAACTGTTTGGAACGGGAAAATCTATCAAGCCACCCCGTTTCCACAGCTTTTATGGATTCCATGACCTTCTGTGACATTTGCTGCTTGTGCGGGTTTTAGCGTGAGTCTATAGCGCCGGCGAGAGTGGATTTGGACGCGGCAACCTTGGTTTTGCGGGGCCCGCCAGAGGTGGAGAATCTATCATGGGCGCGAGCGCCGAGCCTCAAACGAATACCGGAGAATTGAACAATTCCGGTTACGATATTGACCCGTCATATGTCCCCAACGATGACGAGCCTTTCATGAACGATCGCCAGCTGAGATATTTTGAAAAGCAGCTGGTTGACTGGAAAAACAGTATCCTGGCGGAATCACAGGGGACGCTGAATCAGCTTCAGGATGGCCCCATGCGCGAACCTGACCTGAACGACCGCGCATCCAGCGAAACGGACTGGGGTATCGAATTGCGAACCCGCGACCGTCAGCGCAAACTGATCTCCAAAATAGAATCCGCACTTCGCCGCATCACCGAAGGCGAATATGGATATTGTCAGGTTACAGGCGAACCCATTTCACTTGCCCGACTGCGCGCCCGTCCCATCGCCACAATGACGCTTGAGGCGCAAGAACGTCACGAGCGGCAGGAACGCGTTTCACGCGACGACTAACGCAACGGCGTTAGATTGGCGTTGTCAATGTAACCATTTGAAATCAATTGGATTGCTGCCCGAATTAACCTTTTGGCGACAATTAAGTGGCAATGTCGCAAGCTGAATTATATCGAATTTTCTGCTTGGTGCCGCATTATGAACGACTCATTTGGCGAGGATAGTATGTCCATTGCAAAGCGGGGCATGGATCGCGACAGCCTATTTCTTAAGGCCGTCCTGCGCTTTCCTAGCGCAAAAGATGAGCACGAAGTTCGCATTCGTAACCTTTCAGCCGGTGGGCTGATGGCTGAAATCCCCACGGACGCACCCCGCGGTGAGCGAGTCGAAATCAACCTGCGCAGTATCGGTTGGGTCAGCGGTCGCATTGCATGGGTAACCGACGGTCGCGTGGGAATTGCGTTTGATCACCCAATCAATCCGAAAGACGCGCGCAAGCCGGCCAATGCTGGCGAGCGCGAACTTCCCCTTTATCTGAAAAAGCTAAACTCGACGCCGCCAGCGCCTAACAAGCTACGCCGCGTTTAAATCAATCATCCAAACAATATATGTCGACAGGGACGACAATCTTTTCGAGCACGCGGCCAACGGGGTAAGCTGACTTACTGCCCTGCTCAATCGCTGCCTCAAGCACGGCACGTTTCTCTGCGCCATTGATAACCAATATGGCCGTACGCGCGGTACTGATCGCAGGTCCTGTCAACGTGACGCGGTTCACCGGAGCTTCGGGCGGAAGCGGGTCTGGCGCAACACCGACAGCGCGCACATCTTTGCCGCTTTCAAGAGCGGTTTCGAGATCAGGTCCCGGGAATATCGACGCGGTATGCCCATCAGTACCCATACCCAGCCAAACAAGATCGGGCGGCCAATGCAGGTCCGCAAGCCGCGCATTTGCTGCCCCTCCGGCAAGTTTATAATCCGCAGCGTCGCTGGTGATCGGCAAAACGCGCGCGCCTTTCGGGATGAATATCTTCGCAATCATTGCAACATTCGACAGCGCATTGTCGACGGGAACCAAACGGTCATCGGTCGGAATGATTGTAACACTTTTCCAGCGGATATTGGCTTGCGCCAGCTTTTCCATAATAGGCTTTGGTGTCGAACCGCCGGGGAACGCAACCAAAGCTTGTCCACGGGCATCAAGTGCACTTTCGATGATGAAGCTGACGTCGCCGACAACAGCGTCGATCAAATCTTCTGCGGCGTCAAAGTCCCACCATTCAATTTCTTCGGCCATGTGCCTTGCGTCTCCGTTAGTTGCGTAATGCCGATGCTGCGCGCGCTGCAGATTCTATCGCGGCAATATCAGGAACGCCTTTACCAACAAGCCAGCTTCCACCAACACATAAAATTTCAGGAACCGCGAGCCAGTCTGCTGCGGTTTCCTGTTTAATGCCGCCAGTCGGGCAGAATTTGCACTGACCGAACGGGCCGATAAGCGATTTCAGCGCAGGTAGACCGCCATTTGCTTCAGCCGGGAAGAACTTGAAATGTGTCAGGCCCAGATCAAGTCCGCGCATGATATCGCCCGCGCTGGCGACGCCGGGAAGGAAAGGGATATTCTTGGCGACGGCGGCTTTACCTAGATTGTCGGTAAGCCCAGGCGAAACGATAAACTCCGCCCCAGCGGCGATTGCGCTGTCGAGACCTGCCACATCAACAACGGTGCCTGCACCAACAATTGCGCCCGGCACCTTCTTCATTTCGGCAATCGCGTCCAATGCAGCTGCTGTGCGCAACGTGACCTCTAGCACCGGCAAACCACCTGCCACCAATGCCTCCGCTATCGCGCGCGCATACGCCGCATCTTCAATCACCAGAACGGGGATAACGGGCGCGGTGCGCATGATTTTTTCAACGGGCGTCATTGGCTATTCTTTCTCGATATATTGCTGGGCATAGGCCGCCGCTGCGCCGAAAAGGCCGGGCTGCGGATGGGTGATCAGTTTAACGGGAATTGACGCCATCAATCCTTCAAAGCGGCCTTTGGCGCGGAAACGTTCGGCAAAGCCTGAACGGACAAGACTGTCTTTGATACGCAACCCTAGTCCGCCTGCGATGACGACCCCTGCAAAGCCGCCCTGAGCCAGCGTGATGTCACCCGCAACGCTGCCCAGCGATAGGCAAAAACGGTCAACAGCCGCCGCCGCAAGGCTATCCTCACCGGACATCCCCATTTGCCAGAGCGTCTTGTCATCATATTGCTGAACCGCGCGGCCTTCGATAGCGGCTAGCGTTTCGTAGAGATCAACCAAGCCCGGACCCGACACGACACGTTCAATCGAAACCCTGCGGTAGCGTTTGCGCAAGCGCGCCAAAACGGCATCTTCAATAGCATCGAGCGGTGCAAAATCGATATGCCCACCTTCGGTCGCCTGCACATGATAGGCGCCGCCGGTGCGCGCTACATGTGCGACGCCAAGACCGGTTCCCGGGCCAATGATGCTCAGCGTCCCTTCCGGCGCAAACGCCTGATCAGGACCCGTCAAATGATGGAAATGCTCGGGCCCGGCTTGCGCAACCGCATGGCCAACAGCGCCGAAATCATTAACGATCACGAAGCTATCGACATTCAGCTTTTCACACACCATCGACCGGCGGATGATCCACGGATTGTTGGTGAGCTTAATCACGTCAGCGTCGACGGGTCCGGCAATGGCGATAGCGGTTGCGCGCGGAAGCGGCGCTCCGTTCATCCGCTGAAACTCCTGCCACGCGGTTTGGAAACTGGCATGCTCTGTTGTTTTCAGCGTTACCGCCTCACCCAGTTTAATCACCTTGCCCGCACCCACGTCAGCAAGCGCAAAGCGCGCGTGGGTTCCGCCGATATCGACGGCGACAATCGCGGTCATAGCCCTGCCGCCGCGAGCATCGCTGACCCGCCCTTTTCCGCTTCATCGGCCGTAGCGCGCATCAGTGCAAACAGCTCGCGTCCAGTTCCCAGTTGCGCCACGGGCGTCGGGGCTGGTGCGCGACCGGCCCATTCGCCGTCGTCGACCAGCACGGACAAAGTGCCGCTATTGCCGCACAGGCGCACGACGTCGCCATCCTGAAGCTTCGCAATCGCCCCGCCACGTGCAGCTTCGGGACTTAAGTGGATCGCCGCGGGCACTTTGCCCGATGCGCCCGACATACGCCCGTCGGTTACGAGCGCCACGTTAAAGCCTTTATCCTGCAACACACCCAATGGCGGCGTCAGCTTGTGCAGTTCCGGCATGCCGTTGGCGGCAGGCCCCTGAAAACGGATGACGACAATGACATCGCGATCAAGCTCGCCCGCCTTAAAAGCTGCAAGAACATCATTTTGTTCATGAAATACCCGAACCGGTGCTTCGATGGTCCAGCGTGCTGGATCAACCGCGCTGGTTTTGAACGTCGCACGACCCAAATTACCCGTCACCAGTCGCATACCACCGTCGGGGCTAAACGGCGCGGACGGCGGACGTAGCATCGTGTCATCGGCGGTCACCGCAGGGGCATCACGCCACACAAGTCTGTCGTCTTCCAACATGGGTTCACGCCCATAATCGGCCAAATCCTGTCCCGCGACGGTCATGATATCGCGGTGGAGAAGCCCTGCGTCTATCAGCTCGCGGATAACATAGCCTATTCCGCCTGCGGCGTGGAAATGGTTCACATCGCCGGAGCCATTGGGATACACGCGGGCGATTAACGGAACCACTGCGGACAGCTGATCCAAATCTTCCCAATCAATGACGATACCGGCGGCGCGCGCAATTGCCGGAATGTGCAGCGCATGGTTGGTCGATCCGCCTGTTGCCAGCAAACCGACACAGGCATTGACGATTGCTTTTTCGTCGACGCACAGGCCCAAGGGCCGGTAATCGTCACCGTCCCAGCCAATCTCGCTCAACCGATGTACCGCAGCCCGCGTCAATTCGGTGCGCAGCTTGTTACCCGGATTGATGAACGCCGCACCCGGGATATGCAGCCCCATGACCTCCATCATCATCTGGTTGGAATTGGCAGTTCCGTAAAAAGTACATGTGCCTGCGCTGTGATAGGACGCGGCTTCCGCCTCCAGCAATTCGGCGCGGCCTACCTTGCCCTCTGCATATAGCTGACGGACACGCTGTTTTTCTTTGTTGGCGAGGCCCGACGGCATTGGGCCTGCGGGCACGAGGATGGTCGGCAAATGGCCAAAGCGCAACGCACCGATCAGAAGGCCGGGGACGATCTTGTCACAAATGCCCAACATCGCGACGCTTTCAAACATCCCGTGGCTCAGGCCAACCGCGGTTGCCATGGCGATGACATCGCGGCTGAACAACGACAGCTCCATCGAGTCCTGCCCCTGCGTCACCCCATCGCACATCGCGGGCACAGCGCCTGCGACCTGTGCCGTCGCGCCAACTTCGCGCGCGAATATTTTCATTTGCTCGGGGTAGCGGCCATATGGCTGATGCGCGGACAGCATGTCGTTATAGGCACTGACAATGCCGATGTTCATCGCGTTGCCGCCGCGAATGGCTGGCTTATCTTCACCGCTCGCGGCAAAGCCATGCGCCAGATTGCCGCAGCTTAAAGCAGGCCGGTTTACGCCTGCATCGCGCTGCTTAGCGATGAGATCGAGATAGGCTTGACGCCCGGGCTTTGACCGTTCGATGATCCGCGCGGTGACGGCTTCAACGGTTGGGTGCATTTTACTCATGCCAGCTCACTCCATCACGTTCGGTGAGGGCAATCGCGGCATTGGGGCCCCAGCTGCCGGCACCATAGCCCTTTGGCATCAACGCTGTCACGTCCCACAGCGCCCGTATGGCGTCGATCCACTTCCACTGGGCCTCAACCTCATCACGGCGCACAAATAGCGTCTGGTCGCCTTCTATGAGGTCGAGAAGCAGGCGTTCATACGCAATCCGCCGTCGCGACCCGGCAAAGGCGGCGGTAAGCGACAAATCAAGCGGCACTTCGCGCAAGGTGACCCCGCCGCGATCCAGCCCGGGTTCTTTGGCCATCACCAACAGCCGAACATATTCCTCGGGCTGTAACCGGATAACCAGCGTATTTGCCTCAAGCCGACCGCCGCGGTCCTTAAACACATTGTGGGGGACGGGTTTAAACTGGATGACGATTTCGCTGCGGCGTTCGGGCAAACGTTTCCCGGTGCGTAGGAAAAACGGCACGCCCTGCCACCGCCAATTGTCGACATAGGCTTTAATCGCCACAAAGGTTTCGGTGTCGGATGGTTTGCCGAGGTCGCTGTCATAGCTTTTGACCGCTTCGCCGTTGACCGCGCCGTCATTATATTGCCCGGTCACGACGTCACCTTCGACCACCGGACGAAGCGCGCGCAGGACCTTTACCTTTTCATCGCGGATGGCCGTCGCATCCAGACTTGCCGGTGGCTCCATCGCCGTCAGCGCGAGCAATTGCAGCATATGGTTTTGTACCATGTCCCGCAGCGCGCCGGTGTCATCATAAAATCCGGCTCGCCCCTCAAGCCCCACGGTCTCACTGATGGTAATCTGCACATGTTCGATGGCATTTGCATTCCACAGCGGTTCAAACAGCATGTTGGCAAAACGAAGCGCCATCAGGTTCTGGACCGTTTCCTTGCCCAGATAATGGTCGATGCGGAACGTCCGTGTTTCCGGGAAAACCGCGTTCACGGCGTCATTAATATGCTGCGATGACGCCAAATCATTGCCCAATGGCTTTTCCAAGCCAATGCGGACATTTTCGCCCGAAAGACCGGCATTGTGCAGGCCCTTGATCGTTGGCTCAAACAAAGATGGCGCGGTGGAAAGGAAAATCGACAATCCGCCCGATATGTCCCCAATCTTGTCAGCCAATGCGGCAAAGCCTTGCGGATCGGAAGCGTCCAGCGCGACATAGCAAAGCCTTTGCAGAAACGCGTCAATCAGACCTTCGGCCTTGCGGTCATCGGGCAGAAATTCACATAATGCCGCGCGTGCCATATCGCGGAAGGCATCATCGGTAAGTGCGCTACGCGCAGTGCCGAAAATACGCAGGTCAGGATTAATCAGGCCATCGGCATGCAGTGCATATAAGGACGGCAGCAGCATTCGCCGTGAAAGGTCGCCCGTGGCCCCAAACAACAGCAAGGTGGAACTGTGCATGCTCATTCTGTCCGTCTCCATGCAAGGCACCGTTCGGTTGCCTTACCAATCGCGACTCCCTTTATCCTTAAGGGCACAAGCGTCTAGCGCTTATTCGTATGCAACGTTTAACGTGTTGCCCAGCCGCGCTGTTCGTCCATACCCATGGAAATCAATATAGGTTCGTCCTGCTGCCGTGCCTGAAAGTCCGCTTTGCCCGAAAGTCCACGCCAACCGGACGCAATCAGCGCTTGCGCAGCTGGCGCACCCAAGGTGGTTCCGGGCCCAAGAACGATCACAACGTCCGGCGCGAATTCTGCGGCGGCAACCTGAACCGCGCGGCTGAAATCATATATCTCGGTTAATTGCGCACCAAGTGTGTAGGCGTAAATCGCGGCTTGGTTAAAGGCGCGCGGCGACCAAATCTTGCCCTGCCCGTCAATTGCCGGAATGCTGCCGGGGCCGAAATCCGTCACAGGATTCTGCCCGCGCGCCATCGGCACGATATGCTGCAGCAACGGGCTATGGAATGCCGCATGATGCATCAGGCGCAATGGGAAGCGGTCGTCCTTCGGCAGTTTTTCGGCGAGCCATTTCAGTCCGGCTTCGTCGCCTGCGAAGACAATCATCCCGCCGAGCCGTATCGACACCGATATACAAATATCATAAATATTCTGCGATTCACCCACTAATGCATTCGCAAAATTCACTTTTTCTTCGTCAATGCTCCAGTCGGCATCAACAATCGGCCAAACGATTTGCCCGCCGGTGCCATGTTCATGCATCAACAGGCCCATATTGTTCACAAGCCGCGCACCCGCCGCCAGATCAACAATGCCCGCGCAGGCAAGCGCGAGATACCAGCCCATCGAATTGCCCGTCACCGCAACGACATCAAATTTATCACGATCAATCGCGGCGAAATCGGCCAGGGCAGATGCGTAAATCAGCGGGGATGCGTTATCGCCGATCATATGCACCGATGGCGCGTATTTCTCTGCTTTATCGAGCGCCGATACCGGCACTTGGCCCTTGTCCGCACGGACCGCATCAACAATGCCGACAACATCGGCGCGCGCCGCATGGTGCTTCTGCAGATATCCAAGCTCGGACGCGTTATAGGTGCCGCGTCCTGGGCAAACGACCAATGCGCGCTTCTTCATGCGATCGCTGCCTTGGCGGCTTCCACGATCGATTGCTTGCTTGGCAACACCAGCTCAGCCGCGGGCCCAAGCGGGATGAAGCAATCTTCGGCGGTAATCCGGCTAACAAAGTTCCCGCGACCAGCCTCGGTCAATATGGTCATCAGCCTTTCACTCAAGCTTCCCGATCGGCGGCTTTCGTCAACAATCAGCATATTCGAACAATCGGCCACCGCAGCCACAATTGCGTCCGCATTCAACGGATGCAACCAACGCAGGTCGATGATCCGTAGCTTGATACCCAACGCTTCCAATTCGGGCGCAGCCTGACGCGATAAATAATAACCATTTCCATAGGTTATAATCGCAAGCTCAGTACCGGTGCCAAATTGCCCAAGCGCACCAAAGCAAATGTCACGCGCGTCCGCCGGCGCTGTATATTCCGCGGACCACGCCCCATCATCCGCACCATGAAGGTCCGTTGTGTGATACAGCGCGATGGGTTCAAGGAAGATCACAACACGGCCATCCTCATGCGCAAGCCGGACGCATTCACGCAGCATAGCAGGCGCATCAGCGGCATTGGACGGACATGCGACAATGATACCGGGAATGTCGGTGAGGACAGCGATGCTGTTATCATTGTGGAAATGCCCGCCAAAGCCCTTTTGATAGGGCAAGCCAGCGATACGTACGACCATAGGGTTACGATATTGGCGGTTTGAAAAGAAGGACAAGGTCGCCGCTTCGCCCCGGATCTGGTCCTCTGCATTATGCAGATAGGCCAAAAACTGGATTTCGGGGATAGGAACAAAGCCATTATGCCCCATGCCAATGGAGAGCCCAAGAATGGTCTGTTCGTCCAACAACGTATCAAACACACGTGCCGCACCGAATTTTTCCTGCAGCCCCTGTGTCACGCCATAAACGCCGCCCTTGCGCGCGACATCCTCACCAAACACCGCGACATTGGGATATTGCAGCATGATGTCCGCCAAGGCGAAGTTGATGCTCTTGGCCAAAGTGACCGGCTTAGCGAGGTTGCGTGCGTCTTTGGCGAAAAGGGTGTCGCGTGCGGCCGTATCGGGCAATGGCGGCGACGGCTTGACGCCTTCCTCTGGCAGGATGGATGCCATCACCTCTTGCGCGGTGACGAGCCGTGGTTTGGCCAGCGCGTCCAAGGCAACGCGGTCCACCCGCGCGCGCATATCTTCGTAGCGCGCAACAATCTCCGCGCCCGACATGTCCGCTTGCTCGTGCAAAATCCGGGCGCTGTGCAGCAATGGATCTTGCGCTTCGGCAGCTTCGATCTGCGCAATCGGTGCGTAGCTTAGTTCAACATCGGCCCCCGCATGTCCCATGAGACGCACCGTCTGCATATGCAGAAACACAGGCCTGCGCCGCGAACGTGCATATGCGACGGCTTCGTGGCAGCCACGCAGAGCATCATTCAGGTCCGCCCCGTCGCAGGCAATGTACTTCAATGCGGGGCGATGCGCGAAATTGGCCGCTATCCATCCACCGGGCGTCCGCACCGAAATGCCGATGCCATTATCCTCACACAGGAAGACGATAGGCATGGGTAAATGCTGATATGCAGCCCAGCAGGCGGCGTTGAACGCACCTTGCGATGTCGAATGGTTGGCAGACGCATCGCCGAGGGAACATACAATGACGGAATCGTGGGGGAGAACGGCGTCATCGAGTTGCAGACGCCGAGCCAGCCCCAAGGAATGCGCGGCGCCGACGGCCTTTGGCAAATGCGAGGCAATGGTGCTGGTCTGCGGCGGGACAAAAGTATGTGCGCAGCCCAGAACCTTGTGCCGGCCGCCGGAAATCGGATCATCTGCCGAAGCGGCGAAGGACAAAGCCATGTCATATAATGGCGTCAGGCCGCCCACCTGTTTTTTGCGCTGAATCAGAAACGCGCCATCGCGATAATGCAAAAATGCCATGTCGGTCGCGCGCGTGGCCGCCGCCATCGCCGCAGTGCCTTCATGCCCCGAACTGCCGATGGAATAAAATGTCTTACCCTTTGACCGGCGCGCCCAAAGATCGAGGTGACGGTTCATGATTTGCGTATCGAACAAATCCACCAGCATATGGGCCGCTGCTGTTTCAACCACGTTTTCGAAGCGCGGGGTTGGAAAGTCGTGAGCAGCAACGCGCCGCAGAAAAGCCGCGTCTAATATCGTAGGACGGTCAAACATAGACCGCATAATTAGCGCCAAAGGGCACAAAAGCCACTGTAAAGTATAAATTTCAACTGCCCGATTAAATTGCTGGATTTGTTAAAATTCGGCGATAGGATGATAGTTGAGTGAGAGCTTGCTTGCCGGTCCAACCCAGACGGTGAGTGTGTCGAAACTGGCATCCCAAAGTGAGCAGCAAATGCCACAAGGGGTTCGGTTGAATAGGAGGAGAGAGTACAATGCGTCGATTTAATCGTGTAATCACGGCTGCTTTGTGCAGCACCATCTGCAGCGCGATGTTAGTGCCTGCGGCTTACGCCCAAACAGCCCAAGCCGAAGAAGATAGTGGTGATGAACCCATTATCGTTACGGCAACGTTGCGCGCGATGGATGTGCAAGACATTCCGCTTGCCGTGACCGCCGTCGCGCCAGAGGCGCTGGAGCGTCAAGGTATCAACGACATCAAAAATCTGGCGTCGATTTCACCAAGCATCAACATCCAATCTTCGCAGACCGAAACCCAAGGTACCTCTATCAAGGTCCGCGGCGTCGGCACGACCGGCAACAATACGGGCCTTGAAAGCTCGGTTGGCGTATTCATCGACGGTGTCTATCAGTCACGTCCAGGCGTTGCACTGGGTGACCTTGTCGACCTTGAGCGGCTTGAAATTTTGCGTGGTCCTCAAGGCACTTTGTTTGGCCGCAACACTTCGGCCGGCGCACTGAACGTCTCGACAAAGCGTCCAAACCTCTCTGAAGTCGAAGGCTTCGCAAACGCGAGTTACGGCAATTACAATTTCATGAACCTTCAAGCCGGCGTCAGTGTACCTATCACCACTGATGTTGCGGGCCTCCGGGTGTCCGGCACATGGCGCAAACGCGACGGCTATCTCAAAACGCCATCGGGCGTAGAGAGCAATAACCGTGATCGTTACATGCTGCGCGGACAATTATATATCGAGCCAAATGCAGATGTGAGTATCCGTTTGTTGGCCGATTATGCCAAGACCGACGAACAATGCTGCGAAGCGGTTATCGTTCGTGAAACCGAACTTGCGCCTTTCTCAGCTTTCCATGGTTTGGCCAGCGATGGCGTAGACCAGTCCGGAATGAGCGCCCTGAAGAATCTATCGATCAACGGCGGACCCTATCTGAACGGCTCCAAGCAGTGGGGTACTTCGGCCGAACTGAAATGGGACCTGGGTGCAGCGAAGCTGACCTCGGTTACCGCATATCGTAAGTTCGATTCGAGCTCGACAACGGTCGGTGGGTTCACCTCCAACGACACCTACACAGTGGGTAATGGCGCACCGACATCACGCACCGGCATTTTGCCAGCAGGTGACCATATCAAGACCTTCACCCAAGAACTGCGCCTGCAAGGCACCGCTCTCAATGATGGTCTCGACTGGTTGATTGGTGGTTTCTACTCGAGCGAGAAAATCCGCGCTGACCAGACGATGACTCTCAATGCCGATTTCCAGAAGACTGGCAGTGCGTTTAACTTTGCCAATGCGGCAGGGGTCAACCCGTTGTTCGCACTGACCGCGCTCGGCAATGCCGGCGTTCCAGTCAATGCCAACGGCAACTATGCCGAAAACCGGTTTAACCAGGATGCAAGCAGCTGGTCGGTATTCACGCATAACGTTCTTAACTTCACCGACAAACTGAGTTTGACGGTCGGTGCGCGTTACGTAAATGAAACCAAGGACGCATCATTCAACCAGCTTGCTGGAACGACCGGTGCAGGCGCCAGTGCGTGCCAAGCCAGCGTGAATGGTGTTTTGACCGGCGCCGTACCTGCCCCACTTCGTGCGGGCATGGTCGGCATCAACTGCTTCCCGTTTGCAACGTCGGTTGCCCTGACTGCTCCGGCAGCTGTGGGCGGTGGTCTTGCCAGCGCCAAGCTACCGTTGCCGCGTGTGTGGTCGCAAGAGTTCAAGGACGATGAGATCACCTACACGGCTCAACTTGGTTACAAAGCCAACGAAGATCTGCTGTTGTACGCTGGTTACAGCCATGGATTCAAATCGGGTGGCTTCAATCTCGATCCACAGTCCGCAACCTTGCAAAACTCGGCAGCCATTCTTGGCGGTTTGGCAACACCGGGCGGTCCGGTGATCGTTGCCCCGGTTTATGCTGATCCAAGCTTCAAATCGGAGAAGGTCAACCAAATCGAAGTTGGCGTTAAGGCAACATTATTTGGTGCCATCAAAGCCAATTTGGCCTTGTTCGACATGAAAATGAGCGACTTCCAGGTGCTTGAATTCACGGGCGTCCAGTTCCTGACCTTCAACGTCAATTCGGCGCGGTCGACAGGTGCTGAGCTTGAGTTGTTTGGTAAGCTGAGCGACCATATTTCGGCAAACGCATCGGGAACATATGCCAATGCACGCTATCCTAGCAACTGCGCGGATGGTGTAGCCGTGGCAGCCCTCCCATCCACATTGCGACTTTGTGGTCAGGACCTGACGAACGCGCCTAAATTTGCGGGCGTAGTCGGTATGACCTACGATGGTCCTTTGAATGACTCGGGTTGGAATTTGCTGGTCAACGGTAATGTGAACTATTCCGATAGCCGCACGACCCGGACAATCGATACCGATACGAACGGTCTGCTCGTGCCGCTGGCACGCCAGGAAAACTACTTCAAGATCAACGCACGCATCGGTCTGACCACGCCAGACGAGCGTTACACGTTCGAGCTTTGGGGTACGAACCTGAACAACGAAATCACGCGCGGCATCACCGCCAACACCCCACTTCGTGGCGGTGCTGGTACGCGCTCGCTGATCGGTTTCGTTGAAGAACCACGCATGTACGGCATGACCGTCCGCGCTAAGTTCTAAACCAACGACACAAACAAAAAGGGCGGCCTCCGCGGAGGTCGCCCTTTTTTGTGCCTTGCTTGCTGGTTTTATGCAGCGGCTTTGTACAGCGTCTCGCCCTTGTCCGCCATGTCGCGGAAGCTTTTAGGTGGCGCAAAACGATTGCCAAATCGCTGTGCCAAATTGTCGGCCGTACGGACGAAGTTCTCTAAGCCCACAGTGTCGATATAGCTCATCGGGCCACCCGTGTACGGCGCAAAGCCCCAACCGAAGATAGCCCCCAGATCAGCGCTCTGTGGATCGCGTACGACCTCTTCTTCAAAGCATTGCGCGGTTGCAATCAACTGAATGTACAACAGGCGCTGTTTCACTTCGTCGACCGATGGCTGGTCTTCGGCGAGCGGGTAATGCTCCGCCATGCCCTGCCACAGGGTCTTGCGCTCACCTTTTTCGTCATAGTCGTAGAAGCCGGAGCCGAAACGACGGCCCTTACGGCCAAGTTTGACCACCATCAATTCCATGAAGTCTTCCGTGCCGCTTGGTTGATACGCGTCGCCCAATTCCTTCTTGGTCGATTGCATCACATCATAGCCAAGCTGCAATGTGGTTTCATCAAGCAATGCCAGCGGGCCAATCGGCATGCCAAGCGACTTTGCGGCATTTTCGATCAGCGCAGGCTTTACGCCCTCGGTCACCAGCTTCATCGCCTCACCCATGTAAGGCGGGAATACACGGTTGGTGAAAAAGCCGCGGACGTCCTTTACGACGATCGGGGTCTTCTTGATCTTTGCGTTATAATCAAACGCCGCGGCCATCGCCCGCTCGCCCGTCAGTTCACCGGGGATGATTTCCAGCAGCGGCATTTTTTCAACCGGCGAGAAGAAGTGCAGCCCGACAAACAATTCCGGACGTGACGAATTCTTCGCAAGACCCGTAATCGGCAATGTCGACGTATTCGACGCGAACACGACATCGGGACCAATCACCGCTTCTGCCTTCTTAATGACATCTGCCTTTACATCGGGCCGTTCAAACACGGCTTCGATGATGAGATCGACATCTTTCAGATCGTCGTAATTGTCGGTCGGCGTAATCCGCGCCATGAACGCATCGCCTGCTTCCTTGGTCATCTTGCCACGGCTGACGGCCTTGTCGATGATCTTGCGGCTGTAATCGACCGCCTTGTTGGCATCTTCAAGGCTGCGGTCGAGAACGACAACGTCCATGCCACCCTTAACGGTAACGTGCGTGATGCCCGAGCCCATGAGGCCACCGCCCAATACGCCAACCTTTTTAATCTCAACCGCAGGGACACCCGCAGGGCGGCCAGCGCCCTTTTCAGCGGCTTGTTTGTTGATGAACAAGGTGCGGATCATGTTCTTCGCTTGGCTGCCCGAAAGCAGTTTCGTGAAATATTTGGATTCAACACGCAGCGCAGTGTCGAACGGCAAAATTGAACCTTCATATAGACACGACAAAATGGCCTTGATGGCGTCAAAATTGCCTTTGCTTTCCTTATGCGCCATCGCGTTCAGGCCAACGAATAGCTGAACCGCACGCGGGTCCATCGCGCCTGCACCGCCCGGGAATTTGAAATCCTTCTTGTCCCAAGGCGCTGTCGCCTTCGGATTGGCCTTTACCCATGCCTTGGCATTGGCGATCAAATCCGCAGCCGGCGCAACGTCGTGCACCAGTCCCTGCGCCTTGGCCGTTGCCGGGTCGAGCGACTTGCCCTGAATAATCATCATCGCTGCGTTCTGCAGGCCAATGAGGCGCGGCGTCCGCTGTGTTCCGCCGCCACCGGGTAACAGTCCAACCATCACTTCGGGCATACCAAGCTGGATTTTTGGATTGTCCGCAACGACGCGGTAATGGCACGCAAGCGCGAGTTCCAAACCGCCGCCTAGCGCCAGACCGTTCAGCGCACAGGCGACTGGCTTTGCCGACGCCTTGCCACTGCTCAGGTCCTTGGCGGATTGACCGCCGGATTCCATTTTGCGCAGCAACGCGTTCAAAGCGAAAGCCTGGTCGAACGCTTCTTTCGTGCTGTTCGCCTTTGCGCCGCCCAGCATGGTCAAGTCAGCACCGGCCAGGAAACCGGATTTCTTGCCCGATGTAATGACCGCGCCCTTTACGGCTTCGTTCGTGGTGAAATCGTCGACCCATTTGCCGAATTCTTCAATCAATGCGCCATTCCATACGTTCATGGATGCATCAGGAAGGTCGATCGTCAAAAGCGCAATGCCATCGGCGTCGATATCGACGGAGAAAGTTGTGTAAGTCATGTTTTCGTTCCCGATCAATTCACGCGTTCGATGATGGTTGCAGTGCCCATTCCGGCACCGATGCACAGCGTGGTGAGCGCAGTCGACTTGCCGGAACGCTCCAGCTCATCCAGCACGGTGCCAAGGATCATGGCACCTGTCGCGCCAAGCGGATGTCCCATGGCAATGGCACCACCATTGACGTTGATGTCTGTATGGTCGACGTTCATCGCTTCCATGAAGCGCAGAACGACCGAGGCGAAGGCTTCGTTCAATTCCCACACATCAATGTCGCTTTTGTCCATTCCGGCGCGCGCCAGCGCCTTTTGCGCAGCGAATTCCGGGCCCGTGAGCATGATGGCGGGTTCGGAACCGATGGAGGCCATCGATACGATACGTGCACGCGCCTTCAGGCCATATTTCTCGCCGGCTTCTTTCGTGCCGATAAGCACAGCGGCCGAACCGTCGACGATACCCGAGCTGTTGCCGGCATGGTGGACATGGTTGATCTTTTCGACATCAGGATAGCGCATGATGGCAATGTCATCAAAGCCGGGCATCATCGTGCCCATCATCTGGAATGCAGGGGCCAACGCGCCCAATGACTGCATATCGGTTTCCGGACGCATCAATTCGTCATGGTCGAGGACGACTTCACCAATGACATCCCGGATCGGCAGGATGGAGCGCGCAAAACGCTTTTCGGCCCATGCCCGGCCAGCCCGCTTCTGGCTCTCGACCGCATAAGCGTCGACATCATCACGGCTATAGCCATATTTGGTGGCAATAAGGTCTGCGGAAATGCCTTGCGGGATGAAGTAATTGGCAATCGCCGAGCGCGGGTCGATGGGCCACGCGCCGCCGTCCGAACCCATGGGGACGCGGCTCATCGATTCAATGCCGCCGCCGACAGCCAGATCGCATTCGCCCGACTTCACTTTGGCCGCAGCGATATTTGATGCTTCCAAGCCCGATCCGCAGAAACGGTTGACCTGAATACCCGACGTTGTGTGCGGATAGCCCGCAGCCAACACAGCGGTGCGCGTGATAACCGCGCCCTGCTCGCCCACTGGCGATACGCAACCAAAGGCCACATCTTCGATCTCTTCACCCGACAGACCATTACGGTCGCGAATAGCAGCCAGAACCTGCGCCGCGAGGTCGATGGGCGTTATTTCATGCAGCGCGCCATCGGGTCGGCCCTTGCCACGCGGGCTACGCACCGCATCATAGATATAGGCTTCGGTCATATTCAGTCCTTATTTGCGACCACGGCGCCTGCCGCGATCAGTTGGGAGATGTCATCGGCGCTGAGTCCCGCTTCGGCCAATATGGCAGCGTAATCTGCACCTTTTGTTGCGATGTCGAAATGGGTTGGCAAAGGCTGCGTTGCAAGACGCGGCGCGACTTGAGGGTGCAGCCAACGACCGTCGGTGACAACCGCGTGGCGTTCAGCATTTACAGGATGTGACGCTGCCTCAACATAGTCGAGCACGGGCGTTACGCATGCGTCGGTACCGGCAAAAACAGCCTCCCAATCGTCACGCGTTTTGGTGGCAAACACATCCTCCAGCATTTCATGCTGCTTCGCGAATGCGGCATGGTCATGCTGCCCGCCATAGGCGTCACGATCGATGGGCAAACGCTCCATCATTGCGGCAAAAAATTGCGGTTCGATACAACCAACCGCCATGAACTTGCCATCCGACGTCATGTAACAACGATAGAATGGCGCGGCGCCGTCGAGTAAATTCGCCTCACGCTTCGTCCGCCATTGGCCAACGCCCGCCATGCCATGGACAAAGCTCATCAGGTTATGCGTGCCATCAACAATCGCGGCATCGACGATATTGCCACGGCCCGTCTGTGCACGCTCGATTATTGCGACGAGGATGCCGTTGACGAGGAACATTGAGCCGCCGCCGAAATCACCGATCATATTGAGCGGCGGAACTGGCGGCTGACCGTCTTTGCCAATCGCGTTCAATACGCCCGTCATACCGATATAATTGATATCATGGCCCGCCATCTGGCTCCACGGGCCGGTCTGTCCCCAGCCGGTCATGCGGCCATAGATCAAGCGCGGGTTAATAGCGTGACAGACATCGGGGCCAACACCCATACGCTCGGTCACGCCCGGCCGCAGGCCTTCGATAAGGACGTCGGCAGTCTCGACAATCTTTAACAGCGCAGCCACGGCTTCAGGTTTTTTCAGGTCAAGAACCATCGACCTTTTCCCGCGCGCATCAATCCCCTTGGGGACGATCGAGCCGCCAGGACGGTCAATCACAATCACATCAGCGCCCATGTCAGACAGCAGCTGGCCCGCATATGGCCCCGGCCCAATTCCAGCGAGCTCAACGACCTTAATGCCTTTTAAGGGACCCGTTTTTGCTGGAGAATCGGTCATGAAGCTTTTCCCAATATGGCGCATTTAATCGCGCGATTAAGGCGTATCTGTTAAGGTGTCGTGGCACTTGACGCAAGCGTCAAGTAAGCTGAACGCGGGAATTCTAACGCTTTACTGACGTCATTGGTTCTGCCGCCCCTCAATAAGGGCATCGACAACATTTGGGTCAGCAAGCGTTGACGTATCGCCCAGTGCACCAAAGTCATTTTCGGCAATCTTCCGCAATATGCGCCGCATGATTTTGCCCGATCGTGTTTTTGGCAGTGCCGTCGTGAAATGGATATGATCGGGCGACGCAATGGGTCCGATTTCAACGCGTACCTGCTGCCGAAGTTCCGCATGGAGTTCGTCCGATGGTTCCTCGCCGACATTCAGGGTCACATAGCAATATATGCCCTGCCCTTTTATATCGTGCGGAAACCCAACCACCGCTGCCTCTGCGACCTTGTCATGCAGCACGAGCGCGCTTTCCACCTCGGCAGTGCCCATGCGGTGGCCCGATACGTTGATGACGTCGTCAACACGGCCCGTAATCCAGTAATAGCCGTCTTTATCCCTGCGGCAGCCGTCGCCTGTAAAATATTTGCGCTTATAGGTCGAAAAATAGGTCTGCACGAAACGGTCGTGATCGCCATAGACGGTGCGTGCCTGGCCCGGCCAACTGTGCGTGATACAAAGATTACCGGAGGTTGCGCCGCCAATATGTTCATCGGCGAGAACAGTGCCTTCATTATCCACGAGCTGCGGTTGGATGCCAAAGAAAGGCCGCCCTGCGCTGCCCGGTTTCATGCCATGCGCGCCAGGCAAGGTTGTAATCATCACGCCGCCTGTCTCTGTCTGCCACCATGTGTCGACAATGGGCAATTTCCCCTCACCCACTGTTGCGTGATACCAGCGCCAAGCTTCGGGATTGATGGGCTCACCCACCGTGCCCAGCAAACGCAACGACTTGCGTGAGCGCGCTAGAACCGGCGCATCGCCATCACGCATCAACGCGCGCAGTGCCGTTGGCGCCGTGTAAAATATGTTCACCTGATGCCGGTCAATAATGTCCCAGAAACGCCCGCTGTCAGGGTAGCTTGGAATGCCTTCGAATATCAGGCTGGTTCCGCCATTTTGTAACGGCCCATAGACGACATAGCTGTGCCCCGTGACCCAACCAATGTCCGCCGAGCAAAAGAAGACCTCGCCGGGGCGATAATCAAAGACATAATGGAATGTGCTCGCGGTCCATACCGAATAGCCACCGACGGTGTGCAACACCCCCTTTGGGCTGCCCGTTGATCCTGAAGTGTACAATATGAACAAAGGGTCTTCGGCGTTCATAGGTTCGCACGGACAATCATCCGACGCGCCAAATTCATGATACCAATGGTCGCGGCCAGCCTGCATCGCAACAGGTTCGCTTGTGTGCTGCACAACCAAAACAGCATCGACGCCGTCCACTTTCGTCAGCGCTGCGTCGATATTCGCTTTTAACGGCACGGACTTGCCACCGCGCAACGCTGTGTCTGCGCAGACCACAAACCGGCTTGCGCAATCCTGAATGCGTCCAGCAATGGCCTCCGGCGAAAAGCCGCCGAAAACAACGCTGTGCACAGCGCCGATCCGTGCGCAGGCCAGCATCGCAACCGCGCCCTCAACGCACATGGGCATATAGATTGTAACGCGGTCCCCTTTGCCAACGCCAAGGGTCTTAAGCGCGCCAGCCATGCGCTTAACCTCTGTCAGCAACGCGGAATAGGAAACTCGGCGCGCATCTTTGGCCGGGTCATCAGGCTCAAAGATAAACGCAATCGCGTCGCCCTTTCCCGCGGCAACATGGCGGTCAACGGCGTTGTGGCAGAGGTTTAAAACACCGTCTTCATACCATTTGATCGACACGGGGTCGAACGACCAGTTGCCAATTTTCGTCGGCGGCGTGAACCAATCGATCCGCTTGGCTTGCTCCGCCCAAAATGCATCGGGCGCGCTGATGCTTTGCGCATACATCCGGTCATAATCCGCAGCGCTGCATTGCGTGTTACGGGCAGCCGTCTCGGGAATTAGAAACCAGTCCTGATGCTCACTCACTTGCTCTCTCCCGTAACGCTGTTAATCCTTGTGGCCTGCTTAAGTGGAGTAGGTCCAGTGATTCAAGGCTAAAGAGTGCAAACGCTCTTCACACAGCTCAGATAGCCGCCGCACAGCGATGCGGCGGTCAAAATATCCTTTGAATACAGGAAACGCACCGAATTGGTGGTGCTGCATTAGCCCTGATGCTCGCATCGGATGACGCAAGCTATATGACCGGAAGCGAAGTGCATCTGGACGGCGGACTATTAGCGGGGTCTTCAGCGTCTCCGGGCGATTAAGCGTCAATCAACATCGTCGACGGAAACCGCCTCGCCTGTCACGCGTTGGGCCAATGCTGCGGCGATGAAATTGTCTAGGTCGCCGTCAAGCACATCGCTGGGTGTTGGCGACGTCACGCCGGTACGAAGGTCTTTCACCATCTGATAGGGCTGCAGCACATAAGAACGGATTTGGTGGCCCCAACCGATTTCGGTTTTGGCCGCATATTCGCCCGATGCGACTTCTTCACGCTTGCGAAGCTCGGCTTCGTACAAGCGCGCCTTCAGCATGCCCATCGCGGTTGCGCGATTCTTGTGCTGGCTGCGGTCATTTTGACTGGCGACGACGATGCCGGACGGTTTGTGGGTAATACGCACGGCGGAGTCGGTCGTGTTAACGTGCTGCCCACCTGCGCCTGATGCGCGGTAGGTGTCGATCTTTAAATCGCCTTCGTTGATTTCAATGTCGATATTGTCATCAATGACAGGATAGACCCAGACGCTGGAGAAGCTGGTGTGGCGCTTGGCTGCGCTGTCATAAGGTGAGATGCGGACTAGGCGATGTACGCCGCTTTCGGTCTTGGCATAGCCATAGGCATTTTCGCCTTTGACCAGCAACGTGGCCGACTTGATGCCGGCCTGATCACCTGCCTGATAATCAACCATTTCGACTTTGTAGCCACGTTGTTCGGCCCAGCGATAATACATGCGCTGTAGCATTTCGGCCCAATCCTGGCTTTCCGTGCCGCCTGCGCCGGCGTGAATTTCAATAAAGGTATCATTGCCATCGGCTTCGCCCGACAGCAGCGCCATGACCTTGTCCTTGTCCGCACGATCCGCCAACGCCTTAAGCGCGGCCGCGCCTTCGTCGCCGAGTTCAGCATCGCCTTCCATTTCGGCCAGCTCAATCAGTTCGACCGTTCCGCTCTTGTCGGCGTCAATTTCGCGTACAGTGCTGATGGCGGCATCAAGGCGGCGGCGCTCGCGCATAACCTCTTCAGCGGCTTTGGGATTGTCCCACAAGGTCGGGTCTTCAACCTTTGCGTTCAACTCATCAAGGCGGCGCAATGCGCGGTCCCAATCAAGCGACATCTTGACCAGGTTAAGGGCAGCATCAATGCGGGCAACATAGCCTTCTGCGTCGGCGCGCATGCGGAAACTCCAAGGGAATGAAAAACGTCAGGCGCGGCGTTTAACCGAAACGCCCGCGAAGTCAAAGCCAGCTAATTGCGTGGGCATTCTTCGACCCTCCATCATTGGGGCAACAATTTAGGGCGACGCGCCCTAAATTAGGCGGATAATTAGTATATTCCGCCCTCTTGCTGGATAAACTCCTGATCGCGTTTTGTGCCGACGCTGGTACTCGCCGATGTCGATGCGCGCGTTGCGCTATCGGACTGCGTCTCGGATTTTTCCTTGGGCTTGTCTTCACGCGCCGCAAGCTCCTCTTGCCGGATGGAACGCTTCGGTTCCGTTTCGGCCTTGAATGCTTCCCAAATCACTGCGCTCATGGGATCTCGGCCCGGCCAAGCGCCATAGACGCGCTTGCCGCTCTTGCGGTCGATGCGCACCAACCGGGTTCCCGCGGGCGCGATAAACGGTGTCTTTGGCATCCCTGCCATCGCGGACCGCGCGAATTGTTTGAAGATTGGCGCAGCAAGTGAACTACCCTGCGCATAGCCACCCATATTTCGCGGCTGATCAAATCCCAAATAGAGACCTGCGACAAGATGCGGCGATCCGCCAATAAACCATACGTTGGTCGGGCCAGTGGTTGTTCCAGTCTTGCCAAACAACGGGCGATCCAACTCGCGCAATGTTACCGCCGTGCCGCGTTCAATGACGCCTTCAAGCATATGAACGACTTGATAGGCGGTAATCGGGTCCATGACCTGTTTACCCGCGGCACCAAAGCGCGGCATTGCCTTGCCGTTCCAATCCTTGGCAAGGCAACCCTTGCATGGTTTCCACTTGGCCGGGAAAATGACTTTACCTTTACGGTTCTGCGCGAAATCAATGAGCGTCGGCTTCAGTTCGCGGCCTTGATTGACCAGCATTGAGTAGGCATTGACCATCTTCAGCACGGTCGTGTCACCCGCGCCCAAGGCATAAGAGAGATAATCCGGATAATCACCGATGCCGACATCGCGGAAGGTGTCGGTCACATTGTCCATACCCGATTCCGCCGCAGCCCGCACCGTCATCAGGTTGCGCGACTGTTCAAGCCCCCAACGCATCGTTTGCGGTCCTGCGCCATTACCGGTGAAGTTTCGGAAGCATTTTTGGCCAAGCGACGCCCCTTGCCACACACAATATGGGCCATCGACGATGATGGATGTCGGTGTCATGCCGTTATCAAGCGCAGTCGCATATACAAATGGCTTGATTGTAGAACCCGGCTGACGTTGCGCCTGCGTTGCACGGTTAAAGCTTGAAATGCGATTATCAAAACCGCCTTGGATCGCCAAAACGCGGCCATTAAGTGGGTTTTGTACAACCATGCCGCCGCCGACTTCTGGAACGCTGCGCACGGCGTAGCTATTCGTACCATTGGGCGCGACAGCAATAACATCGCCGGCTTTCATCGCCGATGGGCCGCCGTTTAACTGAGCAATGCTGCCATCGGCAAAGCCAACTTTGCCTTTGCCCAAAGCAACGCCAGCCCGCCATTGGGCGTAATCAATGGCAATATTGGTCGCCGCAAATCGTGACGCCCATTTGTCGTCCGACACGTCAATCGTGCCCATATTGGCCTTCCACGCTTTGCCGGCGTTATAGCGCAACAAACCATCGCGCAGTGCCTGGGTCGCAAGTATCTGGTAATCGGCGTTCATGGATGAACGCACCCAAAGACCGCCCGAATAGACGCTATAGGGTCCGTCGGCATCGGTTTCGCCAAAGCGCTCAATCAGTTGGCGGCGAACTTCTTCCGCGAAATATCCGCCGACATTTTTATATCCGTTGCCGCGCTGCGCAACAAGGCCAAGGGGTTCGGCACGGGCAGAGGCTAATTGCGCGTCGGTGATCCATTCATTCTTGCGCATTTCGCCAAGCACCCAATTGCGACGGGCAATGGCAAGCTGTGCGTTCTTTGCGCGACCATAGCGTTCTGGCGCCTTGGGCAAGATGGCGAGAAATGCCATTTCATGCAGTTGAAGCTGATCGACGCTTTTGGCGAAATAGGCCTGCGCGGCGGCTTCCACCCCGAACGCCTGCCGGCCGAGTGCGATTTCATTGAGGTACAGCGACATGATTTGCTGCTTGGTCAGCGCGCTTTCAATGCGCTTCGCCAAAATCGCTTCTTTGACCTTGCGGGTGTAACTATACTCATTCGTCAGCAAAAGGTTTTTGGCGACCTGCTGCGTTATCGTCGAGGCACCGCGCGAGCGTTTGCTGCTGAAGATATTGTCAAAAATAGCCGAAGCGATACCGGGATAATCGATACCGCCATGGCTAAAGAATGTTTTATCTTCTGCGGCCATATAGGCCCGGACCAGTAATTTGGGGAAGTCGGCATATTCCAGCTGAACGCGTCGTTCGCGGGCATAGCTGTGAAATGGTTCTCCATTAATGTCGCGTACCACCGTTGGCAGCGGCGATTCATATTCGATCAATGCCTCTGCATCGGGAAGATTGCGGGCAAAAAGCACCCAAAAGAAAATGAGAAACAGAACAAACGCGCCCACCGCATAGGTCGCGAGCCGAAACCGTTTACTTTGCCACCAGCCCTGCCACTGATCGATAAATCCTTCAGCTTCGCGTTTCAGCCTGTAGCTGACAGCAGTTGGCTCTTCGGTGGTAGGAGACGAGTTATCCATTATCGGCCCTCTCTAGCCGATTTGCCGGACAGGTCCAGAATCTTGTTCTGCAACTTGGCGCGATTTTTACCGAACCGGAAGATTACCGGACCGCGATCCTGCGTGCAAAGTGGACCTGAATGGCATTTGCCAATGCCCGGGCGACTTTTTGACGTCCGGTTGATGATGCCAGAAAACTGACATCGGATTCATTGCTCAGATAACCTGTTTCGAACAATACCGACGGCGTATCTGGTGCTTTGAGCACGATAAACGAGGCAAAGCGGTGCGAATTTCCGCGGACACGCATGTTCGGCGTTGCCTCACGCAGCAACAGCTTTGCGAAATCGGCGGATGCATTCATGGTTTCGCGCTGTGTCAGGTCAATAAGGATCGACGACACATTGGCATCAGCACCGCCCAGATTAACGCCGTTGATGATGTTCGCTTTGTTTTCACGGGCTGCAAGCCGCTGTGCCTCGCGATCGGACGCAATTTCGGAGAGCGTGTAGACGGTGCCGCCACTCGCTTGCGGGTTTTCAGCGCTGTCCGCGTGAATAGAAATGAAAAGGTCCGCGTTCAACTTGCGCGCGAGCTGATATCTGTCCTGCAACACGATAAATTTATCGCTGTCCCGTGTTAAAGCGACGCGGACACGGCCGCTTTTGAGCATTTCATCACGCACCGCCTTGGCAATTGCCAATGTGACCTCTTTTTCCCGCTGCCCGCCATGTGGACTGATGGCGCCCGGGTCATGGCCCCCATGCCCTGCGTCAATAACAACAAGTGGTAGGCTTTCATCCGCAGGGCCGCTTATTTTCGGACGGCCTTTGCCAACATTCGTGCGAATTGGCGCGGTAACTTCGTAACGCCGCTTTGGTGGCTCCGCGCGAAATGCCAATGGTGGCACGATTTGGGTTTTTCGCGGTCCTACTGCCCCGTGCACCGAAACTTGCTGAATGGCTCCACCAATTGCGGGTGACGCGAAAACCGGCAAGGTGGCAAAAAGCGCAGCAGCGAACATATAGTGCTTATGGGTTCTTCCCGCTGCCCTCGTCCAGAAAATTTTTTCGTCCACACCCAAGCTCCACCCTCATGATAAATGTTTTGTAAGCGATGGAAGCGTAAACTCTGGTGTCCAGATAGCGTAAATGGCGCATTAAGGTTGAAAACCGGTTTTTCCATCCAGAATAGAAAGCTATTTCGCGCGATGCCCTTGCCGACAACCCGCTGGAGTGCTAGCGAATAACTACAGGGAACTTCAACGGAACTTCCCGCCAATCCGCCTTCGGTTCTTTTCCGCTCGGCACATTAACAGGTTGACGCTGCATGAGGCATGATATTTCCACCAACGCCGCCCGCACAGGGACTGGCGCATGGGCTGGAAATCAAGCGCGCGCGATACACGCCCGCCATGCACAAGCAGCAGACGCAATTCTTACATTCCCACCATATCGCTGTGCCGACAGGAACGCTTCGCGTCCGGTCTGGCATTGCATCAACAATAAAGCGAGCGGCCTTTGGCTGACAACCGGGCGCCATGCTCGCTGGAGTAATATTAATGACAACGCGTATGCTAATCGATGCGCGGCACCGGGAGGAAACCCGGGTCGCAGTCGTCACAGGAAACCAGATTGAGGAATTCGATTTTGAATCGGCCGAGCACAAGCAGCTCAAAGGCAATATCTACCTCGCAAAAGTAACAAGAGTTGAACCCTCGCTTCAGGCGGCGTTCGTAGACTATGGTGGCAACCGCCATGGCTTTTTGGCGTTTGCCGAAATCCACCCCGATTATTACCAGATCCCGCGCGAAGACCGCGATCGTTTGTTGGCTGAAGAAGCCGAAGCCGCGGCTGAAGAAGCTGCGCTGCGTGAGCAGGAAGAGGAAGAAAGCGACGAGCCTTCCGACATCATGCAGGGTTCTGCAGAGCGCGAAGACGACTCCACTGACCTGATTGAAGTCGATAGCGACGATAGCGTCGACACCATCGACATGACCGAGGGCGAAGAACCCGACCTTGGCAGCAATGGCGACGATGCGTCAGACGAAGGCGAAGGCGAAGGCGAGCGCGGCGAAAACGGCCGTAACAACCGCCGTCGTCGTGGCCGTGGTGGCCGCAATGGCGAAACCCGCGCGCCAAAGGCCAGCGATGAAGTCCGTGCAAAGCGCATGAACCTGCGTCGCCGCTACAAAATTCAGGACGTTATTCACCGCCGCCAGGTTTTGTTGGTTCAGGTTGTGAAGGAAGAGCGCGGCAACAAGGGCGCTGCTCTGACAACGTATCTCAGCCTTGCCGGTCGTTATTGCGTTCTGATGCCAAATACGTCGCACGGCGGCGGCATTAGCCGTAAAATCCACAGCGCGGCTGACCGTAAGCGTTTGAAGTCGATTATTTCGGACCTGACTTTGCCATCCACCATGGGTTGCATCATCCGGACGGCCGGCCTTGCGCGCACGAAGCCGGAAATCAAGCGCGACTTCGATTATCTGGCCCGGCTTTGGGACGAAATTCGTGAGCGTACGCTTCGTGGTGCAGCACCGATGCTGATCCACACCGACAGCGACCTCATCAAGCGTGCCATCCGTGATATCTATAACAAGGACATTGACGAGGTATTCGTCGAGGGGCCTGACGGATATAAAGCCGCCAAGGATTTCATGAAGCTGCTGATGCCAAGCCACGCTAAACGCGTGCAGCATTATGCAGACCCGGTTCCGCTGTTCCAGCGTTACCACGTCGAAGATCAGCTGAACGCAATGTATCAGCCAATCGTCCAGTTGAAGTCAGGTGGCTATATCGTCATCAACCCGACGGAAGCTTTGGTATCGATCGACATCAACTCAGGCCGTTCAACGAAAGAACATGGCATCGAGCAAACCGCGCTTTCGACCAATTTGGAAGCCGCACGCGAGATTGCCCGCCAATTGCGCCTGCGCGACATGGCTGGCCTGGTCGTCATCGACTTCATCGATATGGAGCATCATTCGAATGCCCGCAAAGTCGAGCGCGCGATGAAGGAAGCGTTGAAGCACGACCGTGCCCGTATTCAGGTCGGCCGTATTTCGAGCTTTGGTTTGATGGAAATGAGCCGCCAGCGTTTGCGCACCGGCGTGCTCGAAGCGTCCACCCGCGAATGTCCGCATTGCGAAGGCACTGGCCTTGTTCGCACAGCATCGTCTGCTGCGTTGTCAGCCCTGCGTCTGATCGAAGATGAAGCTGCAAAGGGCCATGGCAGCCAGATCGTTCTGCAGGCAAGCCAGGAAGCGACAATCTACTGCCTCAACAACAAGCGTGCAGAACTGGCCGCGATTGAAGAGCGCTACCACGTCCGCGTGCTGATTGTGCCCAACGGCGAAACCGAAGGTGCGAAGCTTGCCGTATCAAGCTCCGGTCCACGCCCAGAGCGGCCAGCAGAACTGCCGCCCATCATCGATTTCGATGACGATGATATGGACGACGAAATCGACGATTTCGACGATGAAGTCGAAGCCGAAGAGGTTGAGCGCGAACCACGCCGTGCGCGTGAAGAGCGTCCACGCGAAGAAAGCGAAGGTGGTGAAGGCCGCAAGCGCAAGCGTCGTCGTGGACGTCGTGGTGGCAAGGGTCGTGATCGCGATGGCCGTCCGGAAGGCGAAGATGCTGTTGCTGGTGAAAACGACGCTGCAGATCGTCCAGAAGGCGAGATCAACGCCGAAACAGCCAAAGCTGACGGCGACGTCGAAGGCGAGACCAAGCCAAGGGCCCGTCGCGGTCGTCGTGGCGGCAGAGGCCGTGATCGCGACGTTGAAACGGGTGCAGGCGAAGCAACAACCGAAGCTCCAGCTGTAGCTGAAAGCGAAGTTGCGGAAGCGCCCGTTGAAGCACCCGCAAAGCCAAAGCGTGCAAGCCGGGCAAAGCCAAAGGCTGATAAGGTCGTTTTAGAAGCCGATGTGTCAGAAGCGAAAGCAACTGAAGCACCAAGCGCTCCAGAAGAAGCACCTACTGCTAAAGCTAAGGCACCGGCGAAACCACGCAGCCGTGCAAAAGCACCGGTAGCTGAAGCGGTAGCCGACGAAACGATTGAGGTACCAAAGGCCAAAGCCAAGGCGCCACGCAAGAAAGCAGCTGCCAAGGATGTTGCACAGGATGTAACATCAACGACCGAAGCTGGCGGGGCCGACGATGGTCCGCCCCGTTCAGGTTGGTGGCAACGCACTTTCGGTTAAACCCGATTTACTGTTTACACAAAGCCCCGCTGGTCACTGACTAGCGGGGCTTTGTTTTGCCCAACTTCTTCATTGCGCGTTCATCAAGTTCGCGCCATTCACTGCATATGAACAATTCTGTATTTCGTGCCTTGCGAACAGCATTGGTGCTGTTTCTTGCCATATGGATATCAGTGCGCCCGGTTATGGCGCAGTCCGTTTTGCGCGACGCTGAAACCGAAGCTTTTTTCGAAGAGATTTCGGCGCCTTTGATTACGGCAGCTGGCCTTGACCCGAACAATGTCGACATCATCCTGATCAATGACAAATCAATCAACGCATTCGTCGCTGGCGGTCAAGCGGTCTATCTACACAGTGGATTGATTGACGCAGCAACGACCGCAAATGAAGTGCAAGGCGTGATTGCGCATGAGCTTGGTCACGTCGCCGGCGGCCACGCCGTGCGCTATGACGAAGGTGCTTCGGTCGCAAGCGGCATCAGCATTGCCAGCTTGATACTTGCCGCTGCGGCAATGGCGGCTGGCGCGGGCGAAGCTGGCATGGGCATTTTATCCGCGGGCCAGCAAGCAGCGATGGGCAAGTTCCTTGCCTACAGCCGTGGACAAGAAGGCACAGCCGATGCGTCCGGTGCGCAATATCTTTCCACGGCAGGCATTTCGGGCCGGGGCTCCATCAGCTTCTTCAAAAAGCTGCAGAATTTCGAATTCCGCCTCGGTATCCCGCAAGAGGATAGCTACGGACGTACCCACCCATTGTCGGGTGAGCGTATTTCCGTGCTGCAGGACAAATATTCCGCCGATCCGGCCTGGAATGCGCCGCTAAATCCGAAGTGGGAGAATGATTTCAAACGGATCAAGGCAAAGCTGACAGGCTATCTTGCGGACCCGACGGCAACGATGCGCGATTATCCTGAAAGCGACAAAAGCGTTCCTGCGCGCTACGCGCGTGCCTATGCATGGCATAAGTCAGCCTATCCGCAGAAGGCGCTGGATGAATCATTATCACTCGTCGCATCAGCCCCTGAAGATGCCTATTTTCTTGAATTACATGGGCAAATATTGCTGGAATCCGGTCGGCCAGCGGACGCCATTATTCCACTGCGCAAAGCCGTAAACCTGACGGGCAATCAGCCGCTGATCGCCGCCATATTAGGACATGCGTTGATTGCCACTGAGGACAAGACAAAACTTGATGAAGCCGCTCAGGTGCTCAAGGCTGCGGTCACAAAGGATAATCAAAATCCTTTTGCCTGGTACCAGTTGGGCGTCGTTTACGAACAAAAGGGCGATACCGCACGCGCGGCCCTCGCCAGTTCGGAGCGTTACCTGATGGAAGGTGCACCGCAATTGGCGTTGCCTAACGCACAGACCGCAATGGCTGGCCTGCCCGAATATTCACCCGATTGGATCCGCGCTCAGGACATCAATATGGTGGCCGAGGCAAAGCTTGCGCAGCTCAAGAAGCGGAAGCGCTGAATTGGCTGGCAACTGGATGCACCGAACGCTAATCGAGCCGCTATGAACAACGACACAACGACGCGTACACCGCTTATCCTTATTCTTTCCGCTACACTTTTTCTGGCCGTAATCGGCGCTTATCTGTTTTGGCCAAAAGATAGCATGTCCGTGCAAGAACCAGCAGGCGCTGCATCACAAGAGGCCGCCAAGGCTTCTGCCGCCGCAGGTATGAACGCCGACGACCGCAAAGCGACCGAGGCGATTGTACGTGCGTATATCTTGGAAAATCCGGAGATTATCACAGAAGCTATTGGCGTCTTGCAAAAGCGTGAGGCAACCAAGCGCCTCACCGCCGCGGGCAGCAAGCTGACCGAGCCCTTCCCCGGCGCGGAGTTCGGAAACCCCAATGGCGATGTCACGCTCGTCGAGTTTACCGATTATAATTGCGGATTTTGCCGCTCCAGCGTTGCAGATGTTCAAAGGCTTATAGATAGCGACAGCAATATCCGCGTTGTCATCCGCGAGGTACCGATCCTCAGCGCGACCAGCCGCGATGCTGCCTTATGGGCACTCGCAGCCGCCAAGCAAGGCAAGCACAAGGCATATCATGATGCTATGTTCAGCGGTGGACGCCCCGATGCCCAAAGCATCCGTGCCGCCGCTTCAAAAGCAGGGATGAACCTCGCCGCCGCTGAAAAATTTGCAGGCTCACGCGAGGCGATGGCTGAAGTGGAAAGCAACATTGCAATCATGCAGAAAGTTGGCTTTGGCGGCACCCCGACCTTCATTGTCGGCGACCAGATATTGGAAGGCGCGGTTGGCCTCGATGCCCTGAAAGCCGCGGTCGCGAAAGCGCGTAAAGCGGATTAAGCTTTCTTTCCCTGCGCGATCACATACCATTCCACCGATCCCTTGCGGCTTGCCGGTGGCTTGGCATGTTTGACCGTGGTGAAGTTGTTTTTAAGAATGCTCAGCATCACCGGGTCGGTCCCCCCGGCAAACACTTTCGCAACAAAATCGCCGCCAGGCTGAAGCACCTGAATAGCAAAATCGACAGCCGCTTCGACCAGGCCCATTGTGCGTAAATGGTCTGTCTGTTTGTGACCAACGGTGTTGGCCGCCATATCTGACAAGATGAGGTCCGGCGCGCAGCCGAGTTCAGCAATCAAACGACCCGGCGCGCTGTCGTGCATGAAATCCATTTCGAGCAGCACCACGCCTTCCAGCGGGTCGACCGGCAACAGATCGATACCAACGATGGCTGCCTTTGGCTGTTGCCTGCGCACCACTTGTGCCCAACCGCCCGGTGCTACACCAAGATCAACGACAGCCTTCTTGCCGCGCAATATGTGAAACTTTTCGTCTAACTCGACCAGCTTATATGCTGCGCGGCTGCGATAGCCCTCGCCATGCGCGCGCTTTACATATGGGTCGTTCAACTGTCGCTCAAGCCAGCGGGTTGAACCAGCGGTGCGTCGCTTGGCCGTCTTGACCTTCTGTTTACCAGCGAGTGTCCGGCCGGAATCTTTACCACCAAATAAATTGTCTGCCATTTTTAGTTCCGTCGATTTCTGCGCTTGGCGTCGCTGGCCATCAGCGCACGCAAAATGCCCTCGCGAATTCCGCGATCCGCAACGCCCAGCCGCTCACCGGGCCATATATCAAAAATAGCCTCAAGGATGGCGCAGCCGGCAACGACTAAGTCCGCGCGCTCATGCCCAATGGTCGGGAATTCAGCCCGCCCCTCTATAGTGCGGCCGGCAAGCTCGCGGCTAATCTCGCGCATGGCGGCGGTCGGCAAATGCAGCCCGTCAACAGCGCGGCGGTCATAGCTGTTCAGCTTAAGATAGACGCTGGCAAGCGTGGTGACCGTTCCCGAAGTCCCCAACAGCCTGCGGTCCCCGCCATCTTTCGGCAAACGTGCGGCGAACTCTGCAAAGCTTGCCATCACCTTTGCGCGCATTGATGCGTAAATGGCGTTTAGCTGCTCAGGCGTCTCCGCCTCGGCCCGTTCACTCTCAGTCAACGAAACCACGCCCCATGGAACGCTCACCCAGTCCAATATTTCCGGGACAAGGCCACTTGTCGACACCAGCACAAGCTCAGTCGATCCGCCGCCAATGTCGAATATCAGCGCAGGGCCGTCCCCCTGCTCAAGCAAGGCGTGGCATCCCATGACGGCAAGGCGCGCCTCTTCCTTTGGGCTGATGATGTCGAGATGGATACCGGTCTCGCGCTTGACGCGTTCAATGAACTGCGCGCCGTTGACGGCCTGACGGCATGCCTCGGTCGCAACCGACCTCGCCAGAACCACATTCCGTTTTTTCAACTTCTCGGCGCACACGGAAAGTGCCTCAACCGCACGGTCCATGGCCTCATCGCTCATCCGGCCCGTGGCTGTGAGCCCCTCACCCAGCCTGACAACGCGCGAAAATGCATCGACGACGGTGAAATCATCGCCACCAGCCCGCGCAATTAGCAAACGACAGTTGTTCGTCCCAAGGTCAAGCGCAGCATATGCCGTCCTATCAAGCCAGTTACGCCGCAAAGCTGCGTTATCTGCAGGAGCAAAGCCCTTGGCGGGTTTCGGAGACGGGTTGGATGTGTTTGCACGCGCTGCGCCCTCAGCCGAAGCTTGCTGCAGTTTTGCAGCCTTGGGTGCCGCATTCTTGCGACGGGGCGGTTTTTTACGTTTACGCCCGCGTCCCTGTTGCGGCGATGGCGCGACATTCTCGCCCATAGCCGTAAACTCACTTCTTATTTTCTATCCGGGCAGATGTTCTGCCGGTACCTGTAGCGGTGGTACGCGCTGCACGCTAAAAATTCAACATTTTTGAATATCGTCGCAGATGACCGGATTCAGCGACTTGACCGTGCACGGGCACCAGCATATAGGCCCCTCCTCTGCTCCCCGGTCGTCTAACGGTAAGACTACGGACTCTGACTCCGTCTATTGAGGTTCGAATCCTTACCGGGGAACCATCATAACATTCTGATATAGTTGTACTTTAATGTTGCAGAGCGACGTTAGTGACGCGCGTTTTTGTTACTTCACTGGCCCATGCAATTTCGTGCCTTTCCTTGCAGTCCCCGCAGCTCCGCGCAACATGGATGCAACATGAAAGCGTTCACAAACGCAGCTGAAATCGGATCAAGAGAGAGAATGCCGGTATTTGGGCCGGAAGCCGACTAGCTGCTTTCGCGAAGTTAGAGCGAGGAGCGGACCTTCAGCCGGGGCCAGGCGATGCCAGCCTTCAACCCATTGAAAGTCCTTTTCCGCTGTCTGAGACGCCGCTATGCTGCGCCGATGCAAGGGGCCGATCTAGGCTTATGGGCGGGGAGATAAGATGATGCGTGCTTTTTCTAACTTATGGCTGGCTGCCGGCTTGAATTCGGCCGCTATGTGCGCGACTTCCCCGGCATTTGCCCAAGCCCCAGTCCCGCAGAAGGTCGAGGCGGTGAAACCGCGGGCGGGCGCGAACCCGGCGCCAGCACGGGCGGGCGGCGAAGGTGCAGGGCCGTTCCGCAAAATGGTAATCCGTGGCGCGATGCTGATTGACGGCACCGGCGCGCCGCCGCGCGGACCGGTTGACATCGTTGTTGAGAACAATCGGATCGCGGAGATATTAGACGCAGGCACGCCCGGGCTGCCGATGAAGCAAGGGCGGGAGCCCCGTGACTGTTCCCCGTCAGCACCAATGGCACAGATTTAATGTTGTGATTTAAGGAGTGTTTTTGTCTCATCGTAGTGACGAAGGAACGAAGATGAGACAAAAACACTCTGGCCAACCCAAGGCCTCGGCCGAACGTGTCGTAAGGGATATTCGCCGGGCAACACGGCGGCATTTTTCTGCTGAAGACAAGATCAGGATTGTGCTGGAAGGCCTACGCGGGGAAGACAGCATATCCGAGCTGTGCCGCAAGGAGTGCATCGCGCAGAGTCTCTATTACACCTGGTCCAAGGAGTTCATGGAAGCTGGCAAGCGCAGGCTTGCGGGCGATACTGCACGTGCAGCCACCAGCGGTGAGGTGCAGGACCTGCGTCGTGAAGCGCGTGCCTTGAAGGAATGCGTTGCTGATCTGACCCTTGAGAACCGGTTGCTCAAAAAAAGCATGATCGCGGATGGGGACGACGACGCATGAGGTACCCAGCCTCGGAGAAGCTCGAGATCATCAGGATCGTCGAGCAGTCGCATCTGCCAACCAAGATCACACTCGACAAGCTGGGCGTTGCCCGCCGGACCTTCTACCGCTGGTATGACCGCTATCTCGAAGGCGGGCCGGAAGCGCTGGCGGATAAGCCATCAAGCCCGAGCCGTGTCTGGAACCGCATCCCGAAGGTAATCCATGACCAGATCATCGATCTGGCGCTGGAACAGTCCGAGCTGTCACCGCGCGAACTGGCGGTGCGGTTTACCGACGAGCGGCGTTACTTCGTGTCAGAAGCCACGGTTTACAGGCTACTCAAGGCCCATGACCTCATTACCAGTCCGGCCTATGTCGTGGTGAAGGCAGCAGGCGAGTTCCACACCAAGACCACCCGACCCAACGAGATGTGGCAGACAGACTTCACCTACTTCAAGATCATTGGCTGGGGCTGGATGTACTTGTCGACGGTACTCGACGACTTCTCGCGCTACATCATCGCCTGGAAGCTGTGCAGCAATATGCGCGCCGAGGATGTCACCGACACGCTCGACATGGCACTAGCAGCGTCAGGCTGCGATCATGCCACTGTCCAGCACAAGCCACGGCTGCTCAGCGACAATGGTCCCAGCTATATCGCGGGTGAACTGGCGGAATATATCGAAGCCAACAAGATGAGCCATGTGCGCGGCGCACCGATGCATCCGCAAACACATGGAAAGATCGAACGCTGGCATCAGACACTCAAGAACCGCATCCTACTCGAAAACTACTTCCTGCCCGGCGACCTTGAACAGCAGATCGAAGCGTTCGTCGAGCATTACAACCATCAGCGCTATCACGAGAGCCTGAACAACGTAACGCCCGCCGACGCCTACTTCGGCAGGGCAAAAGCCATCATCCAACAACGCGAAAGGATCAAACGACAGACTATCGAATATCGGCGCTTGCAACACCGCAAGCTGGCCGCCTAATATCAACCCAACTGATGAGGCCAACACTCCGTTAATTTACGCAGCCATCAGTGCCAAATGTTCTGACGACGAACTTAACATTGTTGCAGAAATGCCTATCCATTGATCCGGCGCGCTTTCACACAAGCATCGTTGGACCTCAGCGGTTTGGATCGTCCGCGACAGCAAATCGCGAACAGACTTGCAACGCCGTGACCATGCTAAACATCCCTCTCTGTCGATCCAGAGTTGGCCATCATCGAGCAACGTCCTAGCGGCTGCATTTGCATGCATGACCTTGCCACTATTATTGGTGATAAAGTGAGCACAATTGTCCGCCTCGAACCATCGGGCTGAACTACTGTCGTTAGTAAATTCTGTGATTAAAGATGTGGCATTGTTTGATTGCGGCGAAGTAAATGCGTGCATTAGATGATCTCCAAAAAGGCTTTGCGGATCCGGAGGAATTTAGCGATGTTCTGGTCGTAACAACGGCCGCCAATTTATGTTCCCTGTCAGCACCGATGCACAGATTTGACCGCCCAAGGTCAAATGCAATGTCGTTAGAGTGATTTAGCGCAAGGCAGACCCGGAAGTATTGGGTCCACAAGCAGACAGCCCGCCAATAGCTTGGGCGCAACGAAAGCCGCCACCTAAGCTAAAATGACTTCAACTAGCTGCTTAGACCCGTCGAAATATCGAAGCATTTGGATCAAAAGCGTAGCTCCACATCAAAGCGACCTAGTCTTGGAACAAACGCTCCGCTCGCGCGTTTATCGGGCAGCGACTTGGTTTTGGAGATACCCATCACCCGGCCACGAAAAGTGATATGGGCACTTTTGAGGGGGGTTATGGTAGACAATATTCTGGAATATAATGGCGCCAGCCACAGAATGCGCTGGACCGAGCGTTTCCCCTTATTTGGACATACCCCCATTTTTGGGTTGGCCTGTACCTTAGCCATTGTGGAAATGGCGTGGCTGCTTCGAATTGCCACGGATACATTGCTTCCTTCGGGGTATCCTTACATCACATTTTTCCCGGCAGTAATCATAACATCGTTTCTATTTGGGGTAAGACTTGGCAGCCTGTCCGCTGTACTGTGCGGACTAATTGCCTGGTATTATTTCGTCGGGCCCGGCGAAACATTTGGTACCGATGGTGTGGAGGTTGCGCTCGCCTTTTATGTGTTCGTCGTGGCGACTGATCTGCTGCTCGTTCACGGAATGCAATCAGCCAACAAACAGTTGATAAAAGAACGTGAAATTTCCTTGAATTTGGCAAAGACTAAAGCGCGGATACTCGATGAGCTAAAGCGGGGAATGGCAGAAAAGAAGCAGGCTATCGCTGACCTAGAAGACAGCGAGATAACAACGCATTTGGCGACGGCAACCTCAGGGATTGGACTTTGGCGATGGCATGTCCCATCCGGTAGAATACATTGGGACCGCGCGATGTTCGAGATTTATGGAGTATCCCCGACGGTAGACGGTGTCTTGAAATATAGTGACTACATTGGGTACGTTCACCCCGATGATGCTGCTGATCAGGATGCTGTCCTAAAGGACACGGTTACCCGATGTGGAACGAGTACCCGCGAATTTCGCATCCGGCGAAAAGGCGGCAGCAAAATTCGGCACATTCGCGCGGTGGAAATAGCGCGCGCCGATCTTGACGGACAAACCCAATGGGTAGTCGGCACCAATCTTGACGTCACGGAGCAGAAGGACCGTGACAGTCATGTCCAATTTCTCATGGGCGAGATAAACCATCGCGCAAAGAACCTGCTCGCCGTGGTTATGTCGGTAGCCCACCAAACCGGCGGGGCCGACAATGCAGATTTCGTTCGAAAACTCTCAGCGCGTATACAGTCTTTATCGGCTAGTCAGGACATACTTGTTGAGAACAAATGGACGAGCGTTGAACTGGAAAATCTGGTTCGTGCACAACTTGACCATTTTAAGGACCTGATTGGAAACCGGGTCACTCTTGGAGGTGACACTGTGTACCTGTCACCGGCCGCGGTACAAACAATTGGAATGGCGCTTCACGAATTAACAACAAACGCTAGCAAATATGGCGCGCTATCTAGCGACGCTGGTTGTGTTGCCATTACTTGGCAACAGGTACCCGATGCAGCGTCCGGCCGGCTGGTGATGAATTGGCGTGAGTTTGATGGGCCGTCGGTCGTTGCTCCGCAAAGCAAGGGCTTTGGTTCAACGGTGACGGGTGAGGTTGTGCGGATGAGCCTCGGTGCCCAAGTCACAACCGATTTTGCGTCCACAGGATTTTCGTGGCACCTTGATTGCCCCATCGAAAACGTCATCGAAAGCGGCGAATGAATGGGCGCTCAATACAAACCGAACGCCTCATCAACGACGTTTGGTACCTTTATGTTCGTAAACAGCACGATCAGAGAAAGTGATTGTTGCTGGAATGTCCGTTCACATCTGACAGCTATTCACCCAGCTTTATGCAGCCGGGTCGCGTTCGAAACTCTCGTCGTCAAACACTTCCAGTTGGTGCGGCTTCGGCAATGTGTCGTCCCCATTCAGGCGCGCGAGAAGGTAGGCCACGGCGAGCACCATCTCCTCGGGATCATAAGGCTTAGGCATCGAGCCGATCGCCACGGTTTTGGCTGAACTCGCCCGGCTGACCTGTCCGCTGATGAGCAAAACCGGTATCCCGAGGCCTTTTAGATGCTTTGAGAGTTCGATGCCATCGTCACCCCTAGCGAGCCGGATGTTGACCAACGCCAGATCCGGCTTTTCAGCTTTCGCGATTTCAAGCGCCTCGTCCTGACGATCCGTCAAGTCGAGGACCTTGTATCCCGCCTTCTGCAACTCGTCTCGTAGAAGTATTGCCACGAGCACCTCGTCCTCGACAATCATTAGAGTTTGGATCGCCTTGCTATCTTTTGTGGCCGTCATAATCGTTCCTCTACTCGTCAGAGTCTCATCGCGTCAGAAGCCGGGCGCGCGCCCACGGGCGGCTCAATGGCAGGTTAGGGTCGCCTTCCACCCGTGTGACCCGGTATACGCTATGGCAACACGGGTGCCCCGGAGGTCGCGATCGTCAAAGGGCGAAGGTCGATAACCTTCGGGGCCGCCGCATGGATCAATAATGCACGGCTGCGGGTAAAGTTCCATCCTTGAAAAATGCCGCACATTCTCGAGCGCAAGATTGGAGCGAGGCGCGCGTCGCTTCATTCAACCAGAGCGAAAATGACATTGCGGCGTTCATGCTGCGGCCGTGGGTCGTGACCAGCTCCGACGCGACGCTGGGGCACCCGCGCTATTATGGTTCATTTGCGCGCAAATATGCGACCTATGTGAAGGACGAGAAGGTGATTAGCCTTCAAGCCTTCATTGACCAGTCGACGGCAACAACGGCGACGATGTTTAGTCTTGAAGGGCGTGGGCGCCTAAAGGTGGGGGCGTTCGCTGATGTCATCGCGTTCGACCCGAAAACCTTTGCGTCGCGCGCCGACTATGGCAATCCGTTTTTGTTGGCGACGGGGATGCGCACGGTGCTGGTCAACGGACAGGTTGCAATCGAGAACGGCGCACCCACCGGCGTTGCAGCCGGCCGCCCGTTGCCGCGCCAGCCCATAGCCGGAACATGCCGCTGACATATCTGCCATTCTATTAGATGCTTACCCGCTCGATTGAATGTCTGGTTTCAGGGATTGCTCGCTAGTTATTGAACGGCCGATATTCGGCGTGACGCCGGTTTTCCTATAAAGGAGTGCGGTCGCCACGTTTTGCCACAACCCTTTTATAAAGCCACCTTTTTACGGGTGGGATCAACGCCAACACATCTGGTTCACCAATTCCTTCAATGTCCGCCTCTAGGATGTAACCCATCCCATATTGCGTATTCAGCCTAATGCCAGACACTCGATCAAGCTGCAGTTTTCTCCGAAGCTGCCCAATATGGTTATCTATCACCCGAGATTCGTAACTGAGAAGTTCCCCCCAAACCACGGCTGCGAGATGGTTTCGCGAAGTTAACATGTTTGGGTTTCTAGAGATAACCCATGGCATATCGCTTCCGCCGGCCATCGACAGCAACCACCCATGTAATCTTGTGATCTGCCGGGCGACCCCAAACTGAAGACGGCGAATATTGGGGCTTGTAACACGACAAACTCGACGCCTAGTATCAACCTGATTGGTGATACCGATACTTCATTATTATGAAGAAGACATCAGTGCCAAATGTTCTGGCCATGAATAGTACCCAAGCCGCAGCGTTTACGTAGGAACCGAATAAGAGGGGGCAGGAAATGCCAAATACCAATGATACGCATCACGCCGCTGATGTGAAGACGCTGCACGATATGGGCTATGCGCAGGAACTGTCCCGACGAATGGGACATTTTTCCAATTTTGCAATTTCGTTTTCGATTATTTGCATCCTGTCGGGTGGAATCAACTCGCTTGGGCAAGCGACGAGCGGCGCCGGTGGCGCTGCACTCGGAATAGGGTGGATCGTCGGCGGCTTGGCTGCTCTCATGTTTGCACTGGGAATGGCTCAGCTTTCCTCAGCGTTTCCAACCGCAGGTGGCCTGTATCACTGGAGTTCTACCCTTGGCGGACGTTTCTGGGGCTGGCTCACCGCGTGGCTCAACCTGATCGGGCTCATAACGGTATTAGCGGCGATCAACGTCGGCACGTTCAACTTTTTTGTCGGCTCTGTCGGATCTTTCTTCGGCATTGACGCGGGTTATTGGTCGCAGCTGATCTTCCTTATGGTGATGACAGGCATTCAAGCCATCATCAACCATCTCGGGATTCGGGCGACGACCAAGCTAACCGATCTTTCAGGATATCTGATTTTGGGCGGAGCGGTTCTGCTGACGATCGCGCTGCTTGCCTACGCTCCGTCGCATGACTTCAGCCGTTTGTGGACTTTCACAAACTATTCGGGCGCAGCGGGCGGCAATGTTTGGCCCCAAACCAGTTCAATCGTACTGATCTTCTTTCTTGGGCTGTTACTGCCGATCTACACGCTGACGGGTTATGACGCGTCGGCGCATACTTCAGAAGAAACTGTAGGCGCGGCAAAGAGGGTGCCAACGGCGATTATCCATTCGGTGGTCTGGGCGGCCTTGTTTGCGTGGCTTTTCTCAAGCGCTTTCGTTCTTGCCATTCCCGACATGGAAGAGGCCGCCAGGCAAGGCTGGAACGTGTTTTTCTATGTCATGGATGCAACGATCCCGGCTAAGCTGAAGTATTTTCTTTATGCCATCATCCTTGTGGCCCAGTTCATCTGCGGTCTGGCCACGGTGACATCGGCCTCGCGAATGACCTTCGCCTTTGCACGTGACGATGGTTTGCCAGGATCGAAATACCTTCGAACCGTAAGCCCAAAGCACCGGACGCCTGTGCACGCAATTTGGACAAGTGCCGCGCTCGCCGTGGGCTTTACCGCATTCGCCGGTGCATATTCGGTTGCTGTCTCGGTAACCTCAATCGCGCTTTATCTTTCTTATGCGATGCCGATTGCGGCCGGCCTTTTTGCCTATGGCAACAGCTGGACGAAAATGGGCCCGTGGGACATGGGGCCTGCATTCCGCGTCATTGCGGTGTTCTGCATCGGTATTGCTGCTGTGGTCTGCTATGTCGGCGTGCAGCCGCCAAATGACTTCGCATTAAAGGTTGTGGCGGTTATCGGCTTGCTTACCGCGATTGCCTGGTTCGGCATCGAAAACCGTCGCTTCAAGGGCCCGCCGATTGGTGACCGGATTGCTGCCCGTGCGGCGGAAATTGCCGCCGCTGAAGCTGCTGTAGGCGAAGCGTAGGGAAAAGCTGCACGCGTTCATTCGGCAAGCTTGCTCTGCAGGATCACGTTGGCAGTAAAGGCCCCTTAAGGCGCGACCAGTTTCCCATCACTGGCAGCAATATAGATGACGAGGAGCTTCACCGGCATTGTGCTGGTGTTCACCCCCCGATGGCGAACGGCAAGTGCTTCGACTAAGGCATCACCCGCTTTGTAATTGCGTATACCCTCAGTGCCGTAATCGACGGTCAGTTCGCCCTCAATCACGTAGGCGAACATAGGGACCAGATGGCGGTGCAACGCGCCTTCGGCGCCTGGACCAAGGGTAATGATTTCAGAGATCAGCCGCGCATCGCCAGCCGGATACGCGAAGGGCCGGCCCAGAATATCCTTTCCTGTGTCCAGAAGGCGCACCGATGGATAGCCAGCGGAAGTCTGCGCAATTGGCGCCAGTGGTGCGCTTTCCGCGGGAGGTGCACTGCCCATCGCCATATCGTGCGGTAAGGTCAAAGCAGCGAGGAATATGGCAACGCCTGCTGCGCAACGCTGTATTTTTGCATTTCGGATAGAAGAGGTCATCGCGCTTTAGCTTTCCGCCACATTTCAAGGAATATCCGGATGCAATCGCGCGCACCCGTCTCTGGGTCAAGAGCAGTTGCGGAAATTCCGCAGATAACCCGGGTAACATCATGGTCAACGCCGCCGGCTTGCGACCAAAGCTGACCCTCAGCGACGGTCAGATAAGCCGAAAAACAATCATGGCCTGAACCCGGGCGTTCACCGATGACATGGATTATTGCCTTGCATCCTTCGCTGCCGGAAAAAACTATTTCACCCGTTTTATAACCGACGCGTACCCGACCCCGTTCAAATGCAATGATGTTTGGCGCAACCGAGAGATTATTTTGTGTAAGGTCCCTCACCAAAGTCTTCAGAAAACGATCGCGAAACGGATCATCCATGATCGCTATCGCATTAAGCCCGTCGCTGAGGACAATCTGTACATCGAACGACCCCGCGCCGTGGGCGTGCAATTCGGTCAGCTTCGCAACGGTCGCGTCAGACGGCGTCTCGCCCAGTTCGGGATGTAGAATATAATCGCGGCGATCGCGTGCCTTCGTGTCGGCCATGATCACATCGGCGAGCGAGGGCAGAAATGCGACATCGAAATCCGCCCAAATGCTCTTGCGCGATCGCTCATATATAGTGCTGATTTCCTGTGCGATTGCAGGCGCAAGGTCTTCAGGCAATTCCCCATGACCTTGCGCCAGGAAAAGTCCGCGCCCCCGAACGGCGTCCATTTTCTGTTCCGCCTCCGCCAATATATCCAACTCGGGCCGGTTGTCGCCTTTGCGTCGCCGGTATTCGACGTAAATCTGTTCGGGTTTCCCAAAGTTTTCGGCAGGCGCACCAGCATCGTCAATCACCGCAAGCTTGCGGAAAAAATGTTGCATCGGTTCACTGATTTTGAAATCGAACTTTCGCCTTAGCCGAACATGATCCTGAAAACCGGTCGTAAGATAACCCAGCATTGGATCAATTTTGGTTGGTAACGCCATCAAATAGGCCGGATTGGCTGGCGCTACGCGCTCAAGGCAGTAATCGAGATCGTCAAGGCTGACATCCATGTGAAGCGTCGAACAAACATCAAGCCCAATGCAAAGACCGTGCAGCTTGCCCATGACGAGATCTTCAAGGCAACACCGCACAAGCTGATCCCGATTACGGAACACCTCAGGCCCGATAAAGCCTGCAACGTCGTTCAAATGCAGCCATGGGCGCCGTCCGTTTGCGGCGGCAATCCGCAGCGACAAGAAGCGCGCCAATCCATATTTGCGTGATTCATGCAGCACCATGTCCATCGACTGGGCATGGCCATTCGTAAAGTCTGCCCCCTGCCCGGTTTCAAGATACATTGCGAACTTGCCTTGCCGCTGGTCTGCATGTGCGACCAAGCGGTCGAGTGACAAATCGAAGGTTTTGTTTGCCGCGTCGCTGCCCGCGATGCTCTGAAACCACAAAGCGGTTGAATTTGGTGCGTGTTTTTCAACCTCCGCCTGAATGTCGATATGCGCAAGGACGCAATGCGGCAAAACATCGGAAAGCTCAAAGGTGTCCACAATGTCTTTCAGCGCCGCTTCAATCGCATGAACACTTTCCGGCTCACTGCTGACCGGATTGGTCCCGATGAGGACATCACCAACGCCATACGCAAAACCGTTGAAGACCTGCCAAGCAATGTCGTCTACATTGTCGGTCGGGGAATTGGGCTGAATCCGTGCGCCGAGATATCCCCGTTCACCGATATTTGAGCCCGGCAAAGGATTGAAGATTTTTGACGCAATCGCTGTCAAATCCTCATCCGATAGCAGCTTTACCACACATCCGATGACGTCACTGGAGAGCCCCGGCATGATTGCCTTTATGTCCGCTTCTTCCTTTGCCAGCAGGTAATCGCGTAACGCGCCGAGGGTCCAATCCCGCAAAGTACCAGCGATAGCCTCATCAACAATCGAGATGATTGCCCGATGCAGATCGTCGCTGAAAATCGGATTGGCATCGATCTGGTAAAGCCGCGTGTTTGCCAGAAGCATGCGCGCGAACGCCCGGTGCTCATCGTCTTTTGCCGCAACGCCGATGATGGCATCGCCTTCCTTGAAGGCGTTCGCAGCACCAACCCAATTGGCAAAACTGTCTATGGACCATCCGTCATGCGAAGATTCCAAATAATCGACTAACCCGAGACTTGCCGCTTTTGCGTAACCAATATCGACAAGTGCCGACGTTGCGAGTTCGGTCAATCCTGTCGCCGCGTTAGGCGGCAAAACATTATGTCGTGATAACTTGCTCTCGAGATCCACGTAGTTACTCCCAAAAGCCGAAATTATCCCTCGCAAAATTTAGCATCGCTATCTACGACATGCTACACTTAAATCTCTTTGAATTGACGGAGTTGGCAGAGAAAAGGTATGGCGATTAGGCAGATCTTAAAGATGGGTGACCCGCGTTTACTGTTACCATCTCAGCCGGTATCCGCATTTGGAACGGCCGCGCTGAAAACGCTTGTCGGCGACATGTTCGATACGATGCGCGCCCATGAGGGTGCGGGTTTGGCGGCTCCGCAAATCGCAGAACCGCTTCAGGTGGTCATTTTCGGGTTTGAGAAAAACCAACGCTACCCCGACGCACCGCCTGTTCCCGAAACGGTTTTGATAAACCCTGAAATCACCCCGATGGATGCGGAAATGGAAAATGGCTGGGAGGGCTGCCTGTCGGTGCCTGGATTGCGCGGTGAGGTGCCCCGATTTCGATCGATCCGCTATACCGGCTATACGATGGACGGAGACAGGATTGATCGGGTGGCAGAGGGATTTCATGCGCGCGTGGTGCAGCATGAGTGCGATCATCTCCAAGGCATATTATACCCGACCAAGATAAGCGATCTGAGGCGTTTCGGCTTTACCGACACGCTGCAAGTTTTAAGGTGACATGATGGACGACATTGCGATCAGTCACATCCTCAATGTGTTCGAACGGAACGCCAGCGATATTTGCCGCGGTGACTTGTCGTTTGCAGAGCAAATACCATTTGTTGGCGCGGAGGCTCAAAAGGCACCCAATGGTTCGACAGTGATTACGGTAGCCATCACCAAAGCCATGTTGGACCAGTTGCCGACCAGCCACCGCTACGTCGATCTTTTCCTATTAGAGTCCGGGCGCGAACTCGGCCCGCATTTCCACAAGCTTGCAACCGCGCATGTATATGGGATCAAAGGGTCAGGCACAGCCGTCATTGGAGACCAATCAATTGAACTGGGCAGATCTGATAAAGCAGTTTTCCCTGCCGGCGTGACCCACAATGTCTTGACTGGAGCTGATTTTTTCCTCTTTGCGTCTTTCCAGGACCATTCGATTATCCGGGAAGACGGATCACTCGATTATTTCGTTGATGTATAATTCTGGGGCTACACAAGTCCGCGTTTTTTAACCCCGAAAGGCGGTTGGCCACTGTTCCCCGCCACGTCCAATGCAACATAATGGATGTTGCGCGTTCAGCACCGGACAATTGCGTCACCATTGCTCTGGATTAAAACAAACGCGCCAGTTTTCATACCTTAACGCCAGAATGTGTGCCTCATCCGAGATGGGGCCTAAGACAATTACAGGGCTAGGAAGCTCCTTTTGCGCCTTAGTTCGCGTTCCTATTTGACGCGTGCGCCCGGCCAACGTTACGGTCGAAAGCATGGCACTTGGAACTCATGATTTCGTCTCTGATTCGCGCAATGACGCGATCCTCATCAACGTTAATGGCCAGCTCACTCCCCGTGCGCAGGCAATGGTCTCTGTCTTTGACAGCGGCTTCATGCTGGGTGACGGGGTATGGGAAGGGATCCGTGTTCACGCAGGACGTATGGCCTTTCTGGACCAGCATCTTGACCGTTTATGGGAAGGCGCAAAGGCAATTGCCATGGACATCGGCATTTCCCGCGCGGAGATGAAGGAGCGTCTCTATGCCACCATCGACGCAAACCAGATGGACAAATGCCATATCCGGCTGATGGTCACACGTGGCATCCGTTCAACTCCTTACCAAGATCCACGTGTGGTCGTCTCACCTGCAACCATTGTCATTATTGCCGAATATAAAGACCCGCTTCCCGCAACGGTTGATCGCGGCCTGTCACTGTTTACCGTCCACGTCCGTCGCGGTGATCCGGCGGTGCAGGATCCGAAGCTCAATTCGCATAGCAAACTCAATTGCATCACCGCTTGCATTCAGGCGGCGCAAGCGGGCGCAGATGAGGCAGTGATGCTCGACCCGCACGGCTTTGTCGCCACATGCAATTCCACGCATTTCTTTATCGTCCGCAAGGGAGAAGTCTGGACTTCAACCGGCGATTATTGCCTCGCCGGCATCACGCGCGCCAACGTCATTCGCCTGTGCCGGGAGAATGATATTCCTGTGTTCGAACGCAACTTCTCAATGACCGATGTCTATGGTGCGGATGAAGCTTTTGTCACCGGAACCTTTGCCGGTGTTGTTCCGGCGCACACCATCGATGGCCGTGTATTGACCGATGGAAAGGGGCCAGTCGTCGAGCGCCTACAAAATCTCTACCGCGCCTTCATCGAACGCGATGTCGCAGGTCAGAGCCGACCATGACACAGCGGATATGCATGTGGTCAGGACCACGAAACATCTCAACGGCGATGATGCGCAGCTTTTCGTCTAGAGCGGATTGCGCCGTCAGTGACGAACCCTTCTACGGCTGCTTCCTTGCGCATAGCGGCGAGCCGCACCCCATGGCAGCAGAAGTCATCGCAGATATGGATTGCAACTGGTCCAGCGTAGCAGCCCACCTTTCCGGTCCGGCACCGGGAGGCGAGCCCCTATGGTATCAAAAGCAGATGACCCACCATATGGTCGGCCCAATCCAACCCGATGATTTGACCAACTGCCACCACGCCTTTCTGGTTCGCGAACCTGCTTATATGGTCGCCAGCTACCGCGTTAAGCGAGAGAGCGTAAACGTCGAAGATCTTGGTTACGCAACCCAGCGTGCGTTCTTTGATCGCATTGCCGACCAGACCGGCCATGCCCCACCCGTCGTTGACAGCGCGGACATTCTTAAAAATCCCGCGAAGACGCTAGCTTTGCTATGCGATGCGCTCAACATCGCATGGGATCCAGCCATGTTGGCTTGGCCCGCTGGTATCCACCCAGAGGACGGCATTTGGGCAAGCCATTGGTATGACGCGGTCGCGTCCAGCACGGGATTCCAAAAACCAGATGTGCGCCCGCTCAACCTCGATGATGAAGCCCGCGCTGTCGCGGATGCCTGCATGGCCGACTACGAACATCTTGCCCAACATCGCATTGTTGCACCTTGATTTTTGGACGAAGAGCCCTTTCGCTCCGGCTCTCAGCGTTGGCCTAGTTTATTGGAATAATATCGGGCGTTGAGTTTGCAGCATTAGCGCTTCGTCGTCCATATGGCTTCACATGCTTGGAATCTGATCAACCTTTTGGGTGCCGTTACTGCCAAATTGATACCTGTCTGTCTTGGCGCAAAACATCAAAGCTGTAACGGTGATGCGTCGCTAATGGGAAGTTCTCGTTGGCAGAAGGACTAGGAAAGAATATTGCTTATGGAGATGGGGTTAGCAGAGATATGTCTCGTGCTGGCCGCAGGTTTTCTCTGTGGGTTCATTACGACCGTGGCGTCTTCAGGGTCGGCGGTTTCGTTACCCATTTTGCTGGCGATTGGGCTTGACCCGATAACAGCCAATGCGACTAATCGTCTGCCGGTCATCGCGGGCAGTCTGACCGCAGTGCTAAGCTATCATCGCAACCGGGCGATAGACTGGGGGATTGCAATAGAGGCGATCATTCCATCGACCGTTGGTGCGATTCTCGGTGCTCTGGCGGCGATCATGATTTCAGCGCGCGATTTCAAACTTGTTATTGTAGCCGCGGTTTTGGTTGCCCTGTTCCTGCTGTTTTTTCGGATGCGCGATGCATTAAATCAGGACGCGCAATCTTCTGTGACCTTTGGTCCCAAACAATATGTCCTCTTCTTCATAATTGGTCTTTGGTTGGGCTTTATCGTCCTAGACGGGGCAACATTTCTTTTGCTTGCCCTGACTGTATCGGCAGGCGTGGGGCTGGTCGCTGCAAATGCTATTAAAAGCGCGATCATCCTTCCCAGTGTTCTCGCATCCATGTTGGTGTTTTCCTATGATTCAGTGATCAATTGGGAAGTCGGCCTCATTCTAGCCGCAGGCAGCATTTTTGGCGGCCTTGCCGGCGCGCGGCTTGCAATGGCGCCGGCGGCGAAGAAGGTCATATTCTGGATGCTGGCCGCTGTCCTGACAGCGGAGGCATGCCACCTTGCATGGCAGTTTGCGACTGCACCGACGACATGATTCCGGTACCCAATCCATATTCCTGCAAACCATAAGATCATACGCCGGGAGGACAAATGACCCAAGACGTAAGCAGCACCATATATCGCCGGGTTACGGTCCGGATCATCCCGCTCTTGTTCCTTGGTTATGTCGTTGCTTTCTTGGACCGCGTAAATGTCGGCTTTGCCAAATTGCAAATGGCAAGCGATCTCGCATTTAGTGATGCGGCTTACGGCCTTGGCGCTGGGCTATTTTTTGTTGGCTATTGCATGTTCGAGGTGCCCAGCAATCTCGTGATGACACGGGTCGGTGCGCGACGCTGGATGACACGGATCATGATTAGTTGGGGCATGATTTCAGCATTGTTCATGTTTGTCGGCGAATTCCGATGGGGTGGCATAGCCCAAATGATCGGCCTCACGGATGCAGAGCTCGGGTTCTATCTTTTGAGGTTTCTTCTGGGGGCAGCAGAAGCAGGCTTCTATCCGGGGATCATACTATATCTAACATATTGGTTCCCGCGCAGCCGACAGGCCCATGTTATTGCTCTGTTTATGATGGCTGTCGGTGTCGCCAATGTGGTGGGTGCTCCCGTTTCCGGCGCTATTCTTGAATTTTTCGATGGTGTGAACGGTTGGCGGGGCTGGCAATGGCTATTCCTACTGGAGGCTATTCCTTCCCTGTTGGTTGGCATCGCATTTTTCTTTTTTCTTCCTGATGACCCATCTGAAGCCAAATGGCTTAGTGCGAAAGAGCGCCAAATAATCGCTGAAGAAATCGCGTATGAAGACGCTGCTTCGAAAAGCACCGGTGTGTTGAGATCTGTTGCATCTGTCCTTACAAGTGCTCGGATATGGGCTCTCGGATTTGCCTATATGAGCGGCACGATTGCGCTGTACGCCGTCACTTTCTGGATGCCGACCCTGATTCAGCAATTCGGCATTGCGAAAGATGCTTATTTTGAGATCGGGCTGCTAACCATGATTCCCTGGGGCATTATGGCCTTTAGCCAGATTGCCTGGGCGCGCCATTCGGACCGCAATGATGAGCGGAGATGGCATAGTTTCATCGGCTATTGCATTGCCGCAATCGGGTTATTCAGCCTTGCTTATTTTGCACATAGCCAGATCGCTGGCATAGCCTCCCTGACATTGATCACAATGGGCCTTGGATTTTCAATCGTCACATTTTGGCCACTTGCCCACCGCTATTTCACAGGCGCGGCGGCAGCAGCCGGGATCGCGTTTATCAACAGTTTCGGGGGACTTGGTGGTTATTTTGGCCCAACCCTCATTGGGTGGATTGGGGTCGGAAATATGGGAGGCCGCGAAGCATTTCTGCCGCTTTCTGCGATCGCATTGGCGGGTGGCTTCATCCTTTTGCTATCGACATCCGATCAGCGCAAAGGCGCTTTGTAGCGGTTTGGTTCCGCCCGCTTATCGATGGCCGAATAAGGACCGCAACGCTTAGCCGAATTCAAGCGACATCGCGCCAAAGATTGACGACACGTCCTCATCTGGCTTCCCACCGAAATACATGCGGCGGCACCCAAAGCTGGCTTCAAGGCCAAATGATTTTGCCAGCGCGACGCCATCGTGATTAGGGCTCGGCACATCGATTTGCACTTGTGCGCCATCAAGCCTGTCGATCAAATCGGCCAGCAGCCCGAGCGCGATCAGGTCATTGTCTGCGACTAACGGCCCGATCTTGAAACCGGTTCCAGCCGGTCGCGCCAAGCCAAACCCCACCAAAACGCCCTCTTGAAAAGCCGCCGCCCTCATGATTTTCGGACGCGACAGCCATGACGCGAGCAAGGTGCCTCGATCATAGGGGGTCCGGCCGCGATCATAAGCGAGCAGTATGTCGTTCGAAACAGTGGCATGAATCGGTATCTGTGCATAACTGATCCGTGTCACGACCCCGCTCGCCACGCCTTGATATCGCACCGTTTCATAGGCTGGTTCAAAGCCGCCAGCCGCATAAAAACGTTCCATCGCGAATACACCATCCATTCCGATGACTGCATCAGGCGCTAGACGGGCGCGCAAGAGTTGTAGACGCTCATGCCATAGCTGTCGCCCCAGACCCAAGCCACGATAGGCCTCGTCGACAATGAACAGGCCCATGAAGCCGAAGGATGGGCTGTGTCGGAATATGCTGCCGCCAGCAATCATCTTGCCGCGGTACCGCAGTGCGATAAAGGCATCCGGGTCACACGCCCAAGCGCATTGAAGGTCGTCCTCGCCGGGATTCCAACCCTCACCCGACGCAAGGGCAAAGATCTGCGTGGCCTCTGAAAAGGTCATCTGCCCGATTTTCAAAGTGGCAAGCACGTCCGCAATGTCGATATCCATAGTGCCCCCGTCACCCTGTGATTGCTGCTGTTAATGCTCTTCGCTTAACCAACAAAGTTAGAATACTGCCATATTGGCATTTTCTCTTTTCGCCGGTTGCACGTCGCGCGTCGTTTCGGACTTCAGCTTCCCGGTACGTATCTCGCAAAATCAAATCTGTGCCGTTGGTGTAGCGTCTACCGCCGCCTCTTCGGAACGGGAGGATGGCATTCCGAAACGACATTTGTGACAGAATGAATGTTGATCTGTCATAAAGATGACGCGGTTGTGACATCGTGATTTGGTAAAAAAATGCAAATGGCTTTTGATTATCGAGGGTTAATTTGTGCGTTGGTCGATTGTCATACCTGTATACAATGAAGCTGACTTTCTGCCGCAGACGCTAGAGTCGATTGTCGCACAAACGACAGCGTTTGATTTGATCATCGTTGACAATGGTTCGACAGACGGTTGCATTGAAAAAGCGCGTGCGCAGCTTGCTGATCATCGGGGCAAAGTAATCTTCTTAAACGAACCTCGGCCTGGTCAGGTTTATGCGTTGCAAACAGGAATTGCAGCGGTTGGGACTGAATTCACGGCGATTTGTGATGCCGACACATTCTATCCAACGCATTATCTATCTGCCGCAACGCTGCTGTTTGACACAAAGGGCCCGGAATATGTCGCCGCATGTGCCTATCTGCGCCGCAAACCATTTTGGGCGGGGCTTGGCAGCATGGTGCACCGGCTATTCGTCGCCTGGATATTGCCGCACCAGAATCACACGAGCGGCGCAGCGCAAATGTTTCGCACCGAGGCACTTCGCGCTGCCGGAAGCTACGATCCCGCGTTGTGGCCATATGTCCTAAAAGACCATGAACTCATGCACCGCGTTCTAAAAATAGGACGCCAAATCTATAATCCTAATTTGTGGTGCATCACATCTGAACGTCGTGCGGATCGGCGGAATGTCCGCTGGACGCTCGCGGAGCGCATTACCTATCATTTGACACCGCGTTCACGGCAGCATGACTTTTTCTACCGATTTTTGGCGGACCGTTTTGATGCGCGTGGCCAGCGCGACACCGTGCTACGCGAACGCGATTGGTCCGTTGCGTGACTTCGACCGCTACGCCCTTTACGCATCTTGATTTGCCGACTTTAAAGCCTGAACCACGGCCATGGTCTACATGGCTTTCGCGGTTTTTGTCTGGTGCGTTCTTGGTTGCCATGGCGCTTCAACTTGTTGAAATGGACACCAACCAGCTACACAATGCCTTGCCGCAAAATTTGTGGTTTTTGCCCGTGTTGCTCGCATTATATTTCGCGCTACCTATTGCGGATTGGATTATTTTTCGACGCCTTTGGGCACTACCTGTATCAGGATTTCTCATCCTTCTTGCCAAACGTATCGGCAATGAGGTTCTCATATCCTATTCGGGCGAAGTATATTTCTATCTATGGGCACGAAAACGCACCGACTTAAGCGCGGCGCCTTTTGGCGCAATTAAGGACGTCAACATACTATCCGCTTTGGCCGCGAACCTTATAGCGTTGACCCTTCTGTTAGTGACTTACCCTTTGATCTCGCAACTGAATTTTGGCGAATACACAGATGCCTCTGTCATTACTGCGGCCATCTTTTTAGTCCTTTCGTTCGCTGTTCTATTGTTTTCACGACGGGTGTTTACGCTTGAACGCAACGCACTTTGGTGGATCTTTGGCGTACATATTATCCGATTGACCGCAGGTGTACTGCTATGCGCACTATTATGGTTCATAATCTTGCCTGGGCCTCATCTGGGTTTCTGGCTAATTTTATCAATGATCCGGCTTTTGGTCGGAAGGTTGCCATTTCTGCCCAACAAAGAAGCTCTCTTCGCAGTCATTGCAGTATTTCTAGTCGGACAAGATAGCGCAGTATCAACGCTGATAACCCTAACGGCAACCTCTATTTTGGCGCTGCATTTCTTGGTGGCGTCCATATTAGGCGCTGCGGCTCTATTTTTTCCCGACAGACACATATTTCCCGAAAAGGCGATAACGTCATGAGAGATATGTTGGCTGTCGCAGCGCTTTCCTTGTCCATGACGGCTTACGCCGCTATACCTCCCAAGGCAGAACGCGGGCGAAGCGGTGCAGATTGCCGAGCTGCGGAGTCTGGACCAGCGGTGAACGTGAACGTCGTCGGTTTAAAGGACCGCCGGGGTAAACTCATTCTCGAATTATACCCTGAAAATGACGGGGACTTTCTCCAAAGTGACAAGATATTAATTGCGGAGGGAAAACCGTTTCGTCGCGTGCCAATGGAAACGCCTAAGAACGGTTCAGTTTCTATATGTATTCGCGCGCCTGGCCCCGGGCGGTACGCTCTGGTATTACTTCATGATCGCGACGAGAATGGCAAATTCGGCTTGTCTGGTGACGGCGTCGGATTTGCGAATAATCCTAAGCTAGGTTTCCGGAAGCCCCCGGCCAAAGCGGCCGCACTGGTTTTCGGATCCGGTGTGCGATCGATCTCGATAGTCATGAATTATCGTCGGGGAATTGGTGTTGGCCCAATCAAAAGTCAAACCGCTGGAGGCCAGCCGTGAAGATCGTTGATGTCTGCGAATTTTATGCGCCAGAGGGCGGCGGCGTTCGGACATATATCCATGCAAAGCTCGCGATCGGTGCAAGGCTTGGGCACGACATAACGGTGATCGCGCCCGGTAACCGGGACGAAATTGTCGAGTACGAAAATGGCGGCCGGATAATCTACATAAAAGCGCCTGCTCTGCCATTCGATAAAAAATACGGTATGTTCTGGGACGCCGCACCAGTCCACGCAATATTGGACAGGGTGCAACCCGATGTCCTTGAGGCATCTTCCCCGTGGCGCGGCGCGTGGATTGCCCGAAGCTGGCACGGCCATGCACTCCGGTCGATATTTATGCATCATGACCCGCTGTCGGCATGGGCATATCGTTGGTTCGACGGCGTTGCCTCACACGATGCCATTGATCGGCAGTTCGAGTGGTTCTGGCGTTATCTAAGGCGCATGTGTAACAGTTTTGACTACACCGTATGTGCATCGCCTAGCTTGCAGAAAAGGCTGAGCACCGGCGGCATCTTTGGTGCCGTAAACATTCCTATGGGCGTAGATGCCGGGGTCTTTTCGCCTGCAAGAAGACATGTGTCCGTTCGCAGGGATTTGTTGGCCCGTTGTAACTTACCCGATACGGCCACGCTTTTGTTGGGCATTGGTCGCCATACGCCGGAGAAACGCTGGCACTGCGTTATTGACGCTGTGGCGCGCGTTGCTGCCAAACGGCCGGTGGGCTTAGTGTTGATCGGCAATGGTCACCAGCAGGCATCGATAATTAAGCATGTAAACGGCAACCCGCATATCCAGTTACTTGAACCCGTCCGAAACCGAACGGCACTGGCGACAATAATGGCCAGTTGCGATGCTTTGGTGCATGGTTCGTCTGCGGAGACATTTGGTCTTGTTGCGTCTGAGGCTTTGGCTTCAGGGCTGCCGCTGATACTTCCAAATGCAGGTGCAGTCGCAGACATTGCATACCCCGATTTTAGCGAGACTTATACGCCAGGTAACGCCCATGACGCCGCTCTGGCGGTTGAGCGCCTTTTAGATCGCGATCAACATCAGCTCCGCTTGGCTACCAATCGTGCAGCCGCGACGGCGCGAACGCTCGACGATCATTTTACTGATCTGTTTCAGACATATGCAAATGCAATTTCAGAAAAACGGGAGGCGGCATGATGGCGGCAATAACACGTATTTACTACCGAACAGCGGTTGTCCCCACACGACAGACCCGGCACCGGTTTAAGCGAATGATGCGTTACCCAAGACCACTTTGGTACCAGCTTCTCCGCTTTGCATTTCGCAATAGATCAGAATAGCGCAAGGCTATAAAGGCATGCTCGTTATGTTTGCGGCATTAAGTGTAATTGCCTTTGTTTCGAAACTTCTGATGCTATTGCGCGAACGCGAACAACCCTGCGGTGGTATGGCGCACGCACTCCAATCAGCGCGTGACGCTGCGACGATTTTGGGTCGAGAGGTTGTTAAGTTATGGCGTAACCCAGGGTTATCTCTCGCCTTTGAATGCGCTCGACAGATCAGGCAGGAAGGATGCCAGATGCGGCATTTCCTGCGCGCAATGCACCAGCAGGGCACGGGCGTCAGTCTCGGTTAGGCGCAAAACGCGCTTCGCGGCGGCGGCGGCCATACTGCCGATAAGGTTGCGTCCACCGACATGGCGTCCCCCCATCCAGAAACGCGACCGCATCTCACTTCCGCCGGGAACCGCGCGGACATGGTGCGCCAGATAGCCGACATCGATCGGGGCGTCACCAAGTCCGATCCGCGCGCAGATGATAGTGGCCTGTTGGTCGTCATCCAAGCTCTTGTCGGTAAAGCCCAGCGTTGCGGGCGGCACGAAACGGATCGCGCCACGGATCAGGCCGCTGCCGATATATTCGTCAACAATTGACGTCTGCCCAATATAAAGTGCGCGCCCGCTGGCCCCTGCGGGGGGCGTTTCGCGCCAGCCGACATGGACATGTGCCTGCGGGTGCCACAATTTATATTTGGCGGCCGCATCGCCATGCCAGCCGAACCACCAATCCACCATCGCCGGTGTGACACCGGGCATGGCAGTGCGCACGCTGACCCGCATGCCGCCGTCTTGCGTCAGGACCCAGCCGTCTTCCAACACAGCCTCTGCGCCAAACAGGTTGCTATTCGCCTGGTCAATGCCGGGAATCAAAACATCGGGTACGCCGCCACGATCAAGCGCCGCGCATACATGCGGTGCCAACGGGGCAAGTTCTGGGTTGAAAAATCGGGCGTAGGGCTGTGCATTGTCTGCCTCGCGATAACCCAGATAGCGACCGGCAATTGGCTTACTGTTTTTCATGATACACGCCCCATATAGGTATTGAATCGGCCATCGGGATCAAATTTTGCGCGCAGTGCGTCCATACGTTCCAGATTGGCTGTGGCCATAAACGGCATCGGCCTGCGCCCCAGATTTTCATCGGCGAGCTGAATGCCGACACTCTGCGGTTGCAACGCGCGCATATGGTCGGTTGCCCAGCTTTCATCGGCGGGCGTCGCCGCCGTGCCGCGCAGCCCACCATACAGCGCGAGATAGGTTCGTGCTTCGAGGGAAAAAGCCATGTCGGGTCGGGACGGCGGGGCGTTCCAGTTGAGCCATAAGGCATGGCTCGGCGCAGCCGGCTGACTGTCTGCAATCTTGCGTAGCGCAGGCAGCAGCGGATCAATCGGATCATTCATCCACATGCTATCGGCGGTCCAACGTGTATTGGGCAGGAACAGCGTCTTTTCGCCGGTATTCATCATCATATTGAGCGACATCGGCATCAGCGGCAGGTTCAGACTGGCCTTGGACCGCAATGGGCTATCTTTGATGAAGGCAACTGCGTCCTTTGCCTCACGCCAGCTGTCGGTCAGGACGGGCGCCAACACTTCAATGCCGTGGGAGAAGATACCGGTCGCCTTGCGGTTGAAAACCAGTTGAAACTCGACAGAAGGCGACACATCTGGCCCCACTTTGTCTGCCCACGCCATCACTTCTTCCAAATGCCGCATGCGAAAAACTTGCAGCTTCAACCCGACAAATTTGGGGCGGAGGTGCAGCTTCAGATGGAAGCGCACCACGACGCCGAAAAAGCCCGGCCCAGCGCCCCGCGCGGCCCAGAGCAATTCGGGATTTTCCTGTTCGCTGGCATGCACCAAGGTGCCATCTGCGAGAACAACATCAATGCCGATGACGCTCTGACAGGCAAGCCCCAACGCGCGGCTGTTCCAACCAAAGCCACCCTGCAGCAGGAATCCGCCCATGCCGACCGTATAGGCATGTGCGACGGGAAAGAAGAGTTTATGCTTAACCAGCGCCGCATTGAGTTCCCCTGCAAGGCAGCCTGGGCCAATAATTGCAGTGCCAACGTCGCTGTAAATCGCGATGCTGTTCAACCGTGACAGATCAAGCAGAATCCCGCTGTCGCGAATGTGGTTTTGCGCCCAGCTATGCCCGCCCGAACAGATACCGATTGTCAGGCCTTCTTCCCGCGCGCGCTTCACCGCCGCGATAACCTCTTCCACGTCATTGGCCTGTACAATCCGATCGGGACGGCGCCCCGGGTCTTGCGCATTGAAGCTGGTGCCGAGCAACGCGGCTTCGAAATCGTGCGAGCCCCGCTCCATCACGATGCCTTGGCGTGTCGTACGCTTCATCGTGTGTTTCCAGTTTGTGATTGCGGGGATGTCGGCAGCGCCAACCAACGCATCGGCAATTGGGGTGACGGCGGAAAATCAAAAGCCGCATGTGCTAACCGCTCCGCTTCTGCGGCATCCACACCCAAATATGTCATAAGCTGGGCGGTTGCGGGATCAATCTTGTCGAAGCCTAAGACCCCCCGATGCAGATCGAGTGCCAGACCCGTAATGGCCCCCGCAACAATCGAGGTTGCAAGGTCGACGTCAGCCACCGTGAAGAGACCATTCGCAATGCCCTCTTCAATGTCCATCTTCAATAGCAACCGTAATTCGGTAGCAAGCCGGTCAGACGGCAAACCAATGTCGAACATCAGCCGGCCAAAGTCTGGCTGCTCGGCCACAATGCGCAACGTCTGACGCGTGATCCGTGCAAAGCGCGCTGCAGCGTCTTCATCGCCTTCTGTGGACATTGCCATCGCCGCAGCATGCGTTGCCCCCAGCAGCTCGCCCAAATCACCAAGCAGCGCAGCCACATCCGGATAATAATTGTAGAAACTCGCATGCACCATGCCGGCATGGGTCGTAATCTGCCGCAGGCCGAGCGCTGCGGTGCCTTCGTGCATCAACAGCGATTGCGCCGACACCAACAACTGGTCGCGGGTGCGTTCACGCTTGGTGCCCGATAGGCTATCGACTTTGCTTTTCATATATTTGACATATCATAAAATATGACATTATGTCAATTTATGCAATTGACGCAGCCAGACTGCGCATCAAAACATCGATGTAGGCCGCCGAGGGAACACATACCTGCCCTCATCAACAGGCTCCGCCGATATATTGGCATTGATAATGTCAATAGGGCGCTTTACAGACGACTACCCGCCATGACGGAAGGAACGACTGCCATGTACATGATCAACGGCGCGCTCGGATCGCCCTATTCGATGAAGATGCGCGCACTTATGCGCTATCGGCGCATCCCGCATCTTTGGGTGCACGGCGCAGATTCGCGCGATGCATTGAGTAAGGTCAAGGCCCCTGTCATCCCCGTGATGGAATATCCCGATGGCACATTTCACAATGATTCGACGCCGTTGATCTATGATCTGGAGGCGCGGCACACCGAACGTTCGGTCATCCCACCCGATCCGGCGCACGCCTTTATCGCGCATCTGATTGAAGATTTCGCCGATGAGTGGGTGACAAAGGCGATGTTCGGTTATCGCTGGCTGGAGGAAGTCGACCAGATCCAGATGAGCCGCTGGCTCGCGTTTGACGCGATGAAGGGCGGCGGGCTGGCGACCAGTCAGGGCTATGCCGAACAGTTCCGCGCGCGCCAGGTCGGCCGCATGGCGATTGTCGGCTGCGCGGCTGAAAACTTCCCGTTAATCGAGGCGTCAACCGGCGCGATTCTGGGTGCGCTCGAGGCGCACGTAGTGGATCAACACTGCCTGTTCGGTACAAGGCCCAGCATGGCGGAGTTCGGGATGTACGGCCAATTGTCACAGCTTGGCGTTGACCCCACGGCGCAGGCGATGATGCGCAAAGATTTCCCTTACAGCTTCCGCTGGTTGCTCCATATTGATGATATGTCGGGAATAACGGGCGAATGGGATAAGGCGGATGCACCCTTTGCGCCCATTATCACCGCTTGGTTGCAACAGGTGGGCGAAATCTACATGCCCTTCCTGCTCGCCAACGCCGCCGCGATTGAGGCAGGTGAAGATAGCTTCGACATCACCGCGATGGGCCTGCCCTACACACAGGGTGTTTTCAAATATCAGGTGAAGTGCCTCGCCGATTTGCGGGCGCGCTATGCCGCGTTGGATGCAAATGCGCGGGCGCGCATTGATCCGCTGCTCGCACAAACGGGCTGTCTTGAGGCTTTGCGGAACCAATGAAGCTAAAAGGATCGGCAGCCCTATTGACCGCGCTGGCGTTGCTCAGCCCGGCCACACTTGACGCACAGTCTGCGCCCGCAAAAGCCCCCAATATCGTCATCCTTTTGGCGGATGATTGGGGCTTTAGCGATGTCGGGGCCTTCGGCGGGGAGATTGCGACGCCCAATATCGACGCGCTTGCCGCCAAGGGCGTGCGTTTTTCGAACTTCCATGTGGCAGGGTCCTGCTCGCCAACGCGCGCGATGCTGCAAACCGGCGTGATCAACCACCGCGCGGGTCTGGGCAATATGCCGGAGACAATTCCGCCGGAACATCTCGGCAAACCGGGTTATGAGTCACATCTGAACAACCGCGTCGTGACGATTGCGGACCAGCTGCGCGCGGGTGGTTACCGCACCTATTTGACCGGAAAATGGCATCTGGGCCATACGCCCGACACCTTGCCGACGGCACGCGGCTATGACCACGCGCTCGCGCTGGCGCAATCGGGCGCGGACAATTTTGAAGATAAGCCCAATCTGCTGATTTATGACAAGACCAAGTGGAGTGACGATGGAAAGCCGGCCAAGCTGCCAAAACGCTTTTACTCCTCAACGCTGATTGTCGACAGGATGATCGGCTATATTGATCGCGGCCGGGCCAGCGGAAAACCATTTCTGGCGTCGGTCAATTTCATCGCCAACCATATTCCGGTGCAGGCACGCGATGCGGACATTGCGGCTTATGCCGGGCGTTATAATGCGGGCTGGACCGCACTGCGCAAAGAGCGCCGCGCCGCAGCGATTGCCAAAGGCGTGATGCCCGCGAATGTTGCGATGGTGACCATGGGCACCAGTGGTGACTGGTCGAAATTATCGGCAGAGCAAAAGCGGCAACGTGCGGGCGCAATGGCTGCCTATGCTGCCATGGGCACGGCGATGGACCGCGAAATCGGCCGGTTAGTGACGCATCTGAAGGCCATCGGTGAATATGAAAACACCATTTTCGTGTTTCTGTCGGACAATGGCGCGGAAGCGACTGACCCAATGAACATGGGCGCATTTACGCGGTGGAACGCCAATCTTCTCTATGATCAAAGCATCGCCCAACAGGGGCGCCCGGGTTCGCTGACCGCGCAAGGTGCGGGATTTGCCAGTGCATCGGCATCGCCGTTGCGTGGATACAAATTTACTGCGAACGAAGGTGGCTTGCGTGTCCCCATGATCATAGCCTGGCCGGGCAACCGGGCGATTAAGGGTGGTACCATTACATCCGGTTTTGCGCATGTCACCGATATGCCGCCGACTTTACTAAAGCTCGCAGGCGTCGCGCCGCAGCAAGGCAGTTTTTCTGGACGCCGCGTCGAGTCCATGATTGGGATGGACCTGACACCAATGCTCACAGGGGCGGCATCGTCCGTCCATTCGGCGGACAAGCCATTGGGCTATGAATTGTCCGGCAACGCGGTGTTGTTCAAAGGCGATTACAAGCTCGTCAAAAACCTGCCGCCTTATGGCGATGGCCGCTGGCGGCTTTACAACATTACCACCGATCCCGGTGAGACCAACGATCTGTCCGGTTCCGACCCGCAACGCTTTGCGGATATGCAATCCGATTACGCCGCCTTTGCCAAGGCGAACAACGTGCTACCCATGCCGGACGGTTACACAGCGCCCAAACAGATTTTCGCAAATGCGCTCCGCACATTGCTGATACCGCGGCTTATCGCGTTATGGCCGGTGGGCGGGCTATTGTTGATAGCAACAGCGGCCGTGATCTGGTGGCGCAGACGGCGCGCTTCACGGTGAAGGGCTATTGGCCCAGTCCCTGGCCCTGCGAGGACGGTGGCCCTCGCCGGTTACAGTCAACGCCCGACCCCCTGACTATGGCAGAACCTAATAGTCTGCGGCTCACAGCGACCTCGCGGCGCCGGTTGATGACGACGATGACCGTGCTAGGCGATCCGGGCGAGATTTTTCTGCTGACCCATCAGGCGCTGCGATCACAGATCAGACTGCCTACCACCGCGCAGGTCGAGCGTATCGATCCGTTGACGCTGCGCCCTATCGCACGCAGCCCGCGCCTCGACGGCGGCCCGATGTGGCCGGGCGGGATGGCCATTCACCGCAATGGCGACCTTTACACCGTCTACGGGCGCTACATCCATCGCCTAGCCCGCGCAGATCTAACTGTCCGCGCAGCAGCCATATTGCCGGTCGATCAGCCCTATAACAGTTTCGTGATCCTCGATTCGGGGTTAATCGTCACGAAGAATCTCTCTGATCGCTCCACAGCGCAACTTTGCGTGATTGATCCGGAAGATTTAACCATGGTCTGCCCGACGCTTGATTGCGCGGAGCCATCGGTGGCGCGGCTCAGCGCCGTTGGCAATACCGTCTACGTCGTGGGTGTGCGTACATTAACCCGCTATCATTGGGATGGCACTGCCCTGCGGCGTGACGATAGCTGGGCCTGCCCCTACATCGGCAACAGCCAACGTAGCCATGGCTGGGATGCCGTGATCGGGGACCGTCACCTCTGGCTGATGGACAACGGCCAGCATCGTTATCGCACAAGCATGGTCGGGCGCGGCGTTGCGCAGGCACCCAATCGGCTCATTCGCGTTGCACTTGCAGACGCTGAAGACTGGCAGTGTATCGACGTCAGCGGTTTGCCGGGCGGCAGCATCACCAACCCGCCGCTCTGGGACGAAGCGAGGCAGATCGTCATCGCATATGACAGCGCCAATCGCGTCATCTGCGGCTTCCGCTTCGAGGAAGAGAAGCGCGCGCTCGTGCCATTGTGGAGGAAAGATGGTTTGGGCTGCGCCAGCCATATGCTGCATTTTCCCGAAAGCGGTCTAATTTGCACCAATGATTATCAGCGCCGCGAAGCGATCGTCCTGCTCGATATCACCAGCGGAGCGACAGTTGCGCGGGTCGAAACAGGTGGGTTCATGCAAGGCGTGGTGTTTCCGTCACCCGGCTGGAATCAAGATTTCTATTGGTGCTCGATGGACCAAGTGACGCGGATCGCATTTACGTGATCCGCGCCGCTGAAGAATAGCCCGGCATTTAACCGCCGGACCTTTGCCTAGGCCGCGATGAAATTGTGGATCAACTCGACCAGCTGTTCCGGCTGATCTTCCTGACAGAAATGGCTGGCGTCTATCCGGCAATGCGGTTGCCCCTTTGCGCCGGGAATGCGTCGTTGAATTTCCGTATCGAGATGACCTAGCACCTTGTCCTGATTGCCAAAGCAGGTGCGCACCGGTTTATCGAAGCGTTCAAGCTGTGCCCAAGCCGCAGAATTTTCGGCGACAGACAGATGGTCAGGTGTCACAGGCACGAGCACAGGAAACTGGCGCGCGCCGGCCTTGAAATTCTCATCTGGGAACGGCGCATCATAAGCGGCGATCTCGGCGCTGGTCAGTGCGCGGTTACAGCCGCCATCAACGATCCGGCCGCTTTTGAATTCGGGCGTGGCCTGGCTGAATGCGCGCCAGCCATCAAATCCTGGGCCAATATTCTCGCCAACGGGCAGAAAGGTATTTGAAATCACCAGCCGCGCAAAACGATCCGGAAAAGCCGCAACCAGCCGCAGCCCGATCAACCCGCCCCAATCCTGACAGAACAGCGTGATGTTGTTCAGATCAAGCTGCGTCAGCCAGTCGCTCATCCAAGCGACATGGCGTTCATAGCTATAATCGTCGCGGCTGGCCGGCTTGTCAGACTTGCCAAAGCCAATCAAATCAGGTGCCAGCACGCGGTGCCCCGCGGCGGCGAGCGGGGGTATAAATTTGCGGTAGAGATAGGACCAGGTCGGCTCTCCATGTAGCAGAAGGATCGGCGCAGCGTCGCGGGGGCCTTCATCGACATAATGCAGCCGCAAGGGTGGTGTGCCCTGTGCTTCAACCTCAACATAATGTGCCGCGAACGGATAGTCCGAAAGTTCGGCGAAAGCGGCCTCGGGGGTGCGCAAGACCTGCATGGCTATCGCACTTTCAGAATGCAGTCGACGAAGCCTTGCGGATCATTTTCCTGAATGAAATGACCGCCCTTCAACGTGCAATGCGGCTGACCCGCGGTACCGGGAACGCGGCCGATGAAACGGCTCTCGCCACCGCGCGTGACGGGATCGCCATCGCTGAAGCAGCACAGGAATGGCTTGTCCCATTTCTCAAACACTTCCCACGCACTTTTCTGATCGGGGATCGCGACATTGTTTTCGAACGGAACGAAGCTCGGGAATATCCGCGCGCCTGCCTTGTAGCTGCTATCGGGAAACGGTGCGTCATAAGCGGCGATCTCAGCCGCGCTGAGCGCCCGCTTTGCCCCGGCGTTGACGATCCTACCGATGGGGAAGAACGGGCTCCATTTGGAAAAGGCGCGCCAGATAGCAAAAGCGCGCGGTGGCGGGCCGCCTTCGGGCAAGCCGCCATTGGACAGAACGACACTGGCAAAACGATCTGGCATTTCTGCGACCAGGCGCAGACCGATCAGCGAACCCCAATCCTGACAGACGAGCGTCATATTGCTCAGACCAACCGCCTCAATCCACTGGCGCATCCAGCCAACATGGCGTGCATAGCTATAGTCGGTTTTTTTCGTGGGCTTGTCGGATTTACCGAAACCAATCAGGTCAGGCGCGACAACGCGAAAGCCGGCCGCGACGACAGGGCCGATCATGTGACGGTACAAATAGCTCCAGCTTGGCTCACCATGCATCATCAGCACCACCGGCGCATCGCGGGGGCCTTCATCCACATAATGCACACGCAAGGGCGTGCCGTCCGAGGGATCGGCAATCTCCACATAATTTGGCGCAAAAGGAAAATCGTCGATTGCGGCAAAGGCGCTGTCGGGTGTGCGTAGGACTTTCATGCATTAATCCCTAGAAATGGTTATATTGGCACTTAAGGTGTCATATTATCAATGGCGGGTCAAGACGCTGTCCCAGCCTTCTTCGAATCGACCAGCCGAAACCCGATATGGTCGGTGCCTAATCCGCGTTCCTGAAACTGGCGCGCCGCGGGGCGATAGCGCGCGCAATAATTGGCCGCGCACAGATAGGATCCGCCTTTTATGATGTTAACCGGTTCGCTGGCATCGGCGCGCGATCCGCTGCTGCGCGTCCATTCCCAGACATTACCGATCATATCATACAGACCGTATCCGTTCGGTTTGAAACAGCCCACCGGCGCGCGACCGATATAGCCGTCGGTGTTGAGGTTTTTGACCGGGAAGACGCCTTGATAATAGTTCGCTTGCGGCTTGCCCTTCGCGTCAACCGGTTCCGGCAAGGCTACCGCGCCGCCGCGCGCAGCATATTCCCATTGCGCCTCACTCGGCAATTCCTTGCCCGCCCACCGCGCATAGGCCTCTGCATCCTGATAGGCGATTTGGACAACGGGTTCGTTGTCGCGACCAATGATGGTCTCTTTAGGACCGGAAGGATGTCGCCATTGCGCCCCCACGACCCAGCGCCACCAACGCGGGTCGTCGTCCGACGGGATATTGAACACGGCAGAACCCGAGACCAACATTTCGGGCGGCGCACCGCGCAGCTTGGGCGGATCGCGCTCCGATATGGTCTTGTAACCGGTCGCTTTTACAAAGGCCGCGAATTGGGCGTTGGTCACTTCATGTGCGTCGATCCAAAACCCCTTAACGGCCACAGTCTGCGGCGGACCTTCCTCTGCGTAATGCGGATCGTCACCCATCACAAAGCTACCGCCCGGGACCCAGACCATATCATTGTCTGGCAAGCCGGTGCACTTTGTTTCCGGCGGCACATCTGCATCGCCGCAGCCAGACAACAGCAGCGCCAGACCGAGAGCGAGACCAAAGCGTTGCATCAATCCTCCGGCATGCCGGACATGGCATCGCTGAGCAAACGCCGCACAACAGCCTTGGCGTCCTCAAAAGGCAGTTCCTGATCATGCCTTAACAATCGCCATGTCTGGAAACTCAATATGACATTGAGACTGCGGGTACCCGCCACATCGGCCTTCACCGCCGCCGGCAAATGCGCCTCGGTGCTGTCGGATTCGAGCCGCAGCATCCGGCGATAGTCCTGCATCAAATAGGGCGATTGAAAGCGTTTGAGATTGGCCGAAATCCGATAAGGCAGAATGGTTTCGAAAACCATTGCCCGCCGGTCAGCAATGTCGAACAGCTTTTCCTTCCAGCTAGCGCCGCTGGGCGGTTCGAGGATGATGGGCATCACCTGCGCCGCAATCACCTCCCCCATTTCGCGGTACAGCTCGTCCATATCGTCAAAATGTCGGAAAACCGAGCGGAGCCCAACACCCGCGACCTCCGCAACACGCGCGGCGCTGGGTGCAACATCGCCCTTACCGACCAGATCGACCATCGCCGCGACTATCTTCGATCGGCTCGACCGGCTGCGTTCCCGCCGGCCATCGGCCAGCGGCGCTTCCGTGCGTGATGTCATTTTGTGCGATGCGTTGGTCATGCGGCCATGTTTTGCGGCAAACGGCCGCTGGCGCAAGCGACAAAAGCGATTGCAAATATATTTTGGCACAATTAATGCCAATAATATTCCGCCGCTTCGTTGCGGGACGCAAAAGACAATTGGGTGAAGGAGAAGACAAGGATGTCAAAAGCAGTCTTCATTTTGGCCGCGTCGGCCCTGCTACTGTCAACTGCACCGCTGTCGGCGCAAGACAATGTGCGCCAAGCGTGCATGCCCGATATCCGTAAATACTGCTCCGCAGAGTTGGCGACTTTTAGCCGCGACAATGTCCGCGCCTGCCTTATCAAAAATATCAAAAAGACGTCACCCGCCTGCCAAGAGGCAGCAAAAGCGCGGCGCGATGCCGAGCGCGCCAAGAAGAAGGATAGTTAGAGCCATGACAGCATGGATAATCTGGGGAACCGCGTTGCTCGCCTATGGACTATTTCGGCTCTGGTATGACAATTGGTCGGGCCCACTGAAACCCGCCGAAATTGATGCGTTTCTTGCGCAAATGGCGGGGCGTTTCGAGGGCACTGGAAATAGCCAGCAGGTTATGCGCGCGTTCCTTGAAGCCGATGACGGCCGCGAGTTTGTCATGCTCAATCTGGTGAAAGCGCAGATGGAGCAGGTGGAAGACCCCAAAACCGGGCAAATGGTTCAAGGCTTTGATCTGCTTAAGCGCTATTCGCAACGCTTCATGCCGGCGCTGTTCCGCAATGGCGGCCATCCCGGCATGGTCGGACGCAAGGTTGGCGGATATATTGATGCTTGGAACACTGAGGCGGATCCCGACTGGACGATCTTTGGCCTCATGCGTTACCGCAGCCGCCGCGACATGATAAAGCTGGTTAGGGACCCCGCTTTTATGGAGGGCCATCCCGATAAGCTGCGTGGTACGCTTGCGACATTTTCATTCCCGACACAGCGGGTCGTGTCGTTTTACGTCAGCCCGCGCGTCACCGTTGCGCTCATCTTGGCGCTTGCGGCGGCGCTTGCGCATCTGGCTGTCCTAACGGTCGCCGGATGAACGCTTTCCTTCCGCCCAGTACAAATATCCACTATCGTGGATCACGTTATTCTGCGTGGTTTTTGGCATTTTATGGCATTGGCTGGATCGTACCGGGGATGATCCACAGCTTCCTGCCTGATGGCGGTGCGGGCGTCATTGCAGGGCTTGACCTCAGCCACAATCCAACGATGATATTCGGCATGTTCGCCTGGGCGGGCGCGACCCAGATTGCGCACGGCATCGTCACCCTCTTGGTCGCACTGCGCTATCGCGCGCTCGTGCCGCTGTTCCTTTTGGTGTCTCTGATCGAGCGCCTGTTGCTGAGCTGGTCGGGCTGGATAAAGCATGTGCCCGTCAGCGGCCATCACCCGCCTGAACATTATGCCAGCCTGATCTCGCTACCGATAACTCTGCTGTTTCTGTGGCTATCCGTGCGGCGATCACATCAAACCCAACCGGAGAGCCCGGAATGAAAAAATGGACATGGATCGGGGCATTGGCGCTGGTGATCGGCGCGGGCTATTTGGGTTTTCAGCAATATAAAATCTATATTCCCGGCATCATCAGCGAATGGCGCGAACCGATTGGCGAAAACCGTCCCGTTGCATGGGCGAAGGGTCCTGCGGTCGCTCCCGCTGGCCAACGTCCGCCCAACGTCATCCTGATTGTGGCAGACGATTTGGGCGTGAATGACATTTCGCTGTACGGTGGCGGGGTTGCTGGTGGCGCGGTACCGACCCCCAATATCGATTCCATTGCCAAACAGGGCGTCAGCTTTGCCAATGGCTATGCCGCAAACGCCACCTGTTCGCCTTCGCGCGCAGCGTTGATGACTGGGCGTTATCCGACACGGTTCGGTTTTGAATTTACGTCTATTCCAGCGGCATTTGCCTCAAATCTGGCGCATAATGGAGGAAATTCACCCTATCCGACTATCTATCATGAAGAACTGAATCGGGACCTGCCGGCCTATGCCGATATGGGTGTGCCCAATGCAGAAATCATGTTGCCCGAGATACTGAAGGCCAAGGGGTATCACAATATCCACATCGGCAAATGGCATCTGGGTGAAGCCAAACCATTGTGGCCAACGTCGCAGGGGTTTGACGAAAGCCTTGGCATGCGGGCGGGCGGCGATTTGTTTATGGCCGAAGATGACCCGCAGGTCGTCAATGCAAAGCTGCCATGGGACCCGATCGACCGCTTCTTATGGGCGAACCTGCCCTATGCGGTCTATTGGGGAGACAGTGCGCGCTTTCGGCCCAAAGGCCACCTGACCGACTATTTCACCGACAATGCACTCGCCGCAATTGACGCGAACAAGAACCGGCCCTTCTTCATGTATCTCGCCTATAATGCGCCGCACACCCCGCTGCAGGCGCTGAAATCGGACTATGACGCGCTGCCGCAGATTAAGGACCATACCCAGCGCGTCTATGGCGCGATGATGCGTCAGCTTGACCGGCGGATTGGCGACGTGCTGCAAAAGCTGAAGGACACCGGGCTCGACAACAATACGCTTGTTATCTTTACCAGCGACAATGGCGGGGCTTGGTATACTGGTATCAAGGATCACAACACGCCCTATCGCGGCTATAAAGGTACCTTCTTCGAAGGCGGCATTCATGTGCCGATGATGATGCGCTGGCCGGGTAAGATCGCGCCGGGGACGGTTCGCAGTGATGTCGCGCAGCACCTTGATATGTTTGCAACCATTGCAGCGGCAACGGGTGCGCGCGTACCCAGCGATCGCAAAATGGACAGCTTCAATCTGTTTGGCACCGGGCCGAAACGCGAAGTGACCTTCTGGCGTTCGGGGCATTACCGCGTTGTGCGCGCAGGCGACTGGAAATTGCAAGTTTCCGAACGTCCCAACAAAGTGTGGCTATTCAACCTCGCAACCGATCCCACCGAGCGTGTCAATTTGGCGACCAAGGATCCAGCGCGCGTGGCGGAACTGCGCAAGTTGATTGAAGCGCAAAATGCCGGTTTGCCGAAGCCCCTTTGGCCCGGCCTACTTGAAGGCGCGATCCGGATCGATGTTCCGTTGAATGCGGCATGGAAAAAAGATCAGGAATATGTCTATTGGGCCAACTGATTACGCGGTGGTGTTTACAGAAATTCAGCCTATGCCGGCCGGTATCGCAAAAGTGTTTTGCAATTTTTTAATTTGTCTATCAGCCTATTTCTTGGACCAACCGCGGGAGAGAATTTTGTGACAGTTACGCAGCTCATCAACCAAAATTGGGTCGTGATATCTCTTGCTGCTTTTGGGCTGGGTATATTGTTTGAACTGGGTGCCATTCGCTTCCTCAAACGTGCGGGTAACGTTCCGGCAAAAGACTCGTTGCTGTCCATATTTCTTGGGCTTGCAAGTGATCCTGTAAATGCCATCTTTGCCTTCATCACCACCGCCGCTTTATTTGCAACGGCACCATTTGCCATTGGCGAAATACCCATCACTTGGGGGTCGTTCTTGCTGTGCTTCGTGCTCGATGATCTGCGATTTTACGTGCACCACCGCATATGCCACCGCGTCCGTTGGGGTTGGGCGATGCATGTGGTCCATCATTCATCCACCAATTTCAACATGCCCATTGCGCTCCGCCAAAGTTGGATGAAGCACTTTACCGGAACGATGATGCTCAAAATTCCGCTGATTTTAATCGGCTTTGATCCGGTATTGGTTGTTTTTTGCGGGATCCTTAACGCAACTTACCAATTCTTCCTCCACACCGAAACGATCGACCGTTTGCCACGGTGGTTTGAATATATTTTCAATACGCCGAGCCACCACAGGGTGCACCATGGCCGCAATCCAGAATATCTGGATGCGAATTTCGCCGGTACGCTGATCATCTGGGATCGGATGTTTGGCACATTCGTCGAAGAAGACCGCGCCGTGCCGGTTGACTATGGCTTGGTCAAAAATCTTGAGACGTTTAATCCATTCACAATCTTAACGCATGAATATGTCGGTATAGTACAAGACGCATCGCAACGCGGACTGAGCCTGTGGCAGCGCTTTTGTTACATTTTTGCGCCGCCAGGCTGGAGCCATGATGGGTCACGGTTGACGTCCGAAGACATTAAACGGGAGGCTGGTTTGCTCCCTGAAACCACCACGCCAATAACGCTTACGAGAACATGATGCCCGCCCATTATGCTTTATCCGACGCCGCCATTGTGTTGGTCACGATTTTTGCTGGCAATGCGCTTTGGCGAAATGGCCGACATTTACCGGCATTTGCAATGGCCTGCTTTGGCGTTGCAGCCTTCATCGGCGTGGTGCGTTTTGGGGCTGGTTTGCAGGATGCACTCGCCGCTTTGCATGCCGGTGCATCTCAATTGCTGGGCCTTGCGGGCGCCGTTGCGATATTGTCCAGTTATCTGTTCCGCCCCGCGGATAGACACATAATATCGATAATCGCCCTCATCCTGTGCGCCGCGACCGCGATCTTTTTGTTAGCGCAACCTTTACTCGGCCCTGTTTTCCTATTGGCGTTAGTGATCGTATTTCTTGCCTCAATCGTGCGACCCGGCGCGTCGGGGCGGTCTTGGCTTGTGCCAGTCGGTTGCGCCGTGATGCTTGCAAATACGTTGTTCATTCGGCGTGCGGCGTGGCTTGATGAGGCTGTGGCTTGGCACATATATCATGTGCTCATCGCCTTAGCTCTGGCTGCACTCGCCAAGGGTTTGATGTCGACGGAACGGGGCGCGCACTGATCCAGCCTCGGTTTATGCGCGCCGCAATTGTCTATAATTGACGTTCGATCTCGAGCAGTTCCGCTTCGCTTGGCACCCAACCGCTCGCCATTATTCCGCCAGCACTGAACAATGCGGCAGATATGCCGTGCACCCCTGCTTGCGTCCATGTTGCATTCAAAACCTCTGCCAAAGGATCATCGACAAAGCCATTGTCGCCGCGAATATGGCATAGCCATCCGCTGATGGCGGTCAGGATAGCGGGGCATCGTTTTCCCTTCGCCTGTTGGCTGGCCAGCGTTGCCAACCAGCGCTGGGGGATTTTCTGGCTGCCATCCATCGCAATCTGAATGAGCCGATGGTTGAGCGCGGGGTTTTGAAACCGCGCGATCAATGCGTCGGCATATGCGTTGAGATCTTGTCCCGGCGCTCGCTCCAGACTGGTCGCCGCTTCGTCGCGCATCAATGTGTTTGCCAATGCCGCCAATTCAGGATCAGCGATGGCCTGATGCACAAATTCATGGCCTCGTTTTAAACCCAAATAGGCAAGCGCGGAATGCGCACCGTTTAGCAGGCGCAGCTTTGCCTCTTCATAGGCGTGGACATTCGATGTCATCAACGCGCCATGCTTTTCCCAAGCTGGCCGCGGCCCCGCAAAATTGTCTTCGATCACCCATTGGCTGAACGGTTCTGTCACCACCATGGCGTCATCGCGCAGGCCAGTAAGCGCTGCGATGCTTGTCCGATCAGCTTCGGTGGTTGCCGGAACGATGCGGTCGACCATCGTCGATGGGCACGCACATTTTTCCTCAAACCAGCTGACAAGCTCCGGCGCATGACGATGGAGATATTCGATCATCAGTCGGTTCAACTGCTCGCCATTTCCCGCAAGATTGTCACAGCTCATCAACGTCAGGCCGGGTGATCCTGCTTCCCGTCGCCTCCGGAATGCTTCCGCCAGATAGGCATACACCGAACCTTTGTCCGCAACATCAAAGTCGATTGTGCCGTCCGGCGCGCGGCAATAGCCTTTTTCGGTGATGGTGAAGCTGACGATATGCGTCGCCGGATTGGCCAAGGCAGCAATAAGCCGGTCGCGTTCCTCCGCAGCGACGATCACATCTGCAACCGAACCGATGACGCGGACATTGCTGCCGTCTGCCCTGTGTTCGACGAGCGCATAGAGGCCGTCTTGCGGGCGCATTTGGTCGCGCACATTGCCCGAACGCAGCGACACGCCCAAGATGCGCCAATCACCGATTTCTGCGGCCATTGTATCGTCGGTATAGGCTGCCTGATGCGCGCGATGAAACGCGCCGATACCGAAATGCACAATGCCAACGCCGCGCGCACTGCGGTCATATGCTGGCTGTGTAACCGTTACGGGCAAATGCGCGAGATTGGCGTCAGAAAGCCTCATAACTTATACGCTGCTTTTGCCAGATTATAACTCAGGTCCACCGCAAGCTCGGCGGCTTCCCATTCTTCCATGCGGTGTTCGGCAACCAATTGCGCCAGAAAGCCGCAATCAATCCGGCGGGCGACATCGTGGCGCGCCGGTATCGACAAGAAGGCGCGGGTGTCATCATTGAAGCCGACTGTGTTATAGAAACCGGCGGTTTCCGTCATCTGGTTGCGGAAGCGACGCATCCCTTCTGGGCTGTCATGGAACCACCATGCTGGCCCAAGCTTCAGCGCTGGATAGTGCCCCGCCAACGGTGCCAGTTCGCGCGCGTACGCGGTCTCATCCAGCGTAAAGAGGATGATCGTCAGGTCGGCATTGTTGCCGTGCTTGGCCAGCAATGGGTGCAGTTCATGCACATAGCCAGTGGACGTCGGAATGTCTGCCCCCTTGTCGCGTCCGAATTGATGGAACAGCGACGGGTTGTGGTTGCGGAACGCGCCGGGATGGATTTGCATGACCAAGCCGTCGTCAACGCTCATGCCCGCCATTTCGGTCAGCATCTGCGCGCGGAACAATTCTGCGTCAGCGGCTGAGCATGATCCACCCACGACACGTGCGAACAGCGCCTCTGCATCGGCATGAGACAAATCCGCCGAACGCGCGGTCGGGTGACCATGATCGGTGGACGTCGCCCCCATCGATGCAAAGAAGGCGCGGCGCTGGCGGTGCGCGGCCAAATAACCCGTCCAGCTAAAGCAATCCTCACCGGTCAATGTCGAAAGGGTGTTCAGATTATCGACAAAACCTTCGAATTCGGGGTCAACAACCGGATCAGGGCGATACGCCGTTATGACACGACCGGACCAGCAGCTGTCGCGTATCGCTTGATGGTGACGCAAATCGTCGAGTGGGTTCTCGGTTGTGGCGATAACCTCAATATTATAGCGTTCGAACAATGCCCGCGGCCGGAAGGCACTGGTTGCGAGCTTTGCGGTAATCTCGTCATAATAATGGCCTGACGTGTCGGCGGACAGGAGAACATCCAAGCCAAAGCTTTCGGCAAAAACCCAATCAAGCCACATACGCGAGGGCGTTCCCCGAAACAGATGATAGCGTTCTGCGAACAGCCGCCAGCTTTCGCGTGGGTCAGCATCGGCATTGCGGATGCCGAGCGCCTCAAGCGGAACACCTTGCGAGTATAACATGCGCAGGACGTAATGATCGGGATGCAGAAGCAGTTCGGTCGCATTGCCAAAAGATGCATCGGTCGCCCACCACTCAGGATCGGTGTGGCCATGTGGGCTGATGATCGGCAAGCCAGCGACTTCGGCATGTAGTCGGCGTGCCATATCCCGAACGGCAGAGTCCGTCGGGAAAAGCCGGTCAGGATGAAGTTTCAAGGGCGTAGTCAAGGTAAAGCCTCATAGGTGAAATTGCGAAAGCGGACTTCGCCTTGTCCGGCGGCATAGAGCGCGGGGCGAAGTGAAAGGAAGTCGTATGCGACATTATGGTGGTAGCCCGATACTTCCATTTGGACGTCGAACTTGCGCCATGTCTTGCGGCCATCATCGCTGGTGTGAATGGTCAGGATGTTGCGGTCATTCGTCAGACGTATCGACAGTTTTGACACAGCGCTGCCACCGGGGTCACGTTGGCCGGGAATGGCGCCACGCGGCCGTTGCAGGCCATAGCGATGCATGACAACGCCCTTACTGCCAAAACCCAATCCTGCATAAAGGCGGCGATTGTAGAACAGCAATATACCGCCTTCGGCTCCGGGATCGGTTTCAATATCCACAATGACACGGTACGCCTGATCCCCTGTCAGCGCGCATAAGGGCGAGCAATCTGACGGCGTCTTGCCCTTGGCCGCCATATGCAAGGTGCCGCCAACCCGCTTCAGCCTGTTGGCTTCTTCATTGGCTGGATCATAAAACGCCCATTGCGTACCCATTTTGTCCGTCGAAAAGTCATCCGACAATGGTGCGCCATGTTGTTGAGGGCCAATGTCCCGAGGTTTCTTAATCGGGCGGGACAAATCCCCACCCAATGGACGCGGCCAGCCATCGGCATCCCATTTAACAGGCTCAAGCAGCGTCTGCCGACCCAAGGTCCAATAGCCATTTTCATAGCCATGATACATCATCCAATATTTGCCACCCGGGCCTTCGAACAATGTCGCATGGCCGCGCGACCACCATTTTTCACGCGCCGATAAAGTCCGTATTAACGGATTGCGCGGGCAATTTTCCCATGGACCAGCGAGCGATTTGCTGCGCGCCATAATGACCATATGGCCGCTCGGTGGGCCAGCGGTGCCACCAACCGCAGTCGTCATATACCAATAGTCACCGCGCTTCATGATCTTCGGACCTTCGGGCGCGAATGTTTCAACCACCCATTCTTCGGGATAACGCCACGGGTCGTAGACATGCTCGACAGAACCGACGGTGGATAAGCCGTCGCCTGATAGCTGAACGCGGTCTCCACCGGACAGAAACAGCCAACGCGTGCCGTCATCGTCTGCGACATGTGCGGGGTCGATATGCAGGGGCAAATTCAGGTCAACCGGATCGCTCCACGGGCCTTCAATCTTGTCCGCGGAGATGAGGTAGATGGACTTCTTCTCGGGTGTGCGCGCCGGGATGTAGCAATAGAAACGGCCGTCATGTTTCACCAAATCGGGTGCCCATACCGAACCGATTGGCTTTGTCAGCGCTGCGGTGACTGGTCGCCAATTTACAAGGTCCTTACTGTGCCAGATGACAATGCCGGGATATGCGTCAAAGGTGGAGAAAGTGAGATAATAATCCTCACCGTCACAAACCAAAGACGGATCCGGATGGTCGCCTGCAAAAATCGGGTTCAGGAATTTGCCGTTACCCAAATCTGCACGGCGTTGCCCCTCAAATCCCTTTGCCCAACGCATCGCCGCATGTGGATCAAGGCTGGAGGTAGCGGCCGAACCTTGCGCGCGGGCCGCGTAAGGCAGCAGCGGCGCGGAACCCAAAAGTAAAAGGCTTGTCCGGCGGCTAATCATCGCTTCATTCCTTTTAGGGCTGCCTAAGGTAACCGGTGTCATTCGCACTTTGCTGTGAACACTTCTGCCTGTCAATGTAACAACGTATGAAGATTTTGTTCTAAACCTTAGGCGGATTCAAGCTGCCTCGGTTGCTATTGCATCGGCAAGTGGCAGTTCTATAATGAAACGCGCTCCTCTGCGGCTCGATTTGGCCCGCAGCATCCCGCCCATGTCGCGGATGATGCCATAGCTAATCGATAGCCCAAGCCCCGTGCCTTCCTTGGGCGGCTTAGTCGTGAAAAACGGCTCGAATATCTTGGGCAAGACATCTGGGGCGATGCCAGCGCCATTGTCGGCAACAGTGATCACCGCCGATCGCCCATTGCTATCAATGGTGATTTTTATTTCACCCTCTGCGCTGTCGCCAGCCTCATGCCGGCTACGAATGGCATCATTGGCATTGATGAACAGGTTCAGGAGAACCTGCTCCAGCATCACTGGAAAAGCCCAGACGTGAATGTCGGAGGCTTTCACTTCAGTGACCACTTGCGTCCCATCGAGCTCCATCTGTGGTTCGGCCATCAGGATGACGGATTCAACGGTGCTTTGGATATTGATCGCGGAAGGCGCTTCCTTCGATGTCCGGCCGAATATCCGCATCTGCAGCAATATGGCGGAGGCGCGTTCGACCTGCGCCACAACATTTTCAAGTTTCGGAATGAATCTTTCTGCCTCTAAGCGACCCCGAACCGCGTTTTCGCGCAAGTTTGACGCCGCCAATTTGATAAAATTCAACGGCTGGTTTAACTCGTGCGCCGTACCTGAGATCATCCGGCCAAGGCTTGCCATCTTGTCCGATTGCAAAAGCTGGTCCTCGGAAGCTTTTCGTTCGGAAATATCCATGATGATGCCAACAGCTTCTTGCTCTGCCCCCTGCGCCGTGGGCTCAACGGATAGCGTGTCATATACCCAGACATAGTGGCCATTTTTGTGCCGGAGGCGGTATTCGGCCGCGTACACTTTCCCCGGCTCCAAATGGCTAAATTGCGCCATGCAGTGCTCGTAGTCGTCCGGATGAATGGAGCTGCTCCACCAGTTTGCTGTCAAACCTTCGGCCGTCGAATAGCCCATCATTTTTTCAAGTGACGGGCTTATGTAGGTCATGTCCGTCCCTTCCCCATTCGCGACGTCAACAGCATAGACGATGATCGGAGCATGCTGTGCGATGCTGTTCAACCGGCGTTGATAGCTTGCCAACGCTCCGCGCTCGCGTCCGAACGAAGCAGCTGCAATCGCTATAGTTCCCGAAATCTCGCTCACTTCCTCAATAAATATCTGGTCGGACGAAGGTTGTGATCTTCCAAACTGCGTAAGGTCTGCGGCTGACTGCGACACACGCCGTAATATCTTCGACGCCTTCAAGCTCATATGCGATGCCAACAGCCCAATCAGAAAAACAAATGCGATGAGCGCAAGAAAATGAAGCAGTTGTCCCGCGCGCGCTTTAAGCACCGCAGGCTGAAGCGGAAGCACTGAAGCGACTTGCCATTCTGGCAGAGCAGCGATGGGTCTCACGCGAACGATTTGGGAGTCACGCAGATCGGACATGATTGCACGCCCATAATCGACTTCACTTAAAAGAACGGGTTTCGTAAAAGCAGTCGCCTGCTGACTTCGGGACATGGAATTGACAAGACTACGTGCGTTCGAGGCGAAACGGGTCAGCGCGAACGTCCCTTGGGCAGGGCTGATGACAAAAATATTGCCCATGAAGTGCTGGCCGGGAATTTCGACAAGATCATGTAAGGTTGCCGGACGTAATATTGCGACGATATAATCCACTTTGCCGTTTCGAACATGCGGAACCACCAATGCAAAATGGACATTCGATCGCGCTTGCCCAAGGGTTAACGCAACCAAGCGCGCCCGCTTGTCCGTTGGAGGCGATAGATCCGCTTTAGCCGCCGTTGCTCCGATAACCGAACCACCTTCAGCCGATGCAAACGCCGCCAGGCTTTGATTAGGGGCCAAGAAAGCAATTTTCTGAAATTCAGCCAAGAATGCCTTCGGCAAACGAACATCGGACTGGCCGCTTCGAAGTTGGCTATTATCTGCATAGCCGCGCAGCAGCATAGTTCGTGAATCCACCCATGCACTCAACTTCGCGTCCGCGACGCTCATACGGGATTCAAGGTTTCTGTTAACCGCGTCCATCGTAGCACGTTCACGCGACGGCGCATCCAGCGCCATATACACCGTAGTCGGGATGAGCACCGTTCCCATGAATAACATGACCGTAAAGCATTCAACCCTGATCTTGGGCCAATGTCCGAATTTTCCGAATGGATTTCGGCTCAAAATGGCAACATACATGATCTCACCAAGAACAACGTTCAATATCCCGTTCGCGATTTGCTTTGCGACGACGAGGGCAAGCGACAGCTGATCCATTTTCAGGATGCCGCCATAGAATAGGAACAATAAAGGCGCGCCTGCCACTATCCAGTAAAGAACGACGCTGCGTACAGGCGATGTGCGAGGCGCAACGACGGCGATAAATACCGCTTCGCATACCGACACGATCCAACCCCATGGATGGTTCCACAAGATGATAGACCCGATACTTGACACTGAAACCGCAAGCACCAGAGACTGCGGAGCCAGCACGCGAACAAACACATATACCAGCGCGTTTCCGAGTACAAAGTTCATGCCCCAACCAAGCTTGAGCTCGAAAGTGTTCAGAAAAAGCCCTGCAACGCCGAGTAACAGCGCAATCAGAAGTTCTTTTAGGGGAATAGCCCAGGTCGCCGGGAATTCGGTCCAGCGGCGGTTCAACACACCAACACCGCGCGGATAGCCGCAACCAATGCGTCTGTGTCAGCTGGTTTCAGAAAGATGGGAATGTCTGCCAAGTCACCACATAGCTCGGAGCTGGCATCACCCGTTAAAATCATGAAATGAACATCCCTTCCGGCCGGTAGCGACGCCCGAAGGTCTTTAATCATGCCGATGCCATCCAGATGTGCCATGCGTAGATCAGTGATGACAACTGCAATGTCTGGTGTTTCAAGCACCATTGCCATGCCTTGAAAGGGATCAGCGCAGGTGAACGTCCTAAACCCCGCGAGTTCGAAAAATTCCTGATATTCGGGCAAAATTTCGTACTCGTCATCGATGAGCAAAATGCTTGAGGACGAATGAAAGTGTTGGGCGCTGCCCCCTTTCAGCAGTGAATTCATGAAGCATCCCGATTATTCATTTTCTGCTAGTCGTCCATGCATACCGGATTCCACGCGGTTTTACATCCAAAACAGACATCGTGTCGCGAGTTGCCGCAACGCTTTAGCTTTTCATCTGTTTATGCGTTCATATTAGGAAAAAACAACCGGCCGACACCGAAACGCCACATAATAATATTGGAATAGCTATGCCCTGGACGGAGAACAACTGAAGCAAAAGAGGGCTGGTTAAGTGCGTCCGGAAACATTTGCGGCTCAAGCGCAATCGCATCGCCGATCATGTAACTCTTGCCTGCCTTACCCGATGTCGTTCCGTCAAAGAAATTGCCAGAGTAAAACTGCAGCCCGGGCTGGTTGGACAGCAACGTCATCGTCCGCCCGGATACAGGATCTTCCAAATGTGCCATCAATCGGGGTTCGCGCGTGACTTCCTCATCAACCACCCAATTATGGTCATATCCGCTGCCATGCGTCAGTTGAATGTCGGCGTTGCTGCGAACATATTTTCTGATGGGCATGGGTTCACGAAAATCAAATGGCGTGGCAACAACGCTGCGGCGTTCGCCCGTCGGAATTAGCATAACATCAACCGGCAGAAATTGTTCGGCTGCGATCGTCAGCACATGGTCCATCGCATCATAGGCAGCCCCCTCGCCGCCCAGATGCCAATAAGCATGGTTCGTCAGGTTCACGCAGGTCGGCGCATCGGTGAGCGCTTGGTAATGCACCGACAAAGCATTGTCGGGGTGCAATTGATATGTTGCGGTAACCGTCAACGTGCCCGGATATCCCTCGTCACCATCGGAGCTAATATGCGAGAGCGTCACCGATAAAGCCTCTTCATCGCAATCCGTGATCGTCCAGTTCACTTTGTCGAACCCGACATCGCCCCCGTGCTGCGAATGGGTGCCGTCATTGGCGGGAACGCTGTAGACCTTGCCATCAAGTTCAAAACGCGCACCGGCAATACGGTTGGCGACCCGGCCGACGGTCGCGCCGAAATACTGCCGCTGCGCGACATATTCCTCAATATTGGCGTAGCCGGTTGTAACGTCCGCAAAGTTACCGTTGGCGTCGGGCACACACACCGACTGGATAGAAGCGCCATAGCTGATAATCCTGACCGACATGCCCGCAGCATTGGTCAGCGTCACCGCGTGGACAGCTTCACCGCTCGCCAGCGTTCCAAAAATGTCGCGCTGTAAGCTGGATTTGGTCAACCCGTTTTCCTGTACATGTCGTTGCCAATCGCTAGCGACACGCGCTTTCATGATTGAGGACTTATACGCCCTGACCATTTTCGGCAGCGTTATCATAGCGTATTTCGAGATACCGGCCACGCACCGCTAATTTGTCGAGCTCACCGCGCGAAATCTGGCCCGTCATCGTCTCGATTTCGCGGTCAATCGTATTCAGGCCATCGACCAGCTGCTGCGCGGGTGTCTTTCCGGCATGCTCTTTGTGGCGAAGGCTATCGGGAATGCGTTTATAGCCATTAATTAGCTCGGGCAGATGTTCACCCACAAGTTTCCGGACTTCACGGGCCGCAGGGTCATTATCGTCGAGCGTTTGCAGTTGCGGTGCAAGTTGGTCCAACCGAAGCCCGATATCTTGCATCAACGACACAGCAGGCGCGGGCAATGCAGGACGCTGTGCCTCAAGCCAAATCTCTGTTTTTCCCGCCAATGTGCCCAGATCGGTAATCTTCAGGCTCTCCGCCGTGGGCATCGGCATTTGTGGGAAACGCATCAAGACATAGGCTGCGGTTGTCACCAGCAGGGCAGTGATCATCACGCCCCAAAAACCGATGCCGCCAATAATGCCGCCGATGATGCCTGCGCCAATTAAAACAGCACCGATCGCCATCGTGGCTTTGCTCAGCTTGCCCCAGAAATGTGCGCGGCGCAGCGCCTGCGACTTTGTCCCGATGGGGGCAAAGCGGACATTGCGCAGCGACCGTGCGGCGGCGTTAAGAGTGTCGTCTGAATTGGATGCGGGGCTGTTCATATTGTACCTTGATATGCACACCATAGTGCTGAGCTTATCGAAGCACGTCCAGCCGACAAGCGCCCTTCGACGGGCTCAGGGCTACAGTAAAATACAGTCATGATACCTCAAGTGACAACAGACCGCTGTCCTGCACCGACTTGGTCGCCTGCGCCTGACCTTCGGCACGCGCGATATAGCCCTTGGACTTCTCGACTTCCTTCTCAAGCGCTTCGGACGTTTGCTTCATGCTGTCGAGCGCCTTCATCTTAAAGGTGTCGATGGCATCCATCGTGTCGTAGATATTCTGGAACGCACGGCTCAACGTTTCCAACGGGATGGTGGCGCCGGCTGCTTGTTCATGAATGCGGCCCGTATTGTCGCGCAGCAATTGCCCTGTGCTGTCGATGATATTCGCGGTCGTCGTGTTGAGCGCGGTAATCTGCTCCAAAACGAGCTTCTGGTTGGTCATCGCCTGCGCCACGGTAACGGCCGTGCGCAATGCGCCAACCGTGGTGGTCGATGCACGGTCGACACCTTTGACCAGTTCGACATTGTTCTTTTTGACCAAATCAAGCGCGAGATAACCCTGCACCGTCACCGCCATTTGCGTCAGCAAATCCTGCGTACGTTGGCGCACATAGAACAACGCGCTTTCCTTTATCGCGCGCGCCTTGGCCGGGTCGGACAGTTCAAGTTCAGCGGCTTTTTCTTCCAGTTTCGTATCCAACTGCTTGGACATGACAATCATCTGTTCCAGCTTGCCCATGGCAACCCACAGATTCTGCCGCTCAACGTCGATCGCGGCATTGTCCATCAACAGCTCATCCTTGCCGTTGCCAAGACGAGCGAGAACCGAACTGATATGCGTTTGCGAACTTTGATAGCTGTCGAAATAATTGCGCAGCTTATTGCCGAATGGGATGATGCCAAACAGTTTCTGCTTGGTCATCAGATTGCCCTTTTTGGAAGGGTCCAGATCTTCGACAACGCGGCGCAACTCGGCGAGATCCGCGCCGACGCCTGAACTTTCATCCATGCGACGAATGGGCTTGTCGAGGAAACGGTTCGACTGCGCCGATGCTTCCATAATTTCCTTGCGGCCCATATTGGTCAACTGGTCCACGCGCTTGCCAAATTCAGGGCTGTTCACATCCTGCGCGACCAAGTCAGCGACATAGGCTTCAACGCGCTGCGCAAGCTTGCTTTGCTGTTCATCGGTCACCGGGACCAAGCCCATCGCCTGTTGCGGCGCGACGGTTGGCACGGGGTCGGGCGGAGTCAGCTTCAGCTCTGGTACGGTTTGGGTAACGGTTTCAGTCGACATCGCGAAATCCCTCTGTCCTTTGATCGTATAACAGATGGAGCGAGTGCCTGACCATTTCAAGCACTTAGCGCCCCAGCTGTATTATTTTTCTAATACAGCGTCGCCTTATTCCTTCAAAGCAGCTTCGACCAGCGGCGATAATCCTTCGACAACCCGCGATACCCCTTTGGTATTGGGATGGATGTTATCGGGCAGCATCAGCGCGCCATCGGTCACGACACCCTCAAGAAAAAATGGATATAAAGGCGCGTCATATTGCTTCGCGAGTTGCGGGAATATCGCATTGAAAGCATTGCCATAATCCTGACCCAGGTTCGGCGCGGCGATCATACCTGTTAGCATAACGGGAATTTCGCGCCGCTTCAGCTCGTCCAGCATCGCGACCATGTTTGCCTTGGTTTCTGCAGGCTTGATACCGCGCAACATATCGTTGCCGCCAAGCCCAAGCACGACCAAATCCGGCTTGCGGTCCAGATTATCCAGCACAAATGCCAGCCGCGTTTTTCCCGCCGCTGTTGTATCGCCCGACACGCCAGCATTGTGGACCCGCGCATTTATGCCATCGGCCTGCAACGCGGCCTGCAATTGCGGCGCGAGCCCTTCATTGGGGGCAAGTCGATAGCCTGCATAGAGGCTGTCCCCAAAGGCCACGACCAGCCGGTCATATTGCTGAACCTTCGCCGTTTCCTGAACGTGCGCCTTATTTTCCGCTACAGGGTTAGACCCGCATGCAACCAGCCCTTGGATTGCGACAATAAGCGCACCATATAGCCAAAAACCTCTATTCATAAGGATGCTTCCTTGCACGCTCCGGTTAACATGAAAACGGATATGGCAATCCGTGCGGCAAATGTCACCCTAAGCCTTGGTTCCAACGATGCCGCGGTGTCGATTTTACGCGGCGTAGACCTTGAGGTGCCGTATGACAGCAGCGTTGCATTGCTTGGCCCATCGGGGTCGGGTAAGTCCTCTCTCATGGCGGTTTTGGCGGGGCTTGAGCAAGCGACTGGCGGCACTGTTCTGGTCGATGGCCTCGACTTTACGAAACTGGATGAAGACGCGCTGGCACGCGCACGGCGCGGGCGTATCGGCATTGTGCTGCAGGCGTTTCATTTGTTGCCAACGATGACCGCGCTCGAAAATGTCGCAATCCCGATGGAACTGGCAGGGATGGATGATCCATTCGGCCGCGCAAAGGCCGAGTTGGAAGCGGTAGGCCTTGGACATCGGTTGACGCATTATCCATCGCAACTGTCGGGCGGCGAGCAACAACGTGTTGCCATCGCCCGCGCCATGGCGGCTGGCCCCAAAATCATATTTGCCGACGAACCGACGGGCAATCTGGACGGGTCGACCGGCACGTCGATTGTTGACCTGTTATTCGCCCGCCGCGCGGCATTGGGCGCAACATTGCTGATCATCACGCATGACCCCGAACTCGCACGCAAATGCGACCGCGTCATTGTGATGCAAGATGGCCATGTGGTGGAGCGTGTAGGTTGACCCTCCCGCTCGCCGCTATTTGGCGCATATCGCGCCGCGATCTGTCCGCACGCATTCGCGGGCTTCGGCTGCTTGCAATTTGCCTGTTTCTGGGCGTCGCGACATTGGCCGCGATTGGCAGCCTGACGGCCGGGATTTCAGACGAGCTTTCGCGGCGCGGCCAGACGATCCTGGGCGGGGATATTGAGATCGGCATTGCACAGCGCGAAGCCAACGCCGCCGAAATGGCGGCGATGCGCAAGGCGGGTGCGGTTTCCGAAACGATCCGCTTGCGCGCAATGGCGATTGGCGACGACAGCCTGCTTGCGGAACTTAAGGCCATCGACAATGTCTATCCGCATTATGGCGCGCTGAAATTGCGCGAAGGTGGCCCGGCCAAAGCGCCGGCGAAAGGTGAGATTTACATCGGACCAACCTTGTCCGAACGACTTGATATCGCAACTGGCGGCAGCGTCCGTTTTGGCGAAGCGAGGTTCAAGGTTGCCGGCATCATCGCGGACGAGCCCGACCGCTTGGGCGAAGGCTTCACGCTTGGACCAGTGGCCATCATCAACATGGCATCGCTGCCGGACACTGGCCTCATCCAGCCGGGCAGCATGTATGAGAGCAAATACCGCATCAAGCTTGGGCCGCAAGAAGACGCCGCAGCCTTCGCCAAAGCGCTTGAGGCCCAATTTCCCTCCGCGGGCTGGGATATTACCGACCGGTCAAACGGCGCGCCGGGAACACGGCGCTTCATTGAACGCATGGGGCAATTCCTGACACTTGTCGGCCTCGCCGCATTGGTGATCGCGGGTATTGGCGTCGGCAATGGCGTGGGCAGCTATCTTGCCAGCAAAAGCGCAAGCATCGCGACATTGAAGGTCACTGGCGCGGACAGCCAGACGATTTTCCGTATCTACATGCTGCAAATCCTTGCGGTCGCATCTGTCGCGATATTGGTTGGCCTCGGCGTAGGCAGCGTCATGCCGATGGCGATTGGTTGGGTCGCAGGCGACATCCTGCCCGTTGCGCCAGGTTTCAACGTGCATCCGCTCCCCTTGGCGGTCAGCGCGATCTACGGCTTGCTGATTGCGCTCGCCTTTGCCCTGCCCCCCCTTGCGCGTGCCCGCACGGTGCCTGCAGCCGGCCTGTTCCGCGCGATCGTCGAAGGTAACAGCCGCATCGACCGCAAAAGCAGCATCTGGGTCGTTGGCGCGATTTTCGCAATCGTGGCGCTGGCCGTTGTCACAGCACGCGAGCCGATGTTCTCGCTGGCGTTCATTGGCGCGGCGTTCGGCCTATTGCTTTTGCTCACGGGCATCGCATTCCTGCTGCGCTTCATTGCTGTTCGCCTGCCCCGTCCAAAGGCCCCACTGCCCCGGCTGGCCCTCGCCAACTTGCATAGGCCAGGCGCGCAGACACAAGCGCTCGTCGTCGCTTTGGGTCTTGGCCTGACCTTGTTCGTCACACTTGCGGCGATTCAGACCAGCATCAATAACGAGATCAAGAACAGCGTCCCAGAACGCGCACCAAGCTTTTTCGTGCTCGATATCCCGCGCGACGGCGCTGCGAAGTTCACGACCATGGTAAAGGACGCAGACCCTGCCGCCACAATCAACCTCATCCCCGCGCTGCGTGGCACGATCATCGAATATGGCGGCCAACGCGTCGATCAATTGGAGGAGCTACCGGAAGGCGCATGGGTGCTGAATGGCGACCGTGGCCTGACCTACAGCGCGACGGTGCCAAAAGGCAGCGAGATCGTGGAGGGCGAATGGTGGCCAGCCGATTATAATGGACCAGCGTTGGTCAGCCTTGATGCCGAAATCGCCGAAGTGCTGAATGTTGGCATTGGCGATAGCCTGACCGTCAGCCTGCTTGGCGTCGAAGTTCCCGCCAAGATTGCATCACTGCGCACCGTCAATTGGGAGAATTTCGGCCTGAATTATGTGATGGTGTTTTCACCCGGCAGCCTCGACGCCGCGCCGCACAATATGGTGGCGACGTTGACGGTGTCAAAGGACGCCGAGCGCATCTTGGCCAAATCCTTGCCGCCCGCATTTCCCTCATCCTCCCTTATTGAGGTTGGCGAGGTCACTGCGCAGATTACAACCTTGCTCAGCCAGATGGCACAAGCCATCGCGGCGGCTGCGTCCATCGCGATATTGGCGGGCATCGCTGTTCTGGTGGGTGCCATCGCCGCTGCGCGCCAGTCGCGCATCTATGACGCGGTGATTACCAAAATGCTTGGCGGCACACGCAGCCAGATACTGGGCGCACAGGCGATGGAATATGGCATCTTGGCTATGGTGCTCGGATTGCTCTCCCTCGCGCTTGGCATGGGTGCGGCATATTATGTTGTCGTGCAAATCTTCGATTTCAGCTTCGCGCCCGATTATGGAATATTAATGCTGACGTTGGTCGGTGGTGCGGGGCTGACATTCATACTCGGGATTGTCGGTTCATTGCCAATATTGGCCGCGCGGCCTTCGGAGGCGCTCAGGAGTCTGTAGCGCCGCACTGTGCAAGAATACTTCGTTATCCCGAACTTGTTTCGGGATAACAAGAAACGGCCGCATGTTATCCTGAAACAAGTTCAGGATGACGATTATGTAAAAACTAGTCGGCCGATGGCGCAGATGCAGCCAAATGCGTCGCCATGGGTGCAGACAATATCAACTGGGCCATATGGTAGGCCAGCGTCGGTAACAGCACCATGCCAGCAATCGCCGGTGTAAACATCGTGGCGGCCAGCGGCGCGCCAATGGCGATGCTTTTCTGCCCGCCTGAAAACAGCATGCTAATCCGGTCACCGCGTGGCAGTTTCATGACCCCGCCCAGCAACCACGCACCGCCAAAGCCGACGACAAGCATGATCGATAGCGCCACGGCCAGCCACGCCAGCTCGTCACCGCGTACGATACTCCAGATACCTGCAACCACTGCGCCTGAAAAGGCCACATAGACCGCAATAGCAATCGACGCGCGGTCCATCCATGTCGCGAGCGACTTGTGCCCATCGACCCATGGCTTAAACCAACGCTGCATCATCTGGCCAAGCACAAAGGGCAGCAGCAAGATCAACGCAATCCGTCCCACGGCTTCACCCGACACGCTGCCTTCGCCCACATGCGCCAACAAAGCGAACAGCACGGGCGAAAGGAACACGCCGACAAGGTTAATCAAGGCGGCAGCCACCACCGACGCGGCAACATTGCCTTTGGCCAATGCACAATAGGCGGCGGCCGACTGCACCGTCGATGGTAATATCCCGGTGAACAATATCCCGAGCGCGAGCGTGGCCGGCAGGACATTGTCGAAAATATGCGACAGCATTAATCCGGCAGCGGACATCACCCCAAATACGAAAAGGAAAATCGCGCCCTGCAGCCGCCAGTTGCGCACGCCGTTGACAACCTCTTGCCGCGGCAACCGCACACCGTTCAGGAAAAAGAGCACAAAAATCGCGGCGGAGGAGATCATGGCCGCAACATTGGCAGCCTCTCCACGCACGGGTAGAAAGCTTGCCAGCAATATCGTGCCAAGCAGCAAAAGAACGAAGCGGTCAGCAAAGATACGGGCAATCATGGCGATGCTTTGACCTGAACAATCGCCTATTGCAACACCAGCGATGTTGCGCCGCAACACATATTGGGTTAAGGGCCCGCGAGAATCTGGTGGCATGTGGCTACCATGAAGACCTTCCAAAAGGCCCATTTCTAAATGTCATTGCGTAATATCGCCATCATCGCGCACGTCGATCACGGCAAAACCACCCTTGTTGACCAACTGTTTCGTCAGTCTGGCACCTTCCGCGACAACCAGCGCATCGAAGAACGCGCCATGGATTCGAACGACCTCGAAAAAGAACGCGGCATCACCATTCTTGCCAAGTGCACATCGGTCGAATGGAACGATACCCGCATCAACATCGTCGACACCCCAGGCCACGCCGACTTCGGCGGTGAAGTTGAGCGCATCCTTTCAATGGTCGACGGCGTTATCCTGCTCGTCGATTCGTCCGAAGGCGCCATGCCACAGACGAAGTTCGTTACCGGCAAGGCGTTGGCCCTTGGTTTGAAGCCAATCGTCGTCGTCAACAAGGTTGACCGTCCTGACGAGCGTATTCAGGAAGTGTTGGACGAAGTGTTCGACCTTTTCGTGTCGCTGGATGCGACCGATGAACAGCTCGATTTCCCTGTGCTCTATGCATCGGGCCGTAATGGCTATGCGTCGACGGACCCAAGCTTACGCGAAGGCACGCTGACCCCGATGTTCGAAACCATCGTCAGCCATGTTCCAGAGCCAAAGGCTGACGTTGATGGCGAGTTCAAGATGCTTGTCACCTTGCTTGACCGCGACAACTTCCTTGGCCGTATCCTGACTGGCCTCGTGCTGTCGGGTACCGTCAAGGTGAACCAACAGATCCACGCCTTGAACCCGGATGGCAAGGTTGTCGAAACCGGCCGTGCATCCAAGATCATGTCATTCCGTGGCCTTGAACGCGTTCCTGTTGAAGAAGCCAAGGCTGGCGACATTATCTCTATCGCCGGTTTGACCACCGCGACTGTGGCAGACACCATCGCAGAGCCTACGGTGACCGAGCCATTGCAGGCGCAGCCTATCGATCCGCCAACATTGTCGATGCGCTTTTCGGTGAACGACAGCCCAATGGCTGGCCGTGAAGGCACGAAGGTTACGAGCCGCATGATCCGCGACCGTCTGATGCGCGAAGCCGAAAGCAACGTCGCCGTCCGTATTACGGAAGCCGAAGACAAGGACAGCTTTGAAGTGGCTGGGCGTGGCGAACTTCAGCTGGGCGTTCTTATCGAAACGATGCGCCGCGAAGGCTTTGAACTTGGCATCAGCCGCCCACGTGTGCTGTTCCGCGAAGACGAAAAAGGCCAGAAGACCGAGCCGTATGAAACCGTCGTCATCGATGTTGATGATGAATATTCCGGTACAGTCGTTGAAAAAATGGCCGTGCGTAAGGGCGACCTTACCGACATGCGTCCTTCAGGTGGCGGCAAAACCCGCATCACCTTCAGCGCGCCATCACGTGGCCTGATCGGTTACCATGGCGAATTCCTGTCCGACACGCGCGGCACGGGCATCATGAACCGCTTGTTCGAAAAATATGGTCCGCATCGTGGCGCAATCGAAGGCCGCAAGAACGGCGTTTTGATTTCAAATGGTGCTGGTGAAGCCGTTGCTTACGCACTGGGCCCATTGGAAGAGCGCGGCATCTTGATGGTATCGCCTGGTGAAGCTCTCTACGAAGGCATGATCATCGGCGAAAACGCCAAGCCAGACGATTTGGAAGTGAACCCAATGAAGTCGAAGCAGCTGACGAACTTCCGTTCGACCGGCAAGGACGATGCCATCCGCCTCACCCCGCCAAAGCGTCTCACGCTTGAGCAAGCCATTGCCTATATCGATGACGATGAAATGGTTGAGGTCACGCCAAAGAATATCCGCTTGCGCAAGCGTTTGCTTGATCCGAACGAGCGGAAAAAAGCATCACGCGCCAAACAGGCTGCATAAACAAAAAAGGGCGCCAGTTTGGCGCCCTTTTCTTATGCAGGATATCCAGTTTGCTTAGAAACGGAATGCCGCCGTCAAACGGATATTGTGCATAGCAAAATCGCTGTCGCTGCGACGCATATCGGTTCCGCCCGATACGAGCAGAAACGGATCCGCCGCCGCCGCTGTGCCTGGTCCGACAGACACGACATAATTATCTTCGACGAAATTGGTGTAGAGATATTCAAGACCAAGCGAGAAGTTTTTAGCAAGCTTCACTTCCGCGCCGCCGCCATAGGAATAGCCCCAGCTTTTGCTGTTGCCATTGTCGGTAAAGCTGTTGGCACTATTGGTGGTGGAAAAGCTGTTGTTGATCTTGGCATAGGCTGCACCACCGGTTGCATAGAATAATGCACCGCGCGCCGCGTACCCAACACGCGCACGGGCCTGCAGCGAATAGTCGATTTCACGGGTTAGCGGATAGGCAGCGGACGTGCTGCTGAATGCTGTGACGCTGTCACGCGATTTATTCATGCCGCCTTCAAGCACAAAACCATACACGATGTTGCCCGACTGTGCGTCATAGCCAGCGCGGATGTTGTATTCATATCCGTCCTTGTCACTCAGGCAGCCATCGGTTGGCGCGGTTCCCGTCGATGCGCCGCCACAAAAGCCGGGTGCGAAAGCATTCACGCCCAAAATGGTGTTTACGCTATTGTCGAATGCACCGTCACGATTGGTGTCAAAAACAACGCTCTCGTTGCGATCGTTGTTCTGTACGCCGAGGCCGAACGAGCCGCCGATATACGCGCCTTCCCACTGTTTATCTTCTGACTGTGCAAATGCAGGGGTTGCAAACGTCGCGAGCGAGGCAGCGCCGATCAATAATATTTGAGAGATTTTCATGTCGTTTTCCTTGTTGGTTTGTTAGTCACCGACCGGAAAACGCGGGAATCTCAATTTGGGTGCATAAAAATGCACTAAAAGTGGAACTGCGGCTTTCATACCATGGATAAACTTGCAATTTCGGGTGTTTAAACTGCTTCACCCGCAGCGACGCCGCTCGCCCATGCCCATTGGAAGTTATAGCCACCTAGCCAGCCAGTGACATCAACAGCCTCGCCGATGCAATAAAGCCCCGACATTTTTTTGGCTTCCATTGTCTGCTGCGAAAGGCCGTCGGTGCTGATCCCGCCAAGTGTCACCTCCGCCTTGGCATAGCCCTCACTGCCATTGGGCACGAATGGCCAACAATCCAGCAATGCGCCCGCTTCTGCCAGCTTGCGGTCGCTTTGGTCGGCAAGGTTCCCTTGCAGCGCAAGTTTATCTGCCAAAGCCTCCGCCAGTCGGGCTGAGAGGACCCGATCAAGCGTCGATTTCAGTGTCGCCTTCGGGCGTGCGCGCTTTTCGGACAACAGCCATGCCGGCGCATCATGATCCGGCAGGAAATCGATCCCAACACGGTCACCTGGCCGCCAATAGCTGCTGATCTGAAGAACCGCAGGGCCACTCAGTCCGCGGTGGGTGAACAATGCCGCTTCGCGGAATACCGTTTTGCCATGTTGGGCAACAACCTCAGCCGATACGCCTGACAATTCACGGAACAGGACATCATCCCCGCCAAGCGTAAGCGGGACCAGCGCCGGCCTTGGCTCCACAATCTTCAGTCCAAATTGCCGGCCCAGATCATAAGCGAAAGCCGTAGCACCCATTTTCGGAATGCTTGGGCCACCCGTGGCAATGACCAAAGACGCGGCAGACGCGCGCAGGCCGTTATACATAACATGATAGACGCTGCCGTCGTGCGATATCTCGCCAACGGGGGAATTGAACGCAAAGTCCACACGGCCACCAAGCGTGTGCGACCGGTCGCACTCTTCCATGAGCATTTCAACAATCTGGCGCGCGGATCCGTCACAGAACAGCTGACCAAGCGTCTTTTCATGAAAGGCGATGCCGTAGCTGCGCACCAGCGCGATAAAGTCCTGCGGCGTGTACCGTCCCAATGCGGACTTCGAAAAATGGGAGTTGGCCGACAAATAGCGTTCTTGCGCATGGACCGTTGTCGCGTTGACGTTGGTGAAATTGCAACGGCCACCGCCCGAAATCAGGATTTTCTTGCCCGGTCCCGTTGCATGGTCAATCACCAGCACGCGCCGTCCGCGTTGGCCTGCGGTCAGCGCACACATCAGTCCAGCGCCGCCAGCGCCCAAAATTATTACATCATAGTTGTTCGAAATTGCCATTTTGAAGCCCCTGCACTGCCCGCGCCATATTGCCAAGTGCTATGCTTTGCGGCAAAGCCGCGCGCATGACTGAAGAGACCAAAGCTGCAGGGGCAGATACCCCACCTGATCACTTGTCGATTAACCCGATGAGCCCGCATTTCGACGGCGATTTGTTGTCGCGCGGCGTGGGTATTCGTTTCAAGGGCGAAATCCGCACAAATGTTGAGGAATATTGCATTTCCGAAGGCTGGATCAAGGTTCAGGCTGGCAAAGCACGTGATCGCAAGGGCAACCCATTGCTGATCAAGCTGAGCGGACCTGTCGAAGCGTGGTTCGAAGACCTTGGCGACGACGCACAGGTGGCGAAAGCCTAGTCATCAGACTTTATCATTTCGGGAAAACCGAAATGAGCTTGGCCAATTGGTCGTTAACCGGATCCAGTTGATCATCGGGCGTCTTCCCAAGCCGCACGATCGTCAACCGATGTTGTGGTGACACCACGACAAATTGGCCCAGATGCCCCAGCGCGGCAAACACATCCGACGGCGCTTTTCCGGGAAAAAGGACCTGATCCTGGCCGTCATTTGCCGTTCGGTTCAGCCAGATGTGCGCGCCATAACTGCGGTTATTCGGACTTGGCGTTTTCATAAACCGCATCCAGCTTGTTGGCATCAACTGCGCGGACTGAACCGACCCGTTATTGCGCAGAAATTCGCCGAACTTGGCCCAGTCGCGCGCCGTGCCGTGGATCATGCTTCCGCCAAGCATCGTGCCATTCCGGTCGAATTCCGGAAAAAAGCTCGTCATCCCCAAGGGCTCGAACAACCGCCCACGCGCATATTCAAGCATGGCGTCGCGGCGCACCACCGGATCCTTACTGTCGGTCAGCGACCGGGTCATGATGTCCGCAAGAATATGGCTCGTTGCCGTGCTATATTCGAACTTTTCCCCAGGATTGGCTTCAAGCGGCCGCGCTTCGGCGTAACGCGCAACATTTTCCCGGCCATCCAGAAACAACATCCGCGGGGTATCCGCATCGAAAATCTCAATATCACCTTCAGCCATTTCGGTGTGGTCGAGGCCTGACGACATATGCAGCAAATGCCGCAGCGTTATTTTTGCGCGGTTATCGCGCGGCGCTTGCCATTCGGTGACAATCGCGGGCTCATCCAACGCAAGGCGACCGTCCGCCACCATCAGGCCAACCAATACGGCAGTAACGCTTTTGGCCATGGACCAGCTAATCAACCGCGTGTCAGGCCCGTATCCAGGCGCATAACGCTCTGCAACAATCCGGCCACCCTGCATCACAACCAGAGCGCGGGTTTCGCCAACAGCGGGATCTTCGAAAAAAGGTGCGATGGCATCGGCAAGCTTCTCTTGGCTCACCGCTGCGTCGTTGGCGATCTGGGTAAAGCCAAGGGCAGTCGGCTTCGCAGGCGGCTCTGCGCTGCATCCAGCGAGGGTAAGTGCAGATAATGCACAAAAAGCGGTTGCCGTGCGGCGGAAATTGTTTCTAGGCATAATCGAGTTCGATGCACCAAATGGAGGGTCTATGGCAACCGCAACTTCAACAGCTGGGCAAAAAGCGCAGCAACCTCGGTTCAAGACCCTGAAAATAATCGTCGCGGCATTGGCGGTGATTGCGGCTTCATGGTTGGCCTGGAACTGGAACAGCATCAAAGGCCAAGCGCGCGTTGGCGTCGCTTATGGCGCACACATCACCTGTTCTTGCCGTTATATCGAAGGCCGCGACATGGCATCTTGTGAGACCGATAAGGAAAAGGGCTTGGAAATCGTGCGCCTAAGCGACGATCCCGAAAACAAGCGAATTTACGCGTCTGTTCCCTTCTTGGCAGAAGCGGTCGCCGAGCGCCGCGACGCAAACGGCTGCATTCAGCTCAATCAGGCAGAAATCGACGCGCTGTAACTTACCGTTTTGCCGGCACGAGGATAAACGCAGAACACAGCAGTTCAATGATGCCAGCCGTCAACGCAATGAAAGCTGGCGTAATCCCAGGTACCCAGAACGCAAGGCTCGCAATAAGCATCAAAACGACGCCAAGCACAAGATAAAGGCGCATTCCGTATACGGTCTGGAACACAAGATAGCGCGCCGCAACCGTCAACAAGGCGATGGAAAAGAACTACTGGCTGAACGTGCTGCTGACCAGATATGCAACGACAAGCCCGATGATAAGAAACACCGTAGACTGCAACGCCAGCATCTCCATTGGGTTGGGTGATCGGGTTTTTCCGCGCTTGAAAACATAGCGTGCCAGCAAAACCGATATCGGATGAATGGCCATGCCACCAAAGAACAGCGTAGCCATGCCAGCGATCAGGCTGAAGTTCATGGTGACCAGTCCGGACAGTGTCCAGACAAGGCCCGATGCAAAGATACCGACGCCGCCGTTGACATATGCCCGGCGCATGTCGCGCTGCGATTCCCCCAAATGCATGTAAATTTTATCCCCCTCAGAAGACCACTTTATGTCACGCAGCCGTAGCCATTTCCACGGCCATCGTTTCCTCAATCCAGCCACCGCCAAGTACGCGATCACCGTCATATAAAACCGCCGCCTGCCCCGGCGCGACGCCATATTCGGGCGCATCAAAGCGCAACCATTCGCCATCCATCCGGGCGGGAACCGGGCGGGACATTGACCGTACCTTGGCCATCACGGGCCGGTCTCCGATGTCTGCCAGCCAATTGGCATCGATTACGCGTGCCGCTTCAACCGCCAGCGCTTCGCGCGGCCCAACGATCACGCGCTGCGTGGTCGGATCCAGCCGGATGACATATAAAGGCACTGGCTGGCCGCCAACCTCTAGCCCTTTACGCTGCCCGACGGTGTAATGGATAAGGCCCTTATGCTGGCCAAGTGTGCGCCCGTCCAAATGGACGATATCGCCACCGACCTCAGCATCCGGCCGGATTTTGCGCACGACGCTGGCATAATCGCCATCGGGTACAAAGCAGATATCCTGACTGTCGGGCTTCATGGCAACAACTAGCCCCATTTCCTGCGCAATCGCGCGCACATGTGGCTTGGGCATGCCGCCCAACGGAAAACGCAAATAATCAAGCTGATGCTGGGTCGTTGCAAACAGGAAATAGCTCTGGTCGCGTGCAGGATCAGCAGCACGATGCAATTCCGCGCCTGCCGGTCCCTCAACGCGGCGCACATAATGGCCAGTGGCAAGGCAATCTGCGCCAAGCTCGCGGGCAAGCCGGAACAGATCGGTAAACTTGACGCCCATGTTGCACCGAACGCAAGGAATGGGTGTGCGGCCCGCCATATATTCATCGGCAAAATGGTCGATTACCGATTCGCGAAACTGGCTTTCATGATCGAACACATAATACGCTATACCCAATTTATCGGCGACGGCGCGCGCGTCGCGAATATCCTGCCCTGCGCAGCAAGCACCTGCGCGTTTTACCGCGCTGCCATGGTCATATAGTTGCAGCGTGACACCAATGGTTTCGGCGCCAGAGCGCGCAGCCAACGCGGCAACCACAGAGGAATCGACACCACCCGACATGGCAACAACGATTCGTTTGCCGGCAAGATCAGGCCCGAGTTGAAAATCAGAATGATAAATATCGTCAGTCATGGGAGTGCCTCCCTAATGGCTTGAAGTTCCAAAAGCCAGTTTTCCGTATAACTCTAAAGCAGTCCCAGAGCGAAGAGGCCCGCAAAAGATAACAGCTGTTAACGTCCCCTAACATCATTTAAAGATCGCCTTTACCTCATGTTAGAACATCTGGCGCTACAAAAGCGTTATGGACATGAACTTTCCCCACAAGGCGTTACGCCAAGAGTCGGATATCAGCCGGAAGGACAGAAAATCGGTCCTCGATGCTGTCCGCTTGCGTCAAGCGAACAGCCGGACGGTCCGGTTCCTTCACCAGGCCGAGCAAGGTGGCGCGCCGGAGCCCGACGAGCTTGCTGCCCGAATTCAATGTTTCACCGCTGATCCCAGTGCCAGGTTCACTGTGGGCGGATCTTTCTGGGAAAAAACTGATCCAGAAAAAACTTATGAACCAAATATTTACCACGCCGCTTTAGTTAATATCAAAGACCAGCTCCTAACTATTGATGCAACAGAAACCGAGTTAAACCTTGCGGGGCATGGAGCAAAAAAAGAATCATGATTGAAAACCAAAACTTCCGTCCAGCGCAAGTCATTGGTCCGTTGGGCGAGCCGCTCACGCTGGACAGCTTGCCACCCCCCGGCACAACGCGCTGGGTGGTCCGCCGCAAAGCTGAAGTCGTTGCGGCTGTTGATGGCGGGCTGTTGTCCATTAATGACGTATGCGAGCGCTATGACCTGACGCTTGAAGAGTTTGCGTCGTGGCAGCGCGCGGTCGACAGGTCGGGTATGCCCGGCCTGCGCGTGACGCGTATTCAGCATTATCGCGACTTGTACGAGCGTCAGCAGAGATACTGACCGCGCGTTTTCAATAGCCAGCGAAACGACCAACCCCGCCTTGTGCGGGGTTTTTCGTGCGGACGGATCATGGTATTTTTGGGCGCGGTGATTGTTCTGGCGTCCTCAACTGTTGTTCGTCGAAACATATCGACGACAGTTCCTATTGTTGCGGACAAGCTTTTCCTCTATCGTATAGGGACCAATAAGGCGGTTTAGCTGTTGGTATTCTGCTGCTTGCAGGCAGTGACTTATTAAGGTAATACAGCTCCGCTATAAAAACATTGGATTGCTTCACGCGCGCCCGCGACAGAATTTGGAACATCGGTATGAATTACGAAACAACTTTGAGCAGTTCGCTGGGTAGCGATGTGGTGGTGGATAACGCAGAACGCAATCGGCGTCGGCGGAACATCGCGCTGATTGTTGTCGCAATTTTGGCCGTTGCGGGCGCCGCTTATTATTTCTTTGGCAGCAGCACCGCGGCACCGACTGACGCTGACAAGGCGGGCCAAGCGCAAACCGTTACCGTGGTTGCCCCTGGTCGCGATTCTGTTGTGCGCGCCATTAACGCAACGGGCACGCTTGCCGCACGCCGCGAAATTCCAGTAGGTGTCGTTGGCGAAGGCGGACGCGTCCTTCAGGTATATGTCGATGCGGGTGCATGGGTGCGCCAAGGTCAGGTTCTCGTAAGCGTTGACCGCTCGGTCCAGACACAGCAAGCTGCGGCGCTTGAGGCGCAAATTGGCGTCGCGCGCGCAGACCTTCAACTCGCACAAAATGAACTCGAACGTGCCATGCAACTTGTTGAGCGCGGCTTCATTTCAAAGGCTGATGTCGATCGCAAGACCGCAACACGCGACGCAACACGTGCACGCGTCAACGTCGCCAATGCGCAGCTTGCCGAAACCCGTGCGCGCAATGCACGGCTTGATGTCCGTGCGCCAGTTTCCGGTTACGTACTAGAACGCAAGGTCGAACCAGGTCAGACGGTATCGGCAGGCAGCGGAATCCTTTTCCGTATCGCTAAAGATGGGGAGCTTGAGCTGCAGGCGAAGTTAAGCGAAGACGATCTTGGTCAAGTTGCTGTCGGTGTCCCTGCAACCGTCACGCCAGTCGGGACAGATCGCGTATTCAAAGGCAATATTTGGCAGATTGCGCCGATGATTGACGCCCAAAGCCGCCAGGGCATGGCGCGCATCGCATTGCCTTTTGACACGGCATTGCGTCCCGGCGGATTTGCTTCAGTCGAGATCAAGGCAGGCACGATGACTGCACCGGTTCTGCCAGAATCCGCAGTGCAAACTGGCCGTGAAGGCAGCTTTGTCTATATCGTAGGCAAAAATAACAAGGTGAAACAACGTCCCGTGAAGGTTGGTTCCGTCACCGCAAATGGTTTGGTTATCGAACAAGGTCTTGATGGCACCGAGCGCGTCGTACTCTACGCGGGTGGCTTCCTCAATCCGGATGAAACGATCAATCCCAAGCTTTTGAAAAAGCAGTAAGTTTTGGATCTGTCGGGACATAAATTATGAATTTGAATAACATTTCCGCATGGTCCATCCGGAACCCGGTGGTTCCGATCGTCTTGTTCGTGGCGCTCACCATTGCTGGCATCACGTCGTTCATGAATATGGATGTACAGAACGAACCTGACATCGAATTTCCACTAGTAGTTGTATCGATTTCACAACCGGGTGCTGCGCCAACAGAAATTACAACGCAGATCACGCAAAAGGTCGAATCCGCGATCCGTAGTGTTCAGGGTGTGCGCAATATTGATGCTACCTCAGTCGAGGGTAACACATCGGTCCGCGCCGAATTCGAAATTGGTGATGATATCAACGCTGCGGTCAGCGAAGTCAAAAATGCTGTCGACCAGATCCGCAGCGATTTACCTGACGGCATTTTGGAACCGCAAATTTTCAAGGTTGCAACATCAAGCGACCCAATCGCCTATTTCGCGGTCGAAGCCAGCGACATGACGCTGGAACAGTTGAGTTGGTTTGTTGATGACACCGTCGCCCGGCGTTTGCTGGCTGTTGAAGGCATGGCGTCGGTTAGCCGCAATGGCGGCGTAAACCGTGAAATTCGCGTGGTGCTTGACCCTGCAAAAATGCAATCGCTGGGTGTGAGCGCAAGCCAGATTAACGCAGTGCTGCGCCAACAAAATGTCAACGCGTCTGGTGGACAATCGCAAATTGCCGGATCACGGCAGTCGGTGCGCGTTCTTGGCAACGCTGTCGATGCATTCGCCTTGAGCCAAACGCAAATCAGCCTTGGCGGTGGCCGTTCGATTAAACTGGCCGATGTCGCTGAAGTAACCGATGGATTCAGCGAACAAAAATCCATGGCAATTGCCGGCGGCAAGCAGGTTGTCACCTTTGCCATGTCGCGCGCGAAGGGCGCATCCGACGTCACCGTGTTCGACGACGCGATGACCAAGATTGCCGAAATCAAAAAGGAAAACCCGAGTATAAAGTTCATCACGTTGTTCAACAGCGTCGATTACACCAAGGGCCAATATAAAAGCTCAATGGCGGCGATGATTGAAGGCGCATTGCTCGCCATCGTCGTTGTGTTCCTGTTCCTGCGCGACTGGCGTGCGACGATTATTTCAGCCATTGCCATTCCACTTTCCGCCATTCCGACATTCTGGTTCCTCGACCTGTTGGGCTTCACGCTCAACACCATGTCGTTGCTGGCGCTGGGCCTCGTCGCCGGGGTACTGGTGGATGACGCTATTGTGGAAATCGAAAACATCGTCCGGCATATGCGGATGGGCAAATCTGCCTATCAGGCGTCGATTGATGCGGCTGACGAAATTGGGCTGGCTGTGGTTGCAACGACCTTCTCGATTGTCGCGGTGTTCCTGCCCGTTGGCCTCATGCCTGGTGTTGCAGGGCAATATTTCAAGAATTTTGGTCTAACCGTGGTCGCCTCGGTACTCATGAGCCTTGCCGTTGCGCGAATGATCACGCCAATGGTGGCTGCCTATTTCCTGAAATCCGGTGGTATGGCCGAACATGGCGAAGCCAGCTGGATCGATCGTTATATGAAGATCTTGCGCTGGTCGCTTGGCCATCGCCGCTGGATGATGGGCATTGGGGCTGTCGCTCTTGGCATTACGATTACCTTTTTGGTTATGCTGCCGATGCAGTTTTTTCCCGATGGAGATACTGATTTCAGCCGGGTACGCATTGAGATGGTTCCCGGCACCACGCTGGAACGAACGCGTGAAGTCACCAATGAGGCCGCCGCAATAATCGAAAAACAGCCCGAGGTAAAAACAGCTCTTCAAAGCCTGCGCGAAGGCAGCGCCAGCATGTTCATCACACTGCATGAGGACCGTGCACGAACCAGCCAGCAGTTTGAAGAAGATCTGACGCCATTGCTCACAAAAATTGCAGACGCACGCGTTACGTTTGAGGCTAACGGCCCAGGCGGCGGCGGCGGCGGTTCAGGTCGCGATGTTTCGGTCATGTTGTCCGGATCAGACCCCAAAATGCTTGACCGGACAGCGGCAAAGCTTGTGGAACAGATGAAGACGCTACCTGAACTGCGGGCGCCACGCATTTCTGCCGACCTTCAGCGCCCAGAGTTGATCATTAGACCGCGTTCAGATCTCGCTTCACAATTGGGCGTATCAACCGTAGCACTTAGCCAGACAATTCGCATCGCAACGCTGGGCGACATTGACCAGAACAGCGCAAAATTTTCACTGTCAGATCGGCAAATCCCGATCCGCGTTATGCTGGCGAAGGAATCGCGGCAGAGCCTTGATACCATTCGCAACCTCCCCGTGCCGTTGGCGAGTGGCGGTTCTGTGCCCCTGTCCCGTGTGGCGGACATAAGCTTCGGCGCTGGTCCAACCTCGGTTCAACGCCGTAACCAGAATTTCCGCATCTTCATTGGTGCGGATTTTGCACCGGGTATCGTTTCGTCCGAGGCCGACAAGAAAATAGACAACCTACCCATCATGAAAAACCTGCCCACGGGCGTGTCGCGTGCACCCTATGGCAGTCAGGAATGGGAACAAGAAATGCAACACGACTTCCTCGTGGCGCTGATTTCCGGAACATTGCTGGTTTTCGCCGTGCTGGTGCTTTTGTACCATCGCTTCATGTCACCCTTGGTCAATATGGGTTCGTTGTTGCTCGCGCCTTTGGGTGGCTTGGTGGCGATTGCCTTGGCAGGACAGCCAATCTCCATGCCGGTGTTTATCGGTATATTGATGCTCTTCGGTATCGTGGCGAAAAACTCCATCCTGCTAATCGACTTTGCGATTGAGGAAATGGCGCGCGGTGTTCCCAAGTTCCAGGCCATCATGGAAGCCGGCCATAAACGTGCCCAACCGATTGTGATGACCACGGTCGCCATGACCGCTGGCATGGTGCCAACCGCGCTCTCGCTGGGCGGCGACGGCCAGTGGCGATCGCCAATGGGCACTGTCGTGATCGGCGGCCTGATCGTATCGACATTGCTTACCTTGCTCATTGTTCCAGCTGGCTTCAGCCTCGCCGATGGTTTTGAAAAGCGCGTTGGTCCATGGTTACGCTCGCGGTTGCTGACCTATGACCCCGACAAGCATGGCGAAGATGTCGCTCCGCCCGTCGCCACGCCTGCAAAGGTAACTGGCAAAACAGGGGGCAAGGACGACCTCGGCGGACTTCAGCCTGCGGAGTGATTTGGCCACCGTTGCCAGCACAAGAACTCGTCATCCTGAACTTGTTTCAGGATGACAATCGGCCATTGTGCGTTATCCTGAAACAAGTTCAGGATGACGAAATGTGGTGTTTCATGCGCAATCGGCTAAGGCAGAGATGTGAAATCTGCCGATAAACTGGGTCAGTCGGAGAAAATCCGTTACGCCGAACGCGACGCTGAACTGCGTCAGATGCGGATTATCGCCACGGCCTTGCTGCTGGCGATGGCTGCTTTGTTCGTATTCGGCAAATATATGGAAACCCGCTATGACGGCTATTGGGGCTTTTTGCGCGCCTTTGCAGAGGCTGGCATGGTCGGCGGTCTGGCGGACTGGTTTGCAGTCACGGCCCTGTTCCGCCACCCGCTTGGCATCCCCATTCCGCACACTGCGATCATTCCGAATAACAAGGAACGGCTTGGCCGGACACTTGCAAGCTTTCTGCGCACCAACTTCCTGACGACCAAGGTTGTTGCGCGCCGCGTACAGCGCATGGATGTCGCGGGTGCAATGGGCAAATTTTTGAGTGCGCCAGCCGGCGGCGAAGGCCGCATGCGCATGGGTGCCTCTCGCCTGATGGGCGATATCATCGCCGCGCTCGATGATGAACGGCTTGGCGGTGTGGCCAAGGGCGCAATCCGCAAACAGCTCGACAAGCTCGATATTGCCCCTCTGCTCGGCCAGTTGTTGACCGCGATGATCCGCGAGCGCCGCCATATCCCGGTGTTGGACGGCATCATCAAATGGGCCTCTGCCACGCTGGAGGCCAACGAGCATCTCATTCGCCAAATGGTGGAGGAACGCGCCAACACAATCATGCGCTGGACTGGCCTTGACGACAAATTGGCCAATGCCATCGTCAATGGCCTCAATAAGCTGCTGCACGAAATGGCGGAAGACCCAGATCACCCTCTACGTGAAAAGGGCGAAGAGGGCCTCGCCAAGCTGGCGCACGACCTACGTCATGACAAGGAATTGCAAGTAAAGGTCGTGCATTGGAAGGGGCAGTTGCTCGAAAACCCCGCGATGGGCAAATGGATCAACAGCCTATGGGACCAAGGCCGCGATGGCCTGCTAAAGGCTGCGCGCAACCCCGACGCCGCGCTGGCCGGAAGTTTTGGCGACGCCCTTATAAAGCTTGGTGGCAGGCTTCAGGAAGATTCAGGCCTTAAGCTACAAATCAACCGCTTCGCGCGCCGCGCCATTGTCGGCACCACCGAAAATTACGGCGATAATATTGTGACGCTTGTTTCCGATACTGTGGCGCGCTGGGACGCTTCGACCATCACCGACCGCGTCGAAAATGCGGTGGGCAGTGACCTACAGTTCATCCGTATCAACGGCACCTTGGTCGGCGGCATGTCGGGCATCGTCATTCACGCCGTTGGCTTGCTGATTTAGGGTCAGGACCTTTTAAATGTACCATCGCGGCGTCAAAATGGCAAAGATATCGAAGTAAAATGTCCGCCGCAGGCAGTTATTCTGCCTGCAAGGGTATTTTGCTTTGAGATCAAAGCCATTTTGGCGTCCTTCGGATTTGACCCATATTGTCCATTGCTGCGTTGGCAAGCTTGGACTTAAAACCACTAAGTCCGGCGCTTGCCGCCTTGCACTGAACAATATGGCCTCAAACCGCGAAGGTGCATTTAATAGGTCCTGACCCTAAGCCAATTACAGCGCCGATATCATCCGTTCGGTTGCCTCGGCGGCTAGGCGTGCTGCGCGTTTTAAATTGGCCTGAAAATCGCCCGAGCTGTCGCCATTGGCATTATCGCTCGTCGCCTTGATCGCGGCCCATGGCACGTCCATGCGGGCTGCGGCTTGGGCAACGGCTGCGGTTTCCATATCGATTAAGTCGCCTCCAAGGATGCGGTGCAGGCGGCTGCCATGGTCATCGCTTTCCATGAAGCAGTCATTCGTGATGATGCGCACTTTCGGTAGGCCCGTCTCCGGCATGATTGCGGCGTGATAGGGTTCGGCGTGCGCCTCCCCTATCGGCCATGCTCCTGCCCGATAATGCACAAACCCGTCAGCACGCGAGGCACCATAATCCCCCTGCACGGCTTGCGTGATCTGGAAACAGTCGCCGTCATGGTCGCTTAATTTGCCCGCGGTACCAACCACCAACAACAATTCAGTGCGATAATGCTCGACCAGCATCATCGCCGCCATTGCCGCATTTACCTTGCCAATGCCGCTGCAGGTGATGGCAATATTGCGGCCACCGGATTGGACCTGACGGACCATGAAACCGTGCAACGCCTCGCTATTCGCGCTTTCGCCGGGGAACAACGCAGCTGCTTCGGCGTCCACGCCGGTGATGATGCCGATGGTTTTGAACATGCTGCGCCCTTTATATACTTCCCGAAAGGACGAGCATCTAGCGCAGCATTAAAGTAATTATGATGACATAAACGCAGGCGCGGCCAAATTAATAGCTGGCGGCAATCATGTCTTCGATACGGACGAACTTCTCGCGCGGAGCGCCATCGCGGGCGCGGGCAATCTCTGCCTCTTCAATTTTCTTCCAGTCGCTGAATGTGACAATGTCGACCTTGCGTAGTGCAAGCAGCGCATCGAGGCCGGCACGACCGTTTTTGTCGCCACTTATGGCCATATCCTCCGCCACGGTATCAATAATATTGTATCCATCGGGCCGGTTGGTACCGATCGTTCCAGATGGACCACGCCGAGCCCAGCCGACGCAATAGAGGCCCGGCAATATCCTGCCGTCCAGATTGGCAAAGCGGCCACGGCCATGTTCATAAGGCACGCCGTCAATGGGCGGTGTTTGATAGCCAATGCAGCTGATGACCATGGAACAATCGATGGTGTAGCTTTCACCCGTGCCGACACTGCGATACTGGTCATCCAGCCGCATGCGCTCCACGCGAACGCGTTGCACTTTGCCATCGCCCTCAATCGCAATAGGCGCAGCAAAAAAGTCGAAATTGATGCTGATGGCTTTGTCCGCACGAAACGCCTCTGGAATGGCTGCGAATTCGCGCAGATGGGTGACGGACTTGCGAATGCCCGGTTCCAACAGCGCATCTTCGCCGATGTCTGGCAGATCGTCCTTGTCGACGCGCGGGGTTGCCCGCTGCAAATGCGCGAGCTCACCCAATTCCTTTGGCGTCATCGCAATTTGGTGCGGGCCGCGTCGACCCAAAATGGTGATGTCCTCAACAGCGGAATGATCAAGCCCATCGAGCGCGTGGCTGACAATGTCGGAACCATCAAATTCGGCGCGCGTTTTGGACAATATGCGCGCGACATCCAGCGCCACGTTGCCATTACCGACAATGACGACATGCCGGCCATCCAATGGCGGCTTGAGGTCGGCATAATCAGGATGCCCATTATACCAGCCGACAAAGGCGGCGCTGCCAAAAACGCCGGGCAGATCTGCGCCAGCGATATCCAACGGGCGATCATTCGGCGCGCCGGTGGCGAGAATGACCGCGTCATATAATGTCTGAAGCTCGTCGATGCTGACATCTTTGCCGACGGTCACATTGCCGACAAACCGGACATTGTCGGACAAGGCGACTTTTTCATAACGGCCCGCCACCGCCTTGATCGATTGATGATCGGGGGCGACACCAAAACGGATGAGGCCAAAGGGAACGGGCAAGCGGTCAATGATATCCACCCGCACATCGTCGCCAAATTTCTTTTGCGCGGCTTCGGCTGTGTAATATCCCGCCGGACCGGAACCGATGATTGCGATATGCCGCATGCCCTACTCCCCGTCATTGCCTGATTCGACAGGCTAACGGGTCAGCGCCAAAAAGAAAGCGCGACCTTCACGCCCTCACAACAGAAGATCAGGCGGCTTTACGCGCCTTGCGTGCGTCGCGGTCAAGGAAACCGCGGATCGCCTCTATGCTCTCTTCAACATGGCTCAAAAGGAACAAATGCCCACCATTTTCGACCACGAACAACTCACTGTTCGGGATAAGGAAGTTCAAAAACTTACCATTGGCGAGCGGTACGATCTGGTCATCATCACCCATCATGATGAGCGTTTCCGTTTTTAGGAATGGCAGAAATGGCGCGCTGGTCCATCCCATCATCGCCATCAGCTGGTAGAAATATCCCGTCTTCGACGGCGGCGTGATGCGGCCAATATGCTCCGACTTGTTGCCGACCATACCGCCATAAAGCGTCTTGAAATGCTTCGCCATGAAATCAGGGTCGATATACCGCCGCGGGTCAGCCATTTTGACAAGCGCGGCGGGGTTACCCGGCACCATCAACATGCCAGCGCTTGTTGCGACAAGGATAAGTTTGTTCGTGCGCGTTCCATTCTGCAGCGCAAATTGCTGCGCCATCGCCCCGCCCCAGCTCACGCCCATGACATCGACCACGGGCATTTCAAACCGGTCAAGCAACAGCGCCGCAATGCGCGACATCAATAGGGCGTTATAGGGCACCACAGGGTCGGGCGAACCGCCAATACCGGGCATATCAAAGGTGATAAAATCGCGGTCATCCAACAGCTCGGCCATCGGCGCCATAGCCTCAATATTCGCGCCAATGCCATTGAAGAACAATATCGGCAGCTTCTTCGTCGCCTTCGACGCCCGCCAAACCGCAACCCGCAAGACGCGACCGTCAACGGTCTCCATGCTGAAATTTGGGGCGCGGTTTTTGGTCATATGGGTTCCCGTGCCGCGTTTATCGCTGGCGTTGCAGGGAGTTTAACGCATGGACCCGGCTGTGCAAGGAAGAAAGAGCCAATTTGGCATCGTGACGACGTTGCGGCTGCGACGACTCCCCCTCACTCCAAAACATATAGCCCCGGTGCGGCTTCCATCGCTGGATGGGCCTTGCTGCCGAGCGTTGCGGGGGCTGCTACTTCTGCACCTGACCGCGCGTGGAGCCATTCCATCCAATGTGGCCACCAGCTGCCGGCAACTTCTTCGCTGCCTTTCATCCATTCGGTGACATCGGCGGGCGTTTTGCCGTTTGAATGTTTCCAATATTTCGCCTTGGGATTGCCCGGCGGGTTCAGGATTGCCTGCATATGGCCAGCCTGGCTCAGGATGAATTCAACATTTTTGCTGCCGAACAATTGCGTTGACCGGTAGCATGCGCGCCATGGGGTGATGTGGTCCGTCGTCCCGCCCAGAACGAATAGGTCGCCAGTCACCTTGGTCAGGTCCAGCGTATGGCCCGCAATCTCGAACGTGCCCGGCGCGGCGTAGGCATTTGCCTCAAACAGCTCCAAGAAATCACCCATCAATGCCGACGAAAGGTTGGTAGCGTCGGCGTTCCAGAACAGGATATCGAACGCTGGCGGATCATCGCCCAGCAAATAATTATTGATGACATAGTTCCAGATGAGGTCGTTTGGCCGCAACCATGCAAAGCCGCGCGCAAGGCTGCTGCCTTCAATCACGCCTTTCTTCGCCGCGCGTTGCCGTGCCAGCGCGATGCCATTGTGCGACACAAGGCTCGACGCCTCGGTATCGCCCGGCTTGGGTTCAAGCACGCACACCATCATGGTGATCGCGTTAGCGCGGGTGTCACCCATCGATGCCAGTTTGGACAGCAGGACGGACATGGTCTGCCCCCCTGAACAGCCGCCCGAAATGTTGACCTTGTCACTGCCGGTAATCTCGCACACGACGTCCAGCGCCTTGATGCAGCTTTCGATATACTCCGCCATGCCCCACACGCCCATATCCTCGGTTGGGTTGCGCCATGAAATCATGAATGGCTGAATACCGTGGTCAGTTTGCCATTTGATGATCGATTTTTCCGGGGACAGATCGTTGATATACATTTTGTTGATCTGTGGCGGGATCGTCAGTTGCGGCGTGGCAAACACCTTGTCGGTGGTGGGCGCATATTGGATGAGTTCGAAACGTTCGTCGCGATAGACCACTGCCCCCTTTGCGGTTGCGACATTCTCGCCCAGCTTGAACGGCTTTTTATTGACTTGGCTCACCATCATGTCGTTGTGAACCATATCGTTATAGGCGTTTTTCAGGCCCTTCACGAGGCTGAGCCCGCCGGAGTCCACCAGCCGTTTTTGCGCGGTCGGGTTGCCGATCAGCGTGTTGGTTGGTGACATCGCATCAATGATAATCTGCGAGATGAAATTGGCACGGTCGCGCTCAAGTGCGTCGAGTTCCAAATCCTCAATATAGCTTTTAACACCCTTTTGCACCGCTAGATAATATTGCGCGCCCGCTTTGAAGAAGGGGTTAAACGTCCATGCCGGGTCCATGAAGCGCTTGTCCTTGGGATAAGGCGCGAGGTCCGACTTTCCGGTCATGATTTTGACGACATCTTCGGAAAAGCTGCTGGTTGCCTTCCACGCCTTGTCCGGGTTGGCGGCAGTCTGGCGGAGCATCAGGCCAATTGCGCCGATAAAATCCTCCCGCGCTAATCCTGCTAACGGGCCAAGCGCCATCGTGGCATCATTGGCGGCGTCAAACGCGCCTGCAACGCTGGAAAATGGTGCGCCTTTCTTTTTCGCGCTCTTTGTTCCGGTCTTTTTTCCAGATCCGCTGCCCGCTTTTGTCGCCATCTGCATCTCCTATTCCCAAGACGGAGGATTACATGCCCGGCGGCCTACGTCAATTGCGCATCAACCCAATGGAAAATGACGCAAAAATGGCCTGTGCCGCACGCACCCCAACAGAGCGCGCATTGTGAACAATTGAAAACAAGCGCTTCTAAACTGGAGGACTACTGCCGCTCATCTTAATGCGCCCCTTAAGGAGCGCCAGTATGAATGCCTGCAATCGCTTTGCTGAACGATCAACATGCCATTTTACAGCGCCTTTGGGCGGCGTCATTGGTCAATCAAGCGCAATGATTTTTCTTCGATGACCACAAACACGAAGCAGCTGGAAGGCTTAGGCAAATTGCTCAAGGCGGCAGGGGTCAAGCCTGCAGGTGCCGAGGCAATGGTCCGTGACCATCTCGACGAAATTCAGGACGACACACGCCATTATCATGCCGAGCTCATCGCGTCGGTGAAGAAGCTTGAAACAGAGTTGGTCGAGCTGCAGCACAATCATGCATCGTCAGTTTCCGAAATCCGTATGGCGACGGATCTGATGCGGCGCGAAATCGAAGCGCGCAGCATTTCTTTCGATCAGACGCTTAAGTTCGCCAAATTTGTGCTCATTATCCTCGTGGCTTTGCAGGTCATAGTTCTTGCGAGCCTACAAACGACCATTGGCAGCAAAATGCCGGATATCGGAGATTTCATTCCATCGATTGGATCGACCCAAGAAGCGCCAGCGCCGGCACGGACAAGCGTTCCGGCCCCTGCCCCGACTGCCCTTCCCAAGGGCGCTCCTGCGAAATGACAGAATGACATGCGTCATGTTTGGTAACCGACCTTTCCCATTTCCCATAACACGCAGCCTGATTGGAGGCATATGCCTTGCGACAGCCATTACAGGCATTACGGTGACCGCCAATGCGCATGACCCAAGCAAGGAAAGGCCAATCGCGGAAAAGCAAAGCGCGGCAAAAACGGCCCCAGCTAAACCAAAAGCTTCCAAACCCGCCCAGCAAAAACCAAATGTTGCAAAGCCAAGCGCGGCGACCTTCACGATCCCCAGCCTCGAAAACAAACCGGCCAACGCGCAGACCGCTGCCGATGAAAAGCTGCGCAATGACGTCGATGCGCTTTGGAAGAAATTCCCCGGTCGTGCCGGCATTGCGATTTACACGCCCTTCTCCGATGACATCATCGGTCGGCGGCAAACCGAACGCTTCCCACAGCAAAGCGTCTCCAAATTGTGGGTCGCGCTGGCGATTTTAGAGCAAGAGGCCGCGGGCAAGCTGTCTCTAGACAAGCAAGTACGCGTCAGTCGTGATGATGTGGTTGTGTTCAGCCAACCGATCAAACGATATCTCAGCGGAAAAGATTACTTTGAAATGCCCGTAAGCGAATTGCTTGCCCATGCCATCAACGCCAGCGACAATCTGGCCAACAGCGTCCTGTTACGCGTCGCGGGCGGGCCGCAAGCAATCAACCAGATGCTTGATCGGCGCAAGGTGCAATCCATCCGCTTCGGCCCCGGCGAAGTGCTTTTGCAAAGCGCGATAGCGGGGCTGAACTGGCAAGCTGAATATCGCAACGGCAATGCGTTTAAGGAACAGCGTTCGCGGATATCGTTAGAAAAACGGCGCGCCGCGCTCGACAGTTACCTCGCCTCGCCCTTGGACGGCGCTGCGCCGGGAACCATCGTGCTTGCGCTAAAACGCTTTGGCGAACGCGGCCCCAATGATCCTGGTGCAAAGCTTTTGAAATTGATGGCCGGCACATATACCGGCAAATCACGCCTTCGTTCAGGGCTTGCTCCGGGCTGGAGCCTCGCCCACAAAACAGGGACGGGGCAAGTACTGGGTTCGATTTCGACCGCAGTTAACGATGTTGGAGTGATGAAAGCGCCTGATGGTTGTCGTTATCAGGTCGCCGTAATGATTGCGGAAACACGCGCCGGAAAAGACGTCACAAACGGCTTGATGCAAAATGTTGCGCGCGCGGTGGTCCGGCATCACCGCCAAATCCATCCCAAAGCGGAAATGACTTCTTAAAGATACAATGAATCCAGTTTTTATCCAACTGACTTGGTTAATTTTTGCCAATTTTCGGCGACCCGCAAACGCGCTCGGTCCAAAATTGTTCCAACAAGAAATGTCATATCGCCATTGTCGAAGACGACAAAGCTTTTGCCGCTGAACTGGAAGAATTTCTGGGCGCGTCCGGCTATACCGTTTCCAGCTATGAATCATCGCAGAAATTCTTGGCGGCATTGCGTCAATCGGAATGCGATCTTCTCATCGTCGACTGGTCGATCCCTGATTTGTCGGGCATAGAAGTGCTCGAATATGTCCGGAAACTTCACCCCGACATGCCTGCCATCATGCTGACCGCCCGGTCGGAAAACATCGACGTTGTGCGTGGATTAGAAGCGGGCGCTGACGACTATGTCTCCAAGCCTGTGGACGCAGACATCCTTGCACTGCGGATCAAGTCGCTTTTGCGTCGCTGCAAGGGCGAAGTGAAAAACGCGACGGAAAACGTCATCCTTGGACCTTATTTGCTGCGTCCATCGGCTTCCACGGTCTATCTTGGCGACGAGGCGATCGTTCTGCCAAAGCGCGAATTTGAAATGGCGATGCTGTTTTTCACAAATCCGAACCGTTTGCTTTCCCGTCAATATTTGGCAGCAACCTTATGGGGTAAAGTTGTCGATTACCAATCGCGGACGATTGACACGCATGTGGCGCGGTTACGCAAGAACTTGAAACTTGAGCCCGCATGCGGCGTCAGCCTGAATGCACTTTACGGCTTTGGATATACCTTGCAGGCTGATGTGCACGCCATGAACGCAGCGCACGATCCCATCGCCCTGTCTGCGTAGCCGGACAACGGTTCCGGTTTAGTAATGGCCATTCAGCCGGAACAACTGTCCTTGCTCAGCGAGGACCACGAAGCTTCGCGCGTCGCATCGGTTGTGGCCTCTCGTCCCGTCGTTAATCTTGGCGACCAACAGGTTACGGCATTTGAATATATGTCGTGCGACCATTATGGTTTTGCGCATAGCAATATGCAGCTTTCGCCATATGACATGGCCAAGATTTTGGATGCCGTACAAACGGTCGCTCTGCCCGAAATCCTCCTTTCGGTTCCGGTAGAGCTGTTCGTCGAAATCGACCTTTCACATGCGCTCGCACGCACGCTCCGGTCATTATTGTCCCGCGGCACACATGTCACCGTCTTGCTGGCGGCGGTGCAGGAAGATGCCGCGCACCAAAGCATCGGCAATGCCATGCAAAATTGGCGACGTGTCGGGTGCAGCGTTGGTATTGACGGCTTTGGCTATGCCGCCGTGCCTGCATTATGGCCACTTGTGTACCATGTTGATGTCGTGCGCATTGATCCCCGCCTGATCAGCATGCTTAAGGCCAATGTCATTGCGCCGCAGCCAGCACAGAAACTCGTAAATCTGGTCGCAGCGATGGGCATCCCCCGGATCATCATTGACGGCTGCCAATCCATCGAAGACGCCGAAATGTTTCAAGCGGCGGGCGCAACCCACGGACAAGGTCCGGTTTTCGGCGAATTTCACTTTACGCAGCCGCGATAACCCTCGGCACTTGCGTCCCTCCGTCACGGCGCTACATCACCCAAAATGAGCATGATTGAAATCGTCGCCGTGCTACTCGGCATTGCCAACATCGTCCTGATTATCCGGCGGTCGGTTTGGAACTTTCCCGTGGCGATTGTCATGGTCGCGTTGTATTTCATCATCTTTCGCGACGCCAAACTGTACAGTGACGCCGGGCTGCAGGTCTTTTTCGCGGGCATCAATCTATATGGCTGGTGGAGCTGGAACCGGAATAAGGACGACAGCGGCGTGATTTCCGTCCGCAGGCTTCCGGCAACGGGCTATGCTTTGTGGATTGTAGGCTCCATCGTCGCCATTTGGACATGGGGTGCCATCATGCATGCCGAAACCGATGCCAGCGATCCTTATTGGGATGCGTCAGTCGCGATGCTGTCAATTACCGGGCAGATTTTGATGACCCGGCGCTTTGTCGAAAACTGGCATTATTGGATCATCGTCAATATCATCTCCATTCCGCTGTATATCGTCAAAGACCTGCATCTCACCGCCGGGCTTTACGGGGTGTTTCTGGTGCTGGCGGTTGCCGGCCTTGTCGAATGGCGCAAGGCAGAACGCGCATGAAACGGATCTGTCTGCATGGCCCCGAAAGCACGGGCAAATCGACATTGGGCACGCGGCTTGCGGCGCATTTGGGATGCGAAGTCGTGCCCGAATATGGCCGCGCCTATTGCGAGGCACATGGCACCGATATCGGCATGGCGCAGCTCGTCCACATTGCGCAGACGCAAGACGCGATGAACCGCGTCGCAGCCGCGCGCGCGGCAGAGCTCGGCGCGGGTTATGTGCTGTTCGATACAGACCCGCTGATAACGTCGGTCTGGGCACAAATGATGTTTGGCGCGGCAGACGGATATTTCGAAGCCTTTGCCGGTTTTGCCGACCATTATCTGCTGCTCGATATCGACCTGCCCTTTGTCGACGACGGCTTGCGCGTTTATGCGCAATCAGCCGAGCGCAAACGCTTTTTCGACCTATGCCGCGCCGAACTCGATGGACGCGGCGTCCGCTACACGCTGGTTCAAGGCGAAGGCGAAGCGCGTTTCACCGCGGCATTGGCCGCGATCTCACCCTAAGCCTTCTCCAACGCCTCGCTTGCCGCGACCCAGCGGGCTTCGGCAGCCTCTTGCGCGGCGACAATCTTCCCGCGCCGTTGCGACAGTTCGCCCATCGTCAGGCTCTTATATTCATTCGCAGCGGACGCCGGGTCGAACATCGCCCGATCAATCGCGCTCAACACAACCTCAAGCTTTGCAAGGTCTGCCTCTGCATCACTGACTTCGCGCTTAAGCTTGCTTTGCGCCTCACGTGCGGCAGCTTGCGCTTTTTTGTCTTCCTTGCGATCGGCCTTGGACGCCTTCTCTTTCGCGGGGCCCTTGCCCAGGATGAAGTCGGTATAATCCTCAATCGTGCCCGAAAATTCGGTTGCGGTCCCGCCATCGACGAGCACCAGCCGGTCCGCCGTTAGCTCCAACATATGGCGGTCATGGCTGACCAGCACCACGGTGCCTTCATATTCGTTCAGCGCCTGCACCAAGGCTTCACGTGCATCGACGTCCAAGTGGTTCGTCGGTTCGTCAAGGATCAGCATATGCGGCGCATCGCGGGTAATCAGCGCCAGCGCCAACCGCGCGCGTTCGCCACCCGACAGCTTGCCGACCTTCGTCGTTGCCTTTGCCCCTGAAAAGCCGAAGCGGCCCAATTGCGCGCGCACCGCGCCGGGGGTTGCGCCCTTCATCTGCTGGGTCATATGCTCCAGCGGGGTATCATCGCCGTCGAGTTCTTCGACCTGATATTGCGTAAAATAGCCAACGCGCATTTTGCCCGACGCGCTCATCGCCCCGTCCATCGGCGTCAATTGCGCCGCAAGCAACCGCGCGAGCGTGGTCTTGCCATTGCCGTTCCGCCCCAGCAACGCGATCCGGTCATCGGGGTCAATCCGCAGGTTCAACCGCTGAAGTATCGGTTTGCCCGCGGTGTAGCCGACACTCGCCAGATCAAGCGTGACCAATGGCGGCTTCAATTCATCGGGACTTGGAAAGTCAAAGCTTAACGTCGGATCTTCGGCCATCGCGGCAATGGGTTGCATGCGTGCCAGCGCCTTGGCTCTGGACTGCGCCTGCTTCGCGGTGGAGGCACGCGCCGAGTTGCGCGCAACATAATCCTGCAGCTTGGCGCGTTGCGCATCCTGCGAGGCCTTAGCCGCCGCCAACTGCGCTGCACGTTCGGCACGCTGGCGCTCGAACGAGTCATAGCCGCCGGAATAGAGCGTCGTGGACCCGCCTTCGAGATGCAGGATATTGTCGACCACATTGTTCAACAAATCGCGTTCGTGGCTGATCACCACCATCATCGACGGATAGGATTTGAGGAAGTTTTCCAGCCACAATGTCGCTTCAAGGTCCAAGTGGTTTGAAGGTTCGTCGAGCAGCAACAAATCGGGCTCGGAGAACAAAAGCGCGGCCAAGGCAACGCGCATTTTCCAGCCACCGGAATAGCTATCGAGCGGCCGACCCTGCATTTCTTCATCGAAACCAAGCCCGACAAGAATGCGCGCGGCCCGTGCAGGGGCGGTGTAGGCATCAATCGCGATCAACCGTTCGTGCAGTTCGCCCAGCCGGTCGGGGTCGGTGCAATGCTCGGCCTCTTCCATCAAAGCCGCACGCTCGACATCGCCAGCCAGCACGGTTTCGAACGGCGTTGCCGTGCCCGATGGCGCTTCCTGCGCGATATAGCCGATGCGCGTATTCTTCGGCATATCCATGCTGCCTTCGTCAGCTTCAAGCTCGCCGATCATCACCTTCATCAGCGTGGATTTGCCCGCGCCATTGCGGCCGATAAGGCCAACGCGCGAATAAGGCGGCAGCGTCGCGGTCGCGCGGTCCAATATGGTGCGGCCGCCAAGGCGCACGGTGATTCCGTTTAAGTTTAACATGATGCCGCGCGCCTAGCAGAGGCGGATGCTTATGTCACCGCATACCGTATCGTAAATTCCGGCTGGCGATATGCGCCGCTTTCCACAATCGCGCGCAGATTCTCTCCGGCGCGCCAGATATCGGCATGGCTCAGCGTCAACGGCGTCAGGCCAAAGCGCAAAATATCGGGATCGCGAAAGTCGCCGATGACACCCTGTGCAATGAGCGCTTGGACGATTTCATAAGCGTGCGGGTGGCGGAACGCGACATGGCTGCCGCGCTGGCTTGGCGTGCTGGGCGTCACGCACTCCAGCCCTGCCGCGGTTCCGGCGGCGTGGAAAATATCCCACAAGGCCGCGGATTTCGCCTCAACCTGCCGGATATCTATATCCGCCCACAGCTTCAGCACGTTTTCCAGCGCGTTTAGCCCAAGTACTGACGGCGTTCCGGTCAACCAGCGCGTCATGCCCGCTGCCGCTTCATAGCCATCGGCAAATGCAAACGGCGCGGCATGGCCCATCCAACCGGACAGCGGATTGTGCATCTGTTCTTGCCAGCGCTTTGCCACATACAGAAACGCGGGCGCGCCGGGGCCGCCGTTGAGATATTTATAGCCGCAACCCACCGCCATATCCGCGCCCGCCGCGTTCAGCTCCACCGCCACCGCGCCCGCACTATGGCTCAAGTCCCAGCAGATAAGCGCGCCTGCATCATGCGCGGCCTTGGTCCAGCCCGCCATGTCGAAGCGTTCGGCGGTTTTGTAATGCACATGCGTCAGCAGCAGCAACGCCGTGTCATGGCCCAGTGCATCGGCCAGCGCGCCGCGTTCGACCACGCGCAATTCCGCGCCCGCGACCGCAGCGACCGCGCCTTCGGCAATATGCAGGTCCGTCGGGAAATTCCCCGCCTCGCTCACCACCACATTGCGCGATGGGTTGAGCCGCAGCGCCGCGACGATCAGCTTGTACAGGTTCACCGAGGTCGAATCCGCGGAGATCACCTCATCCGCTTCTGCACCAATTAACGGCGCGATCATTGCGCCAACGCGCTGCGGCGCATCAATCCAGCCTTCGTTCCAGCTGCGGATCAACCGCTGGCCCCATGCATGGTTCAGCAGATCGGCCCCCGCCGTCACGGTCGACAGCGGCAATTGCCCCAGCGAATTGCCATCGAGGTAAATCACGCCATCCGGGCACATAAACTGCGCGCGATAGCTGCCCAGCGGGTCGGCGGCATCCAGTGCCTGCGCCTGTTCCAACGTCATGGCTTTGCCGCCTTCAGGCCGAAGGTTTTCAATATCACCGCGCGTTGCTTGCCCCAGGATATGGTTTCGGGCGCGATCAGCTCGGCATGGCCTTCATCGGGCGTTGTTACCATCGGTGCGCCATAAGCCGCGCCGAATGACGGCGGCGCGATACGGTCGCGGTCATTGTTAAACTGCAACTCGCGCGCACGGCCCTTGGGCATTTCCGGCGGAGACACACGCGCAAAGGCATCGCCCGCCATCTTGGCCGCCGCTTCATTGCCGCACCCATGGTCGGGTAGCATCATTTGCGCGCGCAAATCGGGCAAGCCACCTTGCGATATCGCAAGATCAACCTGCAACGGCTTTTCCCCGCGCAAGGCATCACCCTTCGCCAGCGCCGACCGCCGCGCGAGCCACAATGACAAATGCCCGCCCGCCGAATGGCCAATCGTCACCACCGGCGCGTCTGTCTTAAATCCAAACTCCGCGCGCTTGGCCGCAAACATATCGGCCGCCGCGCCGACGTCTTGATAGGTCCCCGGATAGCCACCGCCACGGTCCACCCCGCGATATTCGATGTTCCACACGCCCACACCATGCGTGCGCAGGTCATCGGCAATCCAGTTCATGATATCGCGTTCGGCAATTTCGGTCTGCCAGCAGCCGCCGTGGATCATCACCACCGCCGGATGCGGGCCAGCGCCCACAGGCTTCCACACATCGACCAGCTGCAAGGCATCCGCGCCATAACGCACCGTCGCGTCCGCCACCGGCTTTGGCCGCGACAGCAGGTCGTCCCACACCATCAGGCGTTTGGCAGGGATAGGTTTCGGCGGCGCAGCTCCCGCAGCCCCCTCTTTCACGACATTCCCCACCGGCGCACATCCCGCCGTGCAAAGCAAAAGCAAAAGGCCAACATATCGCACCCAAATTTCCTTCTCATTTGTCCGCGCAAATATTGCACAACATGCCGTCATCCTGGAGCTAAAAACGTGCGCAACACAACCTGTTTTGGCGTTGCCAGCCTCAGGATCCAGAAACTTAATACCGACGCGCCCCAAAAGTAAGATCCTGCAATGAAATGACCGGCGTTCACCCGCGTTCAACATGACGAGGAGACCAAGAAGAACGGGACAGTCACCCTCTCCGCCTCACCGATATCTAGCGCAGTGTCTATACGAACGCTTCGTATAAGAAGCGGGAGACTTGGCAGGGCATTCCGCACGCATCACACCCCAAAAAACGGAACACCAAAACTGTTTCGTGAAGCAGTATTTGAAAACAGAAAGCCATGGGTGGTTGATGATGATAAAAGTTACGGGTCTCGCATTTTTCCTAATGACGTTATTCATTCCGGCGCAAGCCAATGCCGAATGGCATGAGGCGAGCAGCGATCATTTCCTGGTGATCGCGGACCAGAATGAAAAGGATACCCGGGAATTCGCCGAACGGTTGGAGCGGTTTCATGCCGCCATGCACTATATTCTCGGGCGAGAAATGCAAAAGATCAGTCCCTCGAACCGGGTAACAATATATGTGGTGCGGACCTCCGGCCAAGAGCGACAACTTGCAGGTGACAAAACCGGTTTCGTTCTGGGCTTCTATCAGCCAAGGGCCGGCGGCTCAGTCGCGTTTACCGCAAGGGTCGACACTGAAGGCGCTAACGTCTCCCAAAGCGAGCAAGTGCTACTGCATGAATATGCCCACCACGTCATGAACAGCACAAACCAATGGTCGACACCCCGTTGGCTAAGCGAGGGCTTCGCTGAATTTTTTCAACGGCGCGATTTGAAAAAAACGGCGGTGTCGGGCTAGGACTGCCGGCACAGCACCGCGCCGCCGAGCTGGAGCTTGCCAAGGACGTTCCTATTCAGGGATTGTTGGACGCCAGCGCCTACAAAAAGCCGAGGAATGGCGTTTATGATGAATTTTACGGCCGCAGCTGGCTGCTGTACCATTATCTGCTGTTGAGCGGAAAACGACCGCGTCAGCTCATTAACTATCAGCTAGCGCTTGCCAATGGCGCGACGGAACTGGACGCTGCAAAAACGGCATTTGGCGACCTTAATCAGCTTGAAAAAGAAATAGATGCATACCTTAAAAAACCGCGCATGAACTATGTCCCCATACCGGGCGAAAAGCTGAAAGTGGGTGCAGTCACAGTACGCAAAATGCGCGACGCCGAAGCGGCGATCATGCCAGTCGTTTTGGCCTCAAAGCGCGGGGTTACGGCGGAAACGGCCACGACGCTTCTGCCGCAGGCACAAAGCATTGCGCGCAGCTATCCCAACGATCCATTTGTTTTGGCGGCGCTGGCCGACGCGGAGCATGATGCGGGAAATTATACAGTTGCGGTGCAAATGGCCGACAAGGCGCTGGCGGCTGACCCCGCATCCGTAAACGCGCATGTGCAAAAAATATTTGCGCTGTCGCGCCTTGCAGAAAGTTCAGATAACCCTGATTCTGCCTGGAAGCGGACGCGCAAGGCCATTGCTGCGCTAAACAAGGTCGAGGTCGACCACCCCATTCCGTTGATCTATTATTACCGTAGCCTGAAATCAGCCGGTGAGGGTATTACGGAAGTTGCGACGCATGGTCTTGATCGCGCATTACAACTCGCGCCATATGACAAAAGCGTTCGTTGGGAGCTCACGCAACAGCTTGTCGCCGAAGAAGATTACGCAACAGCCTATCGGACATTATTGCCGCTGGCCAATGACCCGCATAATCGAAGCGATGATAACCCCGCCATCAAACTGCTTGCGCTGATTAAGCAAGACTGGGAGCAACGGGCAAAGGCAGAATTACAATAGCAAAGCGCATGGACCGGATGACGAAGGGACGGGACGAACGGAACCGTCGCCCCTTACTCCTCACCCATCCGCAGCGCAGCGATAAACGCCTCCTGCGGGATGCTGACGTTCCCATATTCCCGCATCCGCGCCTTGCCCTTTTTCTGCTTTTCCAGCAGCTTTTTCTTGCGGCTGATGTCGCCGCCATAGCATTTGGCGGTTACGTCCTTGCGCATCGCGGCGATGGTTTCGCGGGCGATCACTTTGCCGCCGATGGCCGCTTGGATCGGGATTTTGAACAGATGGCGCGGGATCAGGTCTTTTAGGCGCTCGCACATACCGCGGCCGCGGGCTTCGGCGGTGCCGCGGTGGACGATCATGCTCAGCGCGTCGACCGCGTCGCCATTGACCAGCACGCTCATCTTCACAAGGTCGCCTTCGCGATGGCCGATCTGGTGGTAATCGAACGAGGCATAGCCGCGCGAAATGCTCTTCAACCGGTCATAGAAATCGAACACCACTTCGTTGAGCGGCAGTTCATAGACGATCTGCGCACGGCCGCCGACATAGGTCAGTTGCTTTTGAATGCCGCGCCGGTCCTGACATAGTTTCAATATGCTGCCCAAATATTCGTCGGGGCAGTAAATCGTCGCCTCAATCCACGGCTCCTGAATTTCCGCGATGCGGTTAATGTCGGGCATGTCGGCGGGGTTGTGCAGCTCCATACTGCGCGCATCTTCGGTCTTCGACCGGCTCAGCTCCAGCTTGTACACAACCGACGGCGCGGTGGTGATAAGGTCCAGGTCAAATTCGCGCGTCAGGCGCTCCTGAATGATTTCAAGGTGCAACAGCCCCAGGAACCCGCAGCGAAAGCCAAAGCCAAGCGCCGCGCTGCTTTCCGTTTCAAAGCTGAATGATGCGTCGTTCAGGCGCAGCTTGCTGATGCTTTCGCGCAATTTTTCAAAGTCCGCGGCGTCGGTGGGGAACAGGCCGCAGAACACCACAGGCTGCACTTCCTTAAACCCGGGCAGCGGTTCGGCGGCGGGGCGCTTGGCATCGGTGATGGTGTCACCCACGCGGGTCTGCGCGACTTCCTTAATCTGCGCAGTGATAATGCCGACTTCGCCCGCCGCGATTTCGGACAGGATTTCCAGCTTTGGCCGCATACAGCCGACGCGGTCGACCAAATGCTTTGTGCCGGCGGCCATGAATTGGATTTCCTGACCTTTTTTGATGACGCCGTCGATGACGCGGATCAGGATGACGACGCCCAGATAGGGGTCGTACCATGAATCGACCAACATCGCCTTCAACGGCGCGTTGCGGTCGCCCTTTGGCGGGGGAATGCGCGTGACCACGGCTTCCAACACCTCATCAATGCCGATGCCCGACTTCGCCGAAGTCAGCACCGCATTGTCGGCGGGCAAGCCAATGATTTCCTCAATCTCGGCCTTCACCTTGTCCACCTCTGCCGCGGGCAGATCGATCTTGTTGATGACGGGCACGATTTCATGGTCATGCTCAATGGATTGATAGACATTGGCCAGCGTCTGCGCCTCAACGCCTTGCGCGGCGTCGACGACAAGCAACGCGCCTTCGCACGCGGCGAGGCTGCGGCTGACTTCATAGGCAAAGTCGACATGGCCCGGCGTGTCCATCAGGTTCAGCTGATAAGTAATGCCATCCTTCGCGGTATAATCCAGCCGCACCGTCTGCGCCTTGATCGTGATGCCGCGTTCTTTTTCAATGTCCATATTATCAAGGACTTGGCTCGTCATCTCACGCGCCGTCAGGCCGCCCGTTTGCTGGATCAGCCGATCCGCAAGGGTCGACTTCCCGTGATCAATGTGCGCGATTATGGAAAAATTACGGATAAGCGAGAGTTCGGTCATGCAGCCGCCCCTAGCAGGGCTGCCCCGCCCCTTCAAGCATGGCGGAACGCCTGTATCACGCTATGTGAATCGGGATAATGGATGGGGGTGTGTGTAGGAAAGTGGTTTTTGGAGCGGACGGCTCCTCCCCATCGACTAGCGATGGGGAGGTGGCGCGCCAGAGCGAAGCGGCGGCGTGACGGAGGGGCCCCTCCACCACCCTGCGGGCGGTCCCCCTCCCCATCGCTAGTCGATGGGGAGGATTTAGAAAGCCCCACCAGTTCCCTGATCGCGGCATAGATTGTGGGATCGAAATTTACGCGTCGCTCGGTTTCGAGTGCGCTTTCTTCGGCGTAGATATAAAGTGGGCAGTCTTATTTTACAGAAACCTGCATTTCGATTGCCTGACCAATAAGAATTGGATGACTTTGCTGAAAATTATCGACATCATTTAGCGTTCGTTTCAGGAAGCAAAGATACGATGCCAATAACTGTAGGTAACATTGTCGACGCACTTGAAGCACTTGGCGGTGAAGCCCATTATTCCGATATTACTGCGTAGGTTCTAAAAGTTGCCCAGGCCCCTTTCCCTGCAGACCCGGCAGCAAGTGTAAGGGCACGACCGCAGGAACGATGCTCCGATTATAAAGCCTTTAAGCACAAACAAGACTTGTTCGAAAGTGACGCTGGAACAGGCATCTGGCGTTTTCGTCAGTGGCGGAAAGCGTCTCCCCAGCCGTCCCAATTAAAAGAAGAGTTAGATAGCTACGAAGGATTTGAAGGGCGACTTGTTCCAAAGTTACATTTGGTACGAGAGCGTGACCCAAAACTTATTGCCAAATTCAAAGCCACTTTGGCAGAAGCCCGCTGCGAAGCGTGTAGCATCAATCTAACTGAAATATATGGAGCGCTAGCGGCAGATTATATTGAGACGCATCACAAGAAGCCTGTGGCGTTGATACAAGAGGGAAGCGCTACGACACTCGATGACCTTGCCGCTCTGTGTCCGAACTGTCATCGCATTATCCATAAAAATTATCCGATGTCTGTCGACGAACTGGCTGCCGTCATTGCAGCGCCGAACGGGTTCGTTGGAGATGTCCAAAGCGCGCGCGACAAGCGCAAGCGCTGGAAAGATGCTGTTTATGCAGCAATCGTGAGGCTAGTGAACAGCGAGCACGCAAGCAATTTTACCCGACAAAACCTCATCGAGCATGAGCTCGCCAAGATCATTGCGGACGTCAACAGCAAGGGCGAAACACCAGAGCAGACGCTGAGTAGGGTATTGCAGGAACTGAAGTCGGCTGGAGTGATAGATTTTATCGACAATCGTAGGACGTATCGACTTAACTAATTGTTTTAGATCTTTTTTATTGATCCTTTCACAATTGTGATCAACTATCGCACATAATGCATGGACGATCTTTGGGACATTATGACCGCAGCCACCTAGAGGCGATCATCTTAGGATCACACGTCTTGTACATTGATGGCCGCTTGTCTGCTCTTTCACTCGAAAACCATCAGGCAGCACGTTTCTGGTCGACCGACACTAGCTGGTGCATCGAAAGCAAGTCGTGGTTTGAAGATTACCGGGAGAGCGGCAAACTCGTGCTGTTTCGTTTGCATAGAGAAAACCGTCGATATTTGCTTAGCCCCGCAAATCTAGAGTTCCGCAATGCCAGAAATAGACGTGTGAACTTGAGAGCCTTCATTGAGCGTTTTCCCAACGTCGAATCTACGGTCCGGCAGATTCTAGCTCGCGATTGGGGCGCGCTCTTTCATTTTGAACTGGCCAGGCCAGATATGCACTTTGATCATAGCCTTGACCTAAATGGGCTGCAGATATCGTCGTTGCCATGTCGACTGTCCGTTAGAGACGACTTAGTGTTAAGATATAACCCCATTACTACGCTACCTGCCGACCTGATAATCGGGGGAAATCTTGACATTAGGGATACAGGTATCCTGTCCGTTCCCGACAGCGTTCAAATCATGGGTAGAGTTATTCGCTAATGCCGCCTTCAGTGGATGAACGCCAAAACCGAAGCATACAGGTAACAAATGTCTAGCAGCTTATTCGCCTAAAGTGTCAATTTTAACGTCGAAAGTAAGACCCTGAAACAGTTGTGCTCTGCACGCCTTCGGCTCCAGGGTGACGAATGGAGGGTGACGGGCTTGGGGTGCACGCGCGTTCCGGATGACGCGTGGGGGCAAAGCAGCCGCAGGATGACGGGCTCGTCTCTGAATCGCGACCGAACGCCCCTTGAAATGTAGGATTTGCGCTGCGATCATCGGCGCGGTCATCGGTAACTGCCCCTCTGGCTGATCGGGGTTCGCACAACAGCCGCCTCAAACGTTAAAGCGACAAAGGGGACGATCATTTCATCGCCGCAGGTGCCTTTTGTATACTTAAGGGCCAAATCCGGCCCTCTTGCGGGTTCTACGCCGCCGCGGAATTGGCTGTGATCGGCGCAGGCCGGGGTTGACCCTCACCGCCTGCGCCTCTATACGACGTCCAACATCTGCCCCATCGGGATTGGCCTTGTCGTCGCGCAACTTGGCTAAAGCATTGAAGGGTCTGGATTTTCACATACGCGAAACGGCTGCACGGCAGGACCCGAATCTTCGGACCTTTGCCATGCGGCCTTTTCTTGTCTGGTGAAAACGAATTTAGCGCGTTTGACATTTCTAACTGAGGCAAAACACCTTATGGCAACCCGTACCGCTCCTGCGACACTCTCGCGTCAAAAGCGTATCCGCAAAATCTTCGGTAACATCCACGAAGTTATCGACATGCCCAACCTGATTGAGGTTCAGCGCGAAAGCTATGAGCAGTTCCTGCGCTCTGACCCGTCAATTGGTTATGTATCCGGCCTCGAAAAAACGCTGCGCAGCGTTTTCCCGATTAAGGATTTTGCCGGAACGTCGGAACTCGACTTCGTCCATTACGAACTCGAAGATCCCAAATATGACGTTGAAGAATGCCGTCAGCGCGGAATTACTTATGCCGCACAGATGAAGGTGACATTGCGCCTCATCGTGTTTGAGGTTGACCCTGACACCGAAGCGCGTTCGGTGCTCGATATTAAGGAGCAGGACGTATACATGGGCGACATGCCGCTCATGACGCATAACGGCACATTCTTCGTTAACGGTACAGAGCGCGTTATCGTTTCGCAGATGCACCGTTCGCCGGGCGTTCTTTTTGACCATGACCGCGGTAAAACGCACTCGTCGGGCAAATATCTCTTCGCCGCACGCGTTATTCCTTACCGTGGTTCGTGGCTCGACTTTGAATTTGATGCCAAGGATATCGTCAACGTCCGTATCGACCGTAAGCGTAAGTTGCCGGTCACGACCTTGCTCTACTCGTTGGGTCTAAACGACGAAGAAATCCTTAGCCACTTCTACGACCGCGTGACATTTGAACGTGGCACCGGTGGCTGGAAAATTCCATTCAACGCGGAACAATGGCGTGCGTCGAAACCGATGTTCGACATCGTTGATGCAAAGACCGGCGAAGTCGTGTTCCCTGCGGGCACCAAGGTTACGCCACGCGCCGCGAACAAAGCGGTCAAGGATGGCCTGACGCATCTGCTGATCCCGACCGAAGAAATCTTTGGCCGTTATTCGGCATTCGACCTGATCGACGAAAAGACGGGCCGCATTTATGTGGAAGCTGGTGACGAAATCACCGCTGAAAACCTTGAAGCATTGGACAAGGCCGGCATCGACAGCCTTGAGCTGCTCGACATCGACCATGTCATCACCGGCGCTTGGATGCGCAACACGCTGAAGGCTGACAAGGCTGAGAACCGCGACATGGGCCTTGATGCGATCTACCGCGTCATGCGTCCTGGCGAGCCGCCAACGCGCGAAACTGCAGAAGCATTGTTCGCTGGCCTGTTCTTCGATCCAGACCGCTACGACCTCAGCGCCGTTGGCCGCGTGAAGTTGAACATGCGTCTGCAGCTTGACGTTGAAGACACGCTCACCACCTTGCGGACGGAGGATATCCTCGCCGTGGTCAAGGAACTGGTGAACCTGAAGGACGGCAAGGGCGAAATCGACGATATCGATAACCTCGGCAACCGTCGCGTCCGTTCGGTCGGCGAATTGCTGGAAAACCAGTATCGCGTCGGTCTGCTCCGTATGGAGCGCGCCGTGAAAGAACGTATGAGCTCGGTTGACGTATCGACCGTGATGCCAAACGATCTGATCAACGCAAAGCCAGCGGTTGCTGCGGTGCGCGAATTCTTCGGCAGCTCGCAGCTGTCGCAGTTTATGGATCAGACCAACCCGCTTTCGGAAGTCACCCACAAGCGCCGTGTTTCGGCCCTTGGACCAGGTGGTCTGACGCGTGAGCGCGCCGGCTTTGAAGTCCGCGACGTTCACCCAACGCATTATGGCCGTATCTGCCCGATTGAAACGCCAGAAGGCCCGAACATCGGTCTGATCAACTCGCTGGCATCATTCAGCCGCGTCAACAAATATGGCTTTATCGAAACGCCGTACCGCAAGGTCATCGACAACAAGGTCACCGACGACGTGGTCTATCTCTCCGCCATGGAAGAGCAAAAGAACACCATCGCGCAGGCGAACGCCGAACTCAACGCCGATGGCAGCTTTGCCGAAGACCTAATTTCGTCACGCGAAGCTGGCGAATTCCTGATGGCACCGCGCGACCAGATCACGTTGATGGACGTTTCGCCAAAGCAGCTGGTTTCGGTTGCGGCGTCGCTCATCCCGTTCCTGGAAAACGATGACGCCAACCGCGCATTGATGGGTTCGAACATGCAACGTCAGGCAGTGCCTTTGCTCCGTGCAGAAGCACCGTTTGTCGGAACCGGCATGGAAGAAACCGTTGCCCGCGATTCCGGCGCCGCCATTGGCGCACGCCGAACCGGTATCGTCGACCAAGTCGATGCGACCCGTATCGTTGTCCGCGTGACCGGCGACGTTGAACCCGGCAAGTCGGGCGTAGACATCTACACGCTGCAAAAGTTCCAGCGCTCGAACCAGAACACCTGCATCAACCAAAAGCCATTGGTGAAGGTTGGTGACGTCATCGAAGCTGGCGACATCATCGCTGATGGTCCCTCGACCGAACTGGGCGAACTCGCACTGGGCAAAAACAGCCTCGTCGCGTTTATGCCTTGGAACGGTTACAACTACGAAGACTCGATCTTGATCTCCGAACGCATCGTGAAAGACGACGTCTTCACGTCGGTCCATATCGAAGAATTCGAAGTTATGGCCCGCGATACAAAGCTTGGCCCTGAAGATATCACCCGCGACATTCCAAACGTAGGTGAAGAAGCGCTTCGCAGCCTCGATGAAGCGGGCATCGTGTACATCGGCGCAGAAGTGCACCCCGGTGACATTCTGGTCGGCAAGATCACGCCAAAGGGCGAAAGCCCAATGACGCCGGAAGAAAAGCTGCTGCGCGCCATCTTTGGTGAAAAGGCAAGCGACGTGCGCGACACATCGTTGCGTCTGTCACCTGGTGTCGCTGGTACTGTTGTTGAAGTGCGCGTGTTTAACCGCCACGGCATCGACAAGGACGAGCGTGCGATGGCCATCGAACGCGAAGAAATCGAGCGTCTTGCGAAGGATCGCGAGGACGAACGTTCGATTTTGAACCGTGCGACGTACAACCGCCTGAAAGACATGCTCATTGGTCAAACTGCAGCCGCAGCGCCAAAGGGTATCAAGAAGGGCGACACGATCACTGAGGATAATCTCAGCGAAGTCGAGCGTCACGAATGGTGGAAAATCGCGGTTGCCGATGACAAGGTCCAGGGCGACCTGGAAGCGGTAAAGGTTCAGTATGACGATGCCGTCAAGCTGATCGTTGAGAAGTTCGAAGATCGTCGCGAGAAGCTGGAGCGCGGTGATGAACTCGCACCTGGCGTGCTCAAGATGGTCAAGGTGTTCGTCGCGGTGAAGCGCAAGCTGCAGCCAGGCGACAAGATGGCCGGACGTCACGGAAACAAGGGTGTTATCTCGCGGATCCTTCCGCAAGAAGACATGCCATTCTTGGCTGATGGTACACCCGTCGACATCGTTCTCAACCCGTTGGGCGTTCCATCGCGTATGAACGTCGGGCAGATTTTCGAAACCCACCTTGGCTGGGCCGCACGCGGTCTGGGCATGCAAATTGGTGAGGCTTTGGAAGAGTGGCGACACAATAACCCGAACCCCGAAGCCGCAGCACCGCCAGCTATCGTGCGCGAACGTTTGGCGAAAGCCTATGGCGAAGATTATGCAGACGAGATCAAGAGCCGCAGTGACGCGGACATCATTGAACTTGCCAGCAATGTCGTCACCGGCGTTCCAATGGGCACGCCTGTGTTCGACGGCGCACGTGAAGCGGACGTTACCTCCATGCTCCAGCTCGCTGGACTTGACGGTTCGGGTCAATCCGACCTGTTCGACGGCCGCACCGGTGACAAGTTCGACCGCAAGGTAACCGTAGGCATCATCTACATGCTGAAATTGCATCACCTTGTTGATGACAAGATCCACGCCCGTTCAATCGGACCGTATAGCCTTGTTACGCAGCAGCCACTCGGTGGTAAGGCGCAATTCGGTGGTCAGCGTTTCGGGGAAATGGAATGCTGGGCGCTTCAGGCATATGGTGCGGCCTATACCTTGCAGGAAATGCTCACGGTCAAATCCGATGACGTTATCGGGCGTACCAAGGTTTACGAAGCGATCGTCAAGGGTGACGACAGCTTTGAAGCCGGTATCCCCGAAAGCTTCAACGTTCTGGTTAAGGAAATGCGCTCATTGGGTCTGAATGTTGACCTAAAAGCGCATGACTTGATCGAAGGTGACGAGGGCTTTGCCGAGGCAGCGGAATAAGCAGAGCCGGGCGGACTTAGGTCCGCCCCCTGCCCCTGCCCTTAGGTTTTCATGGGCAAAAGCCCAATGAGGAAAAGATTATGAACGAACTGAGCAAATTCAACAATCCCATCGCCAAGGTCGAAACATTTGACCAGATCCAGATCGGGATCGCATCGCCGGAAAAAATCCGCAGCTGGTCTTTTGGTGAAATCAAAAAGCCCGAAACCATCAACTACCGTACGTTCAAGCCAGAGCGTGACGGCCTTTTCTGCGCACGTATCTTCGGACCCGTGAAGGACTATGAGTGCCTTTGCGGTAAGTATAAGCGCATGAAGTATAAGGGCGTCGTCTGTGAAAAGTGCGGCGTTGAAGTCACCGTTACCAAAGTGCGCCGTGAGCGCATGGGCCACATCGAGCTCGCGGCTCCTGTTGCGCATATCTGGTTCCTAAAGTCGCTGCCTTCGCGCATCGGCCTGCTGCTTGATATGCAGTTGAAGCAGCTTGAGCGCGTGCTGTATTTCGAAAACTACATCGTTACCGAGCCTGGCCTCACTGCGCTTGAGAAGTTCCAGTTGCTGAGCGAAGACGAATTGCTCGACGCGCAGGATGAATATGGCGAAGACGCTTTCACCGCCAGCATTGGTGCCGAAGCCGTCAAGACAATGTTGATGGACCTCGACCTTGAGCAAGAGCGTACCGACCTGCTCGACGAGCTTGCTGTTACCAAGTCGGAACTCAAGCCCAAGAAGATCATCAAGCGTTTGAAGGTCGTCGAAAGCTTCATCGATTCAGGCAACAAGCCCGAGTGGATGATTTTGGACGTCATTCCCGTCATTCCACCAGAATTGCGCCCATTGGTGCCGCTGGATGGCGGTCGTTTTGCAACGTCCGACCTGAACGATCTCTATCGCCGCGTTATCAACCGTAACAACCGTTTGAAGCGCCTGATCGAGCTTCGCGCGCCAGACATCATCGTCCGCAACGAAAAGCGCATGCTGCAGGAAGCTGTTGACGCGTTGTTCGACAATGGCCGTCGCGGCCGTACGATAACCGGTGCCAACAAGCGTCCACTGAAGTCGCTGTCCGACATGCTCAAGGGCAAGCAGGGCCGTTTCCGTCAGAACCTTTTGGGTAAGCGCGTCGATTATTCGGGTCGTTCGGTTATCGTGACTGGTCCTGAATTAAAATTGCATCAGTGCGGCCTGCCAAAGAAGATGGCGCTCGAACTGTTCAAGCCGTTCATCTACTCGCGTCTGGATGCGAAGGGTCTTTCAATGACCCTGAAGCAAGCCAAGAAGTGGGTCGAAAAGGAACGTAAGGAAGTTTGGGACATCCTCGATGAGGTTATCCGCGAGCACCCTGTGTTGCTGAACCGCGCACCAACGCTTCACCGCTTGGGCATTCAGGCGTTCGAGCCTGTCCTGATTGAAGGCAAGGCTATCCAGCTTCACCCGCTCGTCTGCTCGGCATTTAACGCCGACTTTGACGGTGACCAGATGGCAGTCCACGTTCCATTGAGCCTTGAGGCCCAGTTGGAAGCCCGCGTTTTGATGATGTCCACCAACAACATCCTGTCGCCTGCAAACGGTAAACCAATCATCGTTCCTTCGCAGGATATGGTCTTGGGTCTTTATTATCTTTCGATGGATCGCCGCGGCGAGCCAGGCGAAGGCATGATGCTGTCCGACATGGCTGAAGTGCATCAGGCGATTGAAGTTGGTGCGGTAACGCTCCACTCCAAGATCATCGCCCGCGTCCCACAGACCGGTGAAGATGGCGTTGAGCGCATGGTTCGCTTTGACACCACACCCGGCCGTATGTTGCTCGCAGAAACGCTGCCAAAGAGCCACCGCGTGCCATTCGAAACCGTCAACCGCCTTCTCACCAAGAAGGAAATCGGCGACGTTATCGATCAGGTTTATCGTCACACGGGTCAGAAAGACACGGTATTGTTCGCCGACGCCATCATGTCGCTTGGCTTCAAATATGCGTTCAAGGCCGGTATTTCGTTCGGTAAGGACGACATGATCATTCCGGAAGAAAAGACGGAAATGGTTGCTGAAACCAAGGCAATTGTTGCCGACTTTGAGCAGCAGTATCAGGACGGTCTGATCACGCAGCAGGAAAAGTACAACAAGGTCATCGATGCCTGGTCCACATGTGGTGACAAGGTCGCCAACGCCATGATGGACAAGCTGAAGGCATCGCCAACCGACGAGCATGGCCGTGAATTGCCAGTCAACTCGGTATACATGATGAGCCACTCCGGTGCGCGTGGTTCGCCGGCGCAGATGAAGCAGCTGGCCGGTATGCGCGGTCTGATGGCCAAGCCTTCGGGCGAGATCATCGAAACGCCGATCATTTCGAACTTTAAGGAAGGTCTGACCGTTCTCGAGTATTTCAACTCGACCCACGGTGCCCGTAAGGGTCTGGCCGATACCGCACTTAAGACTGCAAACTCAGGTTACCTGACACGCCGTCTGGTCGACGTATCGCAGGATTGCACCATCGTTGAAGTCGATTGCGGTACAGAGCGTGCTCTGGAAATGCGTTCGATCGTTCAGGGTGGTTCGACCATCGCCTCACTTGGTGAGCGTGTCCTTGGCCGTACCACGGCAGAAGACATCCTTGGCCTTGATGGCAAGGTGTTGATCCCTGCTGGAACCTTGCTCGACGAGCCAATGGTTGCTGCCATGGAAGAAACCGGCATTCAGGCCCTCAAGATCCGTTCACCGCTCGTGTGCGAATCCAAGGTCGGTGTTTGTGGTACCTGCTATGGTCGTGACCTTGCACGCGGTACGCCAGTCAACATTGGTGAAGCTGTCGGCGTTATCGCTGCGCAGTCCATCGGTGAGCCTGGAACCCAGCTGACCATGCGTACCTTCCACATCGGTGGTGCGGCGCAGTTGAACGAACAATCGAACCTTGATGCGACCGCATCGGGTAAAGTCATGTATCGCGATCTGCCAAGCATCGTCGACAAGCGTAAGAAGCGTCTGGCGATGGCCCGTAACGGTGAACTTATCATCGTCGACAAGGATGGCCGCGAGATGGAAATTCACCGTCTGCCTTATGGTGCGACGCTGGCATTCCCGGATGGTGCGGACGTCAATGTTGGTGATCGTCTGGCTGAATGGGATCCATTCACCATGCCAATCATCACCGAAAAGTCGGGTATTATTAAATATCAGGACCTGATCGACGGCAAGACGCTGACCGAGCAAACCGACGAAGCAACGGGTATCGCCCAGCGCGTCGTTATCGAAGATCGTGCCGGCAGCCGCACCAAGAAGGAAGACCTTCGCCCACGCATTACCTTGCTGGATGACGATAGCGGTGAAGCTGCGCGTTATCTGCTCGGCGTTGGCACGATGCTTTCGGTTGAAGACGGTGCCATGGTTCAGGCAGGCGATGTTATCGCTCGTGTGACCCGTGAATCTGCTAAGACCCGCGACATCACCGGTGGTCTGCCACGCGTTGCCGAATTGTTCGAAGCACGTATTCCGAAGGATAACGCAATCATTGCGAAGATTTCGGGCCGCGTTGAATTCGTCCGTGACTATAAGGCGAAGCGCAAGATCGCGATTGTTCCGGAAGAAGGCGATCGTATTGAGTATCTGATCCAGAAGTCGAAGGTACTTGATGTTCAGGAAGGCGATTTCGTTCGTAAGGGCGATAACCTGATTGCTGGTTCGCCGAACCCGCATGACATCCTTGAAGTCATGGGCATCGAAGCATTGGCTGAATATCTGGTTGCAGAAATTCAGGAAGTATATCGCTTGCAGGGCGTGAAGATCAACGACAAGCACATCGAAACAATCGTTCGTCAGATGTTGCAGAAGGTTGAAATCACATTCGGTGGCGACACAACCTTGCTTCCAGGCGAACAGGTTGACCGCGAAGAAATGGACGCAATCAATGCGAAGCTAACCAAGGGTCAGGCACCTGCAACCGGTAACCCGGTTCTGTTGGGCATCACCAAGGCTTCGTTGCAGACACGTTCGTTCATCTCGGCAGCATCCTTCCAAGAAACCACACGCGTCCTCACACAGGCCGCTGTGGAAGGTAAGAAGGACATCCTGACCGGTCTGAAGGAAAACGTCATCGTTGGTCGTCTGATCCCTGCGGGTACTGGCTCTGCCATGAACCGCATGCGGATTGCCGCGACAAGCCGCGACGTTGCGCTTCGTGCTAGCTACAAGAAGCTTCAGGAAAGCCTGATTGCGCCTGAGACAGCAGCTGAAGAGCATGCTGCCGAATTGGCACAGGGTGCTGAAGCAGCCATCGGCGACGATGTTTTGGCAAAGGTGATTTCAGATGATCTGACCACCACTGACGCCGCCATCGATGATGTTGTGGACAGCGGCGAAGAAGAATAAGATTCGCTTCCGTAAAGGAATAACAAAAGCCCGCTGGAAGCAATTCCGGCGGGCTTTTTGCTGTGTTACGTGAATAAATCACTGGCCTAATCTGTGTGCACTTCATATATAGTGACGAGAGACAATTGAGGACCGGTCGGATGTTTGAAACAATACGGGCTTGGGTGAAACGGCACCGCATATGGTCAGCGATTATCGCGCTTGTACTGCTATTCATTCTCTACCGCATCGTTCGCCCTACCCCGCATGACTATGAATATATCAGCGAGACTGTCACGCGCGGCGAAGTTCTGCGCAAGGTTTCGGCCAGCGGCAAAATTCGCGCGCTGAACACAATCAAGGTCGGCACCGAGGTGTCGGGCCAAGTCACCAAGGTCTACGTCGATTTCAATTCGCCGGTTAAGGCAGGCCAAGTCCTCGCCGAGATCGACTCAACCCGCGTGCGTGCCCGGGTGCAGCAATCCGAAGCGCAAGTTGCACTTGCCCGCGCCGGTTTGCAGCAAACGGTTGCCAATGTCGCCCGTGCGCGGTCGGAGCTTGAGATACAAGAACGCGATTTTGCGCGGCAACGTGCGTTGGCCGAGCGCGGCTTTGTGTCAAAGGCAGGCCTCGACATCGCGCAAAGCAAGCTTAACAGCGCGCGCAACGCCTTGCAGGTTGCACTGGCGCAAACGCAAAGCGGCAATGCGCAGATCAGCCAAGGCACAGCGGAGCTTTCGTCAGCACGGCTCGATCTGAACCGCACCGTGATTGTCGCCCCTGCCAGCGGGGTCATCATCAATAAACTTGTTGAACCCGGCACCACTGTCGCCGCGAGTTTCCAGACCCCGAACCTTTTCGAAATAGCTGCCGACACCACCAAGATGCAGGTTGAGGCATCGGTTGACGAAGCAGACATCGGGCAGATCATCGAAGGCCAAGATGTAACCTTCACCGTCGACAGTTACCCCAATTATATATTCCGCGCCAAAGTGCGGCAGGTCCGCAAAGCGCCCGTCGAAACGCAGAATGTCGTCAGCTATCTCGTCATCATCGACGTGGACAATAAAGATGGCAAATTGCTGCCCGGAATGACCGCGAACGTGGAAATCATCACTGGCGCAACGGCCAATGTGCTGCGCGTGCCAACCAACGCGCTTCGCTTCCGTCCCAAATTGGCGGACCGAGGCGAGCCTAAAAAAGAAAAGCCTGGGGCGCCTGCGAAAAAGGAAACACCCAAACCTACATTGTATCTGGCGGGAACCGATCTGTATCGACCGGTCAGAAAACAGATTCAGATCGGCTTACAAGGTGACGATTATACGGAAGTGACTTCGGGCATCAAAGCGGGCGACAAAGTCCTCATCCGGACAAAATCCCTAAAGCCAAAACCCGAAACCGACGACAATGCGGACGAAGATGACAGCGCCGCTTCTTGAAACGCATGATCTGGTAAAAGATTATGTGATCGGCGGCGAGGTTCTGCACGCCGTCAACGGCGTTTCGTTGAGCATAAAACGTGGCGAGTTCGTTGCGATTATGGGTGCCAGCGGTTCGGGCAAATCGACGTTCATGAATATGATCGGTTGCCTGGATGTCCCGACGTCTGGAACCTTATTACTCGACGGCATCGATACAAAAACGCTCGACAGCGACGCATTGGCTGAAATCCGCAACCGCAAAATTGGCTTTGTGTTTCAACAGTTCAACCTGCTCGCCCGCACAAGCGCGTTGGACAATGTGGCGGTGCCGCTCATTTACGCTGGTCTTGGCTATACCGAACGCCGGGAACGTGCGCAGGCGAAGCTTGAGGCGATGGGGCTTGGCAACCGTTTGCAGAACACCCCTGCTAAGCTGTCTGGTGGCCAGCAACAGCGCGTCGCTATCGCCCGCGCACTGGTCACCGATCCGCTCATGCTGCTTGCCGACGAACCAACAGGCGCGCTGGATACCCAGACATCGCTCGATATCATGGGTATTTTCCAGAAACTGAACGACGAAGGCATCACGGTCATCGTTGTTACACATGAGCCGGACATTGCCGAATATGCCGAAAGGCGCATCGTCTTTCGCGACGGGCGCGTCATCGAAGACGCGGCGGTCAAATCGCGTCGCCGCGCGGTTGCCGGATGAGTAATGTGCTGAACTCTATCGCTGGCTGGGGCGTCAATATTGCAATTGCGATGACGGCGCTGCGCACCAATTTGATGCGCTCCATCCTCACCACGCTTGGCGTGATGATTGGGGTATTCTCCGTCATCTTGGCAGTAGCCGTGGGCAATGGCGCACAGGTTTCAGTAACGCAGCAGATCGCGACTTTAGGTTCAAATATGGCCATCGTCCTGCCGCAACCGGACAGAGGCAGCGGTCCACCGCGCTCCGCTGACCGCGGCCGTCTAACCGAACGCGATGGACAAGCAATCTTGCGCCAAGTACCTGGCGTCAGCGCGGTAGCGCCGCAAATCCGAAGCAGCGTCCAACTGGTTACTCCAGGCCGCAGTGCGACCACACAAGCAATCGGCGCGACGCCCGAATTTGGTAGCGTTTCCAACATAACCGCATCTGAAGGCCGTTTCTTAAGCGATAGCGATGTCGGTGCCGCGGCACGCGTCGTGGTGATCGGGCAGACCGTTGCAAACAAGTTGTTCGCTGACGTAAACCCTATCGGCGAAACCGTACGCATTAACCGCGCGCCCTTTAAGGTTATCGGCGTGCTAGAAAGCAAGGGAAGCAACTTAGGTAACGACAATGACGACCAAATTGTAGTGCCGATAACGACCCTGCGGCAGCGGCTTATGACATCAGCAATGCAAGGACCAGATGATGTATCATTCCTCTTCGTCGGCTTCGAAGACGAGGAATCGTTGCAAGCAGGAGAAAAGGAAATCCAGCGTATTTTACGCGAGCGCTACCATGTGCCCAAAGGTAGAATTAACCCGTTCACCGTCAATACAACCACTGAAATTGCCGAGACCACCGGTCAAGTGACGCAGATTTTTCAGGCCGTTTTGGTCGCGATAGCATCCATATCATTGCTGGTGGGCGGTATCGGTATCATGAACATCATGCTGGTCAGCGTTACCGAACGCACACGCGAAATCGGCCTTCGCATGGCATTGGGTGCAAAGCGCAGCGACATCCGTAACCAGTTCCTCGTTGAAGCCGCTGTGCTGTGCGTCATTGGCGGTGCTATCGGCCTGACATTGGCGGTCCTCGCTGCAGCCATTTTTCAGCAAGTGGCCGACTTCCCCGCCCCCGTCGGGTTGGACACGGCATTGATGTCTGTCGCGTTTTCCGCAGTTATCGGCATCCTATTTGGCGGCTACCCCGCCATCCGGGCATCACGCCTTTCGCCGATTGAAGCGTTGCGCAGCGAATAATCAGAATTTCCCGGACAACGTCAATTGAAGCAGCGGGTCGAGGGCGCGTTTCCGGTTCACGATCTGATCGAGCCCTCCCGATGCACGCGATCCCGCATAAATAAAACGGTCACGATGGAAAACCGCCATATCAGTTACTTGGAAACGGAGTGTTCCGAGGCTGAACTTGCTATATTCGATAAATAGCGTCGATCGCGTGCCCTCGTGCTGACGCCTTATCTCGTTAAAGAAATATGCGTAATTTGGTTCCTGGATGCTGAAGGACGCGCCGTAAACAAGGCCAAGATCGGCCATATCATAACGGATATCCCATTGTTGGTGCCACAATGGGCGGTTGGACATGCGACGGTTCAGGCCAGTGACGGGATCGATCACTTTGCTACCGTGATAATGGCCAATATATTTCGCTTCGATGCCCGCGAACCCAATGGGCTGTGTTAGCCAATCCATCGGTAATGTTATCTCCACCTCGGCATTCCATCGCTTGCTTTTGCCGATGTTCCCGGTGCCGTCAAATTGCGCAGTGATGGCTCCATTGCTGTCACGTATCGTGATTGGCACAAGATCTTGGGTATCGCTGACCAACTGATAATCACCACGGATCTGGACGCTGCCGCGTTCCAGAAACTTGTGACGGATTAACCCAGAGAAAGTTGTTGTTTTTTCGGGAACGAGATCCGCATTACCAGCGTCCACTTGATTGCCGACGGTCACATCGACCGACGTCGCAAACTCATTGAAGTTCAGTTGGGCAACCTGACGTTCGGCGCGCAATTCCAAAGTGGTTTGCGGATTGATTGTCCACGTCGCAATTGCGCGGGGCTTGATAAATTGAAAGCTCCGCTCCGCTATACTGTCACCCGACAAGGTCAGTTTGGAAAATTCTGCAATGGCGCCGGCTTCGACTTTCCAGGATGGGCCAAGCGTCCATACGTCACTGACAAATGGTTCAAACCGCGTTTCTTGAACGAGGACATCTGATGCCGGGAAACTGGTCACCGCACCGGCGACCGAATTGGCAACGCTGAAACGTGCATCAAGGCGATTATAGGCGATCTCAGCGCCGAATTGGACTGCATGCCTGCCTACGCCGCTCCAGTCGTTCTGGATGCGCACGACGGCTTCTGTGGGCGTGTTACGGCTGCGCGTTTCAAACAACGTCACCGGCTGCCCGATGCGGGCAATTTCGATGCTGCTATAGGCGCTTTCGTGCCCTGATCGATACAGCGCGACAATTTTGGTATTCGTCTTGGGCACAGCGGAAAATTCAATGTCACCGCCGACTTCATAACTGATGTCGCTAACGGGGCCGCCGCGCAGCAAAAGCTCATCAGCGGTATCCACACCGGAGCTATTGAAATAGCCCGCCTCCCGAATGTCGAAACTGTCATCCCAGCGCACTTGGCCATTGAGGTTGACCTTGCTGTCGCCCAATTTGGTTTTGAGCGAGCCGCCAAGGGCAGCTTGGTCATGGCCGCCTTTGCCATTGTAATAGCGCCGTTCCAGCAAGACAGATGAGCCTGTCTTAAAATCTTCAGGGCCAAATCCGTAGACCCGTTCAGAATAAGATGACAGGTTCAGTTCATAGCTTGTTTCGCCCCGCCGGAGCGTTGCCGAAGCGTTCAATGATGGCTGGAAACCATAGCGGGTTCCAGCGATGATCGTCCCTTCATAGGTGCCGCCGACCTTTGCAGTTCGCTTACGGACGATATTTATGACTTGCCCTTGCCCCTGCGTTTCGGTGTCCGCGCCCGCTTGCTCAGACAACTCAATATATTCGACCTGACTTGCCGGAATCCGGGACAGCATCGTCCACACGTCATCGGACTTTGTGGATGGCCGATCTCCATCGATCAGAACATTGCCGGCATTTTCGCCAAAGCCGCGACGCCCTTCACCTTCACTGATGGAAAAACCCGGGATACGCTTCACCATGTCCAGCGCAGTGACTGGGGCGTAGGTGGTGAAGAAATCGGGCGTGAATTGCCGGCTGCCAGCCCGAACTGAAGATGCCTCGGCATTTGCGCCGCTGTCATTGGCAACAGCTTGAGACGGTACAGTCATCAAAGCCATAGCCGACGTCAACAGTGCCAGACGTAGTTCAAAAACGCGCATTAACCCTCCACGAGACCCGCGGGCATCTTCCCCATCGGTCTATGCCGGTGCCTTAACGGACCGCAGGTCTTGGGCGAAAGCTGCGTTCGACCAAAAAGCTTAACAATCGACGAGATACAAATTTTCATGCAAATCGACCGTTTGTCGACAGCCATTATCGGTTGGCAGGGAAGCGCGTTTACCGTGCGCGATCCTGTTCCCGTTCAATCTGATCGCTAAGATCCGCTGCCTTTTTGCAGGCGTCTTTATCACCGTCAGCACAGCGTTTACGTGTCTTGGCACGTTGACGGCCGAGCTTCCCAAGAGCTTCTTCGCGTTTCCGCAACTCACGGCCGCGTTTTTCATCAGATTCCGACTGACTGGTCGTCAAAACATCTACCGTCTTTGAAACGACTTTCATCGGTGCGTTAGCAACATCCGACACGATCGAAGCAACGCAACCTTGGAGGAGCACAAACAGCAAAGCGGAAATTATCAAACGCATTTCGAAAACCCCAATATTTCGCTTAACAGGCCTATTTCAATAGATTGACCGCAATGGCACGAACTTCGTCTGCCATATCGGGTCTTTGCAGCGCTACCGCCAAGTTGGCTTCAATGTAGCCTACTTTCGATCCACAATCATAGCGATTTCCGTCAAATGTGACGGCGTGGAAAGGCTGTTTACCGAGCATCTGCGCCATGGCGTCGGTCAACTGTATCTCTCCGCCAGCGCCTTTTTCCTGGCCTTCCAAAATATGCATCACTTCGGGCTGAAGGATGTAACGGCCCGAAACGATCAGGTTCGATGGCGCGTCTTCAACCTTTGGCTTTTCAACCAGGCCCAGCACCTCTGTAATCGCACCGCGTGACTCGCCAGGTGCAATGACGCCATAGCTGGATACGGCATGGCGGGGCACTTCAAGCACGCTGATAACGTTGCCGCCAATGTTCTGATAAGCATCGACCATCTGCTTCATACATCCCGGTGAACCATGCATAAACTCATCGGGAAGGAATATGGCGAAAGGCTCGTCGCCAATGATGTCGCGCGCGCACCAAATTGCGTGCCCAAGTCCCAGTGGTTCCTGCTGCCGAACATAAACGCAGTTGCCGGGTGTCAAGCGTGAGCTCGCTAGCACCGATGTGTCTTTGTCACGCGCTGCCATTGTGTGCTCAAGCTCGAACGCGATATCGAAATGGTCTTCAATCGCGCTTTTGCCGCGACCCGTCACGAATATCATCTGCTCGATACCGGCTTCACGCGCCTCATCGACCGCATATTGAATGAGCGGGCTGTCGACGATGGGCAACATTTCTTTCGGAATGGCCTTTGTCGCTGGCAAAAAGCGGGTGCCAAGACCAGCGACGGGAAATACGGCTTTTCGAACAGGTTTATGGGTCATGACGTATGCTTAGCGCTCCAATCGCTATTGTCTATGCTGAGCCGGCGAGCCGTTCGGCAAATCCCTTTTTCAGCTTTGCTAGTTTGGGCGGAATGACTGCCAGGCAATATGTGTTACGCTGACCTTCCCCTTCCCAATATTCCTGGTGATAGTCTTCTGCAGGATACCATGTCGCAGGGCCTTCAATCGAAGTGACAATAGGCGCTGGCCAGTCCGCCGCGGCTTTCGCAATGCCTGCTTCAGCGGCAGCGCGTTGGTCATCGTTAAGCGGGAAAATTGCCGACCGATATTGCGTCCCAACGTCATTCCCCTGACGGTTCAGTTGTGTCGGTTCGTGCGTTGCAAAAAATATCTCAAGCAAATCGGCGTAGCTGATGACTTCGGCATCAAATGCAATGCGGATGGCTTCTGCATGCCCGGTGTTACCGCCGCAAACCTCTTTATAGGTGGGATCAACCGTGGTCCCGCCAATATATCCGCTTTGCACGCCGCTGACGCCAGTCAACTGGCCAAAAACAGCTTCGGTGCACCAGAAACAGCCGCCGGCGAAAATCGCTTCATCATGTGACATGTGCTTATCCTTGAACTTGAGTGGGGTCCGGCGCCTTCGCGACATCCCCGCGTACCACCAGAAGATACATTGCGGGTGTGACGATACGTGATAGCACAGTCGAGGAAATCAACCCCCCGATCAATACAATTGCCAGTGGTCCGTAAAGACTACCGCCAAAAAGCGCGAGTGGCATAAGTCCGGCAATGGCCGTTACCGATGTCAGCAACACCGGAAGGAAACGAACCTCTCCTGCCTTTTCAATAGCTTCACGAAGCGCATAGCCACTGGCACGCAACTGGCTGGTGAAATCGACAAGCAAGATCGAGTTTTTGATTTCGATCCCGATAAGCGCGATAAAACCAATGACTGCCAAGAACGAGAGGTTGTTGCCAGTAACAAAGAGCGCGATGAGGCCACCGAACGTACCCAACGGGATGACGCCTGCGACAACCAATGCCTCTTTGAACCGGCCAAATTCGGCCACAAGGATGGCGAAGATGCTGAATAGGGCAACGATGACAACCGGGCCAAAACCGGAAAATGTCTCGTTGATTTTTTCCGCCTCACCGCCGACCCCTATACTATATCCCGGCTTAAGGGGAATCGTGTCCATCCTCTTCTGCGCGTCCAGGTTCACCTTTGAAATGACCGCACCGTCGGATACCTGCGCCGTAACGCTGACGTTACGTTGCAGATTATAGCGGTAGATTGCCGCTGGCGTTGATTCCAAGGTCGGATTGGAAATTTCTGCCAATGAAACCGCCTGCCCGCTTCGGTTTGTCACATAGATGGATTCCAGCGCCGAGATAGGCTGGGTATCGGCAAGGGGATGCCGCACGATGATGGGGTAGCTGTCGCCCTCCTCGTCCCTGAATGTGCCGGCACGTTCACCGCTAATGGCAAGCCTGATCGCGCGGCGCGCGGCGCCTGCGGGCACCTCCAACATGGCCGCTTTTGCGTCATCAACCCGGATATCAAGGTCAATGCGGTCAAAAGCGACTGGATTGTTGATGTCTCTGGCTCCGGGGGTTTCGCGCAGAACTTTCTCCATCTTAGCGGCAATACGTTTGAGTTCGTCTTGGTCCGGTCCATATACCCGGAATTCAACGGGTGCGTTTATCGGCGCTCCGTTTTGGAACAAAACCAACTTAATGCGCGCGCCAGATATCTCGTCGAATTTCTTGCGCAGCCGGTCAACCATTGCGCGGGATTTGGAGCCTTCCCAATTGTCCATGATAGCCAATACTTCGCCATGGGTTGGATTTTCACCGCGTTGGAAAACATTGTAAAAGACAGGCGGATTATATGCCCCGACATTTTCCGCGCGGACTTTGATCGCAGGCTCGGTCTTCAAAATCTCCGAAACTTGCCGAACGATACGACCCGTTTCTGCAATGCTCGCGCCTTGTTCAGATTCCACCGTAACGCGGAAATAGGACGTGTCCGCATTTGGGAACAGGCTGAAACCGAGCAAGGGTATGATAGAAAATGCTGCGCAAGTAACCGCAAGGGCGCCCCATACCGAACGCCGCGGCCTGTCCAGCGCCCAATGCAATAGTGGGTGATAAAATCTGTCAATCTTCAACATCAGCCACTGAAGTAACGGATTACCGCCCTCATGCTCTTCGCGTTTCAATATTCGACTGGCAAGGAATGGAACAATAGTCAGCGATACGATCATAGAGGCGGTAATCGTCGACACGATCGTGGCGATGAAGCTCTGGGTGAATTTGCCCGCACCCTCCGGCAAAAAGAAGAGCGGAAGGAACGCAAAAACCAAAACACCCGTTGAGCCCAAGACGGCCATTGTGATTTCTTTGGTGCCATCGATAGCGGCTTCGTTCCTGCCTTTGCCCATCCGGAGATGCCGGGCGATGTTTTCGACAACGACGATTGAATCGTCGACCAGCAAACCAAGCGTCAGAATAAAGCCCGCGACAACAAGCTGGCTAAGGTTAAATCCATATGCCGAAATTGCCAGCAGTCCCGAGGCGACCGACAGCGGAATCGATATCATCACAATCACCGACGCGCGCCAGCCCAATGGCAGCAGCGTGATGAGCACCAAAAACAGTGCAAGGGTGAAGTCGCGTGCAAGTTCCTGAAGACGCTTGCGAATATCCCGGCTTTGATCAAACTCAACAACAGCCTTTATATCGGGCGGAAGCAGCTTCTTTTGAATCTCAAGCTCTTGGATTAACCGGTTACGAAGCTTCGTCGCATCTGTGCCCTGTTTTTGGTTGGCCGTAATGAATACGCCGCGTTGGCCATTATGGCTGACCTTTACGCGCTGTTCCGCCGATCCCATTTTGATGTCTGCAATATCGCCGACGCGCAATAAGGTTCCATCATTGGTACGGATGGGCAAATTGCGAATTCTATCCAGGTCGCGAAACGCGCCCCCTGCTTCGATGTTAAAACGGCGTGCGCCGCTGGTGACTGCACCTGCAGGAACATCGGCGCCTGCAAGGCGAATGGCGTCAACCACGGCGCTTGCGGGAATGCGTAACTCGGCCAAACGTCCCGAGTTGATAGCGACGCTTATTTCGGGTTGGGGCAGCCCATAAATATCAGCCTGCCGGACTTCCTGATAACGTCCCAGTGCCTCGCTGATATCCCGCGCATATTTTTCCATGCGGTACCAACTGGCCGTCTCGCTCAGCAAAGCGATTTGCAGAATGGATGAATTCGTCGTTCGAATTTTCTCGAACTGGAGCTTTTGCAGATCGGCCGGAAGTTGGCTGCGGATGGCAGTAACTTCGCGGACGGTGTCATTGAAATATTGGTCAGGGTCGCCGGACCAGTCGAATTCCGCCCGAATGACGGCGTTGCCATCGCTACTTGTGGAATTTACGCTCTGGACGTCTTCCAATCCCTGAACGAGCTCTTCGATTGGCTTGGTAATCGTCTGCTCAATCTCCGCTGCATCAGCACCCGGTTGCGCGGCAACGATGGACACGACAGGCATCGAAAAATGCGGATCAACCGCGCGTGGCACCTGTTGGAATGCTGAGAAACCAAGCGCGCACAGCAGAACAAAGAGCACTAAGGTCAGTTGCCACCGGCGGATGGCGATTTCTGCGATATGCATGTGTTAAGGCTGCGTCGCAATAATGCGGACCGACGATCCCGTTCGCAGTTTTTCCAACCCCGACGTAACGATCTTGTCCCCCGGCTTTATGCCACCGGACACAGTAACGAATTTGTCAGACACACGTTCAATCGCGACATTACGCGTTTCGACGCGATTGTTTTTTGCGACAACATACACCAAGCCTTCTCCGGTGCGGACACCGAACAATGCGCTTGCTGGAACCTGCAACAAATCTCCGCTTTCCAAAGCAGGAAGCTTAATATTGGCCGTTCCAATTTGCCCCGAGCGCAAGTTCGATCGCGATGGCAGCCGGAATTGGACGGTAAATGCACCCGTTGCTTCGTTAGCACGCCCATCAATTTCCGAAATGGTGGCCGAAACCGGCCCGTCGCCCGCTGACTCAATCATGATTTCCGCCGTCATACCAACGCGCAATTTTGACGCGTCACGGTCGACTATGGGTACGCGAAAGACAAAACCCTCATCTGCTTCACCCAGAATAAGCGCTGGCATACCTGCGGCAATGACTTGTCCTGGTTGGACATTGCGTTGCAAAACGACGCCGCTTGACGGTGCATAAAGCTGCGCCGTGCTGCTCGCAAAGCCAGCCTGCCGGACGCGTGCGTCGGCGGCTTTTACCGCAGCGTCCGCAGCTTCATAACGCGTTTTGGTTATCCAGCCGTCTGCATATAGCGAACGCACGCGTTCAAACTCGGCGCGCGCACGGTCCCTTTCGGCGACGGACACGCTCACGTCAGCGCCAACAGTGGTGGAATCCAACGCCGACAATAATGCGCCGCGCTTTACAAAATCACCTTCTTCGAAGCAAACAACGGCCACTTTTCCGGGGGTGGTAAAGCCCAGCGGTGTTTCCCGCCGATACCGCACTGTTCCAACCGCGCTAATTTCACGCTGAAGGTTTTCCTTTTCCACGGTGAACACGCGCACAACCTGGGCTGTTTCAACCGCAGCCTTTTTGCTGTCCGATGTCTCACCACAGCCGGTAAGTGCAACGATCGGCAATAGCCCAATCAAAAATCCCTTCGATGTAGGCAATTTTCTCTCCCCTGCACTGCTATAAATCACCTGATAGGCGAGAGCGCGCTGGGATGAAATAGCATTTTGATATGCAACTTATTTTTCTAGTTCGACGGATGCAACAGAGGCGGTGACCTAGGGCCGTTTCGCGCATCGGTCTGCATCATGCCGACAATTTCCGCCTGCATAAGCATTTGCCGGTTGCGCCAACGCAAATGGGTTCCGTCCGAAAAAATGCCAAGGCCGGTTTTGCGGCCATACCGCTCAATAAAACGTACCGCTGCCACAGGATCATATCCAGCGTTCTGCATCAACCAAACCGAAAGGCGGTCGGCTTCTATTTCTGTCGCGAGAACGTGCTTTTTGGCCCTACCTGATACCGCCAACCTATCCCTGTGCCCAAGCAAATTATGCGACATTTCGTGCGCGACCACCGCCGCCAGTTCCGCATCGTCCAAAGCAGTAAAGGTCATCAGCCCTTCGGTAACGCGCACGAAAACCCCATCCGCGCCGGCGTCCAGCTTGGTCTTGGTATCCACCCAAAATTGTGATGAACACATAGCAGGAGGTTGCAGCTTTACGTCTTTCGGCCCAGCGGCAGTCTTCATGGACACGACCGCAGCTCCGGATTTGGCGAAGGCGTCGGCTAAAAGGGTTTGTATTTTCTCAACCCGTGCCCTTGCCCGCCCCTTCTTCACGACGTTAGGGCCAGTCACGTCAATGCCGTCAACGGCCGCAATGCCATCGCCCGCCTGAAGCCCGCGCTGCGCGGCCGCGCCACCGGTCACAACCGACGATATCGCCACCGGCGACCGAAAAACGAAAGCGGTTTTTGCGAGCCCTTTGTCGGGATATTGGGCTTCGTCATGCAATACCCAGCCGGGGCTTAATGTTTTCCGGTCGCAAAATGGAGCATTTGCTTGGGCAAGCCGATAGCCGATGGTCGCCAACCGGAGATCTTGCTGGGCAAGCGCTTGGTACGCCGCCAAATCTTCGGGTGCAGCGGCGTCACTTGGGGTTATCCATGCCGCCATCAACAGGATGCCAGCAGCCCACTTCACCGGGTCGATGCCCGCTGCAGCCGGTCGTTAATCGCAACGCCAATCCCTTCGTGCGGTATCGGCGCGACCGCGATCGTTAATGCGGCACTGGCATCGGCCCTGTGCAGTGCGTCAAATAGATTGGCTGCGGCCTGCGCTAGGTCTCCTGAAACGGACAAATTATTATTGCCCTCAATTGCCCCAAACCCGATGTGCCACTCGCCGGGCTCTGGTTGGATCGCGTTTAAGCGCACAACCTTTGACGGTGCATAATGACTGGCCAATTGCCCCGGCGCTTCAATATTGTCGCCGGATGCCGCCGAGGGGCTTGTCCTTAGAACCCGCTCAATATCGGCCGCGGTGACTGGCCCCGGTCTCAATATCTGCCAACCTTTGTCACGCACGGCAACAATGGTGGATTCGAGCCCTGCAGAACAAGGCCCTCCATCCAAGATCATCGGAACCGCACCACCAAGCCCCGCAAGCACATGTTCGGCTCGCGTCGGGCTTATACCGCCACTTTTATTGGCGGACGGTGCCGCAATGTTCAGGCCGGTTTTTTTAAGCAGCGCCTGCATGACGGGATGGGCGGGGCATCGTAATGCAATTGTCGGCAACCCCGCAGTGACGGCACCCGCAATGTCGGCATCGGTCCTCAGAGGCAGCACAAGTGTAAGGGGCCCCGGCCAAAATGCCTGCGCCAGTTGCTGTGCCATCGGGCTGAATTCAGCCAAACTTTCGGCGGCTGATTGGTCGGCAACATGCACAATCAACGGATTAAAGTCCGGACGCCCCTTCGCCGCATAAATCTTGGCAACCGCATCGGCATTGCTGGCGTCCGCCGCGAGGCCATATACCGTCTCGGTGGGAATCGCGACGATTTGACCGGAACGCAAAAGCTCCATCGCGGCCGTTATTGCAGCGTCATCAGCGGGCAGCACCCAGCCATTCCCCAAGGTATTTGAGCCAAACATCATTCGCGGCTATAGGCCTTGGTCGACACAATTTAACAGGATTTTTTACCAACCATGGCCTTTTCTGCACCCGTTACTGAGCAAACATTTGTCCTGAAGCATATCGTAGGTATCGAAGCCTTGTCGCAACATGAGCGCTTCGCTGATGCCACACCCGATATGGTGCAAGCGATTGTGGAAGGCATTGGCGCCTTTGCCGAGGGCGAATTTGCGCCACTCAACCGGATCGGCGACAACGTTGGTGCGCGTTTGAAAGATGGCAAAGTCGTCATGCCCGAAGGTTTTGTCGCGGCATACAAAGCCTATGTCGCCAATGGCTGGGGCTCGATAAACGCACCGTCAGCGTTCGGCGGCCAAGGCCTGCCATTTTCGATGGCGACTGTTGCGCTGGATTCCTTGGGCGCGGCGAACATGGCATTTGCCCTGTGCCCGATCTTGTCGGTTGGCGCGATCGAAGCCATCAACCATCATGGATCAGACCGGCAAAAACAACTGTTTCTGCCAAAACTATCTACCGGCGAATGGTCCGGCACGATGAACCTGACGGAGCCACAGGCAGGTTCCGATGTCGGGGCGCTGAAATCAACCGCGACACCGCGCGGCGATGGCACTTACCAAATCAAGGGCACCAAAATATACATCAGCTTTGGCGACCATGATATGGCCGAAAACATCGTCCATCTCGTGCTGGCACGCACGCCGGATGGCCCAGCGGGTACCAAAGGCATCTCGCTGTTTCTGGTCCCTAAATATCAGGTGGCCGAAGATGGCAGCATGAGCAAAGCGAATGATATCAAGGTGGTATCGATCGAACATAAGATGGGCATTAATGCATCCCCAACCTGCGTTCTCGCGTTTGGCGAAGAGGGTGAATGTATTGGCGAACTGATCGGCCCTGAATTCGGCGGGATGCGTGCGATGTTCACGATGATGAATAACGCGCGGCTAAACGTAGGGTTGCAAGGCGTTCAAATTGCCGAAGCGGCAACGCAAAAAGCGATCTGGTTTGCACGCGAACGGGTTCAATCTGCCAAAGCAAGCGGACCGTCGCGCGAGTCCGTCGCGATTGTCGAACATCCTGATGTACGCCGCATGCTGCTGCGTATGAAAGCGGGCACGCAAGCGATACGGGCCTTGCTCTATCTGGCCTCGGGCTATGTTGACCGCGCCACACTTGGAGAAGCTGGCGCGCAGGACATGGTTGATCTGCTGACACCGCTTGCCAAGACCTACGGCACCGACATGGGCAGCGAGATCGCCTCGCTGGGTATTCAGGTGCATGGCGGTATGGGCTTTGTTGAGGAAACCGGCGCAGCCCAGTTTTACCGGGATATCCGGATTGCCGCCATTTATGAGGGAACCAACGGCATTCAGGCCGCCGATCTCGTCGGACGGAAGCTGGCAATGCAAGGCGGTGATGTCATTCGGAACCATGTTGCGGCCATTTCCCAAGACGCCACTGACCAGCCGGGCCTTTCGGCATTGAGCGCGGCATGCACTGACGTAACTGAGTATATGTTGGGCGCAAGCGTGGATGATCGTCTCGCGGGCAGTTACGCCTATACCAACATGATGTCCGTCGTGACCGCCGGATGGCTGATGCTGAAGCAATTGCGGGCGGCACAAACAGAAATCGACGCCGGAGATACGAGCGCGTTCCTGAAGGCCAAAATTGTCGCCTGCCGTTATTATCTGGACATCATGGTTCCCGAAGCCTTTGCTTTCAAAGGCAGCGCGATGGCCGGTGCCGAGTTGCTCTACGCATTGGATGCCGAGGATTTGGCGGCTTGAACGACCACACACTCAAACGCATTGCTGAGGCGCTGGAGCGGCTATCACCGCCGCCAGCGCCACCGACGGACCTATCGTCCCATCCGGCCTATCATTGGAACGGCACGGCGTTGGCCCCGGTGCATGATTTCAAGCCACTGCCGCTTGACCTTATCGTTGGTATCGATCGGCAGAAAGCCGACCTGATCGAAAACAGCCGCCGTCATGCTTCGGGTGCCGCAGCGCATGATGTTCTTTTGTGGGGTGCACGCGGCATGGGGAAATCCGCGCTGGTCAAATCGGTGGTCGCGGCGTTGCAAGAAGAAGGCTTCTTCATTGCGCTTGTCGAGGCCGCGGCGAACCAAATCACCAGCATGCCTGCATTATTCGACGAACTCGCTGCATCAGGCCGCCGATATCTATTGTTCGTGGACGATATCTCTTTCGAGCCCAATGACCAAAGCGCGCGCCTGTTGCGGTCGCTGCTGGAAGGCGGCGTTGAAGCCCGCCCGAACAATGTCCGCTTGTGCGTGACATCGAACCGCCGGAACATCGTCGAAAGAGAAAATGGCGTTGATCCAGATACCGGCGGACGTGATGCCGTGGACGATAGCCTGGCACTGGCGGACAGGTTTGGCCTTAAGCTCGGTTTTCAATATCCCGATCAGGATGCCTATCTGAAAATGGTGGGCAGTTACGCCGCGCACTTCGACCTCGATTGGGACGAGGCCGATGCCTTAAGTTTCGCGCAAAGCCGTGGTGGCCGGTCGGGCCGTATAGCATGGCATTACACAATAGAACTTGCCGGTCGCGCGGGCCGACGGATTTAACCTTTCGTCCGAACCCGCCAAACAATATTGCCGACATCGTCGCTGACCAAAAGCGAACCGTCCTTGGCGATGACGAGCATCGTTGGCCGCCCCTGCGCTTTGCCGTCTTTGTCGAGGAACCCAGTCAAAATGTTGACCGGCTTTCCGGCAGGCTCGCCTTTTGGAAAGGGCACGAAGATCACGTCATAGCCAGACACGGGCTTGCGGTTCCATGAGCCATGGCGCGCAACAAACGCGCCATCGGTCAGTCCAGCACCCAATTTACCCGCATAGCCAAAGGCAAGGCCCAAGGGAGCCGTATGCGCACCCAAGGCGTAATCAGGGCGGCGTTCATATTCCCGCTTTTCTGGCTTCGGTGGTGAAACGCGGTGATCGGTAAAGCCGCCCCAATAATGCTGCGGCCAACCATAGTCGGCGCCAAATTCCACAAGGGCAAGATAATCGGGCACCAGGTCTGAACCCAGCATGTCGCGTTCGTTGACAACCGTCCACAGGCGCCCACGGCTATCCCAATCGAGGCCAACGGGGTTGCGCAAACCGATGGCGTATGGAATTTTCTTGTCCTTCGCGATGTCATATTCGAACACCATCGCGCGGCCATTTTCGGATTCTATCCCATGTTCAGCAATGTTGCTGTTTGACCCGACCGATATGTAAATCTTCTTTCCATCGGGCGATGCAGCCAAGTTACGCGTCCAATGGTTGTTTGGCGCCTTTGCATTAAACTTTGTAAGCTCTTTGCCCGTCGCCGTAATCTTGGTGTCGCCTGTCTTGTAAGGAAAGGCCATCAATCCATCGGTGTTCGCGACGTAAAGCGTGTCGCGGATCAGCACCATGCCAAATGGCGAGTTCAACCCCGACAGGAACGGCGTTTTCAACTCCGCCTTGCCATCTCCATTGGCGTCACGCAGCAATGTGACGCGGTTGGCAGACGGCACACCAGCGCCAGCCTTGCCCATCAGCCATTTTATGACGAACCCTTCAATACCGCCAGTTTCGCGCGGCGGAGAATTTGTTTCAGCGACGAGAACGTCACCATTGGGCAAGACATACATGTTGCGCGGATGATTGAGACTTTCTGCAAAGCGCTCGACAACCAGACCCGGCGCAGCAGTTGGTGCTTCGCCGGCTTTCCAGCGATCAACCTCGGCAACCTTAATGGTCGGGAAAATCTGTTCGCGGCCCTCAGTGATGTTGGGCTTAGGCCCGGTCACGGCATCCAGCGGCAATTGCGCAACGTCAGGGCGCGTAATGTACCACACGCCGGCGAGCGCCAACGCGATGAATATCAACGTAATGTTGCGAACGTGCTTCCACATTATTCTGACCCTTATGTGCTTCGTTTACGATCGAACAACCATACCACCACTGCGATCACACTACCGATAGCCATACCGATAACCAATCCGGCGGATGGTTGGTCCAATGCCACACCCAAAATAGCGCCGATTAATAAACCGAGAGCGACGAAAATACCGCCGGCAAGGCGGGGCTGATTGTTTTGTGTTTCAGACATAATCGCTCTTTGCCACCAACAGCGGTAGCCTAGCAAGCCCGATGTTCATGCTTAATTTGCGCTAACCAATTGTTTTGAGGGAAACGCGACACGTGAATTGTAACACGGCGTTACAGACATGCCAATCCGCACGGGCCTGTCTGCCACCCAAAACAACAATCGAAAGCCGCTGTCTTTATGTATCTGCCGCTCTATGTCGAACCGCGAGATGTTGTTGAAGCCAACATGTTAATGGACACATTCGGCCCAGAAGCAGGCACCGAAGCAGCAGAACGTGCGAAAAAGAGCCGTAATGTCGGCAATCATCTGCATTATTGCCGCTGGCGCCAGATCGAACGTCTCATCATCATGCTGAGCGCGCGCACAACTTTGGGAACCATTCACTGACGCTGAAAGTCAGCTATCGTCCTCAAGCGACAGCAAAGATGCATTGCCGCCCGCGCTCGTTGTGTCGGTCGATGTCGTTCGTTCCGCGCAAAAGCGGTACAAATAATGCGGTCCGCCTGCTTTCGGACCAGTGCCAGACAAGCCTTCACCGCCAAATGGCTGACTGCCCACTACCGCGCCAATCATCGACCGGTTAATGTACAGATTGCCAACGCGGGCAAGGTTTTCGACCAATGCACTGCTTCCCGCAATCCGGCTGTGAAGCCCCATAGTCAGACCAAATCCCTTGGTATTCGCCCGTGCGACTGTCGCCTCAAGTTCGCCAGCCTTCCATGTTGCAACATGCACCAATGGGCCAAACCATTCACGGTTCAGATCGTCCTGATTGTCCAGACGGATAACGGTTGACGGCACATATAGGCCTTGCGCGGGGACGTCTATCTCGTGAACTATTCTGTCCTTCACCTCGGCGCGATAGGCCATCAGCTTGTCATAGGAATCCTGATCAATGACAGGTCCGATGTCGGTAGAGGGATCAGCCGGATCGCCAACGTTCAAAGTGTCCATCGCGCCGCGCAGCATCTCAAGCGTATGTTCTGCGATATCCTCCTGCAGAAGCAATAACCGCAAAGCCGAGCAACGCTGCCCTGCCGATTGAAAGCCAGAGATGATGATGTCGCGAACGACTTGTTCCGACAAAGCCGTGGAGTCGACAATCATTGCGTTAAGCCCACCCGTTTCCGCAATCAGCGGCACCAATGGCCGCGCGTCGTCAGCGAGCAAGTTGCGCGCAATGGCCTTTGCGGTGGGAACGGACCCAGTAAACACCACGCCGGAAATGCGGACATCGGCGGTCAGAGCAGCGCCAATGTCGCCACCGCCGGTAACAATCTGAAGCACATCTTCGGGAACGCCGGCTTCATGCGCCAGCGCCACTGCATATTGCCCAATGGCTGGCGTTTGCGGAGCAGGCTTAGCGACCACGGTGTTGCCCGTGACCAATGCTGCCGCCACTTGCCCCAAAAATATCGCGAGCGGGAAATTCCATGGCGCAATCGCGACCCACACACCCGTGCCTTCGTGCCGCAGAACATTCCGTTCGCCCGTCGGGCCGGGCAATTCAACAGGCATTAAATCGGTACGTGCGCGCGCAGCATAATAACGGCAGAAGTCAATCGCCTCGCGGACTTCGGAGAGCGCATCAGGGATCGTTTTGCGCGCCTCTTGCACCAAAATAGCCATTAACCGGCTGCGGTTTGTCTCAAGCAGGTCGGCCAGTCGATCCAGACAGTCCGCGCGCTCGTCCAATGGGGTATGTGACCATGCCGGATAGGCGGCAAGCGCCGTCGTGACCGCGGCCTCTGGGGACGCTGTTGTTTGCTTGCCCAATTGCACCGGGAGCGCGATGTCCGCTGCTGTTTCCTGCAGGATCAGCGCATCATCCAGATCAATGCCAAGGCTATTCGTCCGCTCTGGTTGGAAAAGATCAGCAGGCGCTGCGATGGCTGGGTGCCCTATGCCACCAACCGCCATGATTTTCTCTACTGGATCGGCGAGCAGTTCGTCCTCACTGATGGATTGGTCCGCCATTTGATGCACGAAACTGCTATTGGCGCCATTTTCCAGCAATCTGCGGACCAGATAGGCGAGCAAGTCGCGATGTCCGCCTACCGGAGCATAGGTGCGGCACTGATAGCCCTCTTCGCGCACAAGACGTTCAAACAGTCCTTCGCCCATGCCATGCAGCCGCTGAAATTCGAAATCGCGATTGTCCCCCGCCCATTGCAAAATCGTCGCGACGGTAAGCGCGTTATGCGTTGCAAATGCAGGGCGAATCTTGTGGGCTTCAAACATATCTTTGGCGCACGCAAGGTAGGATACGTCCGTTGCCGGCTTGCGGGTAAACAACGGAAAGTCGGTTAGCCCCCGTTCCTGCGCATGTTTGATCTCGCTGTCCCAATAGGCACCTTTAACGAGACGCACTTGCATGATGCGTGACGTGTTATGGCCCAATGCGTTGGCCCATGCAATGACGGGACGGGCGCGTTTGGAATAAGCTTGCACCGCCATGCCTAAGCCATCCCAACCGCGCAGTTCACGATCACGGGCGACGCGCTCAATGATATCAAGGCTCATTTCCAGTCGCGCGGCTTCTTCGGCATCAATGGTGAGTTGCACGCCAAGCGAGGCGGCAGACCGCGCCAATTGCGTGATCATATCGGCCAATTCTGGAACACATGTTGCACTCTGCGCAGTTTCATATCGTGGGTGCAGCGCCGACAGTTTTACCGAAACGCTATGACCGCGCGCCGCATTGCGACCGACGGCTGCGATAGCCGCGGCGTAGGATTCGAAATATCGTTCTGCATCATTTTTGGTTCGCGCGGCTTCCCCAAGCATATCGAAACTCGCGGTGAAGCCACGGTTGTCTTTTGATTCCATCCGCTTGATGGCTTCGTCAATATCGCGGCCCATTACGAAAACTTGGCCCATCAGCCGCATCGCCGCGCCAACGGCCTGACGCACGAATGGCTCGCCTGCCTTTGCAATCAGGCGCTTCAACGTGCTTGTGCTGTCGCCCAGAACCGCTTTGCCAAGGACAAGTCCCCAAGTCGCGCTGTTCACCAATAAGCTCGATGACTGCCCCTTATGATTGTCCCAATCCGCTTCCGTCAGCTTGTCCGCAATCAGCAGATCAGCCGTCTGGGGATCCGGCACGCGCAAAAATGCTTCCGCAAGCGACAGAAGCGCCGTGCCTTCCTCAGTCCCGAGACGGTATTCCTGCAGAAACTGGTTCACCCAACCGTCGGCTTGCACCTGGCGCAAATCGGCCAGCAGGCTCCGCGCGGTCCGCACAACTTCGGCGCGCGCTGTGCCATCGACAGCGGCGGCGACCACCAATGGGGCGAGCACTTCTGGTTCAGACTTGCGATGGAAGGGCCGGATGGCAGTTCGTGCGGATTCGAGTGATGAAGTCATTGCGGCGCTTTGCCGGATAAAGCACAGGCAGACAAGTTTCAGTTGAAACGAAATAGCCAGCCCTCGATTGAAGGCTGGCGTATCAGATTCAGGCTCAGGCCTGATATTTGGTTCCGCCCGGATGTGAATAAGGTTCAGGGATCACATCCGGACGAAATGCTGATATTCTATCGATTGCGGCGACAATTGCTGTCCGACTTGTCGATTGCGCGACCGGCCAAGGCCCCGACGGCTGCACCAATGATGCCACCTTCGGTTTTGTTGCCGCGACGTGCAACTTCGTTCCCAAGCAGACCGCCTGCAACTGCACCTATGATGGTGCCGCCCGTGCCCTTGTCGCAACGCGCATTGCCGCGGTAGGCATTGTTGCGATGATAGCGGTCGCCACGACGATATTCACGATGATATTCACGACGGTCATCGCGGTCATAACCGTCACCGCGGCTGTAATAGCCATCATCATCACCATTATGGGCAAAAACTGGTGTGGCGGAAAATCCGGTTACGGCCGTCGCTGCAAGTACCAGTGCACCGATGCTTTTTTTCAAACTTTTCATTGTCGATACTCCGTTGTTTTCAGGTTTAGCCCGCATTGGGCAATTCAGCGATTTGCTTTGCCGATAATTGCCTTATGAACATGCATGATTGACCGAATGCTGAACGTCTTTGTTATCTTTTGTTCATATTCAGCTGGCAAATGATGAACGCACCTGGGAGTTTTATGTCACCGAAGATTAAGCGCCTAGCGCTGGGCATCGGGCTCGCATTTGTCGCCGTTGCGGGCGTCCGAACGATTTACCCAAGTGACAGCCAAGATATCTCACTCAAGCCACTGCAGCTCAATCCGGACAACCCGGCCATGCGACAGGTGGGCGGCCTAGAATTTATTGCGGCATGGGAATTACTTAGCAAGAATGGCGACTTTGGCGGAATTTCCGCGCTTATGGCGTTAAAGGATGGCGGCTTCGTTGGCATCGGCGATGCAGGCACGCTCATTGGCTTTGGACTTACCAGCGATGCCAGCACCGATCGGCCGTTTATCGTGCCCCTGCCTAGCTTAAACGGACCAGAGAACAGCTATAAGGATCGGGACAGCGAAGGCATTGCCTATGACCCGGACAGAGGCCAATTTTGGGTGAGCTTTGAGGCGCATCATGCCATTCGGCGGTATTCCCGCTCCTTTGCCCGTTCTACTGGCATTGTGCGCCCAGCGGCTATGCAGAACTGGCCGAAAAATAAAGGCGCAGAGAGCCTTATACGGCTTAAGAACGGCCAGTTCATCATTATCGCGGAAAGCGTAGACGACGGGACGCACCCTGCCTTGCTGTTTTCCGGCGACCCGATTGAGCGGGGTAGCAATATCACCCAGTTCCGGTTTCGTCCGCCCGTGGGCTATCGCGTCACGGACGGCGTGCAGTTACCCGACGGGCGAATCGCATTGGTCAATCGTTCGATTGGATTTCCGCAGGGATTTTCCGCAAAAATATCGCTGCTTAACCCAAATGACATCAGCACGAGCACGGTCGCAGCGGGAACGGTAATCGCTTCACTGGCGTCTCCGTTGTTGGTCGACAATATGGAAGGCATTGCTGTCACGACCGAGGGACCGCAGGTTTACCTCTGGCTTATTTCCGACAACAATTTCAGCATTTTTCAACGAACGATATTGATGAAGTTCCGGCTACCCTCTGCCCCGGACAAGAAAAAACCGGAGGCAGTGGCTGCCCCCGGTTTTGATTCGCTTTAACTACAGGGTACAAAAGCAGCCGTCAGGCTTACGCCGCAGCTTTTTGCTTCTTGGCGATTTCTTTTTTCACCTTGCGCGCATTTGTCGAGAGCTTCTCGTCCGAAGTCTTCAACAACCAGTTGTCGAGACCGCCAACATGCTCAACCGAACGCAGACCGTGGGTCGAAACGCGGAACTTGTAGCCCTGCTCAAGGGCATCCGACAACAAAGTGACATTCTGCAGGTTAGGCAGGAATGTACGCTTGGTTTTGTTGTTGGCGTGGCTCACATTGTTGCCGACCAGACGGCCTTTACCGGTGAGTTCGCAGATGCGCGCCATGATGTATGTCCTGTATAAAATGAGTGTATGCGGAATCACTGACCCGCGAAAGTCGCTGCCCCTAACGCTCCACACCGAAAAGGTCAAGCCGATGTGTGGTCAAAAGCAGTAATCTACGCTAGCAAAATAACATGCCGTTGTCCAAAGCCCGCGAAATGATGAACGAAGCGCTCAAATTGGCGCGGGCAGCCGCCGCGCAAGGCGAAGTGCCCGTTGGCGCGATTGTCGTCAAGGATGGGGTCATTATTGGCCGTGGCGCCAACCGCCCGCTTGAGCATCATGACCCCACTGCCCACGCCGAAATCCTCGCCATCCGCTCGGCTGCGGCGCATCTTGGTAACGACCGCCTTACGGGATGCGACCTGTGGGTGACGCTGGAGCCCTGTGCGATGTGTGCAGGCGCAATCGCCCATTCGCGCATCGCCCGCCTCTATTATGGCGCTGAGGACCCCAAGGGCGGCGCTGTGGCGCATGGTCCGCGCTTATTTGAACAGCCCACGGTGCATCATCGCCCCGAAATTTATTCGGGCATATCCGCCGACGAATCGGCGGAACTGCTACAGGCGTTTTTCAAAGACCGGCGCTAACGCAGATTTTTCCCGAAAAACGCAAGCGTGCGGGCCCAAGACAAGTCTGCCGCTGCTTTGTCGAAACGGGGCGTGCTATCATTGTGGAAGCCATGCGGCGTGCCCGGATAGAAATGCACCTGAAACGGCTTCTGGTTCGAAATAAGCGCTGCCTGATAAGGGAGCCAGCCTGCATTGATACGCTCGTCGGCCTCGGCATAATGGATCAACAGCGGCGCCTTAATGGCAGGCACTTCGGACGCAGTTGGTTGGCGACCATAATATGGCACGGACGCAGCCATTTCCGGATAGGCAACAGCCAACGCATTGCAGACGCCGCCACCATAACAGAAACCCACCGCGCCAACCTTGCTTGTGCTGTCGGCATGATCGCGCAGGAATTCAAAGCTCGCAAAAAAATCTTCCAATAATTTGCCGGGGTTCAGCTTTGCCTGCAGCTCACGGCCTTTTTCGTCATTGCCCGGATAACCGCCGAGCGACGACAGGCCATCAGGGCCGAAGGCCATATAGCCGGCCTTTGCCAGACGGCGCACGACATCTTCGATATAGGGGTTCAGCCCGCGATTTTCGTGAACCACCAATACCGCCGGCTGCTTGCCGCTTGCCTTGGCTGGTCGCGCCAGCAACCCGCTGATGCTGCCATGCCCATCCGGGCTTTGTACCGTCACCCGCGAGGTTACAATTGCCGGATCGTCGGCTTTTACCTGCTGCGCCAAAGCATAATCCGGCTGCAACTGGTTAAGTATCATAAGGCCGGTTACGCCCGCAGCCGCGAATTTACCGGCTTCGCGAATGAATTCACGTTTGGTCAGCTTGCCGTGGACATAGCCATCGAAAATTTCCAGAATATAGGGATGGAAGTCACTGGCCTTCATGCGTGTCGAAGTATCGGCTTCTGCCATCCATATTCTCCTTAATGGACAAACCTGGCCACGACGTCACGGTAGGAACGGCTGACTTTGACCTGCGCGCCAGATTCAAGCACAAGGAAGCATTCGCCGTTCGTATGCGGCTTGACCTGCCGGACCTGATCCAAATTGACAATTGTCGAACGATGGACGCGCTGAAACGTCCTTGGATCGAGGCGTTTTTCCAGGTCCTTCATTGTCTCGCGCAGGATGAGCGAGTTGTCGGCGGTGTAGATGCACATATAGTCGCCAGCGGCATCGATGCGTTCGATACTTTCCACATCGACGCGGAAAATTTGGCCGCGATCTTTGATATTGATAAGCTTTTCAAACCGCGTTGACGCCAGGTCATCGTCAATCGAACTCAAATTGTCAGCGGCATTCGGCGCGACTTCATTGATGACGGTACGAAGCCTGTCCAGCTCATCCGATGTGCGCTTGTCGGCAAGCCTGCTGCGCACACGGTCCATGGTGTCTGCAAGACGTTCCGGTTCGACAGGCTTCATGAGATAATCGATCGCCTGCGCTTCGAACGCCTTAATCGCATGTTCCGAATAGGCCGTCACAAAGACGAACAGCGGTGGATCAATATCCATCACGCCCTGAACAACCGAAAAGCCATCAAATCCGGGCATCTGAATGTCGAGAAACACGAGATCGGGTTTCAGCGTTTTAATCTTGCGAATGGCTTCCCGACCGTTGTGGCAGGTGGCGACGATTTCGATGTCGTCGAACGGCTGTAGCCTTAATTCAAGGCCTTGGATCGCCAGCTTTTCATCGTCGACCAATATTGTACGAATGCTCATGCGGATATTTTTCCTTGCTGCTTAGCCCCCGTATGATTGTCTTCCCCTGCGATAATCCGACTTTGATATGGTAGTTCCAACAAAACCTCAAATCCCCCGTCCGCTTTTACATAATGTTCAAAGCGTTGGTCTTCGCCATAAGCTTGTGAAAGTCGCTCACGCGTGTTGGCCATACCAACACCGGTGGAGAGGCTGTGATCTTGCTGCCCGGGCTGCAAGCCCAGTCCAGTGTCCGATACGGTAATCCGCACTCTTTGACCGACGAGTTGAGCGGTGACGGAAATGTCGGCACCCTCTTCTTTCGGCGTCACCGCATATTTGATGGCATTTTCCACCAATGGCTGCAGGAGAAGTGAGGGCACCAAAGCGTTTTCGACAGCGGGCTCAATCGTGAAATATGTCCGCAGCCGTTCTTCAAAACGCATCTTTTCGATATCAAGATACAGCTTCAACGTCTCAACCTCTTGCGTCAGCGGTACCTTGGCCGCCGCTTCGTTGATGAGGGTGAAGCGCAAAAATGACGATAGCCGCGACAACATGGCATTTGCCTGCTCCGTCTGCTTCAGCAGCACGAGCGTAGAAATGCTGTTCAATGTGTTGAATAGAAAGTGCGGGTTCAACTGATACCGCAACATCGTCAGCTGCGCGCTGGTGGCCTGCGCCTCCAGCCGCATCATCTGGTCCGCTTGTTCTTCCGCGCGCACGAAATAATTGATCGCGTAGTAAAGCGCAGACCAGGCCGCCAACAGCACGGAGTTAATGTAGATCGCAGCGAGCCATAACTGTGCAAAAGGCGTTTCATCCACCCCGTCACGAATGGTTTGAAGCACCCACACGTCAATATAAGCATAGCCAATCGTGGCCAAGGACACCGCGACGAACGTCAGGCTCCACGTAATAAATGGCCGCTGATCAATCAGGAAGCGGTAAATAACCGATAGCAAAAGCGTTATCGAATAACCCGTGACCGCTGAAATCAGGATGGGCACAAGGAAGCTGACAGGCTGCCCTTGGGCAATCCCCGACGCAGCGCGCAAAATGACTGCGCCGGCCCATCCGGCTGAATGGAGATTCCAAAACGCACGATTTTTATCGGCAAAGAAGGGTTTGTCTGTAAGCTCAAGCACCGCCATAAAATCGGTCTAGCCGCATTTTGCGCGCGCATGAAGCACTTGTTTCATCACAAGGACATGATAGGGTTTTGGGGAGAGGATACCGACCATGGACAACCACGAAGACCGCGCAAATTTCCACGACATGTCGCAGAGCACGCAAGAAGATTGGCAGATCATCATGCGACACAATATCCCGTTCTCGCAAAATGGCGGACAACGGATATTGGACCACCTTCGACTGCTCGATGGCGATTTTGGTGGCTTCGCGGTGGACCGGTTGACCCATTCGTTGCAAACGGCGACGCGTGCCCATCGTGATGGACGGGACGAAGATTATGTCGTCATGGCGCTTTTGCATGACATTGGCGACACACTTGGCGCGGCAAACCACCCAGACATTGCTGCGGCAATATTAAAGCCGTTCGTTTCCGAAAAACTTCACTGGATTGTTCAGAACCACGGCATTTTCCAAGGTCGCAACTTCTTCCACCATCTTGGACTCGATCGTGACATGCGCGAAAAGTTCCGCGGTCATGAATGGTTTGCTGACACCGAAGAATTCATCGACAAATATGACTGCCCATCGTTCGACCCAGAATATGACACGCTGCCATTAGAGTTTTTCGAGCCCATGGTGACGAAGCTGTTCCGCCATCCGCTAAACAGCATTTATAAGCGTGAAGCCGAGGCAGTAGCTTAATCACTCCATTTCGGTGGGTGCCCTTATAACGGGGGCCATTCGTGCATATAGATAAGGGTAACCGGACGTTCGCGTGAACGATCCGGCGCTTTGCACGTTGTCCCCTCCACCCCCGAAAGGAAAACATCATGGCAAAGAGCCAAAAGAAATCGAACCGCGAAGCCCGCAAACCAAAGGCCGAGGGACCCAAAAAGCAAAATGCCTCGAACCCCTCAACCAAAGGCAACCCTGCTGGGTTGACCCCATCCAAGAGCTAGAGGCTTAACGCCCCAATAGCACCCTTGCCTGACCTGCAACCTGTGCCAGCATCGCGGGGGTTGGTATGCCTGCCATGCGGGCGCGGTCGACCATCGCCTTAAATGCGCGTACGCGGACAGTGTTGGTTTGCAGCCAATCTTGTGCATCCTCGAGTGGTTTCTTCGCGGCACGGCGGCGCAGGAAATCCAAACGCATCGTTTGGAAATCGCGCGCCAGCCCTGCAACCAGCAATCGCTCCCACGGGTCGTGTGGATCAATCTGCATCGCCGCCCCTTGCGCCCAGCTTAAGCCAAGCGCGTCACCTAAAGCAGTGAACGCACGCGTAAGCGCAGTCACATCACCCTTTTGGGTCGACGACAACGCCGCGAGGCCAATAGCACCATCCAACTGCGCCAATTCAACCAGCCGATAGGCAATTTTGCGTGGCGCGCCATTTTCCGTAAGCCGTTCGCCAAAACGTTCAGTCTGGAGTCGGACGTCGTTGGGTAACAACCCGTCAAGCGCGGCGGACAATTTCTGCACAACGGGGGCATATACGGCAGTGGCGTCACTTACGGCGCGTCCTTCATGCGCGTTCCGGATGAGGTCCGCCATCTGCGCACGAATTTCAACGGCTGCTTGATTGAATAGCATCAACCGGGTTGCTTCCGGCATGGGTGTGGTGTCGATGGCCTGCCACAGCGAGGGCAGATCATAAATGCGCTCCGCAATGGCGAACGCCGCAGCAACATCACCAAGGCCGCAGCCTTCTTCCTCAGCAAGTTCAAACGGGTGAAGCATGCCAAGCCGGTTGATCATGCGGTTTGCCAATTTTGTCGCGATGATTTCCTTGCGCAAACGGTGCGACAAGATCGCGCTTTTATGCGCCTTAACCATCGCGTCTGGAAACGCAGCCAGCAGTTCGCTTTCCATCGACGCGTCTTGTGCCAAAGGCGCGGCCTCAACACCGTCTTGCGCGGCCAGCTTTGCCGTCGAAAGCAGCACCGCCAATTCGGGCCGAGTTAGCCCGCGTTCTTCACTTGCGCGTCGGAACAGTTCTTCGTTCGGCGCAAGCCCCTCAACCGCACGGTCGAGCTTGCCAGAACCTTCGAAGATTTCAATAAGCCGGACATAGGCAGGCAAATCACCAGCACCGCCAGTTTCCGCAATGGAAAGCGCTAGCGTTTGAAGGCGATTGTCCTCAAGCACCAAATGCGCAACGGCCTCGGTCATATCCGCAAGCAGCACGTTGCGCGCAGGCTCTTTCAACTTGCCGGCACGCATTTGCGCATTCAGCGCGATTTTGATGTTCACCTCATTATCCGAACAGTCCACGCCGGCGCTGTTGTCGATGAAGTCGGTATTGATCCGGCCACCGCGCAATGCGTACTCAATACGTCCAGCCTGCGTGACGCCAAGGTTGGCACCTTCGCCGATGACCTTTGCTTGAACGTCCGCGCCATTGACGCGGATCGCGTCATTACCCGGATCGCCAACATCAAGATGGCCTTCGCTTCGGTCCTTAATATAAGTTCCAATCCCGCCAAACCACATCAGTTGCACAGGCGCCTTCAATATCGCGATCATCAATGCAGAAGGTTCAATCTCTTTTATATTAATGCCCAATAATGCTCTGATTTCAGGCGAAATTTTGATGGATTTTTCGGTACGTGCAAATACGCCACCGCCCTTTGAAATCAGCTTGCTGTCATAATCGAGCCAGCTCGAACGCGGCAGATTGAACAAGCGCTGGCGTTCTTTCCAGCTGACCGCTGGGTCGGGATCGGGATCAAAAAAGATGTGGCGGTGGTCGAATGCGGCGACAAGCTTCAGTGTTTTCGAAAGCAGCATTCCGTTGCCAAAAACGTCACCGGACATGTCACCGACGCCAGCAACCGTGACAGGTTCTTTTTGAACGTCGATACCCATTTCGGCAAAATGGCGCTGGACCGACAGCCAACCACCCTTGGCGGTGATACCGATCGCCTTATGGTCATATCCAACCGAACCGCCACTGGCGAAGGCATCGCCTAACCAGAAATTGCGCTCAAGCGCGATGGCGTTTGCGGTGTCGGAAAATGTCGCCGTTCCCTTGTCGGCGGCAACAACGAAATAAGGATCATCCCCGTCATGAATGACGACATTGTCGGGATGCACGATACGGTCGTTGACGATGTTGTCGGTAATCGACAGCAAGGTGCGGATGAATATCTTGTAGGCTTCCGTGCCTTCGGCAAACCATGCATCGCGGTCGACGCGCATGTCGGGCAACCGCTTGGGATAAAAGCCACCCTTGGCACCTGTCGGCACGATTACGGCGTTTTTAACGCGCTGCGCCTTCATCAGGCCGAGAACTTCCGTGCGGAAATCGTCGCGCCGGTCTGACCAGCGCAGACCGCCACGCGCCACGGGGCCGGCGCGCAAGTGAATGCCTTCAACACGCGGCGAATAGACGAACACTTCGCGCCAAGGCAGCGGCGCAGGCAGACCGGGGACTTTCGCGCAATCAAGCTTAAATGCCAGCGCTTCTGCGGCAGCCGCCGAAAAGGCGTTGGTGCGGACCGTCGCCAAAACGATCGCCAAGAACCGGCGCAATATGCGATCTTCGTCGATGGCCGATACTGCGGCCAAGTCAGCGTTGATCGACTTCACATATTTGGCGACCTCTTTGTCGCGGTCGCCCGAAAGGGTCGGGTTATGCCGCGCGTCGAACAGGGCAATGATCAAGCGCGTAACATTGGCGTTTTTTGCCAATGCCGAAACGACAGTCGACATGCCATAGGCCACACCTGTTTGCCGCAAATAGCGATACCACGCCCGCAGCCAGATAACCGATTGCGGATCAAGACCGCCCACCGTCACCAGCTGGTTAAAGACATCATTTTCAAAGCTGCCGTCCAAAACCTGGCTAAGCGCGCCTTCGATAATGTGCGGACGTTTCATCACCGTTGCGGCGTCTCCTCCACGCAGCGACAGACGGAAATCGTGGATGTAATTGCCGTCGCCCAACACTGTTGGCGATTCTTCCAATACGTCAAAACCGAAATTCTCAAGCGCAGGGACAACATCGCTCAGCGGAAGCGCGCCGCCGCCGCTGTAGATTTTGAGGCGAAGATTATCGCTGTCGACGAACAGCCGAGCGATTTTACTATGGTTGCGTTCCATGGTGAGCAAGCCAACCATATCGCGGGCGGCTTCTTCGGTAGAATAAGTGCTACGATAGCTGGGAGGGAAACCTGCGCCATAACGCACGAGCATAGCTGCAGCGCGCTTTTCGTCGGTCAGCGACGCGAGAGCCGCTTCGACCGCGGGCTCCCATCCGCCCACCATAAGCTCGATTTTGCCATCAAGCGCGGCCTCGTCGACCTTTTGATCGCGATCTGGCAGATCGAGTGTGTACCGCAGCAAGGCGATGCCGCCATCCTCCAAACCAATCGTCCAGCCGAGCAAGCTACCGCCGGTGACATCTATGAGCATATTCTGGATCTGCTTGCGAATGCCTGTCGAGACATCGTCGCGCGGTAACCAGACGAAAATGTACAAATGTCGGCCAAGCGGCGACCGCAGCGCAATCAGCTTGGGACGTGGGCGATCCGTGAGCGACATTGCGGTCAGCGTAACGCGCTCCAGATCATCCAATTTTAGCGCAACCAAAAGATCGTGCGGCAGCGCGGTCAGTGCATGCGCCATTGCCTTGCCCGCGTGCCCCGAAGGGTCAAAGCCAAACCGGTCCATAAGCGCCGCCAGATGCGTTCTCAGCACCGGTATTGCCTCCGGGGTAGTTGCGAGCGCTGCGCTCGTCCAAAGTCCCGCAGTGACCGCTAAGCCAGTAATGCGGCCGTCGGTTGCAACGGGAATGACGATCAGATCCAGTTGGACATTACGGTGCACCGTCGAGACCCGGTTGGACTTGAGCACCAGCGGCGCGACGCCGCCGTCTTCAAACCATTTGATCGCAAGGCCAACGCTGTCCTCTGCAAGGATCGGCGTATCCGTCACGCGCGATAGACCAAGGCGGTCGGACCGCTTGGCATCGCGGCTGATCCGTTCGTGCGCCAGAACCGTCATATTATTTTTCGAGAACCAACGAAGGAGCGCAGCGCCCTCGCTTTCAGGCAGGCTGTCCGCGTCAGCGGACAAATCCGCGAGCATATCGCGCCAATCTGTCACCGCGCCGCGCACATCGGCCAGAACGGCGGCAAGGTGGATTTCAAGCCGCCGGCGCCCCCGCGCATCGACCCGCTCTGTCTCAAGATAGATGAATGATTCCCGGGCTTGCCCGTCAATACGTTTCCGGCTGATGTCGGTGAGCGCCAGGGCATCATCGCGGACGACACTCAACACGGGGTGAATGATGCGTTTGACGGATATACCACTTGCGGCAACGGCGGCGGACACCGAATCCACCAAAAACGGCATGTCGTCGTTGTTGAGCGCGATCCGCATCATCAAACGGCCGTGCGCATCGGTGAAGCTATCGAGCGCGATGGCGGCAGTGCAAGCTTTGCGATGGAGACTCGTTTCGATGGTGAACCGGGCGGCCTCATCCGTTGCCTTGGCATCAAAGCCTTCATTTTCGCCCGGCAGCGCCGTTTCAGCGAACGCCGAAACCATTGCCTTCAGCAGGCTTTTGTCCAGTTTTCCGGTAGTTTTAGCAATTTTGGCGGCCGCCATGAAATCATCTCCTGAGCCCGCAAGCATTTGGTTAAGTGCCATGTTCAACGACAAAATACGTTGTAATTTTATTACAAGGCTTATGACGCCCTTCGAACGCTTAAACAAGTCACGTTTGTAACTTGTTGCGACAGCCATTACTCCTGTGTAGCGTCGCCAAAAGTTGAAAATAGGGGAGGTTCTGCGTGGATAAACGGCTTACATTGTGGATTTTGGTGGGAATGATCCTCGGCGTAGCCGTGGGTTACGCAGTCCATGTCAGTTTCGCGCAGGACAGCACGCAGTTCGAATATCTCGCAAAGACCTTCAAACTGCTTTCGGATATTTTCCTTAATCTCATCAAGCTTTTGGTCGCGCCGTTGATCCTGTCGACCATCGTCGTCGGCATTGCCCATATGGGTGACAGCAGTGCGCTGGGCAGAATTGGTTTTCGCGCTATCTCGTGGTTCGTCATCGCCAGCTTCATCTCGATTGGCCTTGGACTGTTGATGGTAAACCTGCTCCAGCCAGGCATTGGCGCGCCGGTCGATACCATTGCAAATGCAGCATCCACGATTGGCGAGGTCAAGAAGCTCGACTTCTGGGATTTCATCCTGTCGATTTTCCCTAAAAATGCGTTCGAAGCGATGGCGACGAACAATATTTTGCAAATTTTGGTGTTCGCATTGTTCGCTGGCATAGCGTTGTCCGCTCTGGGCGAAAAAGGTGCGCCACTTGTTCGTGGTGCCGAAGCACTCTCCGAAATGATGCTGCAAATCACACATTATGTGATGCGTTATGCGCCTGTTGCGGTGTTTGGTGCACTGGCTGCCGTGGTTTCCAAGAGCGGTCTGGCGATTTTGCTGACCTATCTTGAGCTGGTGGGTGAGTTTTATCTGTCACTCGCATTGTTGTGGACAATACTGCTGTCGATTGGAGCGATCTTCTTAGGCCGACGCATTTGGACGCTCATTCGTTACATCCGCGAACCGATGCTCATCGCATTCTCGACCGCGTCTAGCGAAGCGGCATTGCCGAAATTGTTTGAACAGCTTGATCGTTTCGGCGTCCCGCGCCGGATCTCGGGTTTCATGCTGCCATTGGGCTACAGCTTCAACCTTGATGGTTCGATGATGTACATGAGCTTCGCGACCATCTTCATCGCGCAAGCTTATGGCATTGATTTGCCCATCGGAACGCAGATCCTGATCCTGCTGACGCTAATGATCTCGTCGAAGGGCGTAGCCGCCGTGCCCCGTGCATCGTTGGTGGTCATTACCGGCACGCTGGCGATGTTTGACTTGCCTGTTGAAGGTGTTGCACTGATCCTCGCGATTGACCAGTTCCTAGACATGGGCCGGACCGCAACCAACGTCGTTGGTAATGCCGTGGCAACGTCCGTAATCACTAAATGGGAAGGCATGCTTGAGGTCGAGGAGCCTGAGTTCGTCGAACCATTGCATGCGCCTGCGCACACTGCATCGCACGGTAAAGCCGGACTGGACCTTGCCAGCGAGATGGTAACTGACGAGCAAAAAACGAAGCTTTAAGCGGGGTGCTTGTATCCCAGCAAGGTGCCTTTGGCGCCATGGCTGTCGAGCTTGAAGTCCATATTGTGATGCTCTTTGCGCCAACGGCGGGCGACCACACGCTCGCCGGGACGCGCGGCATCATCGAGCAGCACACGGCCACCGGGACGCAAATTCGGGAACAGGCTTGCCGCCGCGCCACGTACATGCGGATGAAGGGCCCATGGTGGCCCGTCGACGATCAACAGATCGATTTCAGTCGGCACATCGCTCAGTTGATACCAATGGCCAGGCCAGCCAGCCGGCGGCGGCCCTAATGGCGCATGGCGGATTTCGACATCCATATTGTTTTCACGGATCCAATCTTGCGTCGTCGACGCAAAATCCCCGTGCTGGTCAAAGCTGACGATTTTTCCGCCACCAAATAGCTGCAGTGCCCGCGCCGCGACAAAAGTCGATGCCCCGCAACCCAACTCAACGACTTGTTGCGGTCGCATTTCTTCTATCGCAGAAACGATGTGCCACAAAAAATGCGTATCGGCTTTCCAGCTACCAAGATTGGGCAACGCATCCATCGGCAAATCGAGATAAGCGAGCAGCTTCGCCTTATCCTTTTTACGGCCACCATCAAGGCTGCGCAGCAACCATGGCCATTGGATAGCTCCGTAAGCCATCACCATGAACCGGTCGCTCAACGACAGTGTGAGATCAGAATCGTCGAGTGGCAAGTAAGCCGTGGTTTCACGCGTGGTCATATGGCCCTCCAATGACGCTGTGCCGCCAACAGTCAATAACGCATTTTTCAGACTGGCCGATTTTCCGTACCCTGTGCGATGTCAGAACCATCAATTGTCGAAATCATTATGTCGCTGATGCTTTACAATCCCGAAAATACTTGAATAACTGCGCATTGGAGAAGGAGAGACTGAATGAGTGATCGAGCGGCCGTGCGCAGCGGTGGATTGGCTATAACCAATCCCAAGATAATGCTGTTCGCGCTCCTGATCGTGTACATTCTGAACTTTCTGGATCGCCAGATTGTGAACATTCTGGCCGAACCTATCAAGGGCGAGCTTGGGCTGAGTGATACACAACTCGGTTTGCTCGCTGGCCCTGCTTTCGCCGTGTTTTATGCCGTGCTCGGCATACCGATCGCCCGCTATGCGGATAACGCAAAGACCAACCGAGTTTGGCTGATTTCAATCTGTCTTGCGATTTGGTCCGCTATGACAGCGATTTGCGGTTTTGCCCAAAGCTTCGCGCAGCTTGCTCTTGCCCGGATCGGCGTGGGGGTCGGAGAAGCCGGATGCACCCCCGCTGCGCACTCGCTCATCGCCGACAGCGTGCCACCCGAAAAACGGTCGTCGGCTATCGCCTTTTTTGGGTTGGGTATCCCGATTGGTGGACTTTTGGGGCTCATCATTGGCGGGGTCGTCAACGACCAATATGGCTGGCGCATTGCGCTTATGCTAGTTGGTGCACCGGGATTATTGCTGGCGTTTGTACTGCCATTCCTCATCCGCGACCCACGGCGCTGCGCAGATAGCGCCCATTTCAACACCGCAGAATCGCCGGTGAAGGCAAAACTGTCGATTAAAGATGCTGTGCGTGAAGTCTTTGCGTCCAAGGCCTATCTGTATGTCTTTATCGCCGCATCGTTCACCGCCTTCCTCAGCTACGGAAAAGGCCTGTGGACGATCAGCTTCTTCATCCGGTCGCACGGGCTATCAACGACCGAGGCAGGGCTCGCTATGGCGGTCGCCCTCGGTATTTCCGGCATTATCGGCACATGGCTTGGCGGGAAAATGGCTGATGTTTTTGGCAAGAGTGACAAGCGGCATATCTTAACCCTGCCCGCCATCGGCATGGCGATTGCCGCACCAATTTTGTTTGCCGGATATTGGGCCGAAGATTGGCGGGTTGCCGTCGCCCTGCTCATTCTGCCGACCATATTGAATTCAGCTTATTACGGCCCTGCTTATGGATGCGTCCAAGGCCTTGTCCGGCCAGAGGCGCGCGCCATTGCGGCATCGCTTGTGGTCTTTGGACAAAATCTCATCGGGCTTGGAATGGGCCCATTGTTGTTCGGCGTGCTGTCCGATTGGCTGCAACCCATGGCCGGCGACGAAAGCGTCCGCTGGGTGCTTTATGGCGCAGCCTGGCTTGGACTGATCCCCGCCTTCTTCTTCTGGCGCGCTAGCTTGCGGCTGAACGCAGAACTGAAAAGCGGTTAATCCGCAAACGGGTCGCGCACCAAAATCGTGTCTTCGCGCTGCGGAGATGTCGATACCAAGGCAACAGGCGTTTCGATCAGTTCCTGAACGCGGGTGATATATTTAATCGCCTGTGCAGGAAGGTCGGCCCAGCTGCGCGCGCCGGCGGTCGTTTCCTGCCAACCGGGCATTTCTTCGTAAATCGGCTCGACTGCGGCCTGCTCGGCGGCATGCGCGGGCAGATAATCATATACCTTACCGTTCAGGCGGTAACCCGTGCAGATTTTAATCGTGTCGAAACCGTCCAAGACATCAAGCTTCGTCAGCGCAATTCCCGTGACACCGGACACCGCACAGCTTTGGCGCACGATTACCGCATCGAACCAACCGCAACGGCGTTTTCTGCCCGTGACGGTTCCAAATTCATGACCGCGTTCGCCCAGCCGCTGGCCCGTTTCATCTTCCAACTCGGTGGGGAAAGGCCCCGAACCAACCCGCGTGGTGTATGCCTTCACAATACCAAGGACAAAACCGGCCGCACTTGGTCCAAGACCAGATCCAGCTGCGGCAGTGCCCGAAACCGTGTTCGACGATGTCACAAATGGATAGGTGCCATGGTCGACATCAAGCAAAACGCCCTGCGCGCCTTCAAACAATATCCGCGCGCCTGCCTTGCGCACTTTGTTTAACCGCTTCCACACAGGCTGCGCATATTCGAGAACGAATGGTGCAATTTCCTTAAGGTCAGCAATCAGGCGGGCACGGTCTACGGGCGGTTCGCCAAAGCCGGCACGCAGCGCATCATGGTGCGCGCACAAACGATCCAATTGCGCATCAAGCGCATCCAAATGCGCAAGGTCACAAACGCGAATGGCGCGGCGGCCGACCTTATCTTCATAAGCCGGGCCAATACCGCGGCCCGTTGTGCCGATCTTGCCCGAACCGGCGGCGGCTTCACGCAAGCCATCCAAATCACGATGGATGGGCAATATCAGCGCGCAATTGTCGGCAAGCGCGAAGTTCTCCGTCGTAATCGAAACGCCCTGACCACGCAGCTTCGTCATTTCGTCGCGCAACGCCCATGGGTCCAGAACCACGCCGTTTCCGATGATCGACAGCGTGCCGGTCACGATACCCGACGGCAGCAGCGACAATTTATATATATTTTCGCCGACCACCAAAGTGTGGCCCGCATTATGCCCGCCCTGAAACCGGACCACTGCGTCGGCGCGTTCCGCCAACCAGTCGACAATCTTACCTTTTCCCTCGTCGCCCCACTGAGCGCCAATTACGGTTACATTTGCCATCAGATATTCCCTGTCAAAGCCAGATAGCTCTGGGGCCTTTTTCTGCGCAGGAGCTTTTTCCTGCGAAGGGATTCGCCATGTGCTCCGTTATGATTATGATGGCGCTGCGTCCACCCTAAAGCAACGTGATGGACGATTTCAGACTATAACCGCCTGCCCGTTGATCCATTCATGGGTGCAGCCCAGCACGGCGGCGCTGTCATTCTCGTCCAACGCAGCAACGGTAACCCAGCCTTCGCGGCGCAATTTCGCGCCGATGGCAGCATCGGTGCCGAGCGGCAGGAAAAGGCGCTGCACGGTGCTTTCTTTGGCCAAGTCAATCAACGGGTCTGGATAAAGCGAGAAGCCAGTTGCGGCTTCAGATAGGCCATCCGCGCGGTCGATATAATAAGTACCACCACGGCCGAGTGCCGCGCTATATCCTTTGGCGAAGATCGTGAAGCCAAACCAGCTTTGATATTCAAAGCCATGTCGTTCGGTTGGATCAAGCGTCACATTGGCACGACCAGCGACCGTTGCTGCGATACTTTCAAGCGCTTGGATTCGCGACGCAAGTGCACCGCCAGCGTCAATCGTACGCAATTTTTCAACTGCCGTATCAAACGGGCCCGTAGCCGCGAGCAATGGCAGATATGCATCAGCACCCAACACGCTAAGGCCGCCAGCATCCTTCATATCGAGCTCGGAACGGACGGCATCGATTTTATCAGAAGCCAAAGGCAGCGCTTTTTCAGCAAGCCTTTCGACCAAGTCAGGGAGCGTAAAATCGATGGTGATGTCTTTAACACCCGCTGCCTCCAGCGCATCGATGGCGACGCCGACAATTTCGCACGCCGCAGCAACGCTGTCATTGCCGATCAATTCCGCGCCCAGCTGCGTCAACTCACGCTCTGGTCGCAGTTGCTTTGCTTTCAGACGCAGCACCTGACCATGATAGCACAAGCGCAGCGGCCGAGGCGATTCCTGCATCCGCGTTGTCGCAATGCGCCCGACCTGAACGGTTATATCGCCACGTAATGCGAGCGTGTGTCCGGAAACAGGGTCAGTAAAACGCAAATGCTGATTACGCGCCGCGCCGCCACTGCGTTCAGCAAGCGCGCTTTCAAATTCGGCGATGGCTGGCGCCACTCTGGCATAGCCATAGCTTGTCAACACATCGATCATGGCACGCGACACCCGCGCCGCAACCTCCGCTTGGGGAGGAAGTCGGTCGCGGAAGCCTTCAGGCAGCAAGTCGGGCGGAATCTTCATGCGCGTTCTTTACGCGAAAAGTTCTCGCGGGGAAGCCCCGCTTAGAACTTAAGCGCCTTTACTGTCTTCACGCCAGGAAGCGAAGCCAACTGCTTAAGAACAGCCTCTGGAATCGCTGCATCCATCGACAGCAGCAGAACCGCCTCGCCACCTGCACTGCGGCGCCCCAAATGGAACGTGCCGATATTCAAGCCAGCTTCGCCCAATGTCGTACCGACACGGCCAATGAAACCCGGTGCATCTTCGTTGACGATATACAGCATGCTGCCTTCGAGCTCAGCTTCAAGGCTGATACCGAAAATCTCGACAAGCCGCGCTTCGCTGTTGGCAAACAATGTGCCTGCCACCGAGCGCGGGCCTTGCGCGGTGTTAACCGTGACGCGCACCAATGTGTGATATGCACCAGCCTTGTCATGACGGACTTCACGGATATCAAATCCACGCTCTTTTGCCAAAAACGGCGCATTGACCATGTTCACCGCGTCCGAAAAACGCCGCATGAAACCGGAAAGCACAGCTGCGGTAATTGGCTTGATATTCAATTCAGCTGCAGCGCCCTCAACCTCAATCGCGATATTATCCAAATTGTCATGTGCAAGCTGGCCAACCAGCGAACCCAGTTTTTGCGCCAAGGTCATATATGGCTTTAACTTGGGCGCTTCTTCGGCAGACAGGCTGGGCATGTTGAGCGCATTGGTCACGCCGCCATTGACGAGATAATCCGCCATCTGTTCAGCAACTTGAAGTGCAACATTGACCTGTGCTTCGTTGGTCGACGCGCCCAAATGCGGGGTGCAGATGAAGTTTGGCGTGCCAAACAAAGCAGATTCCTTGGCCGGCTCCGTTGCGAACACGTCAAGCGCAGCGCCGCCAACTTGGCCGCTGTCCAACGCTTCCTTCAACGCAACTTCATCGACCAAGCCACCGCGTGCGCAGTTAATGATGCGCACACCCTTTTTGGTTTTCGCCAGATTTTCTTTGGAGAGGATATTGCGCGTCTGATCGGTCAGCGGCGTGTGCAAGGTAATGAAATCAGCCTTGGCCAGCAGCGTGTCCAAGTCCGCCTTTTCCACGCCCATTTCAATGGCGCGTTCCGCCGTCAGGAACGGGTCAAAGGCAACGACCTTCATACGCAGGCCAAGCGCGCGGCTTGCGACGATGGAACCGATGTTCCCTGCGCCGATCAGGCCAAGCGTCTTGCCGGTGACTTCAATGCCCATGAAGCCGTTTTTCGGCCAGAGGCCAGCTTGTGTCTGCGCGTTTGCTTCTGGCAATTGGCGCGCCAATGCGAACATCAATGCTATCGCATGTTCCGCGGTGGTGATCGAATTGCCGAACGGGGTGTTCATGACGACAACGCCCTTTGCCGAAGCGTTCGGGATATCCACATTGTCGACGCCGATACCGGCACGGCCAATCACCTTCAGATTATTGGCGGCGTCGAGGATGGCCTTCGTGACCTTGGTTGAGCTGCGAATGGCAAGGCCATCATAATCGCCGATGATGGCGGCGAGCTCTTCAGGGCTTTTGTCGGTAATGACATCAACGTCACAGCCGCGTTCTGCGAAAATCTTCGCTGCGTTGGGATCCATTTTGTCGGAGATAAGTACGCGTGGTTTGGTCATTTTGAAATTCCTATATGTCTTTCGTCGTCATCCCGACTTGATCGGGGATCCATGGACTGAAATGTCGGCTTGCGCGGGTATGTGCGTTCACGGATTCCCGCATGCGCGGGAATGGCACGGGTGGGATTTTAAGCTTTGGCTTTCTCGTAAGCCCAATCGAGCCAAGGGCCGAGCGCTTCAACATCTGCCGTATCGACAGTGGCACCGCACCAAATACGAAGGCCCGGAGGGGCGTCGCGATATCCGGCGACGTCGTAAGCCGCATCTTCCGCCTCGAGCAGTGACGCCATTTTTTTAATCATGGCTTCGTCAGCGCCCTCAACGGTCAGGCACACGGATGTCGTCGACCGAATAGCAGGGTCAGTGGCGAGAAAGCCGAGATAGTCACGTGCCTCAACGATTTTTGCAAGCGCAGCGGCATTGGCGTTGCTGCGGCCCATAAGGCCCTGCAAACCACCAACCGTTTTCGCCCATTCGAGCGCGAAGATCACATCTTCCACCGCAAGCATCGATGGCGTGTTAATGGTCTCACCCTTGAAAATGCCTTCGGCGAGTGCGCCTTTCGACATCAAGCGGAAAACTTTTGGAAGCGGCCAAGCAGGGGTGTAATTTTCAAGCCGTTCAACAGCGCGCGGTCCGAGAATGAGAACGCCATGCGCCCCTTCACCGCCGAGCACTTTTTGCCAGCTGAACGTTGTGACATCCAGCTTGTCCCATGGCATATCATAGGCGAACACCGCCGACGTCGCATCGTTGAAGGTCAGGCCTTCACGGTCGTCGGCAATCCAGCCGCCATTTGGAACGCGCGCACCTGAAGTGGTGCCGTTCCATGTGAAAACCACGTCATTGGAAAAATCTACCGCGCTCAGGTCAGGAATTTCGCCATAGGGCGCATTCATGACGGTCGCATTCAGCTTGAGCTGCTTGTTGACGTCTGTAACCCAGCCCTCACCAAAGCTTTCCCACGCCATCATTGTTACAGGGCGTGCACCAAGCATGGTCCACATCGCCATTTCGATTGCGCCGGTATCCGAACCGGGGACAATGCCAATGCGATGCGTGTCAGGGACCTGAAGCACTTCGCGCATCAGATCGATCGCCAGTTGAAGGCGCGATTTACCGATTTTCGCACGATGCGAACGGCCAAGAGATTCGGTTTGAAGTTTTTCGGGACTCCAGCCTGGCGGTTTCGCGCAGGGACCAGAGGAAAAATACGGACGCGCCGGTTTAATGGCGGGGGGTACTATAGTCATGTAAGCTTCTCCTTGCAGAGAGCAGCGCGGCGTTGGGACCGCGTGGCCCGGAGCCGCGTTTAGGCGCAACCCCAGCTTTGTCAACGACTATCGTAAAATGCTGTCAATAACCCGTCTTACGAAACAAAACTTCACCGCGGCGACCAACGTATAATTTCTCAAGCGTTACAGGGTGGAAATAGGCTTCGACACGGTCGCCTTCTGGCGTTGTGCCGTAAACTTCATAACAACCACCATCGACCTTTGACTTGCGTACGGTCCAGCCTTCTTTGGTGAGCTTATCCGTAAGTGCCTTTTCGCTTTTCCAACCTGAAACCGGTCCTGCCTTACAGGTGATAACGCCGGTTGCCGATGCAGGCACCGATGCGAAACCAAATGCTGTCACTGCGGCCAGTGAAAGTGAAGTCAATAAACGCATATTCATGCTCCTTTAAATGCAGATTTACGGGGAAGAAAAAAGCGTGCCGTCACGAGCAAGGCCAGTGGGGCGAAATGAACGAGCGCGGGGCCTAGATTGTTGTGGATGAATATCCAGTGCACCAGAACAAGCAGTGCAGCCGGATATACAAGGCGTTGCAGCCGCTTCCATCCCGCTTTCATCGCGCGCATCGATGCATCATTACTGGTCAGCGCGAGCGGGATAAACAGCAGCATTGCCGCCCATCCCGTCCAGATACCCAGCGCCAGAAACTCGGCGATAATGTCGTCGATATTGCCCATGTCGATGAGGTAGAAAGCAAGATGGAGCACAGCATAAGCGAACGCTGCGACGCCCAGCGCACGGCGACGCTGGATCAACCAGCTGAGCCACGGGCGTGGCCCCAGCAATGACAACAACGGACTTAAAATCATCGCGACAATCATAAAACGCGCCGACCATTCACCTGTTGGATGCAGCATATCCATCGCGATGCGGTCACCAACATAAAAGCTGCGCAGCAGCAATATCGCTGGCAAAGACAGCAATATCCAAAACATCGGCTTCTTATTAAGAATGATTCGCAACATGCATTCGCGATAATCGCGCACGCGAGGGTGCGCAACGCAGAAATTGTATCAATTTCCCCAGCCTTGCCATGATACCGTGTCCGCTTGGTCGATTTGGGGCTGCACGCCGGTGAGATTTCGCTATGATATGCGATATGGCCGTCGTTACTGCTCCAAGATTGCTGCTTGTCGCGAGCGCGCTGCTTTTGGCGTCTTGCGGGGGACGCGAGGCACCGACACGCACGGATGCAAACGCAACAACGGAAAATGCGCGGCAGTGCATGGCAAGTTTGAAAGAAAAGTCAGTCCGCTTTGCCGGTTTGCCGAACAAGAGTTTTGATGGCGGGTGCCGCACGATCGACACGGTCAAACTCATGGATTTTGGTACGCCGACCACCAATCTGGGGGCAATGACCTGCCCGTTGGCGGCCAACTTCACCGATTGGGCCCGCTACGCCGTTCGTCCGGCAGCTAAGCAGTATCTGGGCGCTGATGTCGTCCGCATCGAAACAATGGGCACGTTCAATTGCCGTAACATCTATGGGGGACGTTCAGGCAAGTTATCCGAACATGCCTTTGCCAATGCCGTCGATGTCTCGGCGTTCGTTTTGCGCGATGGCCGCCGCGTTTCAGTGCTCTCGGGCTGGAACCGATCAAGCGAAGAACGCGCTTTCCTGCGCCGCCTGCACCAATCCGCCTGCAAACGGTTCGGCACGGTACTTGGCCCCGATTATAACGCTGCGCATGCCAACCATTTCCACTTGGATATGGCCCGATCGATGCGCAACGGCACATCCTTTTGCCGATGAGGGGTGGCAGAACACGTCCTTGCACCCTATATGCAGGGTAATGACAGATACAAAAATTAACGATCGCCGTTTCTACAAAGCCCAACAAGAAGCGGACTTTGCCCAAAAGCAACTCTCCACCCCCCAAACGCAAAGCAAGTCTTACCGGCTCGCATTTCAGGACACCGACTTTTTGCTGCGTGAGGATTTGCGCCCCGTCCGTTTCCAGCTGGAACTGGTCAAAACCGAAATGTTGCTGGACGAAGCGAACATCGGATCCATGTTGGTGATCTACGGCTCTGCGCGTATTCCCGAAGCTGATGGGTCAGACGCCTTAATCGCGGCTGCAACCGACGAGCGGTCGAAAATCATCGCCGAACGCATGAAAGAAAAGTCGCGTTTCTATGAAGAAGCCCGTCACCTCGCGCAGCTGGCAGGACAGGCCAATGTGACAGACGAAGAAGGTCGACGCCACTTCGTCGTATGTTCGGGCGGTGGCCCATCCATCATGGAAGCCGCCAACCGCGGCGCGCATGACGTAGGCGCGGAATCAGTTGGCCTAAATATCGTGCTCCCGCATGAACAGGCACCAAATCTGTTTGTGACGCCGCGATTGAGTTTCCAGTTCCACTATTTCGCGTTGCGCAAAATGCACTTCTTGCTGCGCGCACGTGCCGTAGCGGTGTTCCCCGGTGGCTTTGGTACGTTCGACGAATTTTTCGAACTGCTCACGCTTGTCCAAACCGGTAAGATCAAGAAGATGCCGATTCTGCTCTTTGGTCGCGCATTCTGGAACCGTGTTGTGAATTTTGAGGAGCTTATGCTCGAGGGCGTCATCAGCCCACGTGATCTGGAACTCTTCCAGTTTGTAGAAACCGCAGAAGAAGCATGGAATGCTATCTGCGATTTCTACGAAGTCTCAAACTGACTTAAACTGATTACTTTGCAGCGGGTGCCGGCGCGGCGGCATCAGCCGCTGGCGCCGCTGTTGCTTCACCGGTTGCTGCATCAGCCGCAGGTGCTGCGGCGTCGGCTGCTGGTGGCGGTGGCAACGGCAGGTTTGAACCCTGCGAATTGAGATACGCGATCAAGTTTGCGCGCTCCTCGGGGTTACCCAAGCCAGCGAAAGTCATCTTTGTGCCGGGCGCATATTTCTTAGGGTTGGCCAGCCACTTGTCCATGCCTTCAAAGTCCCAGTTGCCGGGAACACTTTTCAGCGCATCCGAATAGGAAAAGCCTGCAACATGGCCGTGCGGTTTACCCAACGCAGCCCAAAGATTTGGACCAATTCCATTTGGTCCACCTTGCGCAACGGTATGGCAAGCTGCGCATTTTTTGAAAACCGCTTCGCCCTTTGCAACATCAGTAGTGGCAAGCAATGTTGCAATCGGCACAGCCGCAGCAGCACCAGCTTCGCCGCCAGCTTCAGCTGCAACAGCAAAACCTTCTTTTTCTGGAGCTTCACCGTGGAAGTACATGCCCGAGACGATGCTTAGCCCTAGCGCGACGATGCCGCCTGCCAAAACCCAGCCTGCAATTGTGTTACTACGATCATCCATTGGTTATCAGCCCTGAAGTGCGGTTTTAAGACGGCGTCGGTCTGACAGCCGGATTCTCACGCCCCTCTAATAGCGTCGGTAAGGCCGTGCAAGTGCCCAATTCCAGACTTGCCGGATAAGTTTGGCTATCCTATCGCGATTGCCATATGAACAGTTACCCCGCACCCGCACTCGCTCTTGTCAGAACCATGACTTTAGCTGCGAATGAACAGCCTGCAAAAGCGATTGCCTTTCAAGGTGCGCCCGGCGCAAATTCCCATCTGGCCGCGTTGGAATATGATGCGGGTTGCTTGCCCCTGCCCTGTTTCTCGTTCGAAGATGCCATTGACGCCGTGAAGGACGGGTCTGCGGCAAGGGCGATTATTCCAATTGAGAATTCATTGCACGGTCGCGTGGCCGACATCCATTTTCTTCTGCCGGAATCTGGCCTTAGCATCATCGCCGAACATTTTATGCCGATCCGCCACTGCTTGATGGCGAAATCCGCCGATACGGAATTGAAAACAGCCATGAGCCACCCGCAAGCACTTGGCCAATGCCGCCATTATCTGCGTTCGCACGGGATCATTCCCGTCGCTTGTGCAGACACGGCAGCTGCGGCGGCTTTTGTTGCCGCCAATGATGACGCTTCGGCTGCAGCCATAGCGCCGCCAATTGCCGCCGAACTTTATGGTCTAGTCCCAATCAACGACGGTGTTCAGGACGATGCGAGCAACACGACGCGGTTTGTCGTATTATCACGTGAACCCGTTAGCAACACCGGAGTGACAAGCACGTTGATGACGACGCTCATCTTTGAAGTGAAGAATGTCCCTGCAGCCCTTTATAAGGCGATGGGCGGATTTGCGACCAATGGCGTCAACATGACGAAGCTGGAAAGCTACCAAAACGGCGCAAGCTTTGCCGCAACCGAATTTTTTGCGGATATCGAAGGCGCGCCGGGCGACCCCGCTGTTGACCGGGCGTTGGATGAGCTGCGGTTTCATTGCAACTCGGTTCGACTGCTCGGTACATATGTGCAAACCCGCAACCGGGGCTGAGCGTACCTAACCGCCCAGCCCGCCGTTGCGGGTATTGCGATCCCTTTTTAGAACTTCGCTCCAAACCGGACGCCATAGAGGCGTGGTTCGGCAGGAATGTAGCTTGGTATGCCAAAGGCACCGCCTGTGTTACCGGCATCCAGCAAATAATCTTCGTCCAACAAATTGCGGGCGAAAGCCGAAATTTCGAAACGGTCACCGCCAAACCGGAACCCCGCATTCACATTGACCAGCGTCACCCCTTCTTGGGCGATGAGCGGGTTGTTCGGAATTTCGAAAAACATTTGGCTACGATATGTGACCGAAGGCGTTGCAAAGAATGTCATGCCGCCGAGCGGTGCGTCGATAGTAAATCCGCCTGACGCCTGCACTTCTGGTTGAAGACGGAACTTTGCACCGCGGAAGTTTGCGGCGATGGTCGGTTTGTTGTCAATGCCACCATCGATATAGCCCACATTGCCGAAGACGCTGAGCCAGCTTGTTGGTTTCATCGTCAACTCGGCTTCGACGCCCTTGTTCGTGGCAGTACCGGCGCTCTGTGTCTGCGTGGTTCCGTTCGGCAGAACTATGCTCACCTGGAAATTATCGTAGGTCAGGTAATAGGCACCGATTGATCCGGAAAAAATGCCCAGTGCACCCTTCAGACCGACTTCATAATTCCAGATGTTTTCTGCAAGTACAGGGGTGAAGTTTGCAACGGGCCCACCCGTGGTTGCGCGCGCACCAAGCTGAACCGTGGCAGAGCGACGGCCCTTCGACACGGTTGCATAGCCGTTGAAGTTGTCCGAGAAACGGTAAAGCAAGTTAAAGCGCGGAAGCACTGCCTGAAAACTATCCTCCGTACGGAACGTCTGGCCTGCGGTATCAACTTGTCCCGGGACCAAAGAAGCGCCGCCGGTCAGCGCGGAGCGCGGTACGCGCGCAAAAAAGCCGGATCGACGCTTTTCAATCAGGACACGTGCGCCCGCTGTCAGTTCGAGGCGAGGCGTCGGTATCCATGTTCCATCTGCGAACATCGAATAGCTGTCGTTACGGCCCTGATTTTCAAAAACGGAGCTGTATGGAACTGGCGTCAACGCGAGCGCAGGGACAGTGCCATTGGGAGCTACGCAATTTGCACGGGTTGCAGCAGTGCTGGTCAAGCAGGCCAGAAAGACGCGCTCGTTGCCAGAAAATGGAACATTCTGGATGCTTTTTTCATGGAAGAAATTGAACCCAAAAGATCCGCGAAATTTGTCGTCTGTATAGGCAAAGCGGGTTTCATGGTTGAACTGATCACCCTTGGCGAATTCAGTAAATTCCAGATATGGCGCAGCCGAGCCATCGGCGTCGAACACTTCAATCGAGTCAAAATTACGATAGCCGTTGACCATCGTTAGCGCCCAGTTGTCGGCAAAATCATAGTTTACCGTGAAGTTTGCATCATACACATCGCGCGTGAGACCTAGTTTGTCTTTGTACAAATCCTGCAGCGAACGCGCCGATCCGCCAAGATACGCGTCACCAAACGGATTGCCCGGGCCAGATGCCGTTGGTAGCGCGCGCGACACAAATGCGGTACCGGGGTTGCGCTGCCGATCATAGGTCATAATGAAATCAGCAGTCAGTGCGTCGGTAGGCGTAAAACGCAGCGAACCGCGGACACCCAGCTGATTTTGGCCGTTTAGATCATCTTGGTTGGGCGCCAGATTGTTGACATAACCGTCACGCTTTTTGAATGCGAACGCAACGCGTCCAGCAAGTGTGTCCGAGCCCGCGTTTATAAAGCCACCCAGCTGACGCTGATTGAAATTACCTACGCCGCCGGTCAGTGCTCCGGAAAAACCGGCCTCTGGCCGTGCTGAGATGATGCTGATTGCACCAACAGCTGATGCCGTTCCGAACAGAGTGGCCTGCGGTCCTTTAATAACCTCAATGCGCTCAATGTCATAAATGTCCTGATACGAACCACGTGAACGCGAAATATCGACACCGTTGTAATAAAGTGTGACGCGGGCAGCCTGCTGCGCCGATCCGGAATCCGAAGTAATACCGCGAATAACGACGCCTGGGTTATTCGCGCTCTGCTCCTGGATGTTAAGACCAGGGATGTAGTTGGCGAGCTCGTCGAGATCGCTAACGCCGAGTTCCTGCATACGCGCGCCACTCACGGCGCTTAGCGTTACAGGAACATCAACAAGCCGTTCTTCGCGTTTTTGCGCAGTAACGATGATTTCACCTTCAAAGCCTTGATCTTCAGTCGCTGCAGTTTGGGCATAAGCTGGCATAGCGGTGGTTGCTAAAAGGAAAGAGGTAGCAACGGCAAAATAACGACGACGCATGTTGAAAAACTCCAGTGGGAAAGGATGTTCGGCGCTATGCAGGTTGTCGGCGTCACTATTGCGATGCGCGTGAGACAAATCGGGTATGAATATAAGAATGATTTGCGACACAGATGGTCGTGCGCTCGCGTTTAGGCTCTCGAGGTTAAGTGCGATTGGAACCCAAAACTGTTTTCGGGCGTTAGCTTAGCTCAATCATAAGGAGTTAAGCATGGCCGACCTATCGCAGATCAAAGAACATGCCGAAGTTATCGGGGCCGATGGCGTCCATGTTGGCACCGTTGACGGCATTGATGGCAACCGCATCAAGCTGACCAAGACAGATTCAGGGCAAGGCAGCCATAAAGGGCACCATCATTATATTGACGGCGGATTGGTGGCCACGGTCGAAGACGGCACAGTCCGGTTGTCGGCAAATGCGGACGTTGCCGTCACTTTTGAGCAAGAAGAAGACGACAAAAGCTGAAGGCACAGGGCGGCGGCGCCTTAGTGCGCCGCACCCCAGCTTGGCCCTGTCCCGATCTCGATACCGAGGGGGACGGTGAGCTTAACCAAAGGTTCGGCTGCCCCTGCCATAATCGCGCGGATTACGTCGCTTGCCGCCGCAACATCCGCCTCTGGCAGTTCAAATACGAGTTCGTCATGCACCTGAAGCAACATCTTCACATGGCCTAAACCAGCAGCTTTCAACGCCGGCCCCATTTGCACCATCGCGCGTTTGATGATGTCAGCACTTGTCCCCTGAATCGGCGCATTGATCGCAGCGCGTTCACTGCCCTGCCGTTCTGCCTGATTGGGCGACGATATGCGCGGAAACCATGTTTTCCTGCCGAACAACGTCGTCGAGTGCCCGCATTCGCGGACCGTCGCCATTGTTTCCTGAATATAATTTGAAATGCCGGGAAAACGTTGAAAATAGGCGTCGATAAGCGCCTGCGCTTCGTCGGCGGTGGATTCCAAGCGCTTCGAAAGACCCCAGCGGGAAATGCCGTACAGGATTGAAAAGTTGATGGTTTTGGCGCGGCCACGCGTGTCGCGGTTTACTTCGCCGAACAGTTCCAATGCGGTGCGCGCATGAATGTCTTCGCCCTTTTCAAAGGCATCGCGCAACGGTTCCACATCCGCAAAATGCGCCGCAAGCCGAAGCTCGATCTGGCTATAGTCCGCAGACAAAATCACATTGCCGGGTTCGGCGACAAAAGCGTCCCTGATCTGGCGACCGGTTTCGGTGCGAATGGGAATATTTTGCAAGTTCGGATCGGTCGACGACAGCCGCCCCGTTTGCGCGCCGACCAGGCTATAGCTTGTGTGCACACGGCCTGTTTTCGGGTCAATCTGCTGTTGCAGGCTGTCGGTATAGGTTGATTTGAGCTTCGCCAGTTGCCGCCAATCGAGCACCTTGCGTGCGATGTCGATGCCCTGCCCCGCCAGATCTTCCAGCACGGTAACATCGGTCGAATATTGCCCCGACTTGCCTTTTTTGCCGCCTTTATAGCCCATTTTTCCAAACAGGATTTCGCCAAGCTGCTGTGGACTGCCGATCGTAAACGGCTGTCCGGCGAGGCCGTGAATTTCCTTTTCGAGCAGTTCCATTTGCGCGGCGAATTCAGACGACAATCGCGCCAGCACGGTCCGGTCGACTTTAATGCCTAAGCATTCCATCTGCGACAGGACGGGCACGAGCGGGCGATCAACCAGTTCATAGACGCCGGTCGCCTTTTCAGGGCTCAGCCGTAACTTCAGGTGATGCCACAACCGCAAGGTCACATCGGCATCTTCTGCCGCATAACAGGTTGCGTCAGACAGCGGGACGGCGGCAAACCCAATCTGGCTTTTGCCGGTTCCGGTGACGCTTTTATAAGAGATGCATTCATGCCCCAAATGCGTTTTGGCGAGTTCATCCATGCCATGCAACTGACGACCTGCATCCAAGGCAAAGCTCATGACCATCGTGTCATCATAGGGCGTTATGCGCACATCATGCCGCGCCAATACCGACATGTCATATTTCAGATTCTGGCCAATTTTCAGCACGCTTGGATCGCTGAGCAGTGGACGCAACCGTTCCAAAGCTATGTTCAGTTCGATCTGAACCGGCTTTTCCGCGAACATATCTGTGCCGCCATGTGCCAATGGGACATAACATGCCTCGCCCGGTGCGACCGCTAGGCTGAAGCCCACAAGATTGGCGCTCGCCGCTTGTAAACTGTCTGTTTCGGTGTCGAAACCCAAAGTCCCTGTTTCACGGGCGCGGGATATCCAATGATCCAGCCGACCAACATCGGTCACACATTCATATGTCGACACATCAATTTTGGGCATGGCGGGCGGAAATGCTGCCGCGCCTGCTGTGGGTGCGGATACGGGGGTGTCGCCCTTGTTCGCGGCCTTGGGGTTGCCGGCGATCGCCTTATTGGCGGCGGCGGTATTTGCGACATGGCCGATGCGTTTCAAAAGCGAGTTGAACCCGTGATGCTCCAAAAATGCGGCGAGCGGCTCTTCCGGAATTGCCCCCAAAGTCATGTCCTCAATTGCGATGGGCAGTGGGCAATCTTCTTTCAAAGTCACCAGCACTTTCGACAGACGCGCCTTTTCCGCATGCTCAATCAAATTATCGCGCATTTTGGAAGGCTTCATCGACGGTGCGGCGGCCAAGACGCTTTCGAGGTCACCAAATTCCTGAATGAGCTTGGTCGCCGTTTTTGGCCCGACGCCGGGGACGCCCGGCACATTGTCGACGCTATCGCCCATCAGCGCCAGCACATCGCCAACCCGTTCGGGTTCGACACCAAATTTTTCGTATACTTCCTCGGCGCGAATGCGTTCGTTTTTCATCGTGTCGAACATGTCGATGCATGGTTCCACCAACTGCATCAGGTCCTTGTCGCTGCTGACGATCGTCACATGCCAGCCGGCGGCACAAGCTGCCCGCGCATAGCTTGCGATCATGTCATCGGCCTCGACATCATCCTCTTCGACCAACGGTAAAGAAAACGCCCGTGTCGCATCGCGGATCATGGGGAATTGTGGTCTTAAATCCTCAGGCGGGTCGGGCCTGTGCGCCTTATATTGGTCATAGATCCGGTTGCGGAATGACTGGCTCGATTTATCGAGGACAACAGCCATATGCGTTGGACCATCCGCTTGATTTAGGTCGTCCGCCAGCTTCCACAGCATGGTCGTATAACCATATACCGCGCCAACCGGCTCGCCATGCTTATTGGTGAGCGGGGGCAGCCGGTGATAGGCCCGGAAAATATAGGCGGAGCCATCGACGAGATAGAGATGCTTTTGGTCTGACATGGCCGAGCGATAGCAGCCCGTTTTGACCAAGTCTTTTCCTAATTTGCGGCGACGGTATTGGCACCCATACTGCAGGCGATTGCGGTGGAACTACGCGCGCGACTTGCGCCACAAAAGAACGCCGCTGGCGATAATGATCCCGGATCCGGTAAGCGATGCAATGTCTGGCAAATCCCCAAAAACCAATATGCCGAGCACGAGTGCCACCAACAATTGAACATATGTCATTGGCGCGATATCAGCGGCTGAAGCGCGGGTCGTTGCCATAAAGATCAGCCAGTGCGCAAAGCTTGCGGTGACCGCAACGAAGGCACATCGCGCCACGATGGTCCAGTCCGGCATGCCTATATGCAATGTCGGAACGCCTGAAAAATGGCCTAAAACCGCTGCAGTCAATATGAACGGTACAGCGAGAGATGCGACTAAAAATTGCATCAAAATCGCGGATCCAGCCCCAGAGACTGCGCGATTACCAATCATTAAAAGCGCCATAGACATGGCGGCTCCTAGGGGCAACAAAGCAACCCAACCCAGTTCCACAACATTGGGCCGCATGATGAGAAGGACCCCGCCGAACGCAATCAGTGTTGCCATCCATTTGGTCACATTCGTCCGTTCGTGCAGAAAAATGGCGCTCAAGATCGCAGTGATCATCGGGCTTGTAAAACCAATTGCGGTAGCCTCAGCCAATGGCATGACGAAGATCGATATAAAGAAGCAGATGGTTGCCATGGCCACTGCAAATCCCCGCAGGATCTGAACTTTGGGCATGGGCAAAGCAAATCCATGCCAGCCTTCCTTGACATACAATAATGTGCCCAAACCCAACGCGCCGATAGAATAGCGCAGCGCCGCAACTGCAGAACCGGGCCATGCACCGGCAATCGATTTGATGACCGCATCGCCCAGTGACAACAGAGCGAAGCCGCAAACGGCATATAAAAGACCCGAACGGGCCGACGATGCAGACACTGGATTTCCTTCGATTATAACGCCCGCTTAAAAGTGTTTACGGGAAATGGAAAGCGGCAGAAATCTTCGCCCGACAACGCAACCAACGCAAACCGTTACCAATTTATTCACTATTTGTCGGTAGCCCGAATTCCTTAGTCTATAGAACATCGGAGCGGGATAGCGTGAGCGCATTTGGGAAAAAACCAGGCTTGTCGATAGGGCGCCCATCATTTGGTGTGGCGCGTCCCATGACCGGCGGTGGTGCTTCCATTGCTCAGCAGATGCCTTCTCCGCCACCGCAGCCCGATTACAGGCCAACGACGGGTGGTGGCGAACAATTTCCACCCATTGAATCGGTGAATTTGTCCGGCGGCAGTAACGGCGGTCCGCAGACCGCAATGCAGGAAGCCATGTCGCGATTGTCCGACCGTGCAAACAACGCGGCACCAGTGGATGAAGGCCCCCAAGGTTTTGAAGCGTCGGTACACAAAATCAAAGAACAGGTTCTCCCACGCCTTTTGGAGCGTGTGGACCCCGAAGCGGCGGCATCGCTGAATAAAGAAGAGCTGACCGAAGAGTTCCGTCCGATCATTCTTGAAGTGCTGGCGGAACTCAAGCTGACGCTTAACCGCCGCGAACAGTTTGCTTTGGAAAAAGTGCTCGTCGATGAACTGCTGGGATTTGGTCCACTGGAAGAATTGCTCAGCGATCCAGACATTTCCGATATCATGGTCAACGGCCCGTTGCAGACCTATATCGAAAAAAAGGGAAAGCTGCAGATTGCGCCGATCCAGTTTCGCGATGAAGAGCATTTGTTCCAGATCGCGCAGCGCATCGTGAACCAAGTCGGTCGCCGCGTCGACCAAACCACGCCTTTGGCCGATGCCCGATTGAAAGACGGTAGCCGCGTGAATGTAATTGTCCCGCCACTTTCGTTGCGCGGCACCGCCATCTCAATTCGTAAATTTTCCGAAAAGCCGATCACGATTGATATGCTGAAGGGCTTTGGTTCGATGAGCGAACCTATGGCAACGGCATTAAAAATTGCTGGCGCAAGCCGGATGAATATCGTCATTTCAGGCGGTACGGGTTCAGGTAAAACAACAATGCTGAATGCGTTGTCGAAAATGATTGATCCCGGCGAACGCGTTTTGACCATCGAAGATGCCGCCGAACTTCGGCTGCAACAGCCGCATTGGCTCCCGCTTGAAACGCGCCCTCCCAACTTGGAGGGTGAAGGCGCCATCACCATCGGTGACCTTGTGAAGAATGCACTGCGTATGCGTCCTGACCGGATTATCTTGGGCGAAATTCGTGGAGCGGAGTGTTTCGATCTCCTCGCCGCGATGAACACGGGCCATGATGGATCCATGTGTACGCTCCACGCCAATAACCCGCGCGAGTGTTTGGGTCGTATGGAAAACATGATTCTGATGGGCGATGTCAAAATACCCAAGGAAGCCATTTCGAGGCAGATCGCGGAATCAGTCGACCTAATCGTTCAGGTAAAGCGTCTGCGTGATGGTTCACGTCGCACCACCCAGATTACTGAGGTAATCGGTATGGAAGGCGACGTCATCGTTACGCAAGATCTGTTCAAATTTGAATATCGCGACGAAGATGCTGACGGAAAAATCCAAGGTGAGTGGGTTGCGGGTGGCGTTCGTCCCTATACGCTGGAAAAGGCACGGCAGTTCGGATTTGACCAGCCGTTCCTTGAGGCGTGCCTCGGCTAAAGTCCTTTAATCGCCAACGCCGCTGCCAATACAGTAATCAGCACAGAAAATACTGTAATCGCGGTCCAGGGCATTATACCAACTTGGTCAAGCTTTGCTCGTCTATGGCGCCGCCGGTCCGCAACGCTGCTAATCAACACCAGTAATGCCGAGGCCGCGGACAATGCTGCCCAAAAATGGTCTTGCCAATTCATGAGAGTAAAGCCGCTCATATTGACATGCTCGCGGTTGTCCTATTCATAAAATCTAGGCTCAGCGATTGCACGCTGGTTTTGATGCACGGGAATTTGCTGCCGGACTTCCGGAATTTTATCGAGATTGAGATCAACAAAAGCCAGCCCTGGCGTAGTTCCCATATCAAGGATGACCTCTCCCCAAGGATCCACCACAAGTGAATGGCCGTAGGTCTCACGGCCATCTTCATGCAATCCACATTGTGCCGCGGCAATAACGAAACATTCACTCTCAATAGCCCGCGCCCTCAGCAACGCGTGCCAGTGCGCTGCGCCTGTGGGCACTGTAAATGCCGACGGCAGCGTGATGATATCAACGCCTGCCTTTGCATAGGCGCTGAACAAGTCTGGAAAACGTATATCGTAGCAAACCGCCAACCCCATTTTTCCCAACGGCGTGTTTAAGATTACCGGGGTGTCACCGCCGACATAGGCCGAAGACTCGCGCCAACTTTCGCCAGATTTCAAATCCACGTCAAACAAATGAATTTTGTCATACCGCGCTTCAATTTGGCCTTTGGCGGAAATGACGACGCTTCGGTTTGCGAGTTGTGGTCCGGTATCGTGCACCACCGGAATCGAGCCCAGGTGAACCCATATGTTATTCCGAGTCGCAACTTCACCGAATCGTTCAATCGATTCGGTCTTTGCCTCGTTAAATATGTGCAAACGGGCTTCATCGCGCTTACGATTTACCATAATCGACATTTCGGGGGCGAAGTACATAGCGGCCCCACCGCGCGCAGCCGCTTCAACCGCGCCGATCATCTCCAAAACGTTCGTCGCTGGTAAAGCACCACTCGTCATCTGGTGGACCGCTATACGCACGGAATACCGTCCTCGCCGAAAACAATTGTAACGTCGTCATGAGGAAGCATAGCCATACAAAGCGGATCGCAGTATTGTAAGAAAAATGCAACAGTCCGAAAAACAAAGACAAATTAGAGAATGGCGTGATTCAAAGCTTGAAAAACGGCCAAGATTGTGTAGATGTCCTTGAGCAGTGCATCGCACTTCGCAAAAAAGGAGCACAATAATGCGTTTCGGTAAACTATCTCTCGCTGCTATCGCGGCCGCTTCGCTTGTAAGCGCCCCTGTAATGGCACAATCACTTTCGCCTGCTGCAAAGGCAGTTGGCGCTTCCAAGGTAAAGCGCGTTGGCGCGAACACTAAGGAAGAAAACAAGCTCGGTGGCGGAAGCGGCGTTATCGTTGCTGTTCTGGCTGCTGTTGCTGTCATCGGCGGTATCGTTATCGCAGCTGGCAACGACGACAACGCGCCAACCAGCCCCTGAGTTCTTCAGGAAATAAATTCCAAAAAGGCGGCCTTTGGGTCGCCTTTTTTTTGATTCCAAACGTTAACGAGCACGATCTCCGCTCATGCGGACAATAACAATAACGGGAAATGCGATCATGGCACAAAAACTCAACGTCTTGGTAACTGGAGGCGCTGGATATATTGGCAGCCACGCCGTGCTCGCTTTGATTGACGCTGGTCATCACCCTATTGTTATCGATAATCTGGTAACGGGCTTCCGTTGGGCCGTGGCTGAAGAGGCGGGATTCTACAATGGTGACATCAGTGATTCTGAGTTGGTGGGAAGCATCATTCGCGAGGAACATATCGACGCGATCATGCACTTTGCGGGATCGGTGGTTGTGCCCGAATCTGTTGAAAACCCTCTCAAATATTACGATAACAATACTGCGAAAAGCCGCAGTTTAATTGAAACCGCCATTTCAACCGGCGTCAAACACATGATTTTTTCGTCGACCGCGGCGACATATGGCATCCCCGAAACCAGCCCGGTGCGCGAAGATATGGCGACCAAGCCCATCAATCCGTATGGAACATCGAAATTGATGACTGAAATGATGTTGCGTGATGTCGCGGCGGCGCATGATTTCAACTATTGCGCGCTGCGTTACTTCAACGTCGCGGGCGCCGATCCGCTGGCGCGCACGGGACAGTCCACTGTCGGCGCGACACATTTGCTCAAAATCGCGGTTGAGGCTGCCCTCGGCAAGCGGGAAAGCGTCAACGTTTTCGGCACTGACTATGCGACCGAAGACGGGACGGGCGTTCGCGATTACATCCATGTCAGCGACCTTGCTGCGGCGCACGTCATCGCGCTTGAGGCACTTATCGCCGACCCCGAACGAAGCCACACGCTGAATTGCGGATACGGCCATGGCTATTCGGTGATGCAAGTCCTTGATGCTGTCGACCGCGTAACCAACAAGAAATTGCGCCGCAAAATGGAAGGTCGGCGCGCCGGAGATCCTGACTCGCTGATTTCTGAAAACAGCGCGATCAAGGATCGCTTTGGTTGGGAACCACGCTACGACAATCTGGACCAAATCGTTCAGCACGCGCTGGCATGGGAACGCCGCCTGACAGATATTCAAAGCGCCTAAGCCCTCTCTTGCGCTTTGGCGTCAATCGACCCATATCGAAAATATGGAAAATCACTCTCACGGAAATCCGTCCACTTGGTACGGTACCACCATATTGTCGGTGCGTAAAAACGGCAAAGTCGTCATCGCTGGTGATGGCCAAGTCTCCATGGGCCAAACGGTCATGAAGCCCAATGCAAAGAAGGTTCGTCAGCTGCATGACGGGTCCGTCATTGGTGGCTTTGCCGGTGCTACCGCCGATGCATTTACGCTGTTCGAGCGGCTTGAGCGCAAGCTGGAGCAGCATCGTGGCCAATTGATGCGCGCTGCGGTGGAATTGGCTAAAGATTGGCGCACCGATAAATATCTGCGCAATTTGGAAGCCATGATGATTGTCGCTGACAAAGACGTGACATTGATCCTGACAGGCAATGGCGATGTGCTTGAGCCCAATGATGGCATCGCAGCCATTGGGTCTGGCGGAAATTACGCCTTGTCAGCAGCGCGTGCACTTGCGGATTATGAGGCAGACGCCGAAAAAATGGCGCGTCATGCCATGAAAATCGCGGCTGAAATCTGCGTGTACACCAACGATCAGCTGACCGTTGAGACGTTGGACAGCGCCGCATAACACGGCAGTCACTTGAACGGCACCAGCAACTTCCCATCTAGGCAGTAATGAAAAACGCTCTGACACCGAAAGCCATTGTGGCTGCTCTCGACGAACATATTATTGGCCAGGCCGACGCGAAACGTGCGGTTGCAGTGGCGCTGCGCAATCGGTGGCGTCGCCAGCGTCTCGGCGCGGATTTACGCGATGAAGTCACGCCAAAAAATATCCTGATGATCGGTCCCACGGGGTGCGGCAAGACCGAGATATCGCGCCGCCTTGCCAAGCTTGCGGACGCGCCGTTTATCAAGGTAGAGGCAACCAAGTTCACGGAAGTTGGCTATGTCGGTCGAGACGTGGAGCAGATCGCCCGTGACCTGGCTGAAGAGGCTGTCCGTCTTGAGAAAGAACGCCGCCGCGAACATGTGCGTGAGGCCGCCGAAGCCGCAGCGATGGAACGAATTCTGAAGCCGTTGGCGGGTGATACCGCGAGCGAAGCCACGCGCGAAGCCTTTCGCCAGCGCATTCGTGATCGCCACATGGACGATGTCGAAATCGAGATTGAAGTATCGGACAGCCCAACCACGCCGATGGAAATTCCCGGCATGGGCGGCAATGTCGGCATGATCAACCTTGGCGAAATGATGGGCAAAGCCTTTGGCAAAGACAATCTGAAACGCCGCAAGATGAAGGTCCCCGACGCGTGGACCAAGCTCGTCGAGGAAGAGTCCGAAAAGCGCCTTGACCAAGACGACGTCAACCGCGCAGCTTTGGCGGACGCGGAAGCCAATGGCATCGTGTTCCTCGACGAAATCGACAAGATTGCCGTGTCGGACGTGCGCGGCGGTTCAGTCAGCCGTGAAGGCGTACAGCGCGACCTGCTCCCGCTGATCGAAGGCACCACAGTGGCCACAAAATATGGCCCAATGAAAACCGACCATGTGCTATTTATCGCATCAGGCGCATTCCACATTTCAAAGCCAAGCGACATGCTGCCTGAATTGCAGGGTCGCCTGCCCATCCGTGTTGAACTGCGCGCATTGGAACATGCCGACTTCGTCCGTATCCTTTCGGAAACCCGCGCCAATTTACCGCAGCAATACACTGCGTTACTGGCGACTGAAGAGGTCACGCTCGAATTTAGCGATGATGCGATTGATGCCATCGCGCGCATTGCAGTGGACGTGAATTCAACCGTTGAGAATATCGGTGCACGGCGGCTGCAAACGGTCATGGAAAAGCTGCTGGAAGATATCAGCTTCGATGCCGAAGACCGCAAGGGTGACGTAATCGTGATCGACGCCGACTATGTGCAAAAGCAGCTATCGGGCATCGCAAAAGACACCGACCTATCCAAATATGTGCTTTGACGCTCTCTGCCTAAGCGGATTGTAAGGACAAAAGGAGCGTCAGCGCGAGCTTGGGGCGTCTTCATTCGCAGACTGAGGCGCAACAACAAGTTTCCAAGCCTTGTTTTTGACGAAATAGCGTTTCGCCAGTGATTGCAAGATCTCGGGCGTCACACTGTTATAATCACTGTAAAGCTTACCCAGTGCCGCGAAGCGTTCAGGATCATATGTCGACCCCTTGAGCTGGTTGAGCCAAAATGTGTTACCCGACGCCGCACGCTCAATCGCTTGCTTTGTCGGCTCAACCGCACGCTGCAGTTCATCTGCACTTACTGGATTGGCGATTAAATCCGCGGCAACCGAATCCGCGAATGCAAAAAAGCGGTCAACGTCCGTTGGTTTCACCTGCGTATAGGCCATCAAATATCCACCGCTGTTGAAATCGACTGGCCAATTGGCGGCCATGTCGGGACTGTAGCTCGCTGCCTGCTCCGCCCGGAATTTCTCAAAAAACCGGTCACGGAAAATGGCCGCTAAAGTTTCCAGCTGCCGTCCTTCGGTGATGCCGGCAATTCCGCCCCCCGTGGGCCATGCCATCACCGCTGCTGCCTGATCACGCGCACCGCGATGCGTCAGGCGTATGGGAACCGTCGTCGGAGCGGGAAACCGGACATCGCGCGCTGCCGCAGCTGCGGGCAAAGGTGTACGCGGTGACAGCGCACCAAAGCTTTTTTCCAACGCAGCAACAGCCGCTGCCTTGTCGAAATCTCCAAAGAGAAGAACCTCAACCGGTCCCTGCGCCATCAGTGGTTTCCAGTAAGATTCAAACTTCGCTGCATCGACTTTCGAGACTTCCACCGGTGCCGCGGCTTTCCAGCGTGGGTCGTTATTACGCAGCAAATATTCCAGATCACGCTGCAACACGGAAGTCGCCGACATTTCGAAACTCGCATAACCGGACGTCGCGAGCGCCTTTGCCCGTTCAACCGGCGCCGGGTCCCAACCGGGATGTTCAAGCTTCGTGGCAATTAACGTCAACTGATCCGCAAGGTCATCAGGCCGCGTATTTGCGCCAAACTGGAATGCATCATCGTCAATGGAGAAGTTGAGTTCAATCCGCCGCCCATTGACCATCTGGTCAATTTCCGTGCGCTTGAGTTTGCCAATGCCATTTTCCGGCAAGACGATCGGTCCTGCCCAAAGCAAGCTGCCTTTGTCAGGCGTGACGGCTTGGTAACCACGACCAAAACGGACGAGCACGCGAATCTGACCGCTTTCTGCCTTGTTCGGGTACAGCAATGCCCGCACGCCGTTCGACAACTCAAGCCGGGTCATTTGCAACCGCGAGACCGTCTCTTCGCTCACCAACTTGCCGGGTGCACCAAGCTTCGGCAACGCGGCAAAGCCAAGGGTGTTTTCGGATAAACGCGCAGTCGTATTGGCAGATACCGCGGCATTTAATGCGGCAAGCGCACGATTGTCTGCGTCCGCGATCGGCGCGGGTGAAGACAGCATCAACCGTGAAGCGTCCGCCACGAAAAGCTTTTGGGTCGACGCCAGCAGCCGCTGCGGCGTGAACTTGTCCTTCATGCCTTCATAGACCTGAACAACCGTTTTGGGCGCGGCCACCGTTTCCCGAATATCCACGGCATTGACGATATCGTCCGCTTGCTTCGCGGCGGCTTCAAACGGATAGCTGTCGAGCATTGTGCGCAAGGCATTTCCGAAAAGTGTTTTCTCACGCTCGATGTCTGCAACCGATGGTGGCGTGGCAATGGCATCAGCGATGACGGCGCGCACGTCACGCGTCGCCGCTTCCCATTTGTCGCCAACCGGGGTGACGGACACCAAAGTCGCGTCCGCTGTGCGCGAAATATCTTCCTGTGCGATTTCAGCGAACAGATAATTGCCGCCACTGCGCGCCTGCACCTCAAGCCTGCGGTTGATGATCTGAAGCGCAAGGGCGTCGATCAACAACTGCTCGTTATACGCAATCGTATCGTCGACTTTCCGCCAGGGGCGCAGGTACGCAATGCTGACGATGGTGGGCAATGTTGGCTCAATCAGCACACGCGTTGGTGTGCCTTGCGGCATTGGGTCGCCAAAGGCAGGCTCAGACGCGGGGGCGCCCTTCCCTTTCCAGTCGTTGAAATATTTCTGCACCAGATTGGCGAGCTGCGTGGGCTCAATATCTCCAGCCATCACGACGACGGCATTTTCGGGCCGATACCAGCGGTCATGAAAGGCGCTCAAACGTAAGGCGTCGGACGCCTGCAATGTTTCAGGCGTGCCAATCGTCGACCGGTTTGCCAGCCGCTGCCCCTGAAACGCGTGCTGACGAAGGGCGTCGCTATAGACCATTTGCGCGCCGCTATTTTCGCGCAGCTCCGCAAGGACAATGGCGCGTTCGGCATTCAAAGCACTGGGCGAGATACGCGGATTGCGGATCATGCCCGAAATGATTTTGACCGACTCGTCGAGCTTTTCGGGCGTCGCATTGGGCAGGTCGAGCTTGTAGACCGTCTGCGTCGGGGTTGTTTGCGCGTTGCTGTCGCTGCCAAAGGTGACGCCGAACCTTTGCCAAATACGCTTAGCCTCACCATCGGGCACAAAGGTCGAACCACGGAAGGACAGATGCTCGATCAGATGGGCAAAGCCTTGCTCGTCATTGTTTTCATGCAACGCGCCAGCATCGATTCGCACGCGGATGGACACTTGCCCAGCAGGCACATCATTTTTCTTCACCGCATAACGCAGCCCATTGGGCAGCACACCAAAGGTCCAAGTATCGTCGACCGGTACGTCGCTGCCCTCATATAGCCACGGAACTTTGGCCGCCTTTGCCGCGACCGTTGCAGCAGGCGCAACATTTTGTGCGTAAGCAGACGTGGACAGCAGCAGTGCTGCCAAAGCGAGCGATTGAGTGAATTTGCGCATTACAATCCCCATAACGGAACGAAGGCTTGACTGCACATGAACGTCCGAAAAAAAAGCGGCTACTTCGTTTCAATCAGGGTGTCGTCATCCTGAACTTGTTTCAGGATAACATGCCACCATTGTTTGTTATCCCGAAACACGTTCGGGATGACGAAATATTTTTCCCGACATGGTGACTAAATGCCACCATCGACGGAATCATAACCTAAACCACGCAAACCAAGTTTTAGCGCTTCGAGGCATTCAGCAAGTTTATCCGCGTCTGTTGTCCGGACAACGAAGTTCGCCCCAACTTTGCCTTCGCGGAAAAACGGGTAGCTGCCGATCTGGCAACCTTCATGATGCTTTTCGGTGTCGCCCAGCAGTTTGGCAACTTCGCTTTCGGCCACCCAGCAGCCAATTTGTTGTGACAACAAGGGCGCGCCACCCTCCAATGTGCCGGTCAGGGCATCCAGCATACCGGCGGTGATATGCGGCACGCCAGCCATGATGAAAATGTTGCCGTGGCGAATACCGGGCGCGCCTGACATCTTGTTGGGAATAAGGTCAGCGCCGTCGGGCACCCGCGCCATACGCAGGCGTCCCGGGTTAATGCCGCCACGCGTTTCATAATAGGCATGCAGGACGGCGCTTGCCTCTGGATGAATAACAACATCGACGCCGAGCGCCGCTGCGATCGCGTCAACGGTAATGTCATCATGCGTTGGGCCAATGCCGCCGGTGGTGAACAGATAGTCGTTGCGTGCCCGCAAGAGGTTCACCGCCTCTATAATGGCATCCATATCATCAGCCACCACGCGCACTTCGCGTAAGCGAATGCCTTGAATATTGAGCCAAAGCGCAATCTGGCTAACGTTTTTGTCCTGTGTTCGGCCAGAGAGGATCTCGTCGCCGATGATTACAAGCGCTGCGGTGTATATGCGGGAATCTGTCATACGCACGCGATAGCATAATTCACCCCCTCGCAAAGTGCGGATTATTGCCTTATATCGCCCGCATGGAACAATATGTACGCGTTACGCCCGAAGAGGCAATGCAGGCCCGCGACGGGGTCATCAAATTGCACGGGCCTGAGGGCTTTGATGGCATGCGCAAGGCTGGCCGCCTTGCCGCCGAAATCCTCGACGCATTGGTGCCGCATGTCGTTCCGGGTGTCAGCACCGAGGAACTGGACAATATCGTACGCGAGATGACCATACGCGGCGGCGCGGTGCCAGCAACCCTTGGCTATCGCGGTTACACGCACAGCTGCTGCATTTCGATCAACCATGTCATTTGCCACGGCATTCCATCGGACAAGAAATTGAAGGACGGCGACATCGTCAACATCGACGTCACGCCGCAATTAAATGGCTGGCATGGTGACACGAGCCGTATGTTCCTCGTCGGCGACGTGCCGGTAAAGGCAAAGCGCTTGGTCGATGTGACCTATGAATGCCTGATGCTCGGTATCGAAGCCGCCAAGCCCGGCAACCGCGTCGGCGACATTGGCCACGCGATCCAGACCCACGCCGAAAAGCACCGCTATGGCGTCGTCCGCGATTTCTGCGGCCATGGACTTGGCCAATTATTCCACGATGCCCCCGAAATCGTCCATGTCGGCCGCCCCGGCACTGGCCCAGAGCTGCGCCCCGGCATGATCTTCACGATTGAGCCCATGATCAACATCGGCAAGGCAGCAGGCAAAGTCCTCGACGATGGCTGGACGGCAGTCACGCGCGACCGTTCATTGAGCGCGCAATTCGAACACAGCATCGGCATCACCGAAGACGGCTGCGAGATATTTACGAGCAGCCCCAAGGGGTGGCATCAGCCACCTTATTGAGGTCTCTACCACGTCATGGTGAACGCGTTTCAGCATCTTACTTTTTGCACTAAATAGAAATTAAGACCCTGAAACAAGTTGAGGGTGACGCGGTGTTAGATCCAATTGTCTAAGACAACCGCAACCCAATCGTCTCGTCCAATCCGGCCATGATGTTCAGGTTCTGCACCGCTGCACCGCTTGCGCCTTTGCCGAGATTGTCGAGCAATGCCAGCAACCGCACTTGCGCGCCGTCAGGTGAGCCGAGGACGTAGAGGTCAAGCCTGTCAGACGGTGCTTGGTCGGCGCGGATCAGCAGTTCCGCTGGCGGCGCATCCTGGTGTACTTTCACGACGGGGGATTTGGCATAATGCAGCGACAAGGCCGCACGCATTTCGTCGGGATCATCGCTGCCGGGCATGACCGAGATGGGCAGCGGTATTTCGACCACCATGCCACGGAACGCGCGCACCACGGCGGGGGAGAATATCGGCGCGAGGCCGAGCCCTGCATGTTGCTGCATTTCGGCCACATGCTTGTGGTTCAGATCAAGGCCATAGGTGCGAAAGCCGATATCCGCGCCGTCGCCGCCTTCGAACCGTTCAATCAATGCTTTCCCGCCGCCCGAATAGCCTGATACCGCGTTGACGCTATAGGGCCAGTCTGCGGGGATTAAACCGGCAGCGACCAAGGGTGCAACCAGCCCCAAAAAGCCGGTGGGGTAGCAACCGGGGTTGCTGACAAGGCGCGAATTGGTAATTCGATCATGCTGGCCAGTGCGATATTCGGGAAAGCCATAGGCCCAGTTGGGGTTCACACGATGCGCGGTCGATGCGTCGATGATGCGCGTATGGCTTGACGTCGTCATTGCCACCGCCTCTTTTGCGGCATCGTCGGGCAAGCACAGGAGGACGAAGTCGGCGTCGTTCAATGCCTCGCGTTTTGCAGCGGGGTCTTTGCGTTTGTCATCATCGAGCGTGATGAGCGTAAATTCCGCGCGCCCAGCGAGCCGGTCCGCGATTTCAAGGCCAGTGGTACCTGATGCGCCGTCGATGAAGATGCTCTTTGTCATCTCAAATCACCCGCTCAAATAAGACCGAAGCCCTGAGCAGCGGGCGCGCAGCGATCGCGCCCGTCGAAGGGTGTTTATCGGCGGCAGCGTAAACCTTGAAGCACCCTTCGACAGACGCAATTGCTTCGCAACTGCTGCTCAGGGCTACGGTGATTTCTGTAAGGAATTGGCGGATCACCACACCACCCGCTTACGCGCCACAATCGCCTCATCATGCCCGCCAAAGCGTACCACCGCATCTGCCAGCGGTTCAACGCTCACCGCCATCGCGGTGCCATTCGCGTGAATGATGTTCTCGGCATCGGCCATGATACCAACATGGCCGGGGAAGAACACCAGATCGCCGCGCTGCAACGCGTCGCCATCGGCCAATTCTTCGCCAAATTCTGCCTGCTGCATATCGGAGTCGCGTGGTGGCATATGCCCCTTCAGTCCGAACACCAATTGCACAAGGCCCGAGCAATCAATCGCGTTTCCGCTGCGCCCACCCCAGCTGTACGGCGTGCCGATCAACTGCTCTGCCAAATCTGCGGGTGACGCAGCAACGCGTCCGATTTCGGACAAATGGGCCAATGGCACAAAACCGTTTTCGCAGGCCAGATAGTTGCCGCATTCGCTTGGGCTGCCGCAAAGCAACTGCGCACCCATGGGGTAGCGCGCCAACACCTGCGCCTTTGTCGATGGAGCGGAAACCAGCAATGTCGCAGGCGCGCTGACGATATGCGTGGCGTCAAAATCAACGCCAAGCTCGGCAAAGCGCACATAACCCAGATAATTGTCGTGCAGGCAATAACCCCATGCCCATTCGCCCGCGACATCAAGCACGGCGAACTCCTCACCATGCATTAACGCGCTAACGGGCATGGATGTGGCATGCGCCTCGGCATGAATTTCGGTCACGGGCGCAATGCCCGTGCGCAGCATCGGGACAGCATAATGCGGGGCGAACAGCTTTCCGGCCAGACTAATGTCGGCAAGATCCCCGCGAATGGGGGTTGTGCGCTTATCGCCGATGAGGCTGTGCCCACTTAATGTATATACGGGTCGCTTCCCCGCCCCCATGTGTCCGTCTGCCAACTACTTACGCCCCCGAAAATGTAACATGTTAGGCACCCTAACGTGCCGGATATTTGTCCACCAGATAGCCGAAGACAGCGCGCAATCCAAGGGCTTCACCGCCCTTTGGCCTGCCGGGCTTATTCGTTGGTCGCCATGCAAAGGTGTCCAAATGTACCCACGGAACATCATCAGGAACGAATTTCTGCATAAAGAGCGCCGCCGTTACTGCGCCTGCAAAAGCCCCGCCACTGTTTGTCATGTCCGCGATATCGCTATCCAAAAGCTCCATATAAGGTGCCCATAATGGCATCCGCCACAGCGGGTCAGCCTGCGCCTTTGACGCTGCGATTAGGGCGTTAGCTGTTTCATCGTCATTGCTGAACATCGCGGGCAAATCAGGACCCAAGGCAACCCGCGCCGCGCCCGTCAGCGTCGCGAAATCGATGATAAGTTCGGGCGCATCCTCGACCGCTTTGGTCAACGCGTCGGCAAGCACAAGGCGCCCTTCCGCATCGGTGTTGTCGATTTCAACTGTAATGCCTTTGCGGCTTTTAACAATGTCGCCCGGCCGCATAGCATTGCCCGATATGCTGTTTTCAGCCGCAGCCACGAGCATATGCAAGCGTACCGGCAAATGCGCAGCCATGATCAGCTCTACCAGCGCAAGCGCGTGGGCAGCGCCGCCCATATCCTTCTTCATCAGCCGCATGCCGCTCGCAGGTTTTATATCAAGACCACCGCTGTCGAACGTGATGCCTTTGCCCACAATCGCGATGCGTGGGTGGCGCGGGTCGCCCCATTCCAGCTCAATCAGCCGCGGGGCATGTTCGCGCGCTGCTGCTTTGCCGACAGCGTGAATGAGCGGATAGCCAGCTTCCAACGCTTCCCCTGCCGTCACTGTCACATCGGCCTTATGCGCCTTGGCGATGCGCTTAGCCTCAGCCCCAAGCGCATCGGGACCAAGGTCACCCGCCGGACGGTTGACCAGATCGCGCACCAGCGCCGTTGCGCGCGCCTGAAGCACGATGTTATCGATCTTACCCGGTTCACGAACAAGCAGCACGCGCGCGCCGGTTACTTTCGGTTCGCTGAGATATTCATGGTATCGATACTGACCAAGCACCCACCCAAGCATCGCTTCACCAGCGTCGGCATCCAACAACCGATAGCTTCCCTCGGGCAAAATATCAGATAGCTTGGCCAGGTTCCAAACGCCAAGTGCGGAGGCATCGGCAACGCCTGCGACGACAGACCATTCCCCCGGCTTGTCGCCAGGAAGTATAGCGCTGTCGTTTACGCTACCTTCAAACTTCTGTGCTTTTACGGCCGTGCGGACAGGGTCGGATTGCGCAGCAAGCCATGACGCACAGCCATCTTTATCGACTATGTGGATAGGTGTGGCCGGTTGGCCGTTGTCAGGTTGGATCAGATCGTCATAACGCATACGGGATGCGATAGCGGCAATGGACCGCGAACGGGAGATAATTCAGAAATGTCACGTATTTTTCTTTTGTTCGTTATGTCCAAGGCGGCATTCTGCGCATACGCTTGCAACCGCTCAACCGACGCACGTCCGCCGCTGCCTGGGGAAATAACGGCGGTCGTTAAGCCTTTTTATGAGGCTGTGCGTCGCGGAGACCAAAAGGCGACCGAAAAATATGTCGCACCTGGTTTCATCGACGATAGCCACGTGCAGTTTGCCGAAATGTCTGGGATTTTGAAGAATGCGCCAAGGCTGACTCCTGTTATTCAACAGCGTCAAGGGGCCGGGGCTAATCTGACGTTCGCTGCACAGGACGGAAAAATGTGGGTTACGTCCGAAGTACGGGTGGTCCGGTACCGCAACAAGCCAATGATCGAATATTAGGATGTCACTAGCGCCGAAAAGGCACCTGAATTGGTAACGCACACGCAGGATATGAAACGCTATACCAGTTTCGCGCTGATGGCGGTTGCGTTTGCTGCACTGGCCGGGCTTGCGTTACTTATATGGGTGGTTCGCAAATGCACACATATTATAACGCCGGAAGCCACCATTGAAACCCGCCGCGTCGCCGCGACGGTTCGCAATACGGAGCCCTAACTAGGCCCCATCCAGGCAATTATTCCGCGGCTATGAGCGTTTTCGCATTCTCGTTGTGAGAGGTTGCGAAATGCGGTGCCGAAAAGACCATCACGCCATCATCCACAGGATCTTGGGTGAGAATTTTCTTTTCAGCCGTGTAATCTTGCAGCACACGCCATGGATGCCGGTCCCCGTTCTTGGGCAGCGTGTCAAAACTGCGTGCAAAATAGCCGGAGCTAAAATCCGTCACAAATGGCAGCTTGGGCATATCCGGATCATCAAGATGCGGGGTTGCCACAAGCGCGTTTTTGTCATCCATTTTCCACAGCAGACGGCAGACATAATCGGCAACGATATCGGTCTTCAGCGTCCATGACGCGTTGATATAGCCAAATACGCTGGCGAAGTTCGGAATGTCGTTGAACATCACGCCCTTATAATTGAAATGCTCCCCAAAATTGACCGTTTCGCCGTCCACGCTGATCGCTGTCTTGCCCATTGTGACGAGGTTCAGACCGGTCGCAGTGATCACGATATCGGATTCAATATGCTTGCCGGACTTCAGCTGAATGCCCGTCTTGGTGAAATGGTCGATATGGTCAGTCACGACCTCGGCCTTACCCTCAGTTATGGCGGTAAACATGTTGCTGTCTGGAATGAGACACAGGCGCTGTTCCCATGGGCCGTATTTCGGCACGAAATGGGTATCAACATCAACCGAAGCTGGCAGTGCTTCGCGTGCCATGTTGACCAACTTTTCGCCCACCTTTGCTGGATTGCGGCGGGCGTACCAATAAGTGAATCGCTGCATATTAATGTTGCGCCAGCGCGTCAGCGCATAAGCCAGCTTTTCCGGCAAGATTTTGCGAACAAATTTGGAGAATGGGTCGATCGCAGGACGCGACACCATATAGGTTGGCGAACGCTGCAGCATCGTCACCTGCGCGCCCTGTTGCGCCATTACTGGCACAATGGTCACCGCGGTCGCGCCGGAACCGATAACCGTTACCTTCTTGCCGCTGTAGTCGAGCCCTTCGGGCCAATGCTGCGGGTGAACAATCTGGCCACCAAAGTCCGCTTCGCCGGGAAAATCGGGCTTATAGCCCTGATCATAGTCATAATAACCGGCACACATGAACAGGAAGCGCGCGGCAAAGTGCCGTTCCTCGCCGCCATCGACTGCCTTGGCCGTTATATGCCAGCGCGCATCGGGGCTTGACCAATTTGCCGAGACCACCTTGTGCCCAAAATGGATATGCGGCGCGATGCCATATTCATCAGCCGTTTCGTGGACATATTCATGAATCGATGGGCCGTCAGCGATTGTTTTTTCATGCAGCCATGGTTTGAAGCGGTAGCCCAAAGTGTGCATGTCAGAGTCAGACCGGATGCCAGGGTAACGGAAAAGGTCCCAAGTGCCGCCCATGTCAGCGCGTTGTTCGACAATGGCATAGCTTTTATTGGGGCATTGCATGGTCAGATGCGCCGCCGCACCAATGCCGGATAAACCAGCGCCTACAATCAATACATCTACAACCGTTTCAGCCTGCGCCATATGACTCTCCACTCTATCATAAAAAATCTTACTGACATCGTTGCAAATTGCAACCGGCTTTCGCGCGCCCGTAAATGGCGCTAGGACGTGGCAATATCAAAGTGGGGATTCAATGATGGCAGACGGAACGGACGACGAATATGTCTACGACGAAGCATCTGGCGAATGGATCAGCGCTGCTGAAGCCACTGCCAAATCGGAACAGGACGGCGCAGTTGAGGTCCGCGACGCGGTGGGAAATATTCTGGCGGACGGCGATCAGGTAACCTTGATTAAGGACCTGACCGTAAAGGGTGCGGGCCAGACATTGAAGCGTGGAACACTTATCAAATCAATCCGTTTGACTGGCGATGCCCAGGAGATCGACTGTCGGTTCGACGGTATCAAGGGCCTCGTGTTGCGCGCGGAGTTTGTTCGGAAACGCTGATGGTTCGGGTTGGCTTTCGGATACTACTCGCAATTTTCTATTTGGGTGCAGGCATATTGCACCTAGTCTCCCCGCGCGGATTTCTTGCCATCACGCCTGATTGGGTACCCTTCCCGCACTTCATGATCGCCTTCACGGGCGTTGCCGAAATTGCAGGCGCAGTGGGCCTGCTCATCCCACAACTTAGGAAATGTGCGGGCATTGGCCTTGCGCTATATGCCCTGTGCGTTTGGCCGGCGAATTTCAACCACGCGATCAACGGCATTTCCGTGGGCGGTGAAGCATTGGGCTGGTGGTATCATGGACCTAGGCTGGCTTTTCAACCCGTGCTCATCTGGCTTGCGCTTTGGGTCGGACAGGTAATCGACTGGCCATTTCCAAGGACGCGGTAACAAGTCGTCGTTTCAGCTGTTACACTTCAATTCGATCTTACCTATTTCGTTCGAAGAGGAGTGAGAGCATGCACAAGGATGGCGACAAAATCGATGTAACGGAAGAGGAAGCCAGCGGCGGCATCAAAAACCAAGGCTTGCGATACGTGCTGGCGGTTTCGCTGTTTCTGGCCATCATCGTGCTGTCCGCGATGTGGATGACTGGCGCATTGCTGAATTAACAGCCAAGGTTATTGAAATAGTGCCGGCCAATGCCCAACTCAGTTCTGCGGGCCGGGCCCCTCTGGTCGTCACCTGACGGCGATGTCGGACCGCTTTAAACCAATAAAGAGGAGACCCGATATGAACCCAGCTGTTGGAATGCCATGCCCTGTTTGCAAGGTCGCGCTTGTCATGAGTGACCGTCAGGGTGTCGAAATTGACTATTGCCCACAATGTCGCGGCGTTTGGCTTGATCGTGGCGAATTGGACAAGATCATCGAACGCAGCGCTGCTGCCGAGATACCTGCACCGCAAGCAGCCCCACAACCCGTTCCACCGCAAGCTCCAGCCGGATTTGCACCACCAGGCTATGGCCACCAGCAACCGGGCTTTGGACATGGCTATCCGTATAAAAAGCGGAGGAAGTCATTTCTGGAAGAGCTGTTCGATTAACCCGCCAATCGCGGCGCACAAAAAAAGGGCTGCCTTTCGGCAGCCCTTTTTTTTAAACCTTAGCGCTGATTAATCAGCAGCTGAAAGATTTACAGCCGAAGCTTTACCGTTGCGGCCAATTTCGACTTCGAAATTTACGCGCTGCTCTTTGTCGAGCGAGTGCATGCCAGCAGCTTGAACAGCCGAGATGTGCACGAAGCTGTCATCGCCACCACCATCGGGTGCAATAAAGCCATAGCCTTTATCGGCATTGAAGAATTTTACGGTGCCAGTAGGCATAATATGTTCCTTTCACGAAACAGGTGACCACCTGACAACAGCGCCAAGTGGGTAGCCAAGTCGTGTTGGGAAAAACGTTGCACGCTCCGCTTATTTCATCAGATACGCGCCTCAAATTCCGTCGCGGTCGACGATAGCGTAAGCGACTTATACCCGTAATTTATACAATTAGCAAACAACAAGGTGCTTTTCTTCTTTTACGCTCGGTCACTTCCATTTTTGGGGTGGTCCGTTTCATGTAGAAGCGCCGCCCGCTTTAGCCCAGAAGCCGTTTGCGGTTCGCGGTCACATGTTTGGCATAATGATCGATACTGCCGCTGACCATGCTTTCGGGGGTAAGCCCGTGCTTGCCGGTCATCAGGTCCGCGCCAAGCGTCATGTTCGCCGCGACCTTCTCGCTGACCATCCGCTCCGCCTCGCGCACCGCATCCGGCCCGCCGCACGCCAGACTGCCCAAGCGCGCCGCAATCACCATGTTGGATTCCGCCGCGAGCGCGAAGGCATCCATGGAAATGTCAAACCAGCTGGGATTTTTCGGCTTCGTCATGATGGTTCAACTTTTGCGGGCGATGATTAGGTCGCGCGCAGCATAACGAGGATCGGGGGTTATGCCAGCCATTCCTTAATCCCCAATCCGCGAAAGCCGCGTGCGGTTGCGCGTGATCCATTCGGCCTTGTCATCATCCTGAAAATCAATCTGCTTTACCGTTTCGATGCTATCGCCATCGCGCGTGGTCGTCAGGCGCAGCTTTGCGGGGCGGTCATCATCCGTCCCCAACGCTTCTTCAACCATCGCCCAATGCGATGTGTCAGCGGGCGTGCCGTCAAATCGCACCGCATAAGTAAATGTCTCAACACTGCGTCCCTTGCGAAATGTCCCCGTAGTCACTGTGCCCGCCGCCGGATCCAACAGCTCGATCGTGGTAATCCGCACATTCCCGACCTTTGGACCATCGTCAAAGTCGGACTTTCGGATCATCGTCGCGCCGTCGCCCTGATCCTCAATCTGCGTATTGACCGGAATGCCGAACCATTTGTTCGCGCCGTAATCCAGATATTCCAGCTTCCCCGACCATGTCCCCGTCAGCGCGGCGCGCGCAGCGGCGATATCCACTGGTGCAGACTGGGCAAAGGCGGGGGCAGCAGCAGCGAGGATCAGAAGCGAGGCAATGATGCGCATGATATGTGAATCCTTATTTGGTTGATGGCCATAATGACGAAAATCCATGCCCTTCGGATGCACAGCCATAAAGCAATGGTGCCCGTTAAAAGCGACAAAAGCGACCGCGGTGCGCATTTATTATGTCTCCCTTGTCGCTTTAACCGCCTGCGCCTGCGCCGAAAGCGCCGCAGACAGCCGCGCTTTGGACAATAACGCCGCGTTCAAAACCTTGCGGTCGGGCGCGTTCATAACCTCAACCATACCGCCGCGCATGACGCGCACGGTGGTGACGCCGTTAATCGCCTGATCCAGCGCAGTGTGAAATTGCAGGTCCGCGCCACAGGCAATGGCAATGTCCCACGCCTCGGCAAAGCCAGCCGCCCCATGCCCACCGCCCGCGCCGCCGGGCCAACCGCACCCATGACCGACAAGGCGGTGATAAAACGCCGCTGCCGCTCCGCGCTCCACCCATCCGCGCGGCGGCGCTGCATCGGCACAGGGGTGAAGGCCAACAGATCGTCAAAATCCGCATCTGTGCCAGCGTCGGGGTATGGATTGGAAGGCGATGCATGTGTCATGTCCGCAACAGAAACATAAAGCGGACCGTGTAGGAAAGTTGTTTTTTCGGCCCCTCCCCGCCCCCAAAGATTTTACATTTCCCAAAACCGCTGCATAAACCTACAGCGGCGCAAACTTGGGCGTAAATTGTGGGTGAATGATAGAAGTCGATGCAGTCATTACTTGGGTCGACGGGGCGGACCCCGCGCATAAGGCACAGCGGGATTTCTATCTGGCGCAGGCCAAGGCGGAGGCGGAGGCTTTCGCGCGTGCGCCGCTCCATGATAATGGCACCAACCCCCATCGCTGGGTCTGCAGTGATGAGCTGAATTATTGCGTGCGTTCCATCGCCAACAATGCGCCGTGGGTGCGGCGGATATGGATCGTCACCGACAATCAAATCCCGCAATTTGCGCAATTGCCGCCCGAATTTGCGGGGAAGATCAGCATCGTTGACCATAGCGATATTTTCGACGGGGCGGACAATGCGTTGCCGACGTTCAATTCGCTGTCGATTGAAACCATGTTGTGGCGCATCCCCGGGTTGGCCGAAAATTTCTTATATTTCAACGATGACGTCTTCCTGACCGCGCCGGTTACGCCGTCGGATTTCTTTGCCGGCGATGGCCCCGTTCTGCGCGGCAAATGGACCGACCACAGCGATTTGGCCGCAAGCGGCGCAGCCCGTGATGAGGCCAGCCTGCTCAACCATTTTAACCAGATTAACGCCGCGCAGATGATTGGCTATAGCGCCGACCATGTGTTCGAAAGCGCGCATGTCGTGCACCCGATGCAGCGTTCGGTGATGGCGGATTTATGTGCGACGTACGCGGCCGAATTTGCGCACAACGCCAGCTATCGCTTTCGCGACACCGCGCAGTTCCTGCCGCAAAGCCTGCATAACCATGCCTGCCTTGCCGATAGCAGCGCCGCGATATTGGACACGCGCGATTATCTGCATATTGCCGTCGGCGCGCATGGCCAATATTCCACCGACGATGTCAGCGGCTTTCTGCGCGGGGCGGAACGTGACGCGATCAAATTTCTGTGCGTCAATGACTTGCCAGAAGTAGAGCGCAGCTTCCCCGATGCCCGTGTGTGGATCGAGGAAGCGATTGGCGGTTAGCCGGGCGGATTAAAGCTCAATCATGCTCCCGATCACCGGAGCCCATGTATAGCTCACGGCCGGTTTCGTCACTGTCTTTGCGCGCTTGTGCCTTGGTCGCATTGGCCTTTGCGCGTCGTTCCAGCCGCTCTTCCCGCATAGACAGCCCTAAGTCCGCGCCCCAGAATGGCAATTGGTGGCGGACCCACCCCAGAAAACTGAAGAAAACAAGCAAGAGCAGTGCACCTGTCGTTTCCCCTATGCTCCATCCGGCAGCCCATCCCCCGGCATAAAACAGCGGTAAGAACCAAGCCGCGAACCAATACGACAGCTTTGCACGTGACGGTTCATAGGTTCCGAGCCAAGCAAACCAGATAGCAAAAGCAAAGGCGGCAGTCGTTAAAACTCCCGCCATTGCTGGGCCATTCACAATCCTGACTCCGGCTTTGCCATTGCTGTTACGCCGATCATTTTGAACGAAGTGCAACGGGTTTGCGAACCCGTTAGGCACAAAGGTCAATCATGCTCCCGATCACCAGCGCCCATATATAGCTCGCGGCCGGTTTCGTCATAGACCTTGCTCATTTGCGCCATTCCGGCTTCCGCCTCTTCCGTCGCGATGAACGCTTCGGCGGGTTGGTTTTGCAACCGCGCAAATTCCCGCACTTCTTGGCTGATTTTCATTGAGCAGAATTTTGGTCCGCACATCGAACAGAAATGCGCTGATTTTGCGCCTTCGGCGGGCAGCGTCTGGTCGTGATATTGCTCCGCCGTGTCGGGATCGAGGCTGAGGTTGAATTGGTCGCGCCAGCGGAATTCGAAGCGCGCCTTTGACAACGCATCGTCGCGGACTTGCGCGGCGGGGTGGCCCTTTGCAAGGTCAGCGGCATGTGCCGCCAGCTTGTAGGTCACAACGCCGACCTTCACATCGTCCCGGTCAGGCAGGCCCAAATGCTCCTTTGGCGTGACGTAGCAGAGCATCGCCGTGCCGTACCAACCGATCATCGCCGCGCCAATGCCGCTGGTGATATGGTCATAGCCCGGCGCGATGTCGGTGGTGAGCGGTCCGAGCGTGTAGAATGGCGCTTCGCCGCACACCTCCAACTGCTTGGTCATATTCTCTTTGATCTTGTGCATCGGCACATGGCCGGGGCCTTCGATCATCACCTGAACATCCGATTTCCACGCGCGGTGGGTCAGCTCGCCCAGCGTATACAGCTCGGCAAATTGCGCTTCGTCATTAGCATCGGCAATCGATCCGGGGCGCAGGCCATCACCAAGGCTATAGGCGATGTCATAGGCCTTCATGATTTCGGTGATGTCGTCGAAATGTTCGTAGAGGAAGCTTTCCTTGTGATGCGCAAGGCACCATTTCGCCATGATGGAACCGCCGCGTGACACGATACCGGTCATGCGCTTTGCCGCGAGTGGAACGTACGGCAAGCGCACGCCCGCGTGGATGGTGAAGTAATCTACGCCCTGTTCGGCTTGCTCAATCAACGTATCGCGGAAGATTTCCCAGGTCAGGTCTTCGGCAACGCCGCCGACCTTTTCCAGCGCCTGATAAATCGGCACGGTGCCGATGGGGACGGGCGAGTTGCGGATGATCCATTCGCGGGTGTCGTGGATGTTGCGGCCGGTCGACAGGTCCATGACGGTGTCCGCGCCCCAGCGGATCGACCAGACCATCTTGTCGACTTCCGTCGCCACATCAGACGCGACCGCGCTGTTGCCGATATTGGCGTTGATCTTGACCAGGAAATTTCGGCCAATCGCCATCGGTTCGGATTCAGGGTGGTTGATATTGTTGGGGATGATCGCACGGCCGCGGGCGATTTCTTCGCGGACGAATTCGGGCGTCACATAATCGGGGATTTCCGCGCCAAAGCTTTCGCCGTCGCGGACATATTCGGCAAGGCGCGCGCGGCCCAGATTCTCACGCTCGGCGACATATTCCATTTCGGGGGTGATGATGCCGCGGCGGGCATAATGCATCTGGCTGACGTTCATGCCGGGCTTTGCGCGCAGCACATTTTTGCGGACATTGGGGAATGGCGCAACGCCGCCGCTGCGGTCGGGGCCAAGCTGACCATTGTCTTCGGGGCGGACTTCGCGTTGCAGCACGTCCTCAACATCGCCGCGCTCACGGATCCAGCTGCTGCGGATTTCGGGCAGACCCATGCTGATGTCGATGCGGGCGTCGCTGTCGGTATATGGCCCGCTGCTGTCATACACGCGCACAGGCGGTTCGCCCGACGATGGCTCGAGATAGATTTCCCGCATGCCCACTTTGCGGTCGCCGACGTAGATTTTCTTTGATCCACGGATCGGGCCAGTTGTGACGCCAATTTCGGTGCGTGCGGGGATGTCTGCCATGTCTCTCACTCCATTTGGGGGAGGAGACGCCTGAACAGCGGACCCTCCCTACGCCCGCATCAACGGGATCAGGTTCAGCGGGTCGGATGGCGTTACCCATCCCTCTCAGTCACACGACTCCCCGGGGATGAGGATGCAATAGGCGCGCGAAGCGTATCAGTCCAGCAGGATGAACATCGCGACGGCAATGATTTTAGGCTGCAGCAATCCCATCCGAACGTAGCGCCATCCAGAATAAGGGTGAGCTTGCAAGGCGCAGGAATTTTTCCGCAAGCAACGGATCAAGGGTGTTGCCGCTGGCCTGCATGACGGCGGCCATCGCTGCCTTTGGCCCGTCTTTCGACGCGACATCGTCTGCCAATGTTGCCACGGCAAGGATGTGGATGGCCAGATGATCCGTTTCGTTGCGCGGTGCGACGGGCTCAAGACCGCTTTGCAATATCCGCATCCACATACGGTGGTGCAGGTCATCAAGCCGATCTTCTTCAACGTCGATCAGTTGCGCCAGCTTTGATACGATCCAGCTCAGCCGGGTCTCACGCGTAAGTGCGCGTGCCGCTTCGGCGGACGCCGCGGATGCGGGTTGAGACGAACTGGATGTAAACTGGTCGTGCGACGAAATCATAATGGGCGCCCCTTTTGCCGAGAAGCCAGACTATGACCCACACATGTTTTCCAAATGGTTAAGGCGTGTCAAAAAGTATAGCTAATTCCGCCGACCAAAAACCACTGGTCGGCATCGCCACGCAGCGACGTTACGGGTGATCGTTTGGCATCGCCTGTCAGCCGCGTGTAACTCACCAGGCCGAACACGCCCCAGCCGCCATCGCGCGCATCCCCCGATAAATCGATGGCGCCCAACAGATTTGCACCATAAATTTTCCAGCCGCCATCGGCATTGAATTGAGGCAACCCGCTGGCCGCGCTGCCCACGGGATCAATGCTGAAATAGGTGTCGGCATAATTACCATCGACGTGGGTCGCAGCTAGGCTGAGGCGCGCAAAAATTGCCTTGGAAAGCGGCGTTACATAACTGATGCTTGGACTAATCAAACGGCCATTATGTGCGCCGGCGACATCCCATTGAATGTCCGTTGAAAGTGTCAAATTGTCGAACGGATTTATAACTTTGATAAAAGCTACCCCAACTGTTGCACCAAATTCGATTGCGACATCTTCTTTGCCCAACAAACGAACAACAGGGTCCTTGATATTGCTGTTGCGATCAAGGCGGACTCGAAAAAGCGGCCCGGCGAGAAATTTGACAGTACTGGCGCTATCGCTGTCGGCAATCAGGTCGGCATAAAGGCCGGGGCCACGTGCGCCAAAATCGATGCCGCCGATGCTACCCTGCGCGAGGGGTACCGGGAACAATATATAATCGTCCGAACCCTCATAGCTTGGGCGAACGCCAGCACCGATACCAACCGTAACCCAGTCGCCAACAAATACGCCCCGGTCAGATTTATCTGGTATTTCGGTGGTCGCATCTTGCGCAAAAGCCGGGCTGCAGATTGTGGCACTCGCCAAAATAGCTGCGATGCTGGCTTTTAAAATTTTCATGATAGGCTCCCAAATTATTCAACTTGGGAACCCGTCGCAGCTTCAGTTAGTTCCGCCGCAGCGAACGACAGCGCCGTTAAAACATGTATTTCATTTTCACCCGCTGGCTGACTGCGACGGTATCAACCGCAAAAGCCGCGGCCTTAAACTTGGGTGGGCCAGCAACAATCACGGGGTTACGGGAAAAGCCGAAGCCTTCCTTGGGCAGGAAAATGGCCATGTCCATTTTGCTGTTGGCATTTTCATCATGCACGAGCGCGACCGCATATGTGCCCTTTGCGATACCCGTAAAAGATACATTTGCGGCATCGCGCGCGGATATACTGGTCTTCAAACCTTTTGGATCCTTGCCGCAATCGGGGAAAAAGCGTGGGTTTGCGGTGACGCAGACAAGAACATTCCCTTTTGTGCTGCGCAAACCATAGATGTTTATTTCAAGCGTGGAGGTTGCAGACGTGGCCTCAGCCGCGCCGCTTAAGGTTGCTATCCCAATTGCCGAGACCAAGGTCAGTGCCGCATATTTTATCCCAAAACCTGAAATATAGCCCATAATTCCCCCGATACGCGTCGTGATGCTTTTGATGATGTGTCGCCGTTATCAGCCACTGCCCTAATTTGCCGTTGACGATGAATTTCGGGAAACATTCCCACCCCATATGGTTGGTAACGCCCATGATCGTCATCACCGATAGCACGACGCCCAAAGACGCAACATGAATGGGAATGACGAAGACCAAAAACGGAATGACGAACGCCCCCGACAATGCCTCCCACGGATGGAATGACATGGCAGCCCATGCCGTCGGCGGGCGGCTTTCATGATGGACAGCGTGCGCGACCTTGAACCAAAACGGGCGATGCATCAGCCGGTGTGTCCAATAAAACCATGTGTCGTGCGCAAACAGATACAGCAATACCGACAGCGGCAGATGCCAGAATGGATAAGCGCCAATATCACGGTAAATCATCGTCCAGCCGAGATTATCCCATCCCCAAGCGACAACACCTGCAGGGACGCCGTAAATCGCGGCGCTGGCGAGGCTCCACCCGATTTCGCGGCGGATTTGTTGATCAAGGCCAACATAAAGCCCCGGCTCGCGCAATTTCGTCGCCCATGCAAAAGCACCGCTGACGAGCAGATAGCGGACGCCGACAATCGCCGTCATCGCGAGTGTTGATAATAGCAAGATCAGCCATGAGCCCATCTGGCGCCCTTAGCCCTTTTGCTATCGGTTTAGCAAATTGCGTGTTTCGAAATCATCCGGACCGGAAATGCTGATCAGGTCGCCATCGTGCATGACCTTGATTGGCCCCTTATACCGGCTGGCGGCATCACCAATCAGCGCGAATTCCAAAGGCTTGGGTACCGACGGGACGATATGGGTGAAGGCCAACATGCCAGCGCCGGACGCTTTTGCGACATCAGCGGCTTGTTCGGGGCTGATATGGTAATTCTGGATATCATCGAAGATTTTCGCCCGGTTTATCATGCCAGCCTTTTGCGCGCTGGTGGCGAGGATATCGACCATGCGCGGCGACAGCAGTTCGCTGACATATAAATCCGAACCCTTGGCGGCCTTGGCGAGCGCAGGGGTGAACGCGGTGTCACCTGAAATTGTGACGCTGCGGCCTTTATAATCGACACGATAGCCAAAGGCGGGCTTAATCGGATCATGGTCCACAGAAAAGGCAGTGATGCGCACGTCGTTGGCATCATAGACCACGCCTGGCTGGATCGCCTTGCCCGTCATGCCAAAGCCCGATTGCGGCACAACGGCTGTACCATGATGGGCAATACGGTATGTCGCATCAATCCGGTACGCCGCATTCAGCCCATCGGTGATTTCCGTGACGCCTTCAGGGCCAGAAACAGACAGCGGTGTTTTGGCGCTCGTCCCTGCCCAACGCTGCAGCGTGAAGGGGCCAAGGCCTTCGAAATGGTCGCTGTGCAAATGCGTGAGCCACACGCCTTCAATCTTATCGAGCGGCATGCCCATGAGAGACAGGGTTTTGCCGGAGCCTTCACCCATGTCGAACACGAACAACCGCCCACCGGCGATCACAACGGTGCACGCCGCAGCGCGGTCACGGTTGGGCAAGGGCGAGCCCGTGCCGCAAAATCCGACATGCAAGGCATTTTCGGGCAATTCCGCCATGACATTGCGCGACATCGCACTATCTGCTGCCCGCGTAATCAGCGCCATCGCCAGTGCATCACGTTTTACATATGCCGCACCGCCCGCAACGACCAGCCCGCCAAGGACAGCCAAAAGCCATTTCTTCCGCATGATAAAACTCCCCCGTTTGACGACGTACGTACGCGTTTTTGATAGCGTTAGCATATAGGAAAATTATGACGACGTCGGTGCGCGGTCCAATCGCTGCACATAAAGCTGTGCATTACCTTGGCAGAAGCCTTCCCCTAGTAAAATGGCTGCGCTAGGGCCGCATGGTGACACGCGAAAATATCAAATGCGATTTGGCCATTGTCGGCGGCGGGCTTGCGGGCGGGCTGATCGCGCTTGCCCTTGCGAAAATGCGGCCCGAATTGAAAATCGTCCTCATTGAACAGGGCGACAGCTTTGGCGGCAACCATATCTGGAGCTTTTTTGCGAGCGACATATTGCCAGAACATCGTTGGCTGACTGCGCCATTGGTGACCTATGGCTGGTCGGGTTATGAAGTAAAATTCCCCGCACACAGCCGCGCGCTCGATAATATTTATTACACGATTGAATCCGAACGGCTCGACTGGGTGCTGCGCAAGAACCTTCCTGCATCATCATTAATGCTTGGCCGTGAAGTGAAGGCGGTCTCGCCCAGGCTTGTGGTTCTCGACGGCGCGCAGCGTATTAACGCCGGCGGCGTGATTGACGCGCGGGGCGCAGGCGATCTGAACCATCTCGATTGCGGGTGGCAGAAGTTTACGGGACAGCTGATGCAATTGTCAGAGCCCCATAATCTTACAAAGCCCATCGTCATGGACGCGACAGTCGACCAGCATGATGGCTATCGTTTTGTCTATGTCCTGCCCTTTGGGATGGACAAGCTGTTTGTCGAAGACACTTATTATAGCGACAAGCCCGATTTGGACCCGCGCATCCTGCGTCAACGGATTGCGGCCTATGCGGATGAACAAGGCTGGAAAGTCGAGCGCGTCTTGCGTGAAGAAAATGGCGTCTTGCCGGTCGTGATGGGCGGCGATCTGGAAAGCTATTGGGCAAGTGGCAGTGGCCGCACGGCAAAGGCCGGCGCGCGCGGTGCATTTTTTCAGGCGGTGACCAGCTATTCACTACCCGACGCGGTGCGCAACGCCATTTTCATTGCAGAGCAGCCCGATCTTGACGGCGACAAGCTCAATCTTGTTCTGCGCGAGCGTGCGCAGGACCATTGGGACAAGGGCAGATTTTTCCGGATACTCAACCGGATGCTGTTCCGCGGAGCCGAAGGCCGCGACCGATATAAAATATTAGAGCGTTTCTACAGGCTAAAGCCCGGATTGATTGAACGCTTTTATGCTGGGAATAGCTCCAACGGTGACAAGGCGCGCATCCTGATTGGCAAGCCGCCCATTCCCATAGGGAAAGCCATCACCGCGATCCGGAGCAAGAAGAAATGAGCAGGACTCTCGCACTTTTCGTCATCCCGAACTTGTTTCGGGATAACAAAATAGGGTCGCCTGTTATCCTGAAACAAGTTCAGGATGACGCACTTTTGGGATACAATATATGACGAAGACAGCGGCTATTATTGGTGCCGGATTTGGCGGACTTGCGCTTGCAATGCGGCTTCAATCTGCGGGCAGCTCCACAACGATTATCGAAGCGCGCGATAAGCCCGGCGGCCGCGGCTATTATTGGGAAAAAGATGGCTTCACCTTTGACGGTGGCCCAACGGTCATCACGGACCCGCCATGTCTTGAAGAGTTGTGGTCGCTGTCCGGCCATAAAATGTCTGACGACGTTGAATTGATGCCTGTGTTCCCGTTCTACCGTTTGAACTGGCCCGATGGCACGAATTTCGATTATTCGAATGACGCACCCGGCTTGAAAGCCGAAATCGAAAAGCTGAACGCCGACGATGTCGAGGGTTATCGCAAGTTCCTCGAATATTCGAAGGGTGTGTTCAAAGAAGGCTACCAAAAGCTCGGTTCCGTCGCCTTCCTCGACTTCGCATCGATGATAAAGGCTGCCCCTGCACTGATGAAATATCAGGCATGGCGCTCGGTTTATTCGATCGTTTCGTCGTACGTGAAAGACGAAAAGCTGCGCCAAGCGTTGTCATTCCACACATTGCTCGTCGGCGGAAACCCGATGAGCACCAGCGCGATCTACGCGCTCATCCACACCATCGAAAAAGAGGGCGGTGTCTGGTTTGCCAAGGGCGGCACCAACCGGCTTGTCGCGGCAATGGTGACGCATTTCGAGCGGCTCGGCGGGACGATCCGTTTCGGTGATCCAGTGGAAGAAATTGAGACACGCGGTGACAAGGTCATTGGCGTGCGCACGAAATCAGGTTGGCGCATGGACTGCGACATGGCGGCGTCCAATGGCGACCTGATGCACACCTACAAGGATTTGTTGACCAGCAACAAACGCGGCGAACGCGCAACCAAATCGCTGCGGCGCAAAAGCTGGTCGCCATCGCTTTTCGTTCTGCACCTTGGCATCAAGGGCACATGGCCGGGCATTCCGCACCATATGATCCTGTTTGGCCCGCGCTACAAAGGCCTGCTCGACGACATTTACAAAAACGGCGTCCTGCCGCAGGATTTCTCGCTGTATCTGCACCATCCAACCGTCACTGACCCAAGCCTTGCGCCCGAAGGTTGCTCGACATTTTATGTCCTGGCGCCTGTTGCGCATATGGGCAAAGCGCCGCTCGATTGGGATGGCGATGTTGGTGAAGCGTTGAAGGAACGGATTTTGGATGAGCTTGAGCGCCGCCTGATCCCCGACATCCGCAGCCGGATCATGACCCAGTTCCATTACACGCCAGCGGATTTTGGCCGCGACCTTTCGGCGCATTTGGGCAGCGCATTCAGCCTTGAACCCGTTTTGTGGCAGTCGGCGTATATGCGTGCGCACAACCGCGATGATGCGATACCAAATCTGTATTTCGTTGGCGCAGGCACGCACCCGGGCGCTGGCATCCCCGGCGTTGTCGGGAGCGCAAAGGCAACCGCAGCGTTGATGCTGGAGGACGCAAATAGGTGAAACGGCTCGCGGTCTATTGCGGTTCGGCTACGCCCGATAACCCCATTTATATCGAAGCTGCGCGCAGCGTCGGTAAGATGCTGGCGGAACGTGGTATTGGCGTTGTCTATGGCGGCGGCCGATTGGGGCTGATGGGCGCGGTGGCCGACAGCGCGCTTGAGGCAGGCGGCGAAGTCATTGGCATAATCCCCGAAGCACTGGTTGGCGCTGAAGTCGCGCACAAGGGCTGCACCGAACTGCATGTCGTTTCGGGCATGCACGAACGCAAAGCGCGCTTTACCGACCTGTCCGACGGCTTCATAACTATTCCCGGCGGTGTCGGGACGATGGACGAATTATGGGAAGCAATCAGCTGGTCACAGCTCGGCTATCATCAAAAACCCGTCGGCGTTTTGAACATTGCGGGTTTCTATGATCAGCTTATCGCGTTCAACCAGAACATGATCGATGTCGGCTTTATCCGGCCGCAACATGCGGGCATCATGATCGTCGATGACACGCTGGACGGCTTGCTGGACAAGATGGCCGTCTATGTGCCGCACAAAAACATCTTCCAGATGAAAGCGGCCGATTTGTGAACCAAACCCCCATCAGCCCTTGCACAGATTTTTGCCGTGGCTGATTTTGATCGCCCTGCCCTTGTTCAATTTGCGCAGGACAGCATATCGCGGGGATCAAAGTCCTTCCGTTTCGCCAGCCGGTTGTTTGACCGCACAACGCGCGAACGCGTTTGGCTGCTCTACGCGTGGTGCCGCAAATGCGATGATATGGCCGATGGTCAGGACCATGGCGGCGCGATGGCAGCGGTCACCGACCCTCAGGAAAGCCTTGCCGCCATTCGCACGCTTACCGCAAAAGCGCTGGCGGGCATGCCCACCGGTGAACCCGCCTTTGACTGCCTGGGCGTTGTCGCGCGGGAGTGTGGTATTACGGCGCGCATGGCAGAGGATGTCATCGAAGGCTTCGCATTGGATGCCGCGGACTGGCACCCCCGCCGCGAGAGCGACCTGTACCAATATTGCTATCATGTTGCTGGCGCCGTGGGCGTGATGATGGCCGTGGTGATGGGGGTTCCGGCGGATGATGATGCCACGCTCGACCGGGCATGCGACCTTGGCCTCGCCTTTCAACTCGCAAACATTGCGCGGGATATTGCCGAAGATGACGCTGCCGGACGCTGCTATTTACCCGACGACTGGCTGGCGATGCTCGATATAGCGCCTGGCGAGCATATGAAGCCCCATAACCGCAAGAAACTGGCGCTTATGGGCCGCTGGCTGGCGGACGAGGCCGAGCAATATGAAGCCTCCGCACGTGTTGGCGCGGCGCGTCTGCCGCTGCGTGCACGCTGGGCGGTGCTATCCGCCGCAGGGATTTATGGCGAGATCGCGCGCAAAGTCCGCGCCGCCGATAGCCACGCGTGGGACGAACGTATTTTCACAAGCAGGCCTGAAAAGTTTCGCTGGGTACGCAAGGCGTTTGTCGATGCAGTTGCGAACAACCCGCGCGCCATGGACCGCGACGCTTTGTGGACGCGGGCGAGGGTTTAGCGGCGCGGGCTTTGTGACGCTGAAGTTGTTATCTAAAATTCGTCATCCTGAACTTGTTTCAGGATAACGGGCAACGTTGGTGTGTTATGCTGAAACAAGTTCAGCATGACGACCTTTGCCGGGCGGACCTTAAACCAACTTCAAACGGACGGATTTAACAACCGCGCCGCGCGCCCCGACAAGCGCTCCACAACAGCCGCATGTATCCCCGGCGCGCAGCAGATCAGGCCGAAATCCAATGACTTGCGCTTATTATATGTTATCGGTCCGCCAAGCGCATCGGTCACGACTGCGCCCGCTTCCTGCGCGACGAGGTGCGCAGCGGCGATGTCCCATTCATTGCCCCAGCGCAGCGTTGCGACCAAATCGGCACGGTCACAGGCGACCATCGTCATCCGCATCGCGATGCTGTTGGGCTTGGTCACGGTCACAAGGTCTGCATCGAGCCGTGGCAATTCATCGGCGGGCACGCGTGATCCGGTGAAATCCAATCGCGTGCTGCCCGACAGCGGCGCATTGTTGCACGTCACGCCTTCGCCGCGCGCCGCGACCCAGATTTTGTCTTCGGCTGGCGCAGCCATCACCGCAAATATCGGAATACCATCAGCCACCAAGGCAACCGACACACACCAGCCGCTGCGTCCGCGCACATAATCGCGCGTGCCATCGATAGGATCCACCAGCCACAACAGCCGCGCATCGAGCCGCTTTGGGTCATCCAGCGTCTCTTCGGACAGCCATGCCGCCTCCGGCAAAATCGCCTGCAAACGCGTCGCCAGCAACGCATCGACGGCCATGTCGATTTCGCTCACGAAATTGTTGCGGCTCTTTTCCCACACCTTGGCGTCGGGCACTGCGCCATCGCGCCAGCTGGCAAACGCCAACGCCGCAGCTTCCTGCGTGGCTGCGATTACGGCGTCTCTATCAAGCTGGCGTTCAGGCACCTGCGATCATCATGCCGTCGATCCGCAAGGTGGGCAGATTGATGCTGCGGATCCATTCCAGATCGTTCGCGGCGGTCATCGCTGCAAACATATCCTTCAAATTGCCGGCAATGGTAAATTCGCTCACGGGTCCGGCAATTTCGCCATTGATGATCAGGAAACCGGCGGCACCGCGGCTGTAATCGCCCGTAACAGGATTAACGCCCTGCCCAGCCAGTTCGTGCACATAGACGCCATGTTTGATGTCCGCGATCAGTTCGGCAACGCTGACACTGCCGCCTTCCAAATGCACGTTGGATGGGCTGACGCCCGGCGCGCCGCTGACGCCGCGGCTGGCATGGCCGGTGGGTTCTAATCCCAATTGCCGCGCCGATGCGCTTTCCATCAACCAGCCGGTCAAAACGCCATTTTCGATAATGGCACGGCGCGCCGTGGGCAGGCCTTCGCCATCAAAGGCGCGCGAACCAAGCCCGCGCTGCACATGTGGATTGTCAATGATCGATATGCCGCTGTCGAACAATTGTGCACCCAGCGATTCCAGCAGGAAGCTTGTTTTGCGGGCAATGGCCGACCCGCTGATCCCGCCGAGCAAATGCCCGACAAAGGAACTGCCAACGCGCGGGTCAAAGACCACGGGCATCTGTCCGCTTTTAATGGTGCCGGGATTCAACCGTTTAACTGCGCGTTCACCGGCACGCGTGCCGACGCTGGCGGGACTGGCGAGATCGGCAAGATGCCGGGCCGAACGCCAATCATAATCGCGTTCCTTGGCGTCGCCATCACCCGACAGCACGCTGGCCGATATGCCATAGCCTGATCCAGCTTTCACGCCTGCAAAGCCGTGACTGGTGGCCAGCGCAAAGATCGAACGCGCCGCACTTGCGCCAGCGCCTTCGCTGTTGGTGACGCCGGGAACGGCGCGTGCGGCATCTTCGCATTCAAGCGCCGCTGCGCGAAGCCGTGCGGGATCGGGGTCTTGTCCATCATCGCCGTCGAAGTCCGGAATTGCGCTCGTGAGCAGCCGGTCGTGCGGCGCGAGGCCCGCATATTGGTCTTCGGGCGCTTCTTTCGCCATGTCGATCGCGCGCGCAACCAGACCGGCCAAAATATCGGGGTTCATGTTGGACGATGATATCGTCGCCGATCGCTGGCCGACAAAAACCCGCAAGCCAATGTCTTCGCCTTCGGATCGGGCCACATCCTCTAACTGGCCCAGCCGCACCTGAACGTCCGTAGATGCGTCACACACATATACGGCGTCGGCAGCATCGGCACCGGCTTTAATGGCTTGGGAAACGAGATTGTGCGCGCGATCAAGCGCTTCTTGAGGTTTAAGCATGATTCCCGCTTAGGCGCGGGCCGTTACAGCGTCAATCAAACGGCGGTCAAAATACCGTGAACAAAACCGCCAAAATCGCCGGAATGGCCAAGGCGGCAGCCCAAAGCTTCAACCGGTCCGCTACATAATGCGTCTTCAGACCGTCGCCATTATACGCAGCGGCATCCAGCGCCTGCCAGCGACGCTCCATATTACGGCATGGCGGAATGACCACAGCCACAAAGAGGACCAAGACAAAATAAGGAAATATCGACGTACCACGCGATTCGATGGTGGGTGTCACCAAAAATATCAGTGCCAATGTGTAGACCACCAGCGCAAAGGCGACATGGTCGGACATACGTTTTGAATAGCTTTTATAACTGCGCATTTGCGCTTGTTCGGCTTTTGCCATTTTTATCTCTCCTCTTCCCGTCATGAGACTGTCATCTTTGGGAACAGGTTTCAAGCACATTTACCAAACGCTATGGCAGCCCCAAAATCTTGTGATTTTGCAAGGATAAGCCCCATTTTGGGCGGTCCATGACGAAGCGCGTCGCTTCCTCTACGCTGGCTGCATTTAGCACGGGGTCGCCTTTATCCATTGGCTGGATGAGGAAATGGGCAAATTGCCATCCCTCCATGCGGTCCAAATCACTCGCCAATTGCGGCCAGACGAGTTTCAGTTCGTCGCCATGATGCTGGATCACGTCGGATCCTGCCTTGGGGCTGATGCAGACCCAATCAATGCCCGGATGGACCGCAATGGTGCCGTTGCTTTCAATGGCGATCTGAAACCCGTGCGCATGCAATGCGTCGATAATCGCATCATCGACCTGCAACATGGGTTCGCCGCCTGTGATCACGACATAGCGCGATTGCGTGCCGTCACCCCACAAAGCCGCAACTTTTGCAGCAAGGTCAGCCGCGTCGTACCGGCCGCCATTTTCGCCATTCATGCCGACAAAATCGGTATCGCAAAATTGGCAGATGGCCGAACTGCGGTCTTCTTCGCGACCCGTCCACAAATTACATCCGGCAAAGCGCAGAAACACCGCACGGCGGCCCGCATGGACGCCTTCGCCCTGAAGCGTCAGGAAAATCTCTTTAACCGCGTAGCTCATGCGTAAATGGTCGGATCGGGCAATCCCGCATCGGCAAAGCCCTTGGCGCGCAACCGGCAACTGTCACAGCGGCCACAGGCGTTGTTATCGGGCGTCGGATCGTAGCAGGACCAGCTCATCCCCGCATCAAGGCCAAGCCGCGCCGCTTGCGTGGCGATATCCGCCTTGCTCATGTGCAGCAACGGCGTGTGCACGCTGAAATGATCGCCTTCAACTCCCGCCTTGGTGGCCAAATTGGCCATGCCTTCAAAGGCGCGGATGAATTCCGGGCGGCAGTCGGGATAGCCCGAATAATCGAGCGCATTGACGCCAATCCACAAATCCCGCGCGCCGCGTGCTTCGGCAAGGCCAAGGCATAACGAGAGGAATATCGTGTTGCGCGCAGGCACATAGGTGGCAGGGATGGCGTTTTCTTCAACGCCCTCTTTGGGGACAGCAATGTCCGCGGTCAGCGCGGATCCGCCAAAGCGTGTCAGATCAAGCGGCAGGACGATATGTTCAATCGCCCCCAAATGCGCGGCGATGGTCGCGGCACTATCGAGTTCAATCCTGTGGCGCTGGTTATAGTCAATGGTCAGCGCGATAAGGTTATAGCCCGCCTCGCGCGCCAAGCCAGCAACAACCATCGAATCGAGTCCACCGGACAACAGAACGATGGCAGATTTGGATTTTGCGGTCATTGCGAGGGGTCTCTGCATTCAGAGAGAAGAAAAGTGGTGCACCCGGAGCGATTCGAACGCCCGGCCCTCAGATTCGTAGTCTGATGCTCTATCCAGCTGAGCTACGGGTGCACTGGAAGGCGGCTATTAGGGTGGTGCCTTCCGTTGTGCAATAGCTAATTTGACCTTCAAACCTGCTTACAGGTCGATTTTCTGCGGATGGCATCCACAACCGGATATTCGGCTGGGCTGGAGAGCAATATCCGGATCAAGGCGATACCACGATCATATTGCAACGTTACCGGCTCATAACCCTGTGGCGCAGTCTGCCCGGTTTTCATCAATGCAAGACGGGCAGGTTTTCCACCCGTATCACGGTCGCTGCGGACAGCGGCGACATCTGTGCGCGCGTCGAATATGCTCACCGACCAATAATGACCCGGTACCGACGCTACATCGACCAGCACTGGCCCCTTTGAAACATCAAAAACACAGGAAGAATAGACAAGGTCAGGACTTGGCCGAACAATCGGTTGATTGTCTGCGGTTGCCAGTGCGCCAAATGCAAAGCTGTTTGCCGGCGCGCGCGCGCCGATAACATCCATCGCTTTTGACATCAGTGCATAAGGGGTCGCGAGCAAAACGCCTTGCCATGCGAACGCAGACACCAGCAGTCCGGCGATGATAGGGAACATCCAGTTGCGTATCATGCGCATGCCTTTCTGGTAACGGTCGGAAGTTTGGCGTTTGCGGGATCATTCAACAACGCGCCGCGCGGATGATAGGTACGCAAGGTCAGGTCAAAATGCGGCGTCCCCCCTGTGGGCAGCCAGACACCTTCGGTCGGATTTAGCGAAACGGTGAATGACCAGTTGCCTTGCGCGTCACGGGCTGGCGCATTGCCAGCGACGGACCAGCGGTTCGCGGCATTTTTCACAAGCCAGCCTTCGCCTTTGTAAAGCGTTATACTCCACCAGCGCGCGTCGAGTTCACCGCCTGTGACCGTATATGTGCAGCGACCTTCCAAAGGGCGCCCTTCGCTGTCGGTGCGGGTGATGAAATACATCGCCTCTTTGGCCGGCAATGCCAGCAGGCCATTCAGTGCAACCTTCGCGCGCGTCAAAGCCGACGCTGATGCGGTTCCCTGATTGGTGTTCGCGCTCCATTGGCCGTTGTGGACCTGCTTATCTGCATAATCGCCACGGACCTGATGCACAGCAAAGGCCGCGCCGCCAACTAAGCCCAATGCGATACATGCCGCAAATCGGTGCCACGTTTTCATAATGCTCTCCCTCTATGGAGGGTTAGAGCAAAAGATTAGTTTTTGGCAAGTGCCGCCTGCGCTGCTGCCAGTCGCGCGATCGGCACGCGATAGGGTGAGGCGCTGACATAATCGAGGCCGACCTTTTCACAAAAGGCAATCGACGCCGGATCGCCGCCATGTTCGCCGCAAATCCCAAGCTTGATTTCAGGACGCGTCGCGCGGCCTTTATTGACCGCGATTTCGATCAGCTGGCCCACGCCTTTCACATCAAGGCTGACGAACGGATCGCGGGCGTAAATGCCCTTGTCGACATAATGCGTCAGGAACCGTGCGGCATCATCGCGGCTGACGCCCAAAGTGGTCTGCGTCAGGTCGTTCGTGCCAAAGCTGAAGAAGCTGCCGACTTCGGCGATTTCATCGGCCATCAATGCGGCGCGCGGCAGTTCGATCATCGTGCCGACCAGATATTCGATGCGCTTGCCCTGTTCGGCGAAGACCGCTTCGGCAGCCTTGTCGACGACATCCTTCATCAGCTCAAGCTCACGGCGGGTGCCGACCAGCGGGATCATGATTTCCGGCACCGGCGCGACGGCCAATGAACAGGCGGCTTCAAATATCGCGCGCGCCTGCATCTCGTAAATTTCGGGGTAGGTCACGCCCAAGCGGCACCCGCGATGGCCAAGCATCGGGTTGAATTCATGCAGTTCCGCCGCGCGTTGTTTTAATACCTCAATACCGACACCAGCCGCCGCAGCAACCTCGGCAAATTCGCTTTCCTGATGTGGCAGGAATTCATGCAATGGCGGGTCAAGCAAGCGGATGGTGACGGGAAGACCAGCCATCACTTCGAAAATGGCGGTAAAGTCCTTGCGCTGTTCGGGCAGCAATTTGTCGAGCGCAACGCGGCGGCCCTTTTCATCATCCGCCAGGATCATCTGGCGCACGGCGGTAATGCGCGCGGCATCAAAGAACATATGCTCCGTGCGGCACAGGCCAATGCCTTCTGCGCCAAAATCGCGCGCAGTCTGCGCATCCAATGGCGTTTCGGCGTTGGCGCGGACTTTCATGCGACGACCGGCATCGGCCCATACCATCAACGTGCCAAAATCACCCACCAGCTCAGGCTGCAAGGTCGGGACTTCGCCCGCCATCACTTCGCCCGTTGACCCATCAAGCGTGATGATATCGCCTTCCTGCAACGTCCGTCCCGCGATGCGCAGCGTTTTGACCGCGGCATCGATCTGAAGGCTGCCAGCCCCCGATACGCAGGGTCGGCCCATGCCACGTGCGACAACCGCCGCATGGCTCGTCATGCCACCACGTGCGGTCAAAATGCCGGTTGCTGCGTGCATGCCGTGGATGTCTTCAGGGCTGGTTTCAACACGCACCAAAATTACGGACTCGCCGCGTTCTTTCCATTTGTCTGCGGTGTCTGCGTCAAACACGATTTTGCCCGAAGCTGCGCCGGGCGAAGCAGGCAGGCCAGAGGTCAGCACATCGCGCACCGCATCGGGATCCAGCGTCGGGTGCAGCAATTGGTCCAGCGCCATCGGGTCCACGCGCAGGACAGCCTCGTCTGTGGTGATGAGGCCAGCGTCGGCCATATCAACCGCAATTTTCAACGCTGCCTTCGCGGTGCGCTTGCCCGAGCGGGTTTGCAGCATCCACAATTTTTCACGCTCAACGGTGAATTCGATATCCTGCATATCGCGATAATGCGTTTCGAGGATGTCGAACACGCGCGCCAGTTCGGCATACACCGCGGGCATGGCTTCTTCCATCGACAAGGGCTTTGCGCCCGCACGTTCGCGTGCCGCCTTGGTCAGATATTGCGGGGTACGGATACCCGCGACAACATCTTCGCCCTGCGCATTGATGAGATATTCGCCATAATAAGCATTCTCGCCCGTGGCGGGATCGCGGGTGAAGGCAACGCCCGTTGCGGACGTTTCGCCCATGTTGCCAAACACCATCGCCTGCACATTGACCGCCGTGCCCCAGTCGCCGGGGATATTGTTCAAGCGGCGATAGACCTTTGCCCGATCCGATTCCCATGAACCAAATACAGCGCCCACGGCGCCCCATAACTGGTCATGCACATCTTGCGGAAATGGCTTGCCCCATTCGGCCTGAACCAGCCGCTTATACTCGGCCACCAACGCCTTCAGATCATCGGCAGACAACTCGGTATCGAGATAATAGCCTTGGTCTTCCTTGGCGATTTCAAGTGCCTCTTCAAACGCGCCATGGTCCAGTTCCAACACCACATCGGCATACATTTGAATGAAGCGGCGATAGCTGTCCCACGCAAAGCGGGCATCGCCAGAGGATGTTGCAAGTCCCTCTACAGTTTCGTCGTTAAGCCCCAGATTCAAAACGGTATCCATCATGCCCGGCATCGACACACGCGCGCCGGAGCGGACGGATACGAGCAACGGATTGACCGCATCGCCAAAGGCTTTGCCGGTGACCTGTTCAATATGCGCAAGGCCGCCCGCAACTTCTGCAAGCACGCTATCGGGGAAGCTTTGGCCATTGGCGTAATAGGCCGTGCACATCTCGGTCGTGATCGTAAAGCCGGGGGGGACGGGCAATCCAATCGACGCCATGCCGTCAAGGTTCGCACCCTTGCCGCCAAGGATATTCTTGTTGCCGCGAACGGTGTCATCGCCGTCCGAAACATCACCACCGAAACGAAATACATATTGGGTCATTTACTGCTCCATGAGGTGGACCACGGCCCACCCGAAATATTTTCCGTCATGCTGAACTTGTTTCAGCATCTTAATTCGGTTTGGCGCTAAATTAAGACCCTGAGACAAGTTCAGGGTGACGACGATGTTCGGCCCGCCGCTATCCCTCAATCCTCGAAAAATCAGCGACGCGGTGGACCGCATCGCGGAACCGCGCCAGCAAGCCCAAACGAAACGCCCGTTTAGCGGGGTCTGCGTCATTGACCATCACGCCGTCAAAGAATGCATCGATGGGCGCGCGCAGGCTGGCAAGCGCTGCCATTGCGCCTTCGAAATCTTCGGCATCGACGGCGGCCGCGGCATTGGGTGCGGCGGTGTCGAGCGCGGTGAGGAGCGCACGCTCTTCAGCAACCAAATCAGCCGGAGTGGGTGCAGCCGCATCAACACCGTCCGCTGCCTTCAATATGTTCGCCGCGCGCTTATACGCCGCCAACAAATTCGCGCCTTCGGCTGTCGTGATATATGTCTGCAACGCGTTCACCCGCGCGAGCAGCCGGACAAGATCATCCTCACCACCAAGGCTAAACACCGCATCAATCAAATCGTGCCGCACACCCGCTTCGCGTTGCTGGACTTTGAGGCGGTCGACCAAAAATTCTTCCAAGCTGTCAAAGCTCGTTGCGGCTCCAGTTGCCAAGAGCATATCCTTGAATGAACCGCGTAGGTCGTTTTGAAGCAGAAGTGACAAAAAACCGATGGCAGCGCGGCGTAATGCGAACGGATCCTTCGAACCCGTGGGCGGCATGCCGGCGGCAAAGAATTGTGCAAGCGTATCCAGCTTATCCGCCAAACTGACCGCCACAGTTACCGGCGCGGTGGGCACATCGTCGCCCTGCCCGACGGGCTTGTAATGGTCGCGGACCGCGTCGGCGACAGCGTCGGTTTCGCCTTGTGCGCGGGCGTAATAGCCACCCATGAGGCCCTGCAATTCGGGGAACTCGCCAACCATGCCGGTGACCAGGTCAGCCTTGCACAGCCGCGCCGCGCGTTCGGCTTGGTCCGCCAGCTCCTGTGTTCCCCGGCGAAGGCCGGGGTCCAGAACCTTATCAGAAGAATCATTGTTTGCGGGCTGGGCCCCGGCCTGCGCCGGGGAGCACGGACCTACAATGCCTTCTTCGACCAACCAGCGCGCCAGCCTGGCAACGCGTTCGACCTTGTCGGCGACGCTGCCCAATTTTTCGTGGAACGTGATTTGCGCCAGCTTCGCTGCCTGATCGTCCAACGCGACCTTCAGGTCCTGTTCCCAGAAGAATTTCGCATCGGACAGGCGCGCGGCGAGCACCTTTTCATTGCCCGCAACAATCGCTGCGCCGCCGTCATGCGCATCGATATTCGCGGTGCAGACAAAGGCGTTGGCAAGCTTGCCCGCGCTGTCATGGCAGACAAAATATTTCTGGTTCACACGCGCGGTGAGCTGAATGACTTCTTGCGGCACTTCCAAGAACGCGGGGTCGAAACGGCCAAGCATTGGCACGGGCCATTCGGTCAGCCCGGCATTTTCGACCACCAGGCCTTCATCCTCAACCAATGTCAGCCCTGCGGCGGCCGCAGCAGCCTTTGCGCCGTCGCGAATGAGCGCGCAGCGTTCGGAGAAATGGACGAGGACATGGGCGTCGCGGAGCTTTTCTGCATAATCGCCTGCGTTGCCAATGTTGACAGGGCCGCTGTGGTGGAACCGATGTCCCATCGTCGCCGTGCCGCTGACGATGGCTTCAATTTCGCATGGCACGACATCATCGCCCAGTATCGCGACGATGCCTTGCAATGGGCGGACCCAGCGCAGACTTTCCGTCGAAGCCGACCCCGCGCCCCAGCGTTGTGACTTTGGCCATGGGAACGCACGGATAATCGCTGGAATCGCCTCGGCCAGAACATCAGCGGTCTGACGACCTGCCTTTTCCACGACCGCGAAATACACGCCATCGCGTTCGATCAGCTGATCTTGCGTCAGGCCGGCTTTGCGGAGGAAACCCTCCATCGCCTGTGGCGGTGCGCCGACTTTTGGTCCCTTGGTTTCTTCGGACACAGCATCTGTCGCCAGCGGTAGCCCCGTCGCAATCAACGCCAAGCGGCGCGGTGTTGCAAAGGTTTCAACCGAAGCCGCAGCAAGCCCGGCCTTGGCCAGCGCATCGTTGAACAAGCTCGCCAAATCTTCCTTAGCCTTCACCTGCATCCGCGCAGGGATTTCTTCAGAGCGAAGTTCCAGCAGAAAATCGGTCATGCTAAATCACCGTCATGCTGAACGTGTTTCAGCATCTTAATTTCTCCGACGTTGCAGCAGTAAGACCGTGAAACAAGTTCAGGGTGACGGCTGTGGGGAGGATTTTGCGTGGACGCCATCATGCCGTCCATCCGTTCTTTTCCATCCATGCCTGGCAGCTGCCTTTGGCGAGGTCGCGGACGCGGCCCATGTAGCTGGCGCGTTCTTGCACGGAAATGACGCCGCGCGCCTGAAGTATGTTGAAGATATGGCTGGCCTTGATCGCCTGTTCATAGGCGGGAATGGGTAGGCTGCGCTCGAGGCAGTTTTCGCACTCCGCAGTCGCCTTTTTAAAGGCATCGAACAGCATATCGGTGTCGGCAACCTCAAAATGATAAGTGCTCATCTGCCGCTCGTTTTCGCGGAAGACGTCGCCATAGGTAATCGCAGGGCGATCAGCGGTGGCATTGTTGTACGCAAGGTCAAAAATGCTATCCTTGTTCTGGATATACATCGCCAAACGTTCCAGACCATAGGTCAACTCGCCCGAGACCGGCTTGCAATCAAACCCGCCCATTTGTTGGAAATACGTGAACTGTGTGACTTCCATGCCGTCACACCAGACTTCCCAGCCAAGGCCCCATGCACCCAGCGTCGGGCTTTCCCAGTCGTCTTCGACAAAGCGGATGTCGTGCAACAACGGATCAATGCCAATGGCCTTGAGCGAGCCCAGATATAGTTCCTGAAGGTCCGGCGGGCTTGGTTTCAAAATCACCTGATACTGATAATATGCGCCGAGCCGGTTCGGGTTTTCGCCGTAGCGGCCATCGGTTGGGCGGCGCGACGGTTGCACGAATGCGGCGTTCCACGGATCAGGGCCAAGCGCGCGCAAAGTGGTCGCGGTGTGGAAGGTACCGGCACCCATTTCCATATCATAAGGCTGCAATATCGCGCAGCCTTGCTTGCCCCAATAATCATGAAGGGTGAGGATCAGGTCCTGAAAACTAAGTGGTGCGATGTCGGACATGGCCAGCCCTTGGCGGAGATAGGCGGCTAAATCAAGGTTCTGAAAAGCGCACGCGCCGTTTTGTCAGTGACGCATAGCATTATGTAAGGTGTTGTTGACATATTGTGCGAATCGGAATAGTAATGTTTCCATGACACAAAGACATCATAACCTGACATGAAAAATCAGCTGAAAGTTCTTCGCGCGATGCGGAGCTGGAGCCAAGCCGATTTGGGCGAGCATCTCGATGTGTCGCGCCAAGCGGTCAATGCCATCGAGACGGGGAAATATGACCCGTCGCTGCCGCTGGCGTTCAAGATTTCACGGCTGTTTGCATTGCCGATCGAGGAGATTTTCGATGACGAATTTGAAGGAGCGCGCAATGACTGATGTTGATGACATGGCGAGCAACAACGGGCGCCGCATTATATGGATGATGTTTTCCGGCATCGGGATTGTTATGATCTCAGGCGCGATTACGGGATATCTCTCGCAACGGGGTGCGGAAGGCGATGGCCCGCTTAATATACTCGATGTTTCGATATTGGGCCTATTTGCTGCGGTCATTCTGGTGCTCGCTTTTGCGATCTGGAGGTTGTTTCAACAAACAAAGCAAAGTGGTGAGCGCGTGCCGCGCCGTGAGCGGTTGAACAATCGTATCATTTGGGGTTGCGGTATCTTTGGCGGGATCATTGGCCTTGCGCTGGCACTAACCGACAATATGGGCGCCGCAAACGAACCCAGCCTATTTGCAAGCGGTCCGATTTCGCCCGTGCTGGCGGTCATTCTGGCGAGTGCGATCGGCGTCGTCCTGCCTGCAATTACCTTTTACTGGCACAAGCATGTGGTCGATGAACAAGAGGATGCTGCCTATCGCGCTGGCACACTGATCGCAATTTACGCCTTCTGGTTCATTGCGCCCGTTTGGTGGTTGCTATGGCGGGGTGGCATTTTGCCATCACCAAATGGTGTCGCGCTCTATTTTATGACGGCTTTCATTGCCCTCATTGTCTGGTTCTGGAAAAAATATCGCTGAGATAGAAACCATTTACAGACAGTTTGTTGCTACCGCGACTTAAAGGAGAATATCTATGCGTGTACGTTTAAAGTCCTTGCTTGTCGCGACAGCAACATGCGCCCTGGCATGGGCAATACCTGCCGCAGCGCAGACTACGCCAACCGAGGCCCCCGCCGCAATCGACGCACTTGACCCCGTCAAAGTTCCTGCCGTTACCATCAAGGATGTCGATCCCGCTTTGTGGGTCGTGAAGGACGAAGACACAACCGTGTATCTGTTCGGTTCGGTTCATATTTTGAAGCCAGGTCTTGGTTGGTTTGACGACGGCGTCAAAGCCGCGTTTGACGCGTCCGATCAGCTCATCCTTGAACTGGTCGAACCGTCCGCAGCCGAGGCCCAAGCCTTGTTTGGCAGATTGGCGATGGACCAGCAGGGCAAGACATTGCGTTCCAAAATGAACGATTCTGACCGTGCGGTTTATGAAACAGCGGTTGGCAAGCTCGGTCTTCCTGTGGCTGCGCTTGACCCGTTTGATCCATGGGCAGCCGCGGTAACGCTGACGCTGCTTGCTATGCAAAAAAGCGGCTTTGACCCCAATAGCGGGGTCGAAAAACAGCTAACGGCCGCAGCCAATGCAGGCAAAAAGCCAATTGCCGGATTGGAAACGATGGAGTTCCAATTGGGCGTGTTTGATACCCTGCCCGAATCCGAACAGGTCGCGTTTCTTGTTGAAACCGCAAAGCAGATTGATGATGCGGGAACCAGCATGGACAAGATGGTCGACATGTGGGCCGCGCCCGATCCTGAAAAACTGGGGCAGTTGATGAATGAAGGTCTTACTAGCCGCACTTTGTACGACGCCCTGCTAACGAAGCGGAACGCCAATTGGGCGAAATGGATTTCGGCGCGCATGGCAAAGCCCGGCGTGACATTCATGGCGGTGGGCGCAGGGCATTTGGCTGGCCCGACCAGCGTTCAAAACCTGCTGCCCGCCTATGGCTTGAGCGCAACACGGGTGGCCTATTAAGTTTTGATGTGTCACGAGGGAGAGGGCCTGACAATATTCGGTCCGGCCCTCAACTTTTAGCGGGATCGCAATGGACAACACGCAACGCACTGATGGCGCTTATGCAGGGTCACTGGACAAGCCGAACTATCCGGGTCTTTGGCCCGCCACCGGGTTTATCGTGCTCTATTTTGTGCTGCAGGCGGTGTGCACGGGCATAATCATGGCCGCGACGGGAACTAGCCATGCAATGCCCGTTGTGATTATCTTCGGCCTTGTTGCCGCCGCGATTGTCCAACTGTTTCTGATGTGGCTGTATCTGCGCAAGCCAGGGCGGATGGCGATATTGGGGCTCAACAGTTTCGGCAAAGTACCGCTGCACGAAACAATTGCGCTTGCGGTCGTTCTGATCATGGCCGCCATGGCGTTTAATTATATTTACGCGACCTATATCATTCCGGGTGTCGGAATGCAGGAGGAAATGGCCAAAATCCTCGCCTCCATACCGCGCACACCCGTGAACATTGCCGCGATATTTTTCGCCATTGCGGTTGCGGCGCCGATTGTCGAAGAATTGCTGTTCCGGGGCATGCTGCAGAATGCGGTTGCGAAATATGTGCCTTTTTGGGCGGCAATCCTGCTGTCATCATTCCTGTTCGCGGTCGTGCATCTGCAGCTTTATGCCATCCCCGGATTAATGTCGCTGAGCATCGCTTTTGGCTATCTCTACCACCGCACAGGATCGCTGCGCACGAACATCATCCTGCACATGGCGAACAATGCGTTTGCTTTGGTCGTATCCCAGATTTTGAATTAAACGACGACAGGCTCCAGCAAGCGCAGCGTTCCGGCTTCGGCATCAATTTCCGCCATGCCGCCAACGGGCAGCGTGAATTGGTCGGTAATATGCCCGAACCACGCCCCCTGATACGCAGGAATGCCCAAGCCACCCAGATGCTGGGTGAGGACATCATTCAACGTAAACGCCCCGAAGCTGGTGCCCTTGTTGACGCAGTCGGTGCATTGACCAAATACAACGCCTTTCAGGTTTTTCAGCACGCCTGCCTGCCCTAACTGCGTGAGCATCCGGTCGATGCGATATTCGGCCTCTTCCACATCTTCAAGAAACAAGATTGCACCGGAAAAATCGGGCAAATACGGCGTTCCTGCAAGCGCGGTCAGCACGGTGAGATTGCCGCCAAGCAGCTTCCCCTGCGCTGTGCCCGTGCCCGTGCCCAAAACGCGTGTGCGCCAGCGACGCTGGGTCAGCCGGTCCTCGTCGCCCTTTGGATTAACAAATAACGGCGCACCTGCATCAAACGCGATTTCGCGGTAGATGTCCCATGATGCCTTGCCCCATGCACTGCCCGCATTTGGCCCGTGCAAGGTCACAAAACCGCCCTTTGCCGCAATTGCCATGTGCAGGGCAGTGATGTCGCTAAAGCCTGTCAGCAATTTGGGATTGGCGCGAATGATGTTCCAATCGAGATAGGGCAGAAGCCGTGCGCTGCCCCATCCGCCGCGTACGGCAAATATCGCCTTCACGTCCTTGTCCGCAAACATCGCATTTATGTCTGCCGCGCGGTCTTTGTCCTGCCCGGCAAGATAGCCGTAGCGGTCCAGCACATGCGGCGCCCGTTTGGGCTTCAACCCCATTGCGGTGATGGCTTCTTCAACCAACTGGATCTGGAACGGCTCGTCACTGGCTGACGCTGGTTCAATGAGCCCGACGGTATCGCCGACGCGCAAACGCGATGGCTTACGCGCGCCTTTTGCCTCAGGCGACGCCGCCAAAAGCGGAGGGGCCGACAGCATTGCCGCCAGCCCCGCCATAATCTGACGCCGAGTTGCATTCATATCCATACCCGGCGTTCCTTTGTTTAGAACTTCGCTTCGATCGACAATGTGAACGAACGGCCACGTGGGTCAGCAACGCGTGGTTCCCAGCTGGAGCCGGCACCGGTGTTGCTGTCATAGGTGATCGCGAATGGCGGATCGGTGTCGAACACGTTACGCACGCCAGCGGTCAGACGATATTGCTTGAGCAGGTCGACGCTCACCGACGTGTTATAGGTGACATAAGATTTCACCATCGGGTTGAAATCCGGACGAACGACAGTGCCATTGGCAATACCGGGCAGTGCTTGGTTCTTGTAACCGTCGCGATAGATTTGCGAGAAGTTGAAGGTGAAGTCATCCTTTGTGAATGAAACAAAGGCACTGTGCTTCCACTTGAGACCCAAATCGCCTGCAAAGGTGAACTGACCAATCAGGCTTGATCCGAACGGTGCCGACGGCAGAAACTTCTCACGCTTTTTCAGCAGATAGGTTCCGTCCAAACCACCGGTAATCACACCGCCGAACGCATCGACGCCGCCACGCAGCGCGACTTCAAGGCCTTCTGTCCGCCGCGAACCGATATTGTCGGCGCGCAGGTCGATGAGCGTGATGATGTTGTTCGTGCGGGTCACCCGATCAGGGAAGTAGCTGATGTTATCGAGCAACTGACGCAACGTCAGGGCACCAATGGTATCGTCAACTGCGATCGACCAGTAATCGACCGAGGCGCTGAAACGGCTCGATGGTTGCAGAACAACGCCAACGCTGTGCTGCTTCGATGTTTCTGGTCCAAGGTTGAGATTACCGCCCGAAAGCGTCTCTGGCGTAATCGCTGCACAGCCCGGAAGCGTGCTGACCGCACCCGTTGCGCAGGTGGTTGGATCCACCAGCGTATTGCCTGGGTTTGGTGATTGCGTCACGCCATTGAAAATCTGGTTGAACGCAGGAACGCGGAAGCCCGTATTGAAGGACCCACGGAACATCAGCCAGTCAAGCGGCCGGAACTTCGCCAAAATCTTTGGATTAACCGTCGAACCAAAGCCACTATAATCGTCAAGACGGACGGCACCAGTTACTTCAAGCGCTTCAATAACGGGCACGAGAACTTCGGCATAAGCCGCTTTAACCGTGCGGTTTTTCGGGGTCAGCGCATTATTATTGTCGAAGGCCACGTTGAAAATGTCTGGCGTTCCCGCGATAGCAGAAGGCGAACCGTTGAAGCTGTAAGTCTCGCGGCGGTAATCCACGCCAAGCGCGACCTGAACAGTACCGCCGGGCAGATCAAACAGCGATCCTGAAACCGAACCATCGAGTTGCTTCACTTCATATTTTCCGCCGTAAAGCGTTACGCCTTGGGCAGAAATGGCTTTCAGTCCAGCAAGTGCCGCATCTGATTGCGACAGCGAGAACGGATTCAGGATACCGCTATTCAGAAGGCCAACGATACCAGGACGCGTTGCGCCGGGCGCTGTTGGTGCGCGTGGATCAATGCCGCCAGATACGGCGCCGACAACACCCGACGCAGTCGCTGCTGCTGCCGAGGCGAAGGTTCCACGATAATGGTAGCCAGTACCCAATACCGACGTCGATTGGCTGCGGGCGTATGAACCGCCAGCGCGATAATCCCAGCCATCCCACAATGGACCTTCAGCGCCCAAACCGGCGCGCAAGGTTTTTGTGTTGGTTTCATATTCACGCACGTCGCATGACGTACAACGCCAGCGATACGAAATTGGCTTGCCATAATTGACCGCGATTTGCGGGAAAACGGCGACCAGCTTGTTGTACACATCATTATACGTCGCCGCTGTCGTTGTGTTCAGCGGATAATATAATGGCAAGGTCGAGTTGTTGCCCGAATATTGGTTATTCGAGAAACGCTTCGATGAATCGGCGTCTGAGCCAGTGATTTCCGCATAAAATTGATGGTCGCCAAGTTTCGCCGTTGCGCGTCCATAATAGGTCAGCGTGTTCAATGGTTGCTGAAGAACAGCTGCGCGCCCGGTATCCCAAGCACAGGCAAAACGTGCCGAGGTATTTGCCCACAATTGGTCATCATATGCCATGCCACCATCCATGGATGCGCAACCTGCGCCGCCGGGAAGATCGAGGATGTTGATACCACCCGTGGCCGGAACAGTCGCCCCAGCCTCAAGCAAGGTAACGCCGCTTAACAGCGAACCGGTCGGGGCAAAGAGCGCATTTGAACCTGTGGCGAACGCTGTTGCAATCGGCGTTCCACGCGTGTCGACCGACAGGCCGCGGTTGGGTTGGTTGCCGTTTACAAAGCTGCGGTCAGAACCGTTCAGGGCTTTACTGACACTTCTGCTAACAGTGGCCAAAATATTGAAACCATCTTCGTTCAGGTCGCCATAACCACCCGTCGCCGATAGACGATAAATAGCACCACCGCCTGCTTCGGCCATATCTGTGAAAGCATTAAGCGCGAGGCCCTGGAAATTTGTTTTGGTGATGAAGTTGATAACACCTCCAATGGCATCGGTTCCGTAAATGGCCGACGCGCCGTCTTTCAGGACTTCAACGCGCTCAAGCGCGGCCATCGGAATTTGGTTCACATCGACGGCTGAACCCGTCAGGCCGTGCGCTGCGACGCGGCGTCCGTTGAGCAGCACCAATGTCGATGCCGAACCCTGGCCACGCAAGTTGGCTGCCGACAGGCCGTTGGTGCCGCGCTGCGCGCCTGATGTTACGTCCGCATTGGACGCAAGGTTGTCCGCACCATTGCCGTTGGTCGACAGGTAAGAGATGAGCTGTTCAGGGCTGTTAATGCCTTCACGCGTCAGATCGTCGGTGCTGATAATCTGCAACGGCAGCGCGCTCTTGGCCGGATCCTGCTTGATGCGCGAACCCGTCACGATAATCGCGGCGCCATTATCAACCGTTTCAGCGGCAGCTGGCGGCGATGCATCCTGTGCAAAGGCAGGCGTGGTCAGGCACGTCGCCAACAAAAGAATCGCGGTTTTTGAATGCTTCATATTATCCCCCGTTTATTTCAGCTCACCCCTGAGCCTCGTTTACCATCACACGCTATGCCGACACCCGACGCAATGCAACTGCCTTTGAATGCAGATCGACCAGAATTTCGGTTCAATTTTGTAGCTATTGCCACTTTGTCTACTTGGTGGGTTGAAAAAACAGGCCATCCAGCGCACAAGCAAATCATGCTGTCCCAGAAAACCCGCTACGCCATTCGCGCCATGCAGCATCTTGCGGACCATTTCGGCAAAGGGCCTGTGCAGCTCGCCGATATTGCCGAGGCGCAAAAGATTCCGCCCAAATTCCTGACCGTGATTTTGTCCGAACTGACACGTTCGGGGCTCGTCGCGTCGCAACGCGGCAAGGACGGCGGCTATTGGTTGGGCGTTGCCCCCATTGACATTAGCTATGGCGATCTCATTCGTATCATGCGGGGCTCTTTGGCCTTGGTCCCCTGTGCCAGCCGTTATGCGCATGAGACATGCAAGAATTGCGTCGAAGAAGAAAACTGCCGCACCCGCGCCCTGATGCTTCAGGTGCGCGACAAGACGGCGGACCTGTTGGACGGGATCAATCTGTGTGACATCGTTGACGCTGAAGCATTCGCACAAGCCGCAGAATAATCCCCTAAAAACCACATAGCGCACAAACAGAACCTTTCGGCGCTGAAAGCAAATTCTCACCTTAAAACATATTGTCAATTAAATTGGTTGAGTTTAGCTATCTACACAAGACGAAGCGGCATAATCTGCTCGTTCCATAAGGGGTGCCTATGACCGATACCGATCAAGATCTAAGCGGCCAGCCCATGTCTGCATCGCTTTCCGAACCACTGCGCGCAGTGCTCGATGCACTCAATACGCTGCGCTTTGGCGCCATCCAATTGACCGTGCACGATGGCAAGCTTGTTCAGGTCGACATTACCGAGCGCAAGCGCTTCACCAATTAAATCTCCCTCCTCATATAAGAGGCAGACCGGACGGCCGGATGCATCTGTTTTTGCGAAAGTTAAACATATGCGATTTCATGCCCTTGGGCCTTCATTGGCCCTGATAACTATACTCGCCTTGGCCACTCCGGCAGTCGCAGAATCTGCCGCGGCGCCAGGTTCCGCAGTCAATTCTGACGCACAAGCGCAGGAAGATCCCGGCCGGGGTGATGCCATCATCGTCACCGCACGCCGCCGTCAGGAAACCGCGCAAGAAGTGCCGCTGGCGATCTCCGTCATCCGCGGCGACAGCATCGAATCCACCGGCAATTTCAACGTCGTGAAGCTTCAACAACTTGCCCCCACCTTGCAGGTGTACGCATCAAACCCGCGCAACACGGCTGTGAACATCCGCGGCCTTGGCGTACCATTCGGCCTGACCAGCGATGGATTTGAACAGGGCGTCGGCATTTATGTCGACGATGTGTACAATGCACGCGTCGCCGCCGCGACGTTCGATTTCCTTGATGTCGAACAAGTCGAAGTACTGCGCGGGCCGCAGGGTTCGCTGTACGGCAAGAACACGACCGCCGGTGCCATCAACATCACCACAAATCAGCCGACCTTTGATTTCGAAGGCCGCGCAGAGGTTACCGTTGGCAATCTCAATTTCAAAAAAGCCAAAGCTGCCGTGTCTGGACCATTATCCGACACCATCGCCGCACGCATCGCGCTATCGTCGACCAGCCGCCGTGGCACGATTTTCAACGTGACAAGCGACCGCTATATCAATGCGCAGAACAACATCGGTCTGCGCGGCATATTGTTGTTCCAACCGAACGACAACCTGAGCATCACGCTGTCAGGCGATTACAATCGTCAAAATCCCGAATGCTGCGGCACTGTGTTTGTCCGCACGGGCCTTACGCAACGGCCGTTGGCACGCCAATATGAAGCGCTTGCAGCCGCGCAGAGTTACCGGGTGGTTTCACGCAACCCGTTCGACCGCCTGACCGACATTGATGCGCCTTTGAACGCTGGCAACATCATCGGCGGCACATCGTTAAAGGTAAAATTGGACGCAGGCCCCGGAACATTGACGTCGATTTCGGCATGGCGGTTTTGGGACTGGAAGCCAGAGAACGACCGGGACTTTACTGGCTTGCCCATCGTTAGCGCTTCACAAAACCCGTCACAGCAAGACCAATATAGTCAGGAGTTCCGCTATAATTATGCAGGCGATAGGGTTGATTTCGTCGTCGGCGCTTTTGGTTTCAAACAACAGATTGATACGCAAGGCTTTGAACAACAAGGCGCAGCGTCCAGCCGCTGGAACTTGACTGGCGCACTTGCCAGCAACCCAGCGGTTCTGGCTGGCCTTACCGCACGCAACACGCAGTTTCTCAAAAGCACCAGCGCGGCACTTTTTGGCCAAGCAAGCTGGAAAGTCACGAACGCGTTGACCATTCAGCCCGGATTGCGGATCAACTATGACAAGAAATCGGGTTTTTATCAGCGCGTCGTGACGACAGGCGCAGGTGCGCTACTGACCTGCCCACAGCCCACCGGATCGATTGGCCCAGCACAGTGCGGCGTCTTTACGCCGCAAACCAGTGCGCCGTCGGTCAGCGACTGGAATTTCAGTTACGATCTGAACGCCAATTATAAAGTCGCGCAGGATGTCCTTGCTTATGCAAGCTATGCAAAGAGCTTCAAAACCGTTGGCATCAATCAAAATGGTCTTCCGCTGGACGCAGCAGGGGTGCCCATTGCTACTGCAGGCGTCGTAAAGCCTGAATCGGTCAATCATTTTGAGGTTGGCGTCAAAACGCAGTTCTGGGATCGCAGGGCAACGTTCAACCTGACGGCATTCCGCACCGACATCAAAAACTATCAGGCGACGGTCACCAATGGACAGTTAGGCGTATTACGCGGCTATCTGGCAAATGCTGGCAAAGTGCGGTCACAGGGTCTTGAGGCCGACTTCAAAATCCGTCCCAGTGACCGTTTCAGCGCCTATGTGAACGGCGCATATACCGATGCCAAATATGCGACATTCGTCGATGCGCCATGCCCGCCCGAACTGGCGGGCGGCACGACCGTCGGCGCTGGCCAGACACCAAGCGCGCCCGGAACCCCCGGCGGACTGAGCCCCGCCAATTGCAACATTTCCGGCCAGAGCCTTCCCGGCGTATCAAAATGGGCAGTGTCCTATGGCGCTGAGGTCAACACCCCGCTGACGCTGCTTACAACCGATGGCCAGTTATATGTCGGATTTGCCGGCAACTACCGCTCGACATTCTCATCCAACCCGTCACCGTCTGTGTACACGAACATAAATGGCTATGCGTTGTCCAACTACCGCGTGGGGTTCCGCTCGGATAATTTCGACATCTATGGTTGGGTTCGCAACGTCTTTGACGTGCAATATTTCGACATGCTTCAAGTCGCATCAAGCAATGTTGGACTGATTGCGGGGCAACCCGGCGATCCGCGCACATTCGGCGCCACCATCAAGTTCACCTTCTAATGCACACAATGCGTTCACAGCACTATCCGGCGCTAAACACATTCTTGTGTGCTCCAAACAAATTCGTGAGATACAAAGCGGTGGCTAAAGAGCTGACTCCCGATTATGCATCCGACATTCCAGCGCAAAGGGCGAGACTTGGATGATTGACTATATTGCCAATATCGACTGGTCTGCCGTCGCGCCTTATGTCGCGGTCGGTTTTGCCGCGCAGTTGGTCGATGGCGCGCTTGGAATGGCGTTTGGCGTCATTTGCAGCACATTGCTGGTCAGCGTCATGGGTGTCCCCCCTGCCCGCGCATCTGCGGGCGTGCATTTTGTCGAAATGTTCACAACGGGCGCATCGGGCATCAGCCATGTGTTGCACAAGAATGTCGATTGGAAGCTGTTTGCCCGCATTGCCGTCCCTGGCGTCATCGGCGGCTGCACCGGCGCGTATCTTTTGGCGAACATCCATACAGAGGCAGCGCGCCCGTTTGTTATGGGGTATCTGACTCTCATCGGATTTTACTTGCTGTATAAGGCATGGAACTTCACCCATCAGCACAAACCCCGCGATCCCAAGGTAACGATGCCGCTTGGTCTCATCGGTGGATTTCTGGATGCATCGGGTGGCGGCGGCTGGGGCCCGGTCGTTACGTCCAACTTGCTGATACAGGGCGCTGATCCCCGCAAAACCATTGGTACCGTCAATACGGCGGAATTTTTCCTGACGGTTGCGGTGTCGATGACCTTCATCCTGACGATTGGGCTAGAAGCGTTTACGGTCGTCACCGGCGGTCTATTGATTGGTGGGTTGCTGGCCGCTCCGTTCGGCGCGATGTTTGCCAAACGCATCCAGCCGCGCATGTTGTTGTTCGCCGTCAGCATCGTCCTGATCGCAACCAGCATGTTCAGCCTCTACAAAGCACTGGCCTAATTCCGCACACAGCTTGCTTTTCGGGCACAACCTGCATATAGACGCCCGCTTGTCGTGCATGGTCATCCCTGGAGGCGTGGCGGCAAGGTAACTTTTTTGGAGAATAAACATGAGCGATCAGCTGACATTGTCGGCAGAGACTCGCAATGCGGCAGGCAAGGGAGCCTCCCGCGAATTGCGTCGTCAAAACCGAGTGCCCGCCGTAATTTACGGCAACAAGCAAGAACCCGAACTCATCCATGTTGAGGAAAAGGCTCTCGTCAAACTATTGATGACTGGCCATTTTTCCGAAAGCGTTGTCGAGATCGAACTTGGCGGCAAAAAACAGCTTACAATTCCAAAGGATGTTGCATTTCATCCTGTTAGCGATCGCCCGATACATGTTGACTTCCTGCGCACCGCAAAGGGCGCGTAAGCCGAAGGCGAAGCTTAAATTCATCTCCGGGGCTGGGTTTCGGCCCGCCCCGGATATTCCCCCAAGGGACAAGCGCGATGCAATTATGGGTAGGTCTCGGTAATCCAGGCGCCACCTATGCGATGCACCGGCACAATATCGGTTTCATGGCGATTGATACGCTGGCCGAAATTCACGACCTGCCATTACCCGCCAAGAAATTTTTGGGCTGGGTGCAGGAACTTCGGCTCGGATCCGAAAAAATCATTCTTCTCAAACCCGCGACGTTCATGAACGAAAGCGGCCGCAGCGTGCGCGCAGCGATGGATTTTTATAAGCTTGAATCCAAAGACGTTACCGTCTTCTACGACGAGCTCGACCTCGCGCCATTTAAGGTGAAGGTTAAATTTGGCGGCGGCGCGGCTGGCCATAATGGCATTCGTTCGATGACCGACCACATTGGCGCCGATTTTCGCCGTGTCCGCCTTGGCATTGGCCATCCAGGCAATAAAGACCGCGTGACGGGCTATGTGCTTGGCAACTTCCACAAAAGCGAAATCGACGATTTGGCGGATGTATTGGGCGCTGTGTCAGCCGAAGCCGATTGGCTGGCCAAGGGCGATGACGTCCGCTTCATGAACGATGTCGCCATGCGTTTGCAGCAGGACTAAACCGTTTAACGATATTTGCGCCATCGCATTGGATGGACTTGCTGCCGAACGTCGCCTAGGGCCGCTTCATTCATTTTGTGACGAGGAAATTATGGGTTTCAAATGCGGTATTGTGGGCCTTCCCAATGTGGGCAAGTCCACCCTGTTCAATGCACTGACCGAAACGGCAGCAGCGCAAGCGGCGAACTATCCGTTCTGCACGATTGAACCCAATATCGGCAACGTCGCAGTCCCTGACCCGCGCTTACAAACTATCGCCAAAATCGGCGGCAGCCAAAAGATTATCGAAACCCAGCTGGGCTTTGTCGACATCGCAGGCCTTGTACGCGGCGCGTCAAAGGGCGAAGGCCTTGGCAACCAATTTTTGGGCAACATCCGCGAAGTTGACGCCATTGTGCACGTCCTGCGCTGCTTTGAAGATGACGACATCCAGCATGTCGATAACAAGATCGATCCGATTTCAGACGCAGAGACCGTCGAAACCGAATTGATGCTGTCCGACCTTGAAAGCCTTGAAAAGCGGGTTCCAAACCTCATTAAAAAGGGCACGCAGGGCGACAAGGAAGCCAAAATCAGCGCGGCTGTATTAAGCCGTGCGCTTGACTTGCTGCGTGAAGGCAAGCCAGCGCGCCTGACCAAGCGCGACGATGCCGAAGAAGAACGGCATTTCCAAATGGCGCAGCTTTTGACCGCAAAGCCCGTATTATATGTATGCAATGTCGAAGAGGCGAGCGCTGCGAACGGCAATGCGTTGTCGGCACGGGTCTTTGAAAAGGCAAAGGCCGAAGGCGCGGAAGCCGTCGTGGTCTCCGCAGCCATCGAAGCGGAAATCTCCACCATGCCCGCCGAAGACCGCGAAGTGTTTTTGGAAGACCTTGGCCTGACCGAAACCGGCCTCGCCCGCGTTATCCGTGCTGGATATGAATTGCTTCACCTCATCACCTTCTTCACCGTCGGCCCGAAAGAAGCGCGCGCTTGGACGATCCACAAAGGCGACACCGCGCCCAATGCAGCAGGCGCGATCCACAGCGATTTCGAAAAAGGCTTCATCCGCGCCGAAACCATGGCCTTTGATGACTATGTCCAATATAACGGCGAAGCCGGCGCGAAAGAAGCGGGTAAGTGGCGTTCGGAAGGCAAGGAATATCTCGTCAAAGACGGCGATATCCTAATGTTCAGGTTTAATGTTTGATGTGACATCACTGGTCCGTCGTCATCCCGAACTTGTTTGTGCGCTGCACGCCTTCGGCTCCGGGATAACGCACAACCGTTACGTGTTATCCTGAAACAAGTTCAGGATGACGGTTGAAGATAAATAGGCTAACTGACTGCCGATGTTCCGCAATCTCCTCCTTGCGATGTTTCTGCTTGTAATGGCCCTGCCCGCGCTGGCGGTACCGGTTGCGCCGGTCGCAACGTCCGGAACCATGGCGTCGGATTGCCACGGCATGCCGATGGACACACAAGAAGATGATGCCGGCGAGCATGGCAAAGGCGTGCGCCTTCATGGCTGTATCGGCTGCATTGCGCCTGTTTCCCCTGGCTTTGAGATATTTCATTCGGCGTCATTGCCGTCCATTACGCAAAGTGCCATTCTCAATGCGCTATTGGGCACGATTGCGAGGCCAATAATACCCCCACCGCGAAGCTGAGATTTGAACGACCCTTATCGTCATTCAATCTACAGGAATAACACCATGAAAATACCGATTTTATGGGTGAGTGTTAGCGCGCTTGCCACCTTCGCTGCGCCAGCTTTGGCGCAGGATCACAGCCAGATGGACCATGCAAAGATGGGGCATGACATGGCAACAATGTCTGCTGCCACCGCCGACAATCCCGCCGAAGGTTCAGGCACGTCGCGCCTGCCGGGCAACGAAGGTGCGATGCATGGCCTTCATCTGCCCGTCGCAAAGGACTGGATGGTCATGGCGCATGGCTATGTCTGGGGCGTCGCCACCGACCAGTCGGGGCCGCGCGGCGACGACAAGACATATGTGCAGTCGATGGCTATGCTGACCGCCGAACGCCAATTTGACGGCGGCCGGGTCCAGTTCAAGTCAATGTTGAGCGCTGAGCCTTTGATGGCCAATCGCGGCTATCCCAATCTGTTTGCGACCGGCGAAACGGCAGGTGGCGAGCCATTGGTCGACCGGCAGCATCCACATGATCTGTTTATGGAGCTCGCTGCACGGATCGACGTCGACATTGCGCAGGACGCCAGCCTGTTCCTCTACGGTGGCCCTGTCGGCGAACCGGCATTGGGGCCAAGCGCCTTCATGCACCGTGGCTCGGCCAAGCTAAATCCTGAGGCGCCGATCACCCACCATTGGTTCGACAGCAGCCACATCACTTATGGCGTCGCGACGGCAGGTGTTTCGACGCGGCAGTTCCAGTTGGAGGGTTCGGTGTTCACTGGACGAGAGCCCGATGAGGATCGCTGGGATATCGAAAAGCCACGTTTCGATAGTTGGTCAGTCCGCGCGACATTCAACCCTTCGCCGGAATGGGCATTGCAAGTCAGCCATGGCTTTTTGAAGCAGCCGGAGTTCACGATCCACCCCGATGAGAACGAGCATCGTACAACCGCAAGCGCGCATTATGCCAATGGTAAAGGCCTGACAGCAATGGCCGCTTTTTCTGCCAAAAACCGTGATCCCGGATCAACGTTGACCGCCTATCTGCTGGAAGCAAATTGGGATATTGACGACCACCACACGGTCTTTGGCCGCATTGAGAATGTTAAGAATGACGAGCTTTTTCCGGACCATGACGACCCGCTGCACGAAGTTCCGTTGCGGGTGAGCAAAGTGCAGGCAGGCTATGCCTATCGCCTACCGCTGACGGGCCCGCTGAACCTCGCCTTGGGTGGCACAGTGTCAGCCTATGCCAAGCCGAATGCCTTGGACGCAGCCTATGGCAACAACCCCATGGGTTTCACATTGTTCGCCAAGCTCGCTTTAGGGCATTAAATATCCAAGCTGTTCGGTCATTTCCGGCCGAACAGCTTTTCAACATCACCAAGTGCCAGCTTCACCCAAGTTGGCCGACCGTGGTTGCACTGCCCGCTATGCGGCGTGACTTCCATTTCGCGCAGGAGCGCGTTCATTTCGGCGACGGACAAGACACGGCCGGCGCGGACGGATCCGTGGCAGGCCATCGTTGCGGCGACATGGTCGATGCGTTCTTTCAACGACAAGGCTTCATCATACGCGGCAAGGTCGTCGGCCAGATCCTCCAGCAACCCCTTGGCATCGCCGTCACCCAGCACGGCGGGCGTGGCGCGCACGAGCATGGCGGCGGGGCCAAAGCGTTCAAGGTCCAGCCCAAATGCCGACAGTTCATCGGCACGTGCCTCCAGCCGGTCGCAGGCGGGTTCATCCAGCTCAACGACTTGCGGCAGCAACAACGCTTGCGAGGGCACAGCACCGCCTGCCGCAGCCATCGCCTTGCGCATCCGTTCAAGCACGAGCCGTTCATGCGCGGCATGTTGGTCAACGATGACAAGGCCGTCTTCGGCTTCGGCAACGATATAGGTGTTCGCAACCTGACCGCGCGCGACCCCAAGCGGATGGCTGGCGCGTTCAGGCACGGGTTCGTGGGCGACGGCGGCCCTGCCCCATAAAGGCGCGAGGTCTTCGCCCGGGATCGCACCCAAATCTGCAAAGCTGCTGCGGTTTTCATATACCGACGGATAGGTCGGGCGCTGGCCATATTGCCCCTGATAGCCAGATCCAATCGCGGCAGCAGGCCCAGCAAAAATATCGCCTTGTGCGGTCTGAATGGGTTCCTGCTGCCATGCGGCAAGCGCGTCCGCCGATGGCCGCTGCACCGCGCGGAAACCGGACTGGTCAAGCGCATGGCGCAGCCCCGATATGATCATACCGCGGATCAATGCTGGTTCGCGAAAGCGGACTTCGGTCTTGGCCGGATGGACGTTTACGTCGACCTGCGTTGGCGGCAGATCAATGAACAGCGCCACCACCGCATGCCGGTCCCGCGCCAGCATTTCGGCATAGGCGCCGCGCACAGCACCAATCAGCAGCCGGTCCTTCACCGGTCGGCCATTGACGAACAGGAACTGGTGGTCGGCAACGCCGCGATTATAGGTGGGCAGGCTCGCCACCCCGCCAAGGCGCACCCCTTCGCGCTCAAAATCAAGCGCCACGCTGTTGTCGATAAGCTCCCCGCTGGTCAGCGCCGCCACGCGTTCGGGACGTGCGCTGGTGGGTTGCACCGCCAGCACGCGCCGGCCGTCATGTTCGACGGTAAAGCCAATGTCCGGCCGCGCCATCGCCAGCCGCTTCATGGCGTCCAAAGCAGCGGCATATTCGGCGCGCGCGCTGCGCAAGAATTTGCGGCGGGCGGGCACATTAGCAAACAGATTTTCAACGCGAACCCGTGTGCCTTGCGGCAGTGCGGCAGGCCCCTCACCCGTTACCACGCCATGGTCGACCGTCCGCGTCCAGCCTTCAGCGCCAGCGGGCCTGCTTTCGAGCGTCATTTTGGACACGCTGGCGATTGATGGCAAAGCCTCCCCCCGGAAACCCAAAGTCGAAACCATCTCGATATCTTCATCAGGCAGTTTCGACGTCGCGTGGCGTTCCAGTGCCAAGGCCAGGTCAGCAGGGGACATGCCGCAGCCATCGTCGGTGACTTCGACCAAGTCGATGCCGCCTGCACCCAGCCGTACCGAAATATTACGGGCGCCCGAATCGATGGCGTTTTCCACCAGCTCTTTTAACGCGCTGGCCGGTCTTTCCACCACTTCACCGGCGGCAATGCGGTTGACCAGATTTTCAGGGAGCCTTCTTATTGACATATGCAGGTTCCTAGCCCAAGCGCACAGCCCAAGCGACTCCTTAATCGTTCGAAATCCAGCCAAATATCTGTTTTTAAAAACAGCAAATTCCGCTAGGACTGCGCGATTATTTGGACGCGCTCCAAAGGAGTCTCTCCAAACCGGATTGGGTGGAAATTAAATGGTATTTGGCAAGTTTTTCCGTTTCGCATCACAAGACATGGCAATCGACCTCGGCACCGCAAACACGGTAGTCTATGTACGCGGTCAAGGGATCGTCCTGAACGAACCGTCGGTGGTCGCGATTGAGACCCTCAACGGTATCAAGCGCGTAAAGGCGGTTGGCGACGATGCAAAGCTTATGATGGGCAAGACCCCCGACAGCATCGAAGCCATTCGCCCCTTACGTGACGGCGTTATTGCCGACATCGACGTGGCTGAACAGATGATCAAGCACTTCATCCATAAAGTGCACGGCAAGCGCCGCATGTTCAGCTACCCCGAAATCGTCATCTGCGTCCCGTCGGGTTCGACATCGGTCGAGCGCCGCGCGATCCGCGATGCTGCGTCAAACGCGGGCGCTTCCGAAGTGTTCCTGATCGAAGAGCCAATGGCTGCAGCCATCGGCGCCGATATGCCTGTGACCGAGCCAATTGGTTCGATGGTTGTCGACATTGGCGGTGGCACCACCGAAGTTGCAGTCCTGTCGCTGCGCGGTCTGGCCTACACCACCTCGGTTCGTACCGGAGGTGACAAGATGGACGAGTCAATTGTCTCCTATGTCCGACGACACCATAACCTGCTAATCGGCGAAGCGACTGCCGAGCGGATCAAGAAAGATTTTGGTACCGCACGTCCGCCAGCGGATGGCATTGGACAGACCTTGCACATCAAGGGCCGCGATCTTGTCAACGGCGTGCCAAAGGAAATTACGATCAACCAAGGCCAGATTGCCGAAGCGTTGTCAGAACCTATTGGCACCATCCTTGAAGGTGTTCGCATCGCGCTTGAAAATACTGCACCTGAACTCGCGGCGGACATCGTCGATCAGGGGATTGTTCTTACGGGTGGCGGCGCGTTGATGGCTGGCCTCGACGAGTTTCTGCGTGATGAAACCGGCCTGCCGGTGACGGTCGCTGAAGACCCGCTGACCTGCGTTGCAATAGGCACAGGCCGGGCGATGGAAGACCCCATCTTCCGCGGCGTCTTGCTGACCGCCTGATATAGGTCTCAGCATGGCGCCGCCCAAACACCGGCGCCCCGGATTTTCCCGAAAGGCGCAATATAGTCTGTTCGCGACTTATGTTGTCGCGATTGCAGGAACGATAGTCGCTGCCTTGTTGCTGGCAATATCGGTTGCTGATCCTGCCGGCTTTTCCGCGCTTCGTGCAGCAGGGGCAGAAATAACAGCGCCGGTTGCGCGTGTGTTCAGCAATGTCCGCGGGTCTGCGCAGAACATGAATGCGACTGTGGCTGCCTATGTTCGCGCCGGATCCAAAAATGCCGCGTTGGAAAAAGAAGCCGAGGCCAACCGGAAAAAGCTGATTGAAGCACAGGCGCTGCGCGTCGAAAACGCCCGGTTGCGCGGATTGCTAAAATTGTCCGAGGAAGGCGAGAGCCAAGTCTCCGTTGGTCGCCTCATCAGCTCAACATCATCCAGCACGCGGCGCGTGGCCACCTTATCCATTGGCCGCAACTTTGGCGTGGAGCGCGCACAACCAGTCCGCGGTCCTTCCGGATTGATTGGCCGCGTTATCGAAACCGGCCCGACAACGGCACGTATTCTTCTCGTCACCGACGCTGAAAACCTGGTTCCTGTCATGCGCGCCACCGATGGCCTTCCCGCTTTCTCGGCGGGCCTTGGCAATGGCACGGTGCTGATCAAGCCGTTGAACTTGGGCGAAAGCCCGTTCAAGGTCGGCGATATCATTGTCACCTCGGGTAATGGCGGGCTGTATCCGCCCAATATTCCTTTCGCGCGCGTTATCAAAAAGACCAGCGATGGTGCGTTGGCACTGCCCTATGCCGACCCGGGCAACACGCCTTATGCCGTGGTGATGCGACCATATCAGGGTGAAGCACGCGCGGCGCAGCAAGCGGCAGTGCCTGACGGTGAAACCAGGGAAATTGCGGAATGAAAATTCCGGTGACTGCCATTCTCACGCCAACCCGTCCGGCACGGGAATATGAATCCCGTTTCGACCGCGAACAATCGCTGCTCAAGATGCTGGCCATTCCGATTACATCGGTCGTCGTGGCATCAATGATTACGGCGTTGCCGATATTCACCGAAGTACCGCTGCTGCCGCCACTTGGACTTTTGATGTTCTTAAGCTGGCGTCTGATGCGTCCCCGGCTTCTGCCCGTTTGGTCAGGCGTGCCATTTGGTTTGATGGATGATTTGTTCAGCGGCCAGCCCTTCGGCAGCGCGGGATTGTTGTGGTCGCTCGCTATGCTCAGCATCGAGATTATCGATGCGCGCGCTATCTGGCGCGATCATCTTCAGGATTGGCTTATCGCCGCCATCTTAATTGCGGGGGTGCTGTCGGGTGGATTGTGGATTGCGGGCATGGCGCACGCCGCGCCTGAGCCCGCTGTTTTGATTCCGCAGATCATATTGTCCATATTGCTATATCCGCTGGCCGTGCGAATATGCGCGCGTCTCGACAGCTGGCGATTGGCAACATGAAGGTCCAAAAACAGGTTACATCAGGACAGCTTGATTTCACCTTCACCCGCCGTGCCGCTTTTGTAGGCGGCGTGCAGGCAGCGATCGGCCTGACCGTTGCGGCGCGTATGTCCTATATCGCCGTGGCCGATAACGAAAAATATAAGCTGCTTGCCGAAAGCAACCGGGTCAACCTTACCATCATCCCGCCACGTCGCGGTTGGTTCGTTGACCGCTATGGTAAACCCATCGCAACCAATCGTGCGGATTTTCGTGTCGACATCATCCCCGACCGGCTCGTCGAGAAAGAGCAGACCGTCAAGACGCTTGCGGAGCTGCTGGCGTTGTCGACCGACGATGTTGACCGCATTCATCGCGAGTTGAAGCTGGCTCAGGGGTTTCAGCCTGTTCAGGTTGCAGACGGGCTGGATTATGAACGCTTCGCGGCTGTCAGCGTCCGCCTGCCCGACCTTCCCGGGGTCAGCCCACGGCAAGGTTATTCGCGTTTTTACCCAAGCGGCGCGGCTGTCGGCCATCTCATCGGTTATGTGGGCACGGTGTCGGCTGAAGAATATCAGAAGAACAAAAACCCGCTGCTCATTACCCCGGGGTTCAAGGTCGGCAAGGATGGCCTCGAAAAGACGCTCGAGGACCGCTTGCAGGGCGAACCCGGCGCAAAGCGCACCGAGGTCACCGCACGCGGCAAGATCGTCCGCGACTTGGCTACACGGCCGGACATACCGGGGAAACCCGTACAACTGACCATCGATATCGACCTGCACAATTATGCCGCGCGCCGACTGGGGCTGGAATCCGGTTCCGTGGTGATATTCGATTGCCTGACGGGCGACATACTGACGATGGCGTCAATGCCATGTTATGACCCCAATAGCTTTTCCGATGGCATTGGCCGGGTCGAGTGGAAAATGCTGAATTCGGATGACCATATCCCGATGCTCAACAAAGCATTGCAGGGGCTGTATCCGCCGGGGTCGACAGTAAAGCCCGCCGCTGCGCTTGCGATGCTGCATCATGGCGTCGATCCTGAAGAAACGGTTGTGTGTGGCGGGGGATATCGGCTCGGCAATCGCGTGTTCAAATGTCTTGGCCGCCATGGCCCGATGAACATGGCCAACGCGCTGATGAAAAGCTGCAACACCTATTTCTATGCGATGGGCCGCCGCATTGGATATGACGCAATTGCACCATTCGCCAAAGCGCTTGGTCTGGGGCAGGAGTTTATCCTTCCCTTTCCGTCGCAACGATATGGCACCATTCCCGATAGCGCATGGAAGATGCGTAAATATGACCAAAAGTGGAGCGAATCGGACACGCTGAATGCGACCATTGGTCAGGGCTATGTTTCGGTTAGCCCATTCCAATTGGCCATGATGGCAGCGCGGATCGCATCGGGCCTAAACATTCAACCCGAAATTATCCTCAAAAAACGCCAGGTACCTGGCAGGCTCGGCTTCCCCGAAGAACATTTGGCAGTCGTGCGCGAAGGCATGAACCGCGTCGTCAACGGCGCTGGCACCGCCGTACGGAGCAAGCTGGACATTCCGGGCATCGCGATGGCCGGGAAAACCGGCACCGCTCAAGTGCGCCGCATTTCAGGATCACAGCGTGGGCAATCGGGCGCGTGGAAATATCGCGACCATGGCCTGTTCGTTTGCTTCGCTCCTGTCGATAACCCGCGCTATGGCGCGTCGGTCGTCATTGAACATGGCATGGGCGGCGCGCGTGCCGCTGCACCGATCGCTAAAGACGTTCTGACGTTCCTATATGACCGGGAAAAAGCGATGGCTTCCTTGGAGGCCCTTGAAGCTGGATGGGGCGGCAATATCGAACAACGCATGGGGTCGAAATATGCTGCGTTCCAGGGTCAGCCGGCGGCACCCCCACCGCTGGATCCCACGATATGAACGGCATCGTCCCTGCTCCGATCGCAGCCCTGCCGTGGCGCGTGATTTTCATATTGGCAGCTTTGGTAGGCTTTGGCGCGACGGTACTCTATTCCGCAGCAGGTGGTCATTTTGAACCATGGGCCGGAAAGCATGTCATCCGGTTCGTGGTCCTGCTTACCATGGCCATCGCGATGTCCCGGATGACGCTTGAATTCTGGAAGTCGATGACCTTTCCCCTATACCTGTTGCTGCTTGTTCTGCTTGTCGTGGTTCAGCTTATGGGCTTTGTGGGCGGTGGCAGTCAGCGCTGGATTAACCTTGGCATCATCACGCTTCAGCCATCCGAACTGATGAAGCCCGTGATGGTTCTTGCCGCTGCATGGTTTTTCGACCGGCTTCCACCGAACCGTATCTATGGATTTGACGCCATCTGGCCGCTGGGTGCTATCTTGTTGCTGCCAAGCATATTGGTGATCATTCAGCCTGATTTTGATGCCGCCATTGCATACGCCTTCGGGCTGGGCGTCGTTGGCTTCATGGCGGGCCTGCCACTGATATATTTCATCAGCGCAGGTGTGGGCGTCGCCGTTCTTGCGCCGTTGGTGTTTTTCTTTGGATTAAAAGCATATCAGCAAGACCGGGTCCTGATTTTCCTCAACCCGGAAAATGATCCGCTTGGTGCAGGCTATCATATCACCCAGTCGAAAATCGCGATCGGGTCAGGCGGCATATTCGGCAAAGGCTTTGGCAACGGCACACAAAGCCATCTCGATTATTTACCCGAAGGACATACCGACTTCGTCTTTGCCACAATGGCGGAAGAATGGGGCATCGTTGGCGGCTTTTTCATTCTGTTCATGTACTATCTGCTCATGCGCTGGGGCCTGAACGTCGCAATGCAGAGCAAGACGCGTTACGGGCAGCTCGTCGCCGCCGGCCTGACCTGTACAATTTTCTTCTATATCATGATCAACCTTCTGATGGTTGTGGGCCTTGCCCCCGTCGCGGGCATCCCCCTGCCGTTTGTCAGCCACGGGGGTTCATCGATGCTGACCATGATGCTGTGCGTAGGAATCATGATGTCCATCGAGCGCCACCCGGGCGCAAAGCGTGGACAATTCCAATAAGTCGCTTTGTCATGCTTGACAAAGGCCACGAAACCCATCAAACGCGGCGCTCCAAACGGGCCTGCGCATCTGGCCAGCCCGAAATGGGGACGCTTAGCTCAGTTGGTAGAGCAGCTGACTCTTAATCAGCGGGTCGTGGGTTCGAACCCCTCAGCGTCTACCATTTTTTCAATGGCTTAGCGAATAAAAGACAAATAAGGGTCGCTCTGTCTAACATTCCGTCTAACGTTTTGACCGAATTTTTCTTTTCTGCGGAATTGAGAGATTCGCTTAGAATCCGGTCATTTGAATGCGCTTGATCCGGTCGTCGCGCCTCAGGCAGCCATGGCGAACGGCATGAATTGGGCCGAAAGCGGACTGTCTGTTTTTGGGCATGGATTAATCAATAGCTGCCGGATTCGCTCCGCGATATTCGAGCCTGACGTTCATTCACACTTGGCAAAGTGCCCTCAACTGTCAGATCTCAAACTGGGAAGTGGTTGCCTTCGAAACAAGTGGTGTGGCTAACGGACTAACTGCCGATATCTAGCAATTTGCAAAGGATGTGCGTGCTTCAAGCGGCACAGCTGAGCTGACGAGAGAAACAAAGCTAGTCTTCCTCAGCGATTTTGATCTTTAGGCCATCCAGCTCATCACTCAACTTTATCTGACAAGAAAGGCGCGAATTGGGCGTTCGGTGGTCCGAGCTATCGAGCAGATTATCCTCGTCATCCGTCATCTCTGGCAACTTTTCAGCATAGTCCGGGGCGACAATAACATGACAAGTGGCACATGAGCAGCATCCGCCACAAAGTGCCAACAGCTCATCGAATCCATTGTCGCGAACCACTTCCATCAGGCTTACACCTGCGTTGCCGGACACCTCGCGGACCGCGCCATCGCGCGCTTCAACTGAAATGCGTATCACATGCTTCCCTTGCCAAAATATTCAATTTTTGTCGTCGTAAGCCGACTTGACGCTCTGATGCAGGTAATGGCCAGCCTTAAGGATGATCGCGCAAGAACGCACCACATCGTTGCTGGCACACTCATTCATCATCGAGCTTCGATTTATAGAAGGCAGCACCTTGGCCGCCGGCGGCCCGCTTGCCGCGAAACTCCCAGTCACCTCCCATAGCAGTCGAAATCACTTCTTCGGATTCGGTCGGCTGTGCGCCGCAATCATCGCGAATCGGCGCAGGGCCGTAAACGATGCGGTTGGTCAATTTTCCAAGGCCTTCCACTTCGACTTCGACAATATCGCCGGGTTGCACTGGGCGGCTATTTGCAGGGGTGCCTGACAGCAGCACATCGCCCGGTTCCAGCGTGATGGTCCGCGCAATGTCTGCTACAAGATAATGCATATCCCATTCCATATTGGCGGTGGTGTCACTCTGCTTGAGCTCGCCATTGACATAAGTGCGGATCCACTTGTCGCGGAAATCCCAACCTGTCACCAGACCTGGGCCGATCGGGCAAAGCGTATCAGAGCCCTTCACCCGGAGCATCGAACCCGAATCGGTGTCGCGGAAATCATGGAGCCCGTAATCATTCGCAACCGAATAGCCCAATATATATTCGCTCGCTTCCGACGGGGCTATATTACGGCAGGTCTTACCAATCACGATTGCAATCTCACCTTCATAATTCAGCCATTTGCAACGTTCAGGGCGAACAATGTCGCCCTTGTGTGTGTTCAGCGCACTGATTGGTTTGTGGAAATAAGTTGGCGCTGCTGGAAGCTTGGTGATGAACTCATCGACGCGGCTGTGATAGTTCAAATGCACACAGACGATCTTGGTCGGATTGCAGGGTGGCAGATGCACCGCCTCGTCCAGGCCAATGCTTCGTCCATCTCGGGTCACGAGCCGGTCGCCGTCACGCGTGGTAAGGATGGGATAACCATCGAGAAGTATGCGGCGATATTCGACAGTCATGGCTTGCTCCTAACAGAATCTTGCCGACCCTATATCACAGGCTCATCGCTGGATTGGCCAAGTTGGCCAAGTTGGAATCGGGAAGGTCAGCTACCTCGACTGCAATTCAAATCGAGGAGTAACCATGTCCGCGCTCAAGGGCCTTTTCTACCCGCGTACCCCTGCCGGCAAGGCGTCGATCGTTCCGCCAGTTCCATGGCATTATTCCGGCGAGCTCATTACGCTGGAGTACCGCACTGATCCTGCGAAGATAGCCGCACTGCTTCCAGAAGGGTTTGAACCCGCCGACCAAGATCCCGGTGCGGTCGCCGCGATCTGGGCGGACTGGCAGAGCGTGAGTGAGGAGCCAGGGCACATCCTCGATCCTGTCCGCGTGCAGTATAAGGAAATGTTCTTCGTGGTCCGCTGCAAGTTTCAGGGCGTCACCTATTCGCGCTGCATCTATATCTGGGTGGATAAGGAGTTTGCGGTACTACGCGGGCAGCATCAGGGCTATCCCAAGAAGCTTGGTTCGATCCATATGAGCCGCCCAGTGGTCGTTGGAAAGGCCGGCCCAAGGCTGGAACCGGGTGGCACTTTCGGTTTTACGCTCGCTGCATTCGACAGGCGTTTGGCCGAAGGATCCTTCACCATAACAGAGGCATGCGAGAAGCCAGGCTTCGTCAACGGCCACCCTATGGCGCATAACAGGTGGATGCCCGCCATCGAAACCGACGGCACCGACAGCCTCAATGAAGTCGTGACGATGAGCAGCTTTGATGTCGACTTCGGTAGATGCTTCAAAGGGAATTTCGACCTTTCACTATTCGATTCACCGGTCGAGGAATTGCTCGATATCGCACCGCAGGAAAAGATCGCAGGCTACTGGCACGAGGTCGGTGTATCTTGGAAGGCCGGGACAACATTATGGCGCAATAACTTGGCGTGACACCGAACGATTGGCATGCACATATCTACTTCAACGCCTTAACCCGCCAGCGATTTGAGTGGCAATTCAATGTTACCAAGGTCGTCCAGCGATGGCTTGATGTCCGCGAGTATTAGTGTCTTTCCTTGGACATAATCCTTAGTAGCGTTCACGCAGTCGAGCGCTATCACGCGGCCCTTTCTAACATAAACGACCGAAAAACTCCGCTGGCTAGGATCGCCACGGACCACCAACTCATCATATCCGATCGAGAGACCTACTGTTTGGAGACGAATATCGTACTGGTTCGACCAGAACCATGGCAGCGCAGAATAAGATTCGGGAACCCCGCAAATCGCTTTGGCTGCGGTGATGGCCATGTCATTTGCGTTCTGCACTGATTCAAGGCGGATTTCGGCTCCGTCAGCAAAATGATTGTAATGCAGCGCGCAATCTCCGATCGCGAAAATATCAGGAAGACTTGTTCGGCAATGCGTATCCACCGCAACGCCGTTGTTGCCCTTGGCGCCCGCCAAGAGCAATGGCTGGACAGCTGGGATTATCCCCACGCCTACAATCACCAGATCGGCAGCAATCACTTCGCCATCCGCCAAACGGACTCCGGTTACCCTAGACTCGCCTTCGATCGCCGCTGTACTGGCATTGAGCCGGATATCGACGCCGTTGGCGCGGTGTTCTATTTCGAAAAATTTGGACAGCGGCGGTGCTGCGACGCGCGCGAGCACTCTGTCCATAGTTTCCAGAACGACGACTTTCTTTCCGAATTTGGCGAGTACTGCTGCTGCCTCTAGGCCGATGAAGCCACCCCCAATGATCACTATGTTCTGTGCGGTCTCGGCTGCAGCGCGCAACATGTCTGCGTCCTGCCGCGTGCGCACTGTCTGCACACCAGGCAGGTTGATACCGGTGATTGGAAGTAAACGCGCTTCGCCGCCTGTCGCCCAGATCAGCTTGTGATAGCCAAGAGCGTCACCAGAACCGGTTATAACCCGATGGTTAGCGGGATCGACCGTCATCACGTTGGTCTTTGTTATCAGGGTAATCTTGCGCTCTTCCCAGAATTGCGGTGGACGAATTCTGATACGTTCAAATGATTTTTCACCCGCAAAATATTCTTTCGACAGCGGCGGGCGTTCATAGGGCAACTCTGGCTCATTGCCGACAATTCCTATGCTCCCCGAAAACCCTAGTTGCCGCAACGAAATCGCGGCTTGCGCGCCGCCATGGCCTGCCCCAACGATCAGGACATCGAAAGTGCTGTCATGGGGCATGACACTCAAACCACACTGTCTTCGAGGATTTGCAGTGTTTTAAGATCTGAATGGAAGTCCAAGGCGTAATCGCCCCCTTCGCGGCCAAGGCCAGATATGCCGATGCCGCCAAAAGGCGCTGTCAAGTCCCGTACCAAGAATGTGTTGACCCACACAGTACCGCCGCAAACCGCTCGACCAACGCGTTCCGCCCGCTCCGCACTGCCGGTGTATATGACAGCTGAAAGGCCATATGCAGTCGAATTGGCCAGAGCAACGCCTTCGGTCTCGTTACTGAAAGTCTGGAACGTCAGGACCGGGCCAAAGATTTCATTTTGCACTGCTTCACTATCGTTTGAACGAGGGATAATCAGCGTCGGTTCGATAAAATTGCTGCCGCCAACCCGGTTTCCACCGCGTTCGATGATATCTCCGGCGGCGCTTGCGCGATCGATAAATCCCATCACGCGCTCGGCATGGGTCGGATGGATCAGGGCGGACATTGTCGTTGTCGCATCGCGGCTGTCGCCGAGCACATGGGCGTCGGCATAGGCATGGAACTTTTCAAGGAATATGTCGCGGATGCTGTCCTCAACGATGATCCGGGTCCCGGCCATGCAGACTTGGCCGCTGTCGTCGTACTGACCTGCTGCTTTCTTCGCCGCAGCGTCAATGTCTGCATCGGCGAAGACCAGCAGTGGTGATTTGCCCCCAAGTTCTGCGGTGAATGGCACGATATTCTCGGCTGCGGCCTTGCCGATCACCCGCGCCGTTGCGACCGAACCTGTAAAGCTGATGCGCTTCACGCGGGGGTCATTGACCAGTGCGTTGCCGATTTCGCTGCCCAGCCCTTGCACAATGTTGAACACGCCGGGCGGGAACCCTGCCTGCTCGATCAGGTCGCCGAGCAATGAGGCCGAGAGCGGCGACCATTCGGCAGGCTTGAGTATGACCGTGTTCCCCGCCGCCAGCGCCGGCGCGCATTTCCATGTCGACAGCATGAACGGCGCATTCCAAGGCGTGATTATAACCGCAGGGCCGGCCGGATTGCGGATCACCCGGTTCGCCGTGCCCTTGGAAGACCAGACTCTCTCTATATGTTCGCTCGCGAGATCGGCATAGTTTCGGAAGTTAAGAGCACCCCGCGCAATGACCCGCAGCCTCAGGCTTTCATGCAGCATGGCCATATCCATGCATTCGACGATCGCCAGATGCTCCTGATTGGCTTCAATTAGATCAGAAAGCCGGTGCAGATATTTACCACGCTCGGCGGAAGTCATGTTGGCCCAGACTGGAAACGCATTTGTCGCCGCTGTCACAGCCAACGCAGCGGTTTCGGCATCTCCGCGCGAAATGTCCGCCAGCTTGTTGGCCCAGTCGAATGGGCAGCGCGTCTCAAATGTGCTGGGCGATGAGACCCGCTTGCCGTTGATAAAATGGTCCGGCGAGACGCTGACACCTTCGATCATAAAGCGATTGCGCATGGTCTTGAGCCTCAGATAAAGTGGAGATAATAAGCAATTTGCTCGTCGACCGACTTACCTTCGAGGATCTTTACCTCCGCCCGTTTGATCGCGATGAAATTGTCGACGATCGGCGCTCCGACCGCCACTTTGAGCGCAATATCGGCATCAAGCGCTTCCAGTGCGTCACCCAATGTGTGCGGTGTGTGCCGATCCGTATTGATCGTCTCAAGGCCGTCATTGGTTTCGGGCGGCGGCAAAGCATAACCCTTGCTAACCCCCAGAAGAGCCGCCTGAAGAGCTGCGGCAACCGCAAAATATGGGCTAGAAGCACAGTCCGCCATGCGATGCTCGATCCGAGCAGCCTTGCCGATTTCAGCCGACACCCGAACGGTCACGGCGCGATGATCGAAGCCCCAATTGGCCCAATAACCTGACAGGCTAGCCGGTTGCAGGCGAGCATAGCTGTTGGTGAGCGGCGCCATGATTGCGGCCAAGGCCTCGTGATGTTCGAGCAGGCCCGCGATGCAGCCTGTCATGATCTCACCAGGCTTACCGTCGGCAGCATCATTGGCAAAGATATTGTTGTCGTTGGTGTCGTTAAAGCTGATATTGAAATGCAGTCCACTGCCGGCTTTATCGGCAAAGGGCTTGGGCAGGAACGACAGTAGATAGCCCCGCTTGTAAAGGATCTCACGTGCCATCTGGCGAAAAAGGAACGCATCGTCGACAGCCTTCAAGGCATCTGCAAACCGAAGGGTGAGTTCAAACTGCGGCGCATCATATTCTGCGTTGATCGATTCAATCGGCAGGTTGCACTCGTCTGCACAGACCCATATGTCTTCGATCAGTCCTGCCGGGTCGCTGAACGGCCCGGTACCATAGACAAAAGCACCCGGCGTATCATATGGCACCCATCCGCCATCCGGTCCGCGCTGAAAGATATAGGCTTCCATCTCGATACCGATCATCGGTTCAAGCCCGATCGCGCGCCAACCTTCAATCGCCCGCTTTAGGGCTGACCGACCGCACAGAGCAAAAGGTTCGCCCTTGAACCTCAGGTCGGCCAGCACGATCTGCGTGTCATTCTCCCAAGATTGGCGCAGATCAAGCGGATCGAACACGGCTTCCATATCAGGTAAACCATCGAGCAATCCGCCGCAAGGTGCGGCCACCAGCGTCCTGTCATATGTGACGGCGAAATTGCCGACACACATACGAGCATGGCCCTTTTGGCTTTCACTAACGGGCACATATTTGCCACGCGCAAGATTGAGCTGATCGCCGAACAGGATGCGGACGCGCTCGCGCGCACCAAGGCGCTTACGTATCGAGCTGGCAGTGGCAGTAAGCTTGTTCATGTTACCCCTCAAAGTTGCTTTACCCGGACCGGCAAGTGCTTAATGCCGTGGATGAAATTGGAGCGCAGATAGCTGTGTTCGCCGGTCTGTTCAATCGATGCAACTCGGCGGGCCAGTTCTTGCAGCACGATCTTAACCTCCAACTTGGCGAGCCACATCCCAAGGCAGATGTGCGGGCCGCCCTGACCGAATGACAGAAACGGGTTGCGCGGCCGGGTCAAATCGATGCTGTAAGGATCAGTAATCGCGGTCTCGTCCCTATTGCCGGACAGAAACCAGAGCAGAACCTTGTCGCCTGTTTTGATCCGCTTGCCGTGATAGTGGAAATCTCGTGTCGCTGTCCGACGAAAATGCGTCGTTGGTGCCGCCCAACGGATCATTTCATCGGTTGCTTCATCCCAATGGGCAAATGCGTCGGATTGGATTTGCCTCAGCAATTGCGGGTTGTTCGCCAGCGAATGCACTGTTGCAGACAAGCTATAGCGTGTCGTGTCATTCCCCGCTGCAACCAGCAGGCAAAAAAAGTTGCGGAACTCATCGCGTGACATGCGTGTGCCATGGCTGGTCTCTTCGCGCACCAGATTGAGAACGCCAATCTGCTCGCCGGAATCCATGCGATCAAGAAGATCGTTGGCATAGTCAAACAACTCCACCGCCGCGGGCGAACGGAACGGTAGCAGTCGATAGGCTTCAGTATCAATTTGATCTATGACGAAGTCCGTATAATCGGGATCGGAATTGGAGATCAGTGCATCACCTTTGTCAACTAACCAGGCCGCATCGGAGTGCGGCACACCCATGATCTGCGCCAGCATTTGCATCGGCAATTGCCGCGCGATGATGTCAACCGCATCAAACTCACCCATATCCAAAGCGGTGTCGAGCAGATCGTTGACGATTTGACGAATCTGACCTTCAAAACCTGCCATCGTCGAGCGCGAAAAGGCCTTTGCGACCAAAGCCCTAAACGCTCGGTGCATCGGCGCATCGGTTTCCTGAAATGTCTTGCGCGCTTCATATTCTTCTTCGGACTGGTCTTCCATGCGGATACCGGAAGCTGAAGAAAGCAGGTCCGGCTGACGGTTGAGGTCGAGAAGATCAGCATGGCGCACGACGTTCCAGCAGCCCTTGTCGCCATTGGACATTTCCATCCAGCAAAGCGGGTCGTCCCGTCTTAATCTTTCAAACGTCAGAAACGGTGCCCCGTCGTTGAAAGCATCCTGCGAAGACAGATCAACATGGGCGTCAGTGGACCGCGAAAATGGATATTTTGTCATTTTCACATCCTATGCTTCGGTTCCGAGCGCGACTTGGCCAAAACGGACAAGCTTAATGGGTGTATAATTCGTTATGCTCGATGACATCAAATTGCTGGAGATGGACTATGGGTAAAATTGTAGGCGCTGCATTGCTTGCGCATGCTCCGACCATCATGCTGCCCGAAGAAGTGCGGTATGAGTTGAATGACGGCAAGGAAATCAGCCTGGTCCCAGGGCTGCGTCGGTTCAAGAATGAGGTGATGGACGTTCTCAAGCCCGACACCGTCATTCTCTTCGACAGCCACTGGTTCACGACCGTCGAATTCTGCGTCACGGCACATGACCGCCGCACCGGTAAATTCACATCCGATGAGTTGCCCAGAGGCATGTCCCAGGTACCCTATGACTTAAAAGGCAATCCGGAACTTGCCCGCAAGATCGCAGAACACGCAACGATCTGCGGGGCCCGCACGAGCGCAATCGACGATCCGTACCTCCCGATCCACTACCCCACTGTCAATATCGCGCATTACCTCCATGGCGGCGAAGAATGGATCACAGTTGGTTGTGCGCAAACCGGCGAGACTCCTGACTTCCTTGCCGTGGGTGAAGGGATTGGGAAAGCCATCGCTGAGTCTGATCGCCGGGTGCTGCTGATCGCGAGCGGATCAATGAGCCATCGTTTTTGGCCGTTGTCGCAGCTTCACTTACACGAAGCATCCGACCCGATCCACATAAGTCGTCCGGCGGCACGCGAAGCGGATTATGAGCGACTTGAGTGGTTCTATAACGGCGACCATGCTTCGGTCATCGACACCATGCCCGAATTCCTAAAGCATGTACCCGAAGCGCGTTTCGGACATTATCTGATGATGGCGGGTGCATGCGGAGGGCGCGACTGGGACTGGACGGGTGTTCGCTATTCCGAATATGAGAATGCAACAGGCACCAGTCAGGTCCATGTCTATTTTGCGCGACCATGATTTAGAACGAAACGGGCCCTGTAGCTTGGAGTTGAAGCTATGTTGAGGCACGCAAGGTGATGAATGTCTCAATCCAGTTGATGATTTCAAGCCGGCGGCGGCGATCGTCGGTGATGTCCTCATCGATGCCGATCTGCCATGCTAGACCATGGTCTTGGGGACTGGCAGCGAGCCGGGACAAGAGCTCGACATGGCCATTCAAGAGAGACCGGTCCGCGAAGAATCCTTGGGAAATCATGTCGTCGGCATAAAGAGTGAAGAGCTGAACCAGTTGTTGAAGGTCGAACTCGGGATGGTATTGCACGGCCCATACATTTGAATTACTGACCGGGACGATCGCCGCCTGCACCAGACTATGGTCATTTGACGCTAATAGCGTTGCACTCTCCGGCAATTCGATGACTTCATCATAATGAATGCAGGGTGCATCGAACACTCGGGACTTGCCGCGAAACATCGGATGGATGGCACCAGTATCGTTGAGCAGAATCTTCCTGGCAAAACCAACTTCTCTGCCCTTTGGATTATACTCAACGAGGCCTCCAGCCGCCATTACGGCGATTTGTAGGCCCCAGCAACTGCCGAACATCGGTAGGCCGATTGCGCCTGCCTGCTTTACTATCTCGATCTGGTTGGTGACCGAAAAGTCTTGATCATAAGCATGCAAAGACGATCCGGTAATGACCAATCCATCATAATCGGTCAATGATCGATCACCGGGGATCGAGTAATCCTCATCCGCAGCGTTGACGACGTCGAGCACAAGCTCCGGGTAATGTGCGCGAATTGCAAGGGCGTAGATTTCTGACGAGGAACGGACACCCAGTTGGGCCCCCAGTTTTCTCTTGGAAGCGGTGTTTCCTTCCATCAGCAAAAGACTTGGCATAAAATCTCTCAGTGCCTGGCGCGGATCAATTCGGCACGAAACTCCTGAGGTGGAACTCCTGCCCAACGGCTAAAGGCGCGTGTAAATGTCGAATGTTCGGCATAGCCCAAGCGGAGCGCGATTTCTGCGATTGATGCGTCTGGGCGAGACTGAAATTCAAGCATTGCCTGTCGCATCCGGCAATCAGCGAGTAGTTTCTGAAATGATATGGCCTCATCAGCTAGGCGCCGCCGCATGGTTCGGCTCGACATGCCTATTTCGCCGGCCAGCTGGTCCTGATGAATATCTCCATCTGATAGCCGAGCGAAGATGATGCCGGCAAGCCTTTCCCGCGCTGGACGCTGACGGCGCCGTTCGGCAAGCTTCATCGAAAGTCGCTTCAGGTCGCAATGATGGGAGAGTTCAGGCATTGCCATATCCAGCATCGCGACGGGGATCCTGATGCTGTTAGCCTCACATTCGAAATCGAGCTGACCCTGGCTGACGGAAAGGCCCGTATCCCGCTTCTGGCACTCAAACCCCAGTTCCAAGAATGGCAACGCCTCCGGAACCGCCAGTTTGATAATTTTGGAGACAATGCCCAGACTAAACAGTGCATCCTGATGCCGAGGCCAAATCGAAGGATCGAGAATGCGGTACGAAATGGTTGCCGTTTCCGCCGTGGTCTCGAGGGCGAGGAGCGAGGCGTCTTGTAGCAACTCGAAATTGTCGGTCAACCGGCGAAGGGCTCCACCCAATGTTCGCGCACTTAGAACTGCTTCACCTACCTTGCCCAATCCCGCGAGATCATAATTTTCGCCAATCAACCAGCTGGCGTTGGCGCAGGTGGCGTGGTCACCTACAAATTCAGCAATTCTGGCAAAGCTGGTGAGCGGTATTGTGTCGCGCGGGCAAGGTGAAATCTGGGGATCGACGTCAGTGCATAGTAAAGCTTCGGGCACATCAATACCCAAGCTCTTGATGTGCTCGGTCCAACCACTCAAAGCCGTGGTAAGCACCTCAGCTGTGCTCATAGTCCCCTCCCCAGATGCCTATGCCGAATCGTTGTGCCGATCGGTTCATCCGAGCGTAGGTCCAACGTTTGGCAAAATATTGACTTATTGCATCATATAATTGATACAAAGGTTCATAAAATGGCGTGCGGATTGTCCTCTCCTGCCAAGCGACAGGGTCCCATTGCGTCTATCAAGGAGATAGGGAGAACGGGATCCATCATGACAACCAAGTCAGACGTGAACAGCACAGCTGCCATCTTGAGTGCAATGGCGTTAGGGACGCTGGGCGTACTTTCGTTCATCGTGCAGCCCGCGCTAGTACAGGGGTTTGTTACCCATTTGAATCTGAGCGAGCCCGAAGCAGTCAATCTTGCGGGGATTGAAATGCTCGGGGTCGCTATCTCTACAATTTTGCTCGCACTTCCCCGCGCGCCGTTCAATTGGCGCAGCGCACTAGGGTTTGGTCTAGTTCTGGCGATCTTGGGCAACATCGCATCGGCATTACTTGTCGGGTCGCCGCAACTCTGGATCGCGCGCTTCCTCGCAGGATTGGGGCATGGCGCGATTATCTCGCTAAGCTTCACCTTTGTCGGTCTCACTGCACGGGTTGATCGCAATATCGCATTGTATCTGGTAGCCTTGCTTTCATATGGCGCTGTCGGGCTGTGGGGCATGCCCGGGTTACTCGATCGGATCGGGGTCGCCGGGCTGTTTGCGACCTTTGCGTTCCTGTTGACAGCTGGGTTCGCTACGCTGCGTCATGTTCCAGCGTCGAATTCCGCAAGGGGCGTTCCTAGTCCAACCGCCCGGCAGTTGGGGTTAGGTCTCCTCTTGGTTGGTCTATTGGGCGTCTTGGCCTACAACATGGCTCAAGGTATTGCATGGGCAATCCTGTTTCTGGTCGGGATGAGAGCCGGGCACAGCGAAACCGATGTAGCGCAAGCACTCTTCGTGTCCCAGATCTTCGCCGTAATCGGAGCGCTTGGATCGGTTTTCCTCGCAGAACGACTTGGCCGCTGGCTACCTGTTGCCTTTGGAGTTCTCCTAGGTGCAGCCTGCATTGCGTTAATGATGGGTAAGCCCGCCTTGATGGTTTTCCTGATTGCGGTGTGCGGGTTCAATCTCCTCTGGAATTTTGCTCTCCCTTTCATACTTGGCGCAGTTAGCGATTTCGATGAACAAGGCCGCATGATGGGTCCCGCCATAGCGATGCAGATGATCGGGCTTGGTGGCGGACCGTTAATCGCTGCGCAGTTGATCGAGGGAGGTAGTTATTACTCCGCAGAGATCGTTTGCATTGCGTTCTTCTTGACGAGCTATGTGCTGCTGACCATTCCAATGCTTCGCCACCGCAATCTCCAGACGGGCAGCAAATGACTATGCCGAATGCTCTCTGGAAGTTGATCCAGCGTTTTCTGGACGACAAGAATGGAATGCCGGTTTTGAACCCAGCCACCGGCGAGCAGATTGCTGCAGTAAAAACCTACTCGACCGCTGAAATCGAAGACATCATTCTTCGTGCTGACAATGCACGAAAGGACTGGGCAGCACTGACAGCCAAGGTTCGGGCAGAACGCCTCCGCGACTGGTATTTTCAAGTTATGGCTTACCGTGACCAGCTAGCTTCGCTGTGCACAGCCGAATGCGGCAAGCCTCTGGCAGAATCTCTTGCCGAAGTTGTCTATGCTGCCAGTTTTATCGAATGGTTCGCTGAGGAAGCTAAGCGCGCATATGGCGAAACCATTCCGACAGTTGCGAGAGGTAAAGCCGTGCTGACGGTCAAGGAGGCTGTCGGCACCTGCGCCGCAATAACCCCTTGGAACTTCCCACTAGCTATGATTACGCGCAAGGTTGGCCCCGCTTTGGCGGCAGGCTGCGCCATGGTTGTGAAACCTTCAGAAGCGACGCCATTATCAGCACTTGCCCTCGAAGCGTTGGCCGCTCAGGCACGCATACCAGCGGACATTTTCAGGGTGGTGCCATCGCCCGAGCCCGCGCAAGTCGGTAATTTGTTCTGCTCGCACCCTGTCATTCGCAAGATCAGTTTCACGGGTTCAACACCTGTAGGCAAGCTGTTACTCGCTCAGGCCGCTGGGTCTGTTAAGCGAGTGAGTATGGAACTTGGTGGCAACGCACCTTTCATCGTTTTTGATGACGCTGATCTCGACGCGGCGATCGACGGTCTCATGATTTCCAAATTTCGCAACGCAGGCCAGACATGCGTCTGTGCCAATCGTGTGCTCGTCCAGGACGGTGTGCATGATGTCTTCGTAGCGAAGCTGGTCGAGAGGGTGAAAAGTCTTAAGGTCGGCGATGGCTCGAAACCGGGCGTGGAAATCGGCCCATTGATCGACGAAAGAGCAATGGCGAAGGTTACAAAGCTTGCAGTTGACGCGGCCGTTGCCGGAGCCGTTGTTGCCTGTGGCGGCACTCCACACGAAGCTGGAAAGCAGTTTTTCACACCGACGGTTCTGACAGGCGTGTCGCAAGACATGCAGATTGCCCAGTCGGAAATTTTCGGTCCCATCGCACCGGTCATTCGTTTCACCGACGAAGCAGAAGCCATTCGCATCGCCAATGACACGCCTTTCGGACTTGCTGCTTATTTCTACGCCCGGGATGTAGGGCGCGTTTGGCGCGTCATGGCGGGCCTCGAATATGGCATGGTTGCAGTCAACGAGGGTGTTCTCTCGACCGAAATCGCGCCTTTTGGCGGCATCAAGGAATCCGGCCTCGGCCGCGAAGGTTCGCGCCACGGCCTCGATGAATATCTCGAACTCAAATACGCACTGATTGGAGGATTGTCTGCATGACCACCAACGCTGAACTCTGGCGCCGGCGCGAAGCCGCAGTACCGCAAGGCGTGTCATCCATACACCAGCGCTTTTTCGCGCGGGGAGCCAATGCCGAGGCGTTTGACGAAGAAGGTAATCGCTACATCGACCTCGCCACGGGCATTGCAGTTTGTAATACCGGCCACGGCGACCCCCGCATAATTGACGCAGTCAAACGTCAGCTGGATGCTTTCTCACATTGCTCGTTCCAAGTGACACCTTATGAGAGCTATATCGCGCTTGCCGAAAAGCTGAATGCATGTGCGCCGATTGCAGGCGAGGCAAAAACCATTTTCTTCACCACCGGGGCCGAAGCGCTGGAAAATGCAGTCAAAATAGCGCGCGCACATACTGGACGGCGCGGTGTTGTCACGTTCCAAGGTGGCTATCACGGACGCACTTTGCTTGCGCTGGCTATGACCGGCAAGGTTCTTCCCTACAAAGCGAAGTTTGGCCCGATGCCGACGGACGTCTTTCACACGCGGTTTCCGATACCCTATCATGGTTTTTCCGACGAACAGGCGATCGAGGGCCTTAAGGCAATGTTTGCTTCGTCGATCGAGCCGTCTGCCGTCGCTGCGATCGTACTTGAACCGGTACTTGGAGAAGGTGGTTTCTACACTGCATCCTACAATTTCTTCAAGGCGCTCCGTGAGATCTGCGATGAGCATGGCATTCTGCTGGTGGCCGACGAAGTTCAGACTGGCTTTGCGCGTACCGGGAAAATGTTTGCGATGGACTGGGTCAGGGAAGCAAACAGTGTGACACCTGACATAATGACGGTAGCCAAGGCGATGGCTGGTGGCTTTCCGATCTCTGGGGTCATTGGCCGGGCCGATGTTATGGATGCGCCTGATCCTGGTGGACTTGGCGGTACCTATGGTGGATCACCGCTCGGATGCGTTGCTGGGCTCGAAGTACTAAAAATTATCGAAAGTGACAACCTTTGCGGTCGTGCGGTTGCCATAGGTAACGAGATCAAAGCGCGGTTGCATTCGCTTCAACAGAGTGGCGTTAGTATGATCGGCGATGTGAGGGGACCAGGAGCCATGATCGCGTTAGAACTGGTCAAAAATCGTGACCCCAGTCAGCCGGATCCAGATATGACCAAGCGCATCATTCAGGAAGGGGCCAAGGAAGGCTTGCTGATGCTGTCCTGTGGTTTGCGTAGCAATGTCGTGCGCTTTCTTCCCGCACTATCGGCGAGCGATGAGATCATTAGCGAGGCGCTTGACAAGCTTGAGGCGCTACTTAGACGCCTCGCCGAGCTTTGACCGTGATCTATATTGACCGCATCTGCAAAGCGTTCGTGCAAACAGGGCCTTACGAAGACCTCTTTTTTTAAGGCCATAAGACCGGAGGAGAACCGTTGCTCATGCGAACTGCCCTGACATTCGCCGTCTCTACGATAGCGCTCGCCTTTGTTACGCCCGTCGTGGCACAAGAAACCCAGCAGGTAGACAAGCAAGTCGTAGAAGAAAAAGCCGGTAGCTTCGGCGATATCGTCGTCACTGCCCAAAAGCGCGGTGAGAATCTGCAGCGCGTCCCAATTTCGGTGTCGGCCTATTCAGGCGAACAACTGGATGCGCTCGGCATTTCGGATGCAACCCAAATCACGCAGCAGATCCCAGGTATGCAACTCAATGCATGGTCACCTAATGTCACGATTTTCAATCTTCGTGGCGTCTCGCAGAACAACTTTACGGACTACCTTGAAGCACCAGTCGCCGTTTACATGGACGATGCCTATATGGGCTCCATCAACGGCATTTCGGGTCAGCTGTTCGACACCGCACGCGTCGAGGTGCTGCGCGGTCCGCAAGGAACGTTGTTCGGCCGCAATGCGACTGGCGGCCTCGTCCACTATATCAGCAAAGATGCCAGCAAGGACGAATTCAATGGCTATGCCGAAGCCGGCTATGAGCGCTTCGATCGGCGCTCGCTTGAGGGGGCGGTTGGCGGTTCACTGACGCCAGGTCTGCGGTTCCGTGTCGCCGGACGCATTGTGAAGGCGGACGGCTATATCAAATCGGCAGCCGCGCTTCCCGGCACCTTTGATGGCAATGGTCAGGATATCGGCAGCGAAAACGGCTGGGCGCTGCGCGGAACGATCCAAGCTGACCTAGGTGACCGTGGGAAGGTCGACCTTTGGATCAAACACAGTGAAGACAATGATGTCGCAACTGGCGGCTATGTTTTCGACAGTTGCGACCTACTTACGAATGGCTATTGCCACGTCAACGCGGCTGGCCTTTCCGATGGTACGGGGGGGGTAATCAACGGCATCACCGGCGCGCCGGCCAGCCCTTTTGAGAATTTCTCGAACGACTTGGGCCTGTTCAGCCGGACCACGGATATTTTTCAAGGCAAAGTCACTTATGATGTTGGTGGCATCGACCTAACTTCGATCACCAACTACACAAATCTGTCAAAGAGCTATCGGGAGGATGGAGACGCCCTGCCGATCACAATCATACAGTTTCTTACGGACGCCCGCTACAAGCAGTTCAGTCAAGAGCTTCGCTTATCAGGCGACATTGATCGCTTTCGGTGGCAGGCAGGTGCTTACTTTTTGGACATGAAGATCAATGGTCAGATCACCACGATTGGCGCACCTGTGCTTGGTGCGGCCTTGGCTATCAACGGCGGCGCCAATGATCCGCGCGTGGCTGAAGACTATGATCTGCACTCGAAGAACTGGTCGTTGTTTGGTCAGGTAGAGTATGACCTATCCGACAAGTTCACGCTCGTTTCAGGCCTGCGCTATTCGAAGGATACAAAGTCAATCGATTATGTTTCGCGGCTTATAGATTCGGGCTTTCCAACCGTGGTGCGTGCTACCGATGAGAGTTTTGCGTCAGCCAATCCAGGCGTCAACGCCATCAGCTACGGAGATTGGGCTGCTCGTGCAGGTATTAACTACAAACCCAATGACGACACCCTTGTTTTCCTCTCCTGGAACCGCGGGATCAAAGGTGGTAACTGGACCCTGAGTTCAGATGTCACGCCCGGCAGCTTTCAGCATGATCCAGAGACGCTGAATTCGATCGAAGGGGGAATCAAATGGTCCAGTTCAGACCGCTCGCTCAAGGCCAATTTGACGGGTTATCACTACATTTATGACAACTATCAGGCGTTCTCGGTGCTTGGCGGCTTGCCCCAGGTCAGCAACACCGATGTCCGGGCAACCGGAGCTGAATTCGAACTGTTCTGGCAGCCTAGCGATCGCATTAATGTGAACCTCGGAGCAACCTGGCAGACCAACAAGGTGAAGAGCGTACTCGGTCCTGGCTCACAGTTCGGCCCTGAATTCTTTCCTAGTGCTCCAAACGCACAATATTGTGTCAACCAGAACGATGGCAGCTTCTTCTGCGATTATCCGCAAGACACGATCACTGATGCCAAATTGCCGAATGCACCGCAATTCAGCTTCAATTACCTCTTCCGGTACAATGTTGATATGCTTGGTGGGAACCTCGCTGCCCAGCTTGACGGTGCGTGGTACGGACGGCAGTTCCTCGAGGTCACCAATGGACCTTCTTCGATCCAACCGGCTTACAATGTATCGAACGCCTCGCTTACATGGACCGGTGCCAATGATCGTTTCTCGCTACAGGTCTTTGGACGCAACATCTTCGATGAGGAATATCGTGCGTACACGCTCAATCTGGGCATTCTCGGCACGACTTCGGTGTATGCGAAGCCGGCTACTTATGGCGTAACCGCTACTGTTCGCTGGTAGGAAAGACATTACCGTCATCACGGGTGTGCTCCAACCGCGAAACAGCCGGAGTACATTTCGCATTCAGGAAGTTGGACGCGATGCCGCAGTTCGGCGAGCGGACGTCAATTTCGAGTTGATCTTTCGCCACTTCGCGGGTGCCACGCCAAGTTGCTTCTGGAAAGATCGCGTGAAGCTTGCCGCTTCTGCATAGCCGCATGCCAGCGCAATATCTGCGATCGATCTGTTGCTTGACGTGAGTAGCTGCCGAGCATGGCCGATCCTGCGCTCCGTCACGAGGTTACCAAAACGTTCGCCTTCCGCGTTCAAGCGGCGCATCAGCGTTGCCCGCGAACAGCTGAGGCTCTTTGCAACAATTTCAAGCGAAGGCAGATTGTCAGGAGCATTTGAGATGAGGATGTCACTAACGCGCTCCACAGTTGTAAGACTATGCGAGTGACCGTGCATCCGAGCCTTGAGATGGCCCGCGATGATTGGAAACAGTTCAGTGCTCAGCGCTGTTGACCCACGGTTGAGCAGATCGACCGACAAATACAACCGGTTTTGAGACTGTTCGAAATAGACGGGACAGTCGAAATAGCTTTCGTACCACGAGAGCGCACCAACCCGCTCATGTTCGAAATGCACTTCGACCGGCGCTGTTTGCCCGCCGAGATATCGGCGTGTCAGATTATACATGACACCAATCGAATATTCGCTGTCTTGTCGACGAGGTGTAAGCACATCATCGCGAATACCGTAGCTGAAGTGACTGGTCTTGTTGTCGATCACGAATGCATTGAATGTCGATTCCTGCAAGGCGTCGAGATGTTCGGTAAAAGTCTGAAATGCCTGACCTAGCGACGGGGCGCTCAAAAATAGGAAGCTGAGTGGGCCGAGCCCGTCCGCACCCATCAGCCGCGCTGCGTGCATGCCAAAATGCTGGTTTCCGGAGGTTTCTGCCGCAGCCTCAAAGAAGCGGACATAGGCAGCCAGCGGCACAGCATGATCGCGATTGTCTACTTCATCCGGCGCGATGCCATATTGATCGAGGAGTTTTGCCGACGGAACCCCTGCGAGTTCTAAGCAATCCCGGATGTGGCGGACGATTTGCGTGGAGATTGTAGGAGGGGGAGACGCCACTATGTATTAGCCTTTCAGGTATAGTCCATCCTCAGTATCCACCGGAATAGTTTGCCCAGACAGCATCGTCTGGTCCAACCGATTACTTTGCAATTCCGGCCAATTTCGCTTGGGCAGCTCCTTTAGTTACCAATTTAATCGCGAGTGCACCAGATGGCCTGAAATGCCAATCGTTAGTCGGTCGGTCTGTTTAGCTTCAGCCAGTTTCGTCCGTTTCAGTCACATTTTTGCAAGGCTGGATAGGCGTCGAGATATTGGGGAGAATTTCAACATGTCAAACACGATCCATTCGTTGATGAAGTCAACTGCACTCTGTGGCCTACTTTTGTCGGCGATACCCGCCTTTGCCCAAGAAAGTGCTAATGAGCAGCTTCGGGAAGACGAAAGTGACGAAATCATCGTCACCGCGACCCGACAGAGCGAAGGCATCAACAAGGTTCCTCTGAGCGTAAGTGCTCTCTCGCGTGAAACGCTGGATAGTCGAGGCATCCGGGACTTTTCCGATGTGATCCGCCAGACGCCCGGTGTAACGTTGGACAAGAGCAATACTACAACGAACATTTCAATCCGCGGGATAAACTCGTCAGTCGGTGCGGCAACGACAGGTATCTATATTGACGATGTACCAATTCAGGTTCGGCAGCTTGGCTATGGCGGCGGAAATGCTTACCCAGTCGTTTTTGACCTTGAGCGCGTCGAAGTTTTGCGGGGCCCGCAAGGGACGTTGTTCGGAGCCGGATCGCAAGGCGGCACGGTTCGCTTCATCACCCCGCAGCCCAATCTGAATGATTTGAGCATTTATGGTCGAGCCGAGCTAGCTACCACAGATGGCGGCGGCATAAGCGGCGAAGCGGGTGTCTCTGTGAAAGGGCCCATCGCGTCTGAAAAGCTTGGCTTTGCCGCTAGCGGTTATTACCGCCGCGATGGGGGGTTTGTCGACCGTATCAGTTCATTTACCAACCAAGTCGTTGACAAAAATTCTAACAGTAATGAGAGTTATGTTGCCCGCCTTGCGCTAACCTGGCAGCCATCTGACAGCGTGACTATCACGCCCTCAGTTTTTCACCAAAAGATAAAGGCAAATGACAGTGGAGAGAGTTGGGAGCGCTTTTCCAACTATGACGATCATGTGTTCCGTAGCGCAAATCAAGTGCAGGAATCGAGCGACGACCGTTTTACTCTGGCGGCTCTCAATTTTAGCGTCGATCTAGGCGGTGTGGATCTCATCGGCGTTGGGTCCTATTTTGATCGCAGTCAGGAGTTTGTGCAGGATTACACCACGTTCGACCAAAACCTTTTTACTGGTGTCAATAGCCTGCCGCGGTTCCCTGATCAGCGGGCACCGTCGGATTTCCTCGTTGCCCAAAAGAATTGGACGGGCGAAGTTCGTCTCCAGTCAAACCAGTCAGATAGCAGCTTCAGTTGGGTCATTGGAGGCTTCTTCTCTGACGCGGAGCAGACGTCTATCCAAATGGTAACGGATCCTTACTTGCCTGTATATCTCTTCGGCGGACCAAGGCCAGTCCCTGGCTATTCCGTCTATGACCAGAATGCCGTTTCAAAGGACAAGCAGGCTGCGCTGTTCGGTCAAGCTACATATAAGCTGACGGATCGCTTGTCCGCGACTGCCGGCCTTCGTTACAGTCGCACAAAGTTCCAGATCCGTTCTATTGCGCAAGGCTTCGTTGTCGGGCCATTGGTGGACGACAGAGGCGTGCAGAAAGAGAATCCTCTGACCCCCAAATTTGGTCTCAACTACCAGGCAACGCCTGATACGCTGCTTTACGCATCGGCCTCACGAGGATTCCGGGTTGGCGGATACAATCCGCAAGTTGGAACATTCTGCGGTGCCGAGCTTGCGGCAATTGGCTACCGAGCTGGGCGCCCCACTAATTTCAAGTCCGACTCCGTTTGGAGTTACGAACTTGGCGCGAAAAGCCGTTTTGGAGGAAGGGGTAGCGTCCAGGCCAGTGTTTACCAGATTGACTGGAGCAATATCCAACAAGCTGTAAGCCTCAATAGTTGCGGGTTCCAATTCACCTCCAACCTTGGAAACGCACGGAGCCGTGGTTTTGATTTACAAGTCGAATTCAAACCCGCTGACCGGCTGACGCTGCAAGCAGAGTTGGGCTACGTCAATGCGAAGTTTCTTGAAACGGTTCGTGGTGGGCCCACAGCTACCGCACCTTTCGTTAGCAAAGGCGATCATGTTTTGGGCGCGCCGTGGACAATATCGCTTCACGGGCAGTATGATTTTGATATGTTCAGCAAAGCAGAAGGCGGCTACTTCCGCACCGATTTTGATTACAGATCCAAGCAGACTTCGCTGCCGGCATTCCTGAATCCCGCCAACGGCGCGATCGACACAGCGCTGAGTTTGCCGCCGGCAGTTACCTATTGGTCGGCAAGACTGGGAGCCCGTCCAGGTAACTTTGATGTATCGTTCTTCGTGAACAATATCCTGAACAAGTCAACTTGGACACGTCGGGAACGGGCATCGAATCCAAATGAATTCTTCCGGCGTGAAATTATCAAGCCAAGAACAATCGGGATAACAGCTAGCTATCGGTATTAAGACGGTCAGAAATAGATTTGCTGATACGAATAACGTGGGTGAAAGGGAGCAAATCCGTGACGAGATACATATCGCGTATGTGCCGGACGCAAAAGTTGCTTGCGGTAGTCATGGGTCTGCTCCTTTCAGCTACGGCAATTCCAGCTGCCGCAAATGCCAAAACCGAACAGCGATCGGATGTTCTCTTCGTCAACGGGCAAATCTACACTCCAAATGGTTGGCAGTCTGCGATGGCACTAACCTCTGGGCGGATATCCCGCATCGGTAGTGCCCGTTCGGCAAAGCGTTGGCGCAAAGAGGCAAAAACCGTTGTCGACCTAAAGCAGAAAACAGTTTTCCCTGGCCTGTATGATATGCATGTCCACCCGGTGCTTCAGGCTAAGGGGGGCGAGGGTGCATGCCGGATTCCGCAGGACGCCAATGCGCAAAAACTGTTGGAGCTGGTAGCTGCCTGCGTGAAGACGGCTAAGCCCGGCGAATGGATCACCGGTGGGCAATGGCAGGCCTCGCTGCTGGAAGGTACGCCTATCAGGGCATCGACACTGGATGCTATTTCTCCCGACAATCCGGTCATGCTTTATGATGTTAGTGGACATAGTCTTTGGGTCAATTCCAGCGCAATGACGTTGGCGGGAATTTCCAAAATGACGCCTAACCCCGATGGCGGCATTATCGAGCGGGATGCGGCAGGTAACCCAACAGGTGTATTGCGCGAAACGGCAAATCATCTGGTTGTTGCTAAAGTCCCGCCCCAAGCAATCGAGAAAACCGAAGAGAATTTGCAGCCGCTTCTCGGCTGGTTCAGTAGCTTCGGGATTGTAGGCTATCTTGAAGCCATGGCGTTTAGTGATGATCTGGAGGTCTATGCCCGGCTTGCCGACAAGGGGGTATTGAAGCATCGCGTTCAGGCTTGCATAGCTTATTCAGCCGCCGGTCATCCCAACGTCGATTTGGATGCCACTATTGCCGACCGTGCCAAATATGCGCGCGCCAATTTCGATCCAAACTGTATCAAGGTGTTTGCTGATGGCGTTCCGACCGAAAGCCACACCGGCGCGATGCTGGAAAAATATCAGGCTGGGCAACCCAATGCACCTGAGCGTGGACTGCTATTGTTCAACCCTGCCCAGATGGGGGCCAATGTAACGAAGTGGGACAAGCAAGGCATTACGGTGATGTTTCATGCTGCAGGTGACGGGGCGGTGCGTGCTTCACTCAATGCCGTCGCTGAGGCACGCAAAGCAAATGGCATGACGGGCCCGATGCACCAAATCGGCCATTCTACATTTATTGACCCAGAGGATTTGTCACGTTTCAAGGTCTTAAACGCGGCAGTCGAATTTTCCCCTTATCTATGGGATCCGCAACCAATCAATGACGACATCACCAAAGCGGTCGGTTTCCCGCGAATGGATCGCGTTTGGCCGATCCGCGAGGGGTTCGACGCCGGAGCGCTGGTGATCGCCGGGTCAGACTGGGCCGTGGTGCCGACCCCCAATCCCTGGATTGGGATTGAAACTGCTGTTACCCGACGCAATCCCGGAGGCAGTGAACGTTCCTTTGGTTTGGGTCAGGCGATTAACTTGCGGCAAGCTATCGACATGTTCACCATCAACGCCGCGCGACGTTTGGGTATTGCAGAAAATGCAGGATCGATTTCGGTCGGGAAATATGCTGATTTCATCATTCTAGATCAAAATCCTTTTCAAATCCCCGTGACAGAGCTTCACAAGGTCCAGCCATTCGAAACCTGGATTGCAGGCGAAAAGGTTTTCGAAAGGGTCAAGCCTTGACCGACCGCCTATGCAAGGCCGTTTTTTTCTGGGTCATCATCTCCGCGCTTTTGACCTCTTGCTCTGGCAGCGGTCTAACTGGCACCGTCAAGAGTAAAGCCGAGATCGCGGCGATCGAAGCAGATGCAAAGGACTGGCCAACCTATGGCGGTCAGCCCTCGGGAACCAAATATGCCGCGCTCGACCAGATCAATCGTGACAATGTCCGCGAGTTGCAGCTTGCCTGGACGCACCATACCGGCGATCTCGCCTTCGATGGCGTGAAAGCCGACTTTACGGTCAGCGAGATGACGCCGATATACGCGAATGAACGGCTCTACATATGCACACCTTACAACAGGGTTGAGGCGCTCGATCCGGCAACGGGCAAGACGTTATGGTCTTACGATCCCAAAAAGCCCTTGACCGGCAATATGTACAAGCAGAACTATTGCCGGGGCGTTTCCTACTGGCAAGCCGCTGACAGGTCCAAACGAGCTGCGGAATGCGGCAAGCGCATCTTCTTTGCCACCCAGAACGCAGTCTTGCTGTCGCTCGACGCCGATAGCGGCAAGCCCTGCGCTGGGTTCGGTGATGGCGGGCGGGTCAACATGGCGGCGCTTGACTATAAGGGGATGGGGCAAGTCGCCAACACTTCGCCGCCCGCAATCTACAAAAATATTGTGATTGTCGGCGGCGCAGTCAGGGACAATCATGAGCGGGACTCGCTTGATGGCATTGTCCGCGGGTTCGATGCCGTCAGCGGCAGGCAAATATGGGCGTGGAATCCCATCCCTGCCGACATCAGCGAAGTTACCGGCGCGGCAAATACATGGGCGCCGATTTCGGTCGACATCCGCAATGGGCGGGTCTTTCTGCCCACAGGCAGTGCGAGCTATGATACTTATGGTGTCAATCGAAAGGAGAATATTCCCGATGCAAACGCCGTGGTTGTCTTGGACGCGCTGACCGGGAAACGGATATGGTCTTACCAGACCATCCGACACGATTTGTGGGATTATGACGTGCCCGCCATGCCCACGCTCGCCACAATTGAAAAGGATGGCAAAGCGGTTGAAGTGGTCATTCAGGGCACCAAGACAGGCAATATTTTCGTTCTCGATCGCAAAACCGGAAAGTCACTTTTTCCCATCAAGGAAATGCCTGCTCCCAAAAGCGATATTCCCGGCGAGATCACATCGCCTACGCAGCCGATGCCCGTGCTTCCAAAACCGGTCACACCACAAATGATCAAAGCTGACGATGGCTGGGGCGCGCTAGGTTTTGACGCCGCCGAATGTCGCGGTAAGCTAGCCAAGTTTCGCAATGACGGTGTATTTACACCGCCATCTGTCAAGGGCTCCATTCTGCATCCCAGCTTTCTGGGTGGCGTCAACTGGGGTGGGATTGCCTATGATCCCAATTCGGGGTTGGCGATCGTCAATTCGTCGAACCTGGTTTCATCCGTAACCTTGATGCCGCGAAACGAATATGACGAGAAGCTACACAAACGCCCCGGCGTTTCCGTTTATGAAATGAAGGGCGCTCCCTATGTGATGCTGCGCGAAGTGTTGATGTCATCGCTCGGGGCACCTTGCAACCCGCCCCCCTGGGGAAGGTTGACCGCAATAGACATGAAAACAGGCGAGCATCGGTGGCAGGTACCTTTTGGACGGGTGGAATTTTCGACCAAGTTTCGCTCGCTGGAGTCTTGGGGCGCGCCTAACCAAGGTGGACCAATCGTGACGAAGGGCGGACTGATTTTCATTGGCGCAAGCCTCGATAGTCGTTTTCACGCTTATGATATGCAATCCGGCAAGGAGCTGTGGAGCTATGAAGTTCCTGCTCCAGCAACGGCCACGCCGATGACGTTTCAGCACAGTGACGGTCGGCAATATGTGGTCGTCTCGGCTGGCGGGCATGGGGGTTTCCAAACCAGATTGAGTGATGCGATTGTCGCCTTCGCGCTTCCGAAGAAGAAATAAGCGATGACCCCCCCCCATGAATTTGTTAGCATCGACGGTCGCTGTGTTCGCGGCATTTTCATCACAACTCGGGAAGGCGCAGGACAAGCCACGCGTTGGCACCACAGAAAATTTGCGTGTCGCGACTGAGAGTTTTTCGCGCGACAACTTCAAGCATCCGGCTTGGGGATATGGCCATTCCAAGCGCGTCTACAACCTTGCAAAAACCTTGGCGTGCACCGACAAGGCGGCTGTTGATGATGACGTGCTTTTTGCAGCCGCTATGATGCACGACATCGCTGCCTTTCCAAATTGGGCCAGTGCAGACAAGGATCATGCCGACAAGGCCGTGGAAATATTGCCCAAAATGCTGCGCACAAATGGCTTTCCGAATGAAAAATTTCCCGCCGTGATAGAGGCGGTGCGTACCCATATGTTTGATCGGAAGCCGGCTTTGCCAGAGGCTGTTTATATTCACGATGCGGACACTTTGGACTGGCTGGGAGCCATTGGCGCATATCGCCTGATCGCGATCGTCGAAACTGGCGAAAATCAACCCGACGCAAAAATGGCGTTGGGACTTTTGGAGCAACGATTGGCTCAAGCGCCGGCTGGGGTTGTTTCGCATGCCGGCAAGCGTGAATTGCAAAAGCGGCGGAGCAGCCTGAAGAAAATATTGATTGAGTTGCGCGCGCAATCGAGATCCTTCGAAGACTTGTAGACACGATACTCTCGACCCCGACTTTGCGGCCAAAGTACTGCCGCCGAAAGGGCTTCGTTTAAAGCCCACTTTTGCCAGTTTATGGCCTGGTCGCGACACCGTTTTTCAGCCAACCTCGGCTTGTAGGGTGGTAACCATTGTATCCAGACGATGTCAAGACAGGTGCGATTAATGTTCGATTGAAAAGGGCAGAAATTGGCGAGCCGGCCTTGCGCCATTTGTTTTAAGAGGATGGCCTAAAGTGCAAAGACAGTTGACGCCTGGACTGACCTCATGTTCACTGAGAGGAACTATCTGGATAGATTGTTCCGAGCGACAATTTAGGAAGGTGAAGCGTCTATGGGCCGCAGATTAGGACCGATTCATTATGCATCTGCAATTATTGCATTGTTGTTTGGAGGATCCGCCAGCTCCGTTGTTGGGCAAAGTGCTTCTATACGGAGCCCTGATCATATCTACGTCAATGGTACAATTCTAACGCCTCAAGGTCAGCGCGAGGCCATGGCGATCAAAGACGGTCTGATCGTCGCAGTAGGAAGCAACGATGACATAAAAAATTTCGCGGATGTCGGAACGCAAGTAACCGATCTTGGAGGCAAGACGGTTATGCCTGGCCTCTATGACATGCACGTTCACATTTATTTTGCCGGTCGCTCAATGCTCTCTTGCCGTTTCCCGCAGGGCGCGAAAGCGCCGCAGATTGTGGCTGCAGTTAAGGCCTGCGTGGCCAAAGCAAAGCCCGGCGAGTGGATATTGGGCGGCAGTTGGGTCGGTGCGGCGTTTAAACCGGGAGAACAGCATAAGCGGCTGCTCGATAAGGTAGCGCCCAACAACCCTGTTGCTCTTGATGATGAGAGCTTGCACAGCATCTGGGTTAATTCACGAGCGCTGGAAATCGCTGGTATCACGAAAGATACCAAGGATCCTCCAGGCGGTGTGATCGACAGAGACAGCAAGGGCGAGCCGATTGGCATTTTGCGAGAAATCGCCTCACGCGATATTGAGAAGTTTATCCCCCCTGTTTCCGTTGCAGACCAGGAAGCGGCTATTAAAGCGGCTACTGATGAAATGCTGTCACTCGGCATTGTTGCATTTGCGGACGCGTCTATCCGTACCGAGTCAATTGAAGGATGGAAGAGCTTCGCGAGTTCGGGCAAGCTAAAGCAACATGCACGCGGGTGCATCGTCTGGGGTCCCAATTCAGGGGATAGCGAGCGTCTTATTCCTTTGCGCAACCGCTACGCTGTGGGGCGCTTCCAGCTGGATTGCGTCAAAATGTTTCTGGATGGCGTGCCCTTGGAGGGCCGGACAGCAGCCATGTTGGAACCGTATGCAGCCAGATACAAGGCACATGCAGCGCATACGCATGGCAATGATAAGGGCATGTTGCTGATCGAAACGGATAAACTTAATGCCGCGGTGGCAGAATTTGACCGCCAAGGAATTAACATCAAGTTTCATGCTGCTGGAGATGCCGCAACACGACAAGCTGCCGATGCCATCGCTTTTGCGCGGAACGCGAATGGTGCCATCGGCCCAAGACATGATATCGCCCACAACACCTTTATTGACCCTGTCGACGTGAAGCGGGGACAGACAACTCCCTTTACCTGGGAATTATCTCCCTACATTTGGTGGCCCACACCGATCACATCAATCGACATCGCGGAAGCCGTAGGGCCGGAGCGTATGAAGCGTCTTTGGCCCATGAAAGATGTCCTAGAGAGTGGCGCAAATGTGGTCATCGGGTCTGACTGGCCTGTCGTGCCATCGGCCAACCCCTGGGTTGCCATCGAGACACTTATATCAAGGCAAGTACCGGGAGCCAACGGAGAGCCCATCAACGCAGGGCAACGGATCAGTCGACAGCAAGCGTTGGACGTTCTTACGCGCAATGGCGCTGCGCATATGGGACGGCTAGACCGCGGGGGCACTCTTGAAGCTGGCAAGTTTGCTGACTTTATAGTCATCGACCGCAACCCTCTCACAGCACCGCTCGGCGAAATTCACAAAACCAAAGTTCTCATGACTTTTATAGCCGGCGAGCAGGTCTATACCGCAAACGGGAGCACGACGAAATGACTGGAAAAACAATATTTCTGACCGATGAGAGAACTTTTTGGCATTGTACCGGTGTTCAGGCCCTTTTCATTCCGATTGGCGATTGGGTAGAGCCGCCAAGCGGCAGCTATGGTGCCGATACACCCACATCAAAGCGCAGACTTGTCAATCTTGTCCGCGCCGCAGGCTTCGACAAGGAGTTGAGCATTGATACGGCCCCCAGCGCAACACGCGAAGATTTGCTGCGTATTCATCCAGCCAGCTACGTCGATGAATTCAAACGGCTGAGTGACATTAACGGCGGCGAACTTGGTGTATTTGCCCCATTTTCAAAGGGTGGATTTGAAATCGCGACGCTTTCAACAGGATTGGCGATTGCGGCACTCGACGCGGTTTTGACGGGAGTAGCACCAAACAGCTACGCGCTGTGCCGACCGGCCGGGCATCACTGCCTAGCAAACGAGCCGATGGGTTTTTGCCTGCTTGCCAACATCCCGATTGCAATCGAAGCGGCGAAAGCGCGCCACGGCCTCGGGCGCGTCGTTGTGCTCGACTGGGATGTGCACCATGGCAATGGAACGCAGTCTATCTTCTATGATCGCGAAGATGTCTTCACCATTTCCATACATCAGGACCGCTGCTTTCCCCCCGGATACTCGGGCGCCGATGAACGCGGTGTCGGGGCTGGCGAAGGCTTTAATCTTAATATTCCCCTTCCTGCCGGCAGTGGGCATGAGACCTATCTCTGCGCGCTTCAGCAGATCGTGATCCCTGCGATTCGAAACTATGCCCCGGACTTGATCGTCATTGCGAGCGGTCTTGATGCCAACGCAGTTGATCCGCTTGCGCGACAGTTGCTGCACAGCGACAGTTATCGAGAAATGACCAGCATCATGGTCGAACTATCGAACGAGCTTTGCGGCGGCCGCCTCGCAGTGATTCACGAAGGCGGCTATGCCGAGGCATATGTTCCATTTTGCGGACTGGCGATTTTAGAAGGGCTGGCAGGAAAACGAAGCATTGTTATAGACCCCGAGCTCGGCTTCTTTCAGGCGCAGCAACCCAGTGAGCGCATGGTCGATTTCCACAAGCAACTGATCGACGAAATGCAGCAAACCTTTTCATCATGACATCTTGATCGTCGGCACGGCGACCTTCTCGATTTCTAAGCTGAAGCGGACTGAGAATGCGAGTAATGTAAGCTTCCACCCCCTTTCGGTCATCTGGTCTTTTCTAAAATTATGTCTGCTTTTGTGCGTGCAGCAATCGCGCGGGAACGACCGCAAATGTGCGCAAAGCAGACGTTTTGGTTAACCTATCCTTGAGAACTTATCGAGCGGTTTGAACTCTGTGTGGTCTGGATTTCGGCAGGCGGGCTGGTGGAAGGTTGTTCGACGGAGCTGCCCGTGATAAATCGTCTGAAACCAGCAGGATCGAAAATGCCGCCATTCAGTCTCCAGACAATCGACCATGTCGTCATCCGCGCAGTCAACGCTGCCGAGCTTGTTGCGTTTTACGTCAATGCGATCGGTTGCAAGCTTGCGTGGGATCGGCCCGACTTGGGCCTTACCCACTTGGAGGCGGGAGACGCCATGGTTGCCATCATCAGCATAGCTGGCC